>CP058647.1:2480000-3080000 GCA_014323545.1 Hyphobacterium sp. CCMP332
CTCTCGGGTAAGGTTATCGGGCAGGAAGAGGCAATTAGAAAACTGACTAAGGCAATTCAAAGAACAAGAGTAGGTCTTAAAGATCCGAAAAAACCAATTGGTTCATTTATATTTTTAGGGCCAACCGGTGTTGGTAAAACAGAACTGGCAAAAGTCCTGTCTACTTATTTGTTTGATAAGGAAGATTCGCTTGTGCGAATAGATATGAGCGAATACATGGAGAAATTCTCTGTATCGCGACTTGTCGGAGCACCTCCGGGATATGTGGGATATGAAGAAGGCGGTCAATTAACAGAAAAAGTAAGAAGGAAGCCTTATTCGGTTGTCTTATTGGATGAAATTGAAAAAGCCCATCCAGATGTCTTTAATATTTTATTGCAAGTGCTGGATGATGGCATACTTACAGATGGACTCGGAAGGAGAGTAGATTTTAGAAATACGGTGATCATCATGACTTCTAACATTGGAGTAAGGGATCTCAAAGATTTTGGTATGGGCATTGGATTTAATACACAATCCAGACAATCGAACCAGGATGATATTGTAAAAGGAACCATACAGAAAGCCTTGAAGAAAACTTTTTCCCCGGAGTTTATCAATAGGCTTGACGATATAATTGTCTTTAATTCACTGGAAAAAGAGCATATATTCAGAATTATTGATAATGCTTTAGAAACGGTATTCAATAGGATAGATGCCATGGGGTATGGTGTTGAATTAACGGTTAAAGCCAAAGAGTTTTTATCTGAAAAAGGATACGATCCACAGTTTGGAGCTCGGCCTTTAAATAGAGCTATTCAGAAATATCTTGAAGATGCAATTGCTGAAGAGATACTGAAAGGCGATATAAATGAAGGCGATATCTTATCTGCTGATTATAAAGAAGGTGCTGAAAACCTTACAATTAAGATCAAGAAAAAGAAGAAAAAGGAACAACCAAAAGAATAGTATGAAGCCCTGATTTTTTCAGGGCTTTTTTATTCAATTATTATTTTTCTTGTGTCTGAATTTGTATTGGTAGAGAATTTCAAAATATAAATACCATTGGGTAAAGATGAGATATCAATACTAATCATAGTAGCATTACTGATAACATTTTTTAATAATTGTCCCTCTACATTCAACAGTTGAATTAATAATTCTTCATTGTTGTAATTTTTAATATTTAAAATTTCTCTCGCAGGATTTGGGAAGATTTTTATTTTGCTGGCAATCTCAAATGAATTTAAGCTCGACGATTTTTCAACTCTGAATGCCCTGTCCACATAAATACTATCTGAGCCAAATACATTAGAAACTTTTAAACTTATATCATACCAACCTTCGGTCTGAAGAACAAATTCAACATTTTGCGAGGTAAAATTAGAGGAAGAAGAATCAGAACTTAGCAGCCACTCCCAGGTGTCAGGGAAATTGCCTGAAAAATCTTGAATAAAAACCGTATCTCCTGTATTAAATAAGGTATCTGATACTTGAAAATTAGCAATCGGTATTTGCAACACTGTATTTGTATCTAAACATAACCTGTATGTTACAGAACAACCATTTGGCATTTGGGATCCCGTACAATTTCCAAAGGCACCCGATGCTGTGAAATAAATGGAATCGTTAAATTCAATATTGAAAAAACCCCCACCGGTTAGGCCATCACCCCAACTGTCATAAACAGTAAAATCATAACAACCGGGACTCAAACAAAATAAAAAAGAATCCAGGACATTGGCTTGAAAACTGGCTTCATTAAAAAGTACAAGTCCATTTGTGTCAGCAATTTCCAGATTAAGTTCTTCCGGCCAATTATCGGCAAACATTTTAAAAGTCACTTCATTTCCATCAATAATTGAGAAGGATTTAGATTTCAAATTATTACATTGATTATAATCGGCTTGCCCGTTGACTGTTAATATTTCACCAATCAGGGTATAATTCCCCGGTAAAAAGTTGATGGTATCTAATTGAATGATTGCTTCCAGTCCCGGTAAGAGTATTCCCGTCCATGCCAGTGTATCCGGTGATTGCCCTTGGATTTCCCAGGATAATTCCAGGGATGCAATGGTATCAGTGCCCTTATTTCTAATGCTAATTTGAGGCACCTGTATGCGATAACAAGAGTTTTCATCGGGAGAACTTATTTTCCCTATAGAAGCTTCAAGTGTGGGTGTAAAAGTAAAATAGTTTCCACCTAGCGTGTCATTTGGCCCCTGAGAAGGATCTAACCAATCTGAGAGACGTGCTGAACTATTACTTCCTTTTACCCAGCTGTACGAAAACTTCCCATACCAGTCGCTGGTAATATTTGTGCATGAAGCATATCCTCCATGAAGTTGGCCTACAATCTGCTTGTCGGTATTAAAAAGCGGAGATCCGGATGAGCCCCCTTCTGTGGTCCCGTCGTCCCATGCGGGGATGCGCCAATGCGTTTCATTGGTATCTATGTTTGATGAAAGGTAGTCCGTAGATTCTGTACTTTGATAAGAAAAACTTATTTTTTTTATATCTCCGCTGGGATGATGAATAGCAACAGCTGTATCTGTACTTGTATTTATATTTGACCATCCTGAATAAAACACGTTGTATGCCAGAGGTGGCCTGCTATCTAATTCCAGAAGGGCAAAATCACTAGTTGCGGATGTCGCTACCAAACTGGCGCCACTTACAATTTGATTGGTTGGCCCGTCGATATTGGCACAGCTAGGACTTTGATAATTAAAGTAAAACATCCAGTTACTGACCCCGGCGCCTGTCAGACAATGATTTGCTGTTAAAAAATATGGTGTTCCATCTTCACAGGTATTATTAATCATAGCACCACTACACCAGCGTGTTCCACCAGCCAGAACTATCATGGCAACGCTGTTTGTTTGATCGACCCAATCTAATCCCTCAGGACAATTAACATTATTATTACATGGTCCTGAATCACCAAAGAGGAAGAAATTCTTATATCCGTGAATCACACTGCTGATTTCAATTTTGGGATCCGGCGAGGAGATTGGTGAATTGTATTCTAAAACCAGTTTTTCACCTGGGATTAAACCTGTGGCAAATTCAGGGTTTTCATCAGTATTGTTTGAAGAAGTAAAAGCACCTAAAAGATAGCTGCGGTCTTTATTGTATAAAAATAATTTACCACCTTTTGGAATCCTGAAATCACTGTATATCAAATTAATGCTGAACGCCTCTGGACAAAGGAGCTCGAGTCTCCACACTTTTGTTTCATCATTAATAATTTCTTTAGTAGAAGAATTAGCAATGGAAATAGAAACTTCATGAGCTTTTCCAAAACGCATCGGGCGATTGCGCAATTGATCAAGGCTGTCCTCAAGCAACAATCTTTCAACATTGACTTTTGGAAGCTCAATGCTATTCACTTTTTCTTGAAGCACATTATCAAAAGAAAGTGGTGAGCTTTTTTCGGAAATTTGTGCAAAAACCCGAGTGCCCAGCAAGAAAAATATAATCAGCAAATATCTCATTCTAGTAAGTTCCCGAATATTTTCTGATGAACCATTCGATTGTAATCAGTAATAATCCAACAAAGAATATCCAATATAAAGATATGAAATCGATATTGACTTCCCTGCTATGGATTATTCCTTTGCTTTCATTCCCAAGAATTTGATCAATATTTTCTTCATTTATACTTGTGAAAAAATCACCGCCGTTGCTTTCTGCCAATCGTTTCAATAAATTAAAATCAGCCTGTGAACTTAATAATTCAAGTTCCATTTTTCGAATTGAAAACTGACCTTTCACTTGGTAGTTTTTATTATCTACTTCAGTATTGGCATTATAGCTATATATACCGGGCTCAAGCCCTTTAATACCAAATTCCCGGTCTTTGCTATTTGTGAAATTATATTCTGTTACTGCACCTGATTCGTTTCTGACTTTCATTTGAATCTTATTCCCAAATATGGGCTCGAATATATCATTGTATATTTCCGATTCAAAAAACACCGTATTGCTTTCATAAAGATCGTCTTCATTTTTTATTCTGATTCTAAATTTGCGCTTGTCTTCCTTTAGAGAAAGAAATTGAACCATTTTATTAATAAGTGCATCAGTAAATTCAAAATTTTCGTTTATAGAATATTCGTGCATTCTCCAGGCCCATAAGCCATCGCCCAAAAGCATTCCGAATTTATTATTTGAGACTTGTTGAATAGCTAAAAGTGGCTTACCTGTATTGATTCTATTGACAGCCTGGTACAGGATTATTTCAGACCCTTCCCCGAGTTCAAAATTGGCAAAGGGGACTTCTATTGGCGGTAGTTTTGGAATGAGCTGCTCAGTGTTATCAGGTAATTTGAATTTTTGAAAATCCGGATTTATATATGGATTAACGTCATCCATTTGACGGACTCTGGCATTAATATTTATTCCCTTAAATTCCCTGTTTAGGTTGTAATAATCACTGGATGGCCCCAATATAAACCAAATTGGAACTTCTTTTTCAATAAATTTTCGGACGTAAGCATTTCCTACATTTTGAAGATTAGGGATTTGATGCATAATTACCAGGTCAAATTTTTCTTCCGGCATTACCTCAGTCGCCAGAGAAACACTTATGACATCGTAATTCAAACTTTTTGAAAGTGCATCTTTTATTGCTTTTATGTCAGGATGTGGATTCAATGATAATACAAGCACTTTATCCTTTCCATCTATAATTTCTAAATAAATATCTCTTACATTGTTTTCCTGTCTTTTTGGATCTTCATTTTGGGCTATCGCCTTAATCCGCAATCGCTGTTGACCCGTATTTTTGGCCAAAACCTTGAAGTTGGTCGATTTTAAGCTTTCATTCTGTTTAAAGATTAATGTTTCTTCCTTTAGAACAGTGCCACTACTTAGAATTTGAACCTTCACATTGGTATTTTCAAAGCCATTTTGTTGTATGGATACCTTAATTGGAAAGTAATTATCGAGGAAAGCCACTTCATTATACTGGATATCATTTATCCATACATCCTTAACTGTTGATGTATCACCCAGTCCAAGTGTTGAAATTCGATTGGAATATTGCATATATAATGGTGAAACACCGCGATTAAAAAGGCCATCCGATATCAATAAAATGCCGCTTAAGTTTCGATTTTCATATCTTTTATCAATATTTTTCAACATAGAAGAAAGATCGGTTTTCTTTGAATCGAATGTCAGACTATCGTTTATATCAAGGACTTCATCATTGAGATTTACTATTTCAAGACTTATATCCCGTTCAAGTGCTGATTTTTTTAAGCTTTGAAATGAATTATTTAATATTTCAAGTGGTTCAGTTTCTAAATAAGTGCCTAATGAACTTGAGTTATCCAAAGCAATCACAAAAGCAGGCTTTTCTATTCGATTTTCGAAATGCTTAATTATGGGATTGATTAACAAAATAAAAAGTAGAGTAAATAGTACAAATCTTAGTGCAAAGAGTACAATTCTTATATTTTTACTTATCCTTTCTTCTTTTCGATAAAGCAATAAACTCAATAATGCAGCGAGAATTATTGCGGGAATAAGAAGCAATGGAGAATATTCGAAAGTAAGTGAGAAATTCATTCTGTAATGGTAAAAATACTAGGCCGTGAAATTTTATGATCTGTTTTTATAATGATTAATGCTTATACAAGATTTGAAATTGGTTAAATTAAGCTTATTATTTTTCCTTTTACATTGTCTAATATTTTATGCTAACGCTCAAAATGAAATAATAGTTGGTGGGGAGTATACCAAAGTCTCAAACTATATCTCAGAGGCTAAATTAAAGGATTTAAAGTCAAAATTTGGTCGAAATAAAGGGATTCCGAAAAAATATGAGCTTCAAATCTTATTGGCACTTTCCCATTACCCGCAATTAAATGATGTTTCAATCGAGTTTATTGAAAAGAAAGTTTTTGCACCTTTGTCTGCTTTACCATCAGTACCTTCAATGATCAGCCCATTGACCAATAGGAAATACAGGGTAATTATTTCTTTGAAATCAACAATTGAAATGGAGAGGATATTATTAAAAAATTTACCCTTAAATGCTCAAGTAGGGGTAATAGGACATGAACTTGCTCATATTTTGGATTACGACCAAAGATCTTTCAGCGAGTTATTGGCCGTAGCTATCAATTATGGTGTGAATCCGGCTTATCACGCCTGGTATGAAAAGAAAACGGATTTACGAGCCATTGAAAACGGTTTGGGATGGGAATTATACGCTTATTCAAAATACGTGAGAACTATATTTGGTAGTGAAGAAAGGGAAGTAAATCTTTCTGACGATTTTTACCTTCATTTCAATGAAATATTGTACGAAATGCAAAAAACCGATCTGTATAATATCTATTTTCAACCCAACTCAATCAATAAGAGATAATTACACTTTGCAAAATAAGATTAGCAGAATATAAATATATTTCTATATTTGATAGCTCCTTTTGAAAAAACCAAGAAAAAGATGTGCATTCATCTTCATAATAGAGAATGAAGTTATCTCTAAGTAATTCCAATAAAAAAGTCACATTATGCAGACAAGGTTTTTCTTATCTTAAGAAAAATGGTCTCATGAAAGGTTGGAGAATTCACTCAGCAGGTTATGCTTTTCACCAAAAAACAGTGATGGGCAAAATAAGGACTAATTACCTGCACAAATTGCTCGCACAGGAATTTGTAAAACAACCCAAGTCAAAAAAGAAGTTATTTGTCAGAATGATAAATGAAAACAAATTGGATTGTAGAGTAGAAAACCTTGAGTGGGCGGATATGGGAGAACTTAGAAGACATCAGCATTCCCCTGCCAGACATTTTAGAGGCGTGTCTAAAGATGGCAAAAAATTCCGGGCGATATTGTATGACCAGGGGAAAAGGATTTACATTGGCCGTTTTGAAACACCGGAGGAAGCTGCATTAGCCTATAACCAGGAGTCGATAAAACGCTTTGGAAAAACAGGGGGCCTTAATGAGGTAAAGGAATTAGAATTAGAATCAAGCAATTAGATTCTACTATTTATATTTCCTTGAAATAATTTTCCGCTTTTTTGAATTCTTCGTAACTGTTAAAATTCACCATTGCTAAAGCGCTTTCCCTAAAAAAACCCGAATTAATCAGACGTAAATAATTGTTGTACTTGGTAATCAGATTAACTCTGTCAAGATTTGGGATTGTTTTTAGAGGCTTTCTTAATGTTAATGTTTGCATGTCTTTAAAATTTATATTTCAAAGAAACATGCTGCCTGCGCAGGCTATTTGCGCAGCAATTTTATTTATACATTTTTCTCATTTTTTTTAATTCCCTCTGAATTTCTTCTCTAAGTTTTTTTGGTTTTAAAACTTCTACAGAGCTTCCATAGCTGAGGATT
This sequence comes from Hyphobacterium sp. CCMP332, assembly GCA_014323545.1. Taxonomy (NCBI): domain Bacteria; kingdom Pseudomonadati; phylum Pseudomonadota; class Alphaproteobacteria; order Maricaulales; family Maricaulaceae; genus Hyphobacterium; species Hyphobacterium sp. CCMP332. The sequence continues at coordinate 2,487,345 of CP058647.1, forward strand.
TGAGACTTTAACTCATAACTGATCATTACTTTGATTTCTATGGTCAAATCATCTGTATTTTGATTTATAATCTTTTGTGAATGATGAATAGGTTGTGTTAAAATGTATTTGGCTTGTGAAGAATTAAACTTTAACATTATTTTTTTGACATTTAGTTTTTGCGGTGCAGTAATTCCAAAAGCATCCTTAAAATAATCCAGTGAGTTAAATTCTTTGTGAATTTCAAAATATTTATTGGTTTCTTCTATTGATTCGATCCGGTCCAAACCAAAGGTATTGATCATTTTTTTGTCTTCATTCCAGGCAATCAAATACCATCGCGATTTATATTCCTTAAGAAGATAAGGATGAACTTTGTACGATTTGGACTTGTCATCTTTAAATGACTTATAAATCATTTCAAGTACTTTTTGCGATTTAATAAGCGCTAATAAAGGATTGATAAAATGTGTTCCCTGTGCGATTGGTGAAGATTCAAATTCAATAAACTCACCCTGATTATTTAATTCTACCTGTCGTGAAATTTTATAAGAGGAGGCGATTTTTTCGATTATCCCGGAAAATGGTCTTAGGATTTCCACATTTTTAAATTGATCGAGCACGCGTGTTGCAAATTCGAGGGTTTCCAGATCATCGTCATTTAAAGGAATATTGTCAATGCTATAGTTCGCATCTTCATATCGATAAGCACTTTCTTTTGAATCATAAATAATCGGTGCATTGTATCCAAGATCGCTATCATAGCGCATGGCCTGGATATCAGCCTGTATGGTTCTGGTTGAAATTGGCTTGCCAAGGGCTTCCTCACATTCATTTATTAAATCCTGCAATTTGGGAAGTGGCTTAAACTTGTTTTTCAGCCTTCTGTTAATTATTCTATATCTGATTAATGCGTCTTTGTTTACAGGCATATGTAAAAAAAAGCCTTTCAATTGTTTTTGAAAGGCTTGAATTTTAAGAATAAAAATTAATTTCTATCAATACAATTGAGGTCATCGAAAGCCTGAGTTAGCCTGGCCACAAAGCTTTCTTCGCCTTTTCTCAGCCAATTACGAGGGTCATAGTATTTTTTATTGGGTTTATCCGCACCTTCCGGATTGCCAATCTGAGATTGCAGATAATCGCGATTTTCTTTTTCAAAGTTGCGAATACCATCCCAGAATGCCCATTGCATATCGGTGTCAATATTCATTTTGACAGCCCCATATGTAATCGCTTCGCGAATTTCTGCTTGTGAACTTCCCGAACCTCCATGAAAAACAAAATTGATAGGGTTGCCATCAAGATTCAATTTTTTCTTTAAATAATCTTGCGAATTTTTAAGTATTATAGGTCTCAATTCAACATTTCCGGGTTTATAAACCCCGTGAACATTGCCAAAAGCTGCGGCTATTGTGAATCGCTCTGATACCTCGGATAATTGCTCAAAAGCATAAAAAACTTCCTCGGGTTGTGTATATAAACGTGAGCTATCCACTCCTGTATTATCTACCCCATCTTCTTCACCTCCTGTAACACCCAGCTCAATTTCAATAATCATTTGAAGTTTATTGAGTTTTTCAAAATAGGACTTACTTATACTTATATTTTCTTCCAATGGTTCTTCTGAGAGATCTAGCATATGAGAGCTGTACAGAGGCCGCTTGTGTTGTGCAAAGTGTTTTTCACCGGCATCTATTAATCCATCGATCCAGGGCAATAGTTTTTTAGCAGCATGGTCTGTATGTAATATTACAGGGACTCCATATGCTTCTGCCATGGCATGTACATGTTGAGCGCCCGATATGGCCCCAAGAATAGCCGCTTTCTGGTTTTCATTGGAAATGCTCTTTCCGGCAAAGAATACAGATCCTCCATTTGAAAACTGTATCATGACAGGTGAATTCACTTTAGCGGCTGTTTCTAAAACCGCATTGACTGAATTGGTACCTACAACATTTACGGCGGGCATAGCAAAATCATTCTCATTTGCATAATTAAGAAGATCCTGTGCCTCCTGACCGTATAATACTCCTGGTTTGAAACGTTTTGACATTATATTTTCTTTAATTAAACGATAAGTTCTTAAAATTTATAGGTGATTCCAATTCCTATGACACTTTTAAATTGTGTTCGTGGTGCGATATCTATAGGATCATTTTCCGCAGCAATTTTTATATCCTGATCATAGATTAATTGAGTAAGTACACTGGCTGTCATAAAATCGTTTATTTTCATATTCAAATTATTAATCCAGTTGACATCCAATACATCGGGATCTTCAAGATAATTTGAAAAGAGGTCTAGTACTGATTCAAATTCTACATTTTTAACAACTTCTTTGTTGAAATTTATTCTGAATGAGGCTCCAATTTCTGCCCGTACATTTTTACCCGGAGTAATAATGTTGCCGGCGCTGTCTATTACTGCCGCATCTACACCGTATTCTCCATTATCCGCCAATCTCTGATCCATGACCAAAGTAATTTTAGCAGTTAAGGGAGATAAAAAGAACGAGAGATATTCTGTTGGCTGGTAACCAAAACCCAGCGCTTCTTGAATATAACCGGGTGCGAGCCAATCGGAAATTTTGTTATCGACAAATTGTGAATCAGGGGGGTTATATCCCGGCGCAAATTGTGATCTGAATGTAAAAACGTTTGAAAATGACCATTTGGGTTTATAATTATAATCCAGTTCGGATGTAAATAATATTTTATCATCACTTTTAATAACCGGGGCTTCTCCTTGCTTTATCAGGCCATAGGCTATCTCAAAACTGTTTTTCCATTTAAATTTATTCTTTTTATAGTCGGCTCTTACCAAAAAGTTACCTGTTCCTGAAACAGATTCCTGACCACCACCGGCCCAATTGGTTAGAGAGACATTTGTAAAATTCAAACCGATTCTACCTCCAATGACCCAATTTTTCAAAGAATCAGGAGTGCTTAATTCCTCATCCTGGCCATTACTATTGAAATGGCAAAAAGTTATAATAATTATTAACAGATAAATTTTTTTCATCACCACAAATTTTTCGATGCGGCAAAACTAATATTTAATTTAATTCTGCTATCATATTCAAGTGCAAAAGAGATTTGTGGAAAACTTAGTGTATAACTTGTGGATAAGTTTAAACCTGCAGGGCACAATTTTATATAAATTTAGAAGAGAATCATCTAATTACACCTATGAAAAAGAATGTTGGAGTTATGGACAAGTTGCTTAGAATGTCAATTGTTCTGATAATAGGTGCACTTTATCTCGTAGATGCGATTTCCGGACTTCCTGCAATTATTTTGGGAGGAATAGCTCTGTACCTGACGATTTCAAGTTTTATTGGTTTTTGTATTTTATATAAGCCTTTTGGCTATTCTTCTATTGAAAAAATAAAAAGCACAAAAAGAAGAAAGCGTTGAATCAGCGATCTACTTCTCCGAGGACAATGTCGATGGATCCAACAATTGCTATCAAATCAGCAAGCAGCGATCCTCTTGATATTTCAGGTAAAATGGAAAGATTAACAAAGCAACCGGAGCGTGCTTTGCACCGCAGCGGAACATCTGATTTTCCATCTGATTTAATATAAAATCCCAGTTCACCTCTTGGATTTTCAGCTCTGAAGTATATTTCCTGTTCTTTTGGTCTTATTTTTTTGGGGCAAAATTCCCGGGGGTCAAAATCTTTTGTTCTCTTGTAATCATTTTGAAGTCTATTCAAACTTTGTTCAACAATTTTCAATGATTCCTTGCATTCCTGTGCTCTTACCCAGGTTCTATCCCAGCAATCTCCGATGGTTCCCATTTCTCCTTTCCCTATTGGCACATCAAATTCCAATTCGGGATATACTGAATAGGCATCTACTTTCCTAAGATCAAACCTCAATCCGGAGCCTCTTAATACCGGCCCGCTGGCGGCATAATTAATGGCAAGATCGCGATTAAGAATACCGACATTTGCGGTGCGTTCTACAAAGATCTTGTTTTCAATAAGCAAACGGTCAACTTCAGAAAGTTTTGGTTTTAAATAATTGATGAATTCAGTACACTTCTCCTCAAATCCAATCGGAAGGTCATAATAAAGTCCTCCGACCCATATATAATTATAAAGCATACGGGCACCACAGATCCATTCAAGCATTCTAAGGATATGTTCTCGGTCTCTCATCATCCATAGAAGTGGGCTTACAGCACCAATATCCACTGCATAGGTACCAATTGCCACAAAATGCGAAGCTATACGATTAAGTTCAGCCACTAATACCCTGATGTATTCCACACGCTTTGGAATTTGCGAGCTTATCCCCAACATTTTTTCTACAGCCATGGCATAGGCATGCTCGGAATTCATGGCTGAGACATAATCCATGCGGTCTACATACGGAATTATTTGATTGTAGGGTAAACTTTCGGTATGTTTTTCAAAACAACGATGTAAATATCCAATATGGGGTACTACATCAACAATGTATTCACCATTGAGCAATGTTTCCAATCTCAGGACTCCATGAGTGGATGGATGCTGAGGTCCAATGTTTATAACCATCTCTTCTCTTTTGAGCAAAGAAGGATCGTATCTGGAAGGTTCTGAATTATTTAGATGACTTTCTTCAAATTGATATTGAATCTTTGAATTCTTGTCAATATGGTTTTTTGTGTTGTTCAAGCCTCACTTTCGAAATCAATTGTAATACCGTGGTATTTTTCTGATGTGGTGTAATCTTTGCGCAGAGGATAGCCTTTCCAGTCTGCAGGCATTAATATTCTTCTCAAATCCGGGTGGCCATCAAAAGGAATTCCGTACATGTCATATACTTCTCTTTCCATCCAATTTGCAGAACGATAGAACTTTGAAATGCTCGAAATCGCTTCGGTCAATTCATTTTTTTCGGTTTTATTAACTTCAATGATAATATCAAGATGCCGGTCGAAAGGAATGGAATAAAGCCTGTAAACTACCCCTAAAGTTCCATTTTCCCAATTGTCAACACCGGAAATACATGTTAGGTAGTCAAAATACATTTCCTGGTCTTCCCTCAAATACACAATGGTCTCCAAAAATTTTTCCTTTGACACCTTAATGCATTCTACATCAGAATTATTTTCAATCAAGGCGAAGTAATCTTGGTCAAATTTTTTTAATAAAGAATTAACTATTGCCATGCTCTGATTTTCTTGATTTAAAAATTTTTGAAATGAGTGTTCCTTCCGGATGTGGTGTAGATGCTATCTTTTCCTGCAGTTTTAAAATTCCCCCAATTAGAGCTTCAGGACGGGGAGGGCAACCCGGCACATATACGTCTACCGGAATGATTTTATCAACACCTTTAACAACATGATAACCGTGCTCCCAATAGGGTCCGCCACAATTCGAACAGGAACCCATGGAAATCACATATCTGGGTTCCGGCATTTGTTCATAAAGTCTTCTGACCCTATCAGCCATTTTAAAGGTCACTGTACCTGCGACGATCATAACATCGGATTGCCGTGGGCTCGGTCGGGGAAAAACACCTAAGCGGTCAAGGTCATAGGCGGAGGCATAAGTAGAAATCATTTCAATTGCGCAGCAGGCCAACCCAAATCCCATCGGCCACAGCGATGATAATTTGGCCCAGTTTAATAGGTCATCAATTGAAGTAATCGCTATGTCGCCTTCTCCTGTTTTCAATCAGTTGTATTTTTCATTTATCTTATCGTAATAACTGTCCGGAATATTGGATTGGTATTTTTCATTCTCGATTTTGGGTTTTGGCCAATTTAAAAAACCTTTTTTCCATACAAAAAATAAACCCAAAAACAAGATAGCTATGAATATAAACATTTCGATTAATGTCAAGTATGACCAAATACCTTCACTTGCATTATTTAGCGCTGTATTATCAAATATTAAGGCCCAGGGAAAAAGAAAAAGTATCTCTACTTCAAACAGTAAAAAAATTAAGGCTATCACGAAATAACCCGGATTATATTGGATTCTCGCATCATTGGAGGGTTCCTCACCGCTTTCATAACTTTTTAATTTTTCGACATTTGGATTGGTTACGCTTAGAAATCGCGAAGTGAGTATTCCAAAAACACCGAATAAAATTGCCGCAGCAAAAAACAGCAGAATCATTGCATAATTTTCCAGATAGGTTTCGCTCATGTTCAAATTTGAATATTATTTTTTAATACTAACAAGGTATACCCCACTGAATATAAGCATTGCAAAAAAAACTTTGTTTAAGGTCAATTCATCTTTCCCTAATAATACGGCGAGAAAACTCGCCAAAAGAGGCTGCAAATAAATATAAATACCGACCATACTGGCATTGACATATCTCAACGACCAGGCATTCAACAAATATGCAAGAATGGTTACAGCTGCTACAATATAGAAAATTGAAAGATAGATTCTTCCTGGCATTTGATCCCATTCAACAAGAATCAGGTCGCTGAACCCCACAAGTGTAACAAAAGGTATAGCCAAAGTAAATATCCATTTTACCACCGTTATAGGATGATACTTTTCCATAATTGGTTTTATTAAAACCAAATAAATACCATAAGAGCAGGCATTGATAAATACAAGTATATCTCCTTTAAAAGTATCGCCTGAAAATGAGAATCCGGAATTCCCAATCAAGAGGATAGCACCTGAACATCCAAACAAAACTCCCAGCATTTTTAATTTTGTTATTTTTTCCTTTAGGATTATTGCTGATGAGATCAATACAAGTATCGGAGTAGCAGTCATTATAAGAGAGGCATTGATAGGGCTTGTAAGGCTCAAACCTTTAAAAAAAAACAATTGATTAATGACAACTCCAAATGCAGTTGCTCGAAGAAGAAGATAGAAATCTTTTCTGCTTTTAATTTTTTCCTTAATCCAAATGGCGTGAATAATCCAGAAAACAGCAGCAGCTATAATGACCCTGATGACTATCAAGCCGAAAGGGCCAACATATTCAGGCATTACTTCTTTTGCAATGATGTAATTTCCAGCATAGATTGCCCCAACTGAAAAAAGAACAGCATGAATTGTATACTTATACGGCATTTGGCAGGCAAAAATGTGGATTTTCAGCTACATATTTTTTTTAAGTTCCCGATTTTTTATTCATCCCGATAAACAGCTTTTTAAATGCCATCTTGAAAGATTATTTCTAACTTTCAGAAATATGTTAACACAAAGAATTCCACTGGCTGAAAGACTTAGACCTGTCGATTTGGATACTTTCATTGGTCAATCGCATTTGCTTGGAAATGGGGCTGTTCTCAGAAAGGTAATCGAGAGCGGAGTTTTACCTTCAATGATCCTATGGGGGCCTCCGGGAGTGGGGAAAACATCATTGGCAAATGTTATTGCAAATACTTTAAAACTTCCATTTCACACACTTTCTGCTATTGCTGCAGGTGTCAAAGATGTGAGGGAAGTGATAGAAAAAGCAAAACGGCAAGGGAATGCAATTTTGTTTATAGATGAAATTCATCGTTTTAATAAAGGACAGCAGGATGCATTACTTGGTGCGGTTGAAAAAGGAACCATCACTTTGATTGGTGCTACTACTGAAAATCCTTCTTTTGAAGTGATCAATGCGCTTTTATCAAGATGTCAGATTTATTTATTGAAACAACTTGAAGAAAAAGATCTTAAAACTTTGGCGAACTATGCCATAGAACGCGATATTGAAATAAAACAAAGTGGAATATCAATTAAAGAATGGGATGCTCTATTTAGAATTGCAAATGGGGATGGAAGAAAACTTCTAAATATCATTGAACTTGTATCACAGAACCTGGATGAGAATAAAGAAGTAACAAATAAATTGGTACAGCAGATTGCCCAGCAAAAGCAAATTCAGTACGATAAAAATGGAGATTTGCATTATGATATCATCTCGGCCTTTATTAAATCAATTAGGGGAAGCGATCCAAATGCAGGAGTTTACTGGTTGGCCAGAATGATAGAAGGAGGAGAAGATCCAAAATTTATTGCCAGAAGATTACTAATCCTTGCCTCAGAGGACATCGGGAATGCAAATCCAACAGCTTTGGTATTGGCAAATGCATGTTTTGATGCAGTTAATAAAATAGGTTGGCCGGAATCAAGAATTATTCTTTCCCAATGTGTAACATATTTGGCTTCATCACCTAAAAGCAATGCTGCATATAAGGCTATTGCTAAAGCTCAGGAAGAAGTGAGAAATAGTGGCAATTTAAGCGTCCCTTTGCCGATTCGAAATGCGCCGACAAAATTGATGAAGGATCAGGGATATGGATTGAATTATAAGTATGCTCATGATTTTGAAGGTAATTTTGTATTGCAGGAATATTTACCGGATGAAATAAAAGACAATATTTTTTATGAACCTGGAAAAAACAAAAGAGAAGCAGATTTGCGGGCTTATCTCAAATCAAAGTGGCAGGGAAAATACAATTACTAGAATTTACAATGAAAATTTAAGACAAGTTTAAGGTTAAATGGCCAAAATAAACTCAAAGAAAAATAGAAGCCCGGAACAACGCAAAAGACGGCGTAAAAGACTGATATTCGGATCATTCGGTTTTACGCTTATTCTTTTGTCGATATTTTCTTTGCTTTTAATAATTTATGGAAATGCAATTCTCAAAAATTTTATCATCAAAACAGTTGAAATTAGAAGTGAAGGGCTATATAGGGTCGAGTTAAAAGAAATTAATGTAAACTTTCTAAAACTCGGATTTGAAGTAAATCACTTCCATCTCATTCCAGACAGGGCTATTTACAGAGCAAAAAAGGCTAAAGGAGATGTAAAAACGGGATTGTATGATATTCAAGTTCCACATTTTGAAGTCAATGGTTTGCGATTACTTACCGCTTTTTATGAGAATAGCTTTATAATTAATTCTCTGATCATCGAAAAACCTAATCTCCGACTTTTAGATGTTCCCATATTCAGATCTAATAAAGATTACAGCGAGGAATACGATGATATAAGACCGATTATCATTGAATTGGTAGAATATTTTTTAGTTCGCGACCTTATTATAAACGAAGGCGTTTTTGATATTTTCCTGGAGAAAGAAGGCCAGGTTGAAAATTTTACAGCTTCAAAAATATCTTTGCGATTAAAGAATTTTCAAATTGACAAAAGAAATCCCGAGGGCCAGGAAAAATTTCTTTATTCCGACGGCGCAGAACTTGTTTTCAAAGACTATAAGCTTGTATTAAAAGATGGTATTCATGTTATCGATGCCAATGAAATTGGAATCAATACCTTGGATTCTATCGTCTATGCCAGAGGATTTAGTTTGAACCCGAGTCAAATTTCCTTGAAAGAATTAAGAGAGAGTAGGAAATCCTATTTCACAACTTTTTTTCCTGAAATATTGCTGAGTGGCGCTGATGTAATCAAAGCCTATGAAAAGGACACTTTCAATATTCAAAAGTTATTAGTACTAAGACCTAAGATTGGATATTTCAATCAGACGCCTCTATCTGAACGCGTAAAGTCAGAAAAAACACTTAAAAATCAAGTCGACTTTTTCCCTTTGATAGAAGGGTATCTGAAAGAGGTAAATATTGGGAAATTTGATTTGGAAAAAGGAAATTTCAGATATGGAGAACCATTGGAAAACGTTCCGGAAAATGTCAATATAAGTGGAATTGATGTGTTTCTTGATGAATTCCATATCGACTCGACGGCCTATAGAAATATGGAAAGGATTTTATATTCTAAAAACATTGAACTCGATTTTAGTTCTTTTAGAATGTCTCTTCGCGACTCAGTTCATGTTCTTCGAGCCAATTCACTTTATATTTCTAGCAAAGAAAGAATACTTAAGGCAAATGGCTTACAAATTAAACCGCTAACGAATTTTGATAAAGGCATAAAAAAAGATCAGCTGAACATTCTTCTGCCAAATATTGAACTCAGGGAACTGGATTTATACAAAATGTATCTGGAAGGCAATTTGCTAGCCAATGAGTTTATCGTGGATAACCCTATAGTGAACATTGAAATAAAGAAAAAGGGAAAAGATAAAAAGAATAAAAACGATCGCAAATCAGCCAACGATGTCTACAATTTATTCAGTAGATATTTGAGATCATCAAGCATTAACCAGATTAATATTAATAATGGCTCAATAGATTTTGACCAAACCGTAGAAGGGAAAAATGAAGAGATTATCGCCGAGAATATTTCTCTTATCCTTTACAATTTCTTTCTAGACTCTTCCAGTTTTGTCAGTGCGAATAACTTTCTATTTTCTGAAAATATTGATTTTGAATTAAAAGACTACGACTTTTTATTGCCCAACGAGATAAATGAAATCAAGGTGGGTCTGTTTCAGTTTTCTTCTAAAAAAAGAGAATTAAATCTACGCGATATTAGCATGAAGGCATTGCGAAAAGATACTATCCGACAGCGATTAAAACGCCAGGGGAAATCGGGTTATCTTGAGTTTGAAATACCAACAGTAAAATTTGAAAATGCAGATATATTACGGGTACTAAAAAACAGACAAATAATAGTAGATAAGATATTAATTGACAAGCCACGGTTGTATTCATATAAATTAGAAGAATTGCCAAAGGATACAACCCTTCCTCCTGATTTAGAAAACATCAAAAACAGTATTCATAGTTTGTTGCCTTTTATTAAAGTGAAAAAATTGGAACTATCAAATGGTGAAATAAGCAGCTTCAATATAAATGGGGATTCAAGTGTTTTGAACTACAATAATAAATTACACCTGACATTAAAGGGATTTAATCTTTTACCTGACTCAATTTTCGTGTCTGGTGATGACTTGTTCTTTTCCAGGTCTATTGAAGTAGTAATCCACGACCAGAAAATTTTCATTAATAAAGGCTTATATCAAATTACTTCTGACTCAACGGTTTATAATTTTCCTGAAAAGCAATTGAAAATAATTGGCTTCAATTTGGAGCCTGTTATAAATGAAGGAATTGAATTTTCTGAATCTGTAGAGATTTCCTTACAATCACCGATAGCCATTTTCAATAATGTAAATCTGGAAGAAGTATATAACAATCAGATTCTAAATGTTGATAGTGCAGAATTTGACACATTGAAAATAGTAATGCAACAAAGAAATTCGGGAAACAATAAAGACAGCTTAAAAAATAGCAAATTTAACATGCCGAGGATTCTAAACGAGTTAAATGTAAGCAGCATTAATATCAGACATGGAGAAATAGATTATTTCAATTACAAAAATTCGAAAATTGCAGAAGCCGTATTTAATGGACGGATAATTAAAACTGAACTGGCCGACCATACCATTGGTTCTCAACCTGAATCATTACCCTTTGAGGACTTTCGTTTTGTAATTCCCGAATTTAAGTTTGAAGCTAAAAAGATAAATCACACATTGTCGATCGATTCCATTGATTTTGATTTGGCATCAAATACAATTTCCAGCAAAAAAGTAAACTTCTTCGTCGACAGCATTTACCTTGATTCAGTTCGTCTGAAAAACTCGGTTTTTTCAAATGCAACAATTGACTCGATTTATATTAATGGCATTGATTTTAACGGTTTTTATATCAATAGGAATGTAAAGATTGACACATTCTTATTTTGGAATCCTGGCCTTGAAATACACGATTACAGCAATACTTCTTCAAAACCCAGTTTAAAGAAAATCCAATTCTATTCTTACCTGAAGGATTATATTAAGGAATTACATGCAGATGAAATTTTAATTTATAACGGTAAACTTAAAAACTTTAAACATGAGAATGACACCAGCGTACTCAGCTCGGTACTAAATAATATATACGTAGACTTTAGCGATTTTCTTGTCGATAGTCTATCATCAACGAGAAATAGATTTTTGTTTTCAGAAGATGTGGTATTAAGACTAAAAAACTATTCTAGAATCCTACCCGATGAAATGAATATGATAACGTTCGGTGAAATTGGATTTTCAACAGGTAATTCAAAAATTTATGCTAAAAGGACTCATCTTAAGCCCCTTTACAACGATTATGATTACTCAAGAAAATTGGGATACCAGGGGGATAGGGTAGAAGCAAAAATTAAAACCATTGATGTCCGCGGAGTTGATCTTGAAAAACTATATTTAAATGAAGAATTAAGGGCTGGAGAATTATTCATTGACTCCCTTTTTATAGACGATTTTAGAGATAAAAGAGTGGAATTAAACAAAAATTTTCGCCCGCCAATGATTCATGAAGTTATCAGAAATATACCTGTATTATTTTCTATAGATTCTATACACGTATTGCATGGAAATGCGAAATACCGGGAATTTGCTGCTGATGGAGAATACCCCGGAGAAATATATTTCAATGATATCAATAGTAAAATTTATCTGGTTTCAAATGATTCAAACTATTATCAATACAATCCTAATACCTATCTGTTCGCCATTGGAAAATTGATGGATCAGGGGGATATTATCATGAGTGGTAATTTTAATTTGTTGGATACTAATAATACATTTAGCATAAGGGGGAGTTTAGGTTCAATGGATATGACCGCTGTAAATTCAATGACAGAAAATGTGGCATTTGTTTCAATTAAAAGTGGAATTTCAAGGTCTTTGAATTTCAATTTTGAAGCCGATGAAGACTATGCTGAAGGAGATTTAAATTTTCAGTATTCGAAGTTTAAAATCTTTGTAATTAATAAAAAAACAGGTGAAGCTGAAGGTTTGGATGAAGGAATAGTGTCCTGGTTTGCAAACACCTTTTTGATCAATAGTAAAAATCCACATTTGGGGTTTTTTAAGGATGGTGAAATATTTTTCCGTAGGGATAAAGGCAAGTCAATTGTAAATTATGTTTGGAAGGCCATTTATAGCGGAATAAAAACGAGTATTGGTGCTCAAACCCAGAAGAAATTACATAAGATTGCCGAGAAACAGGAAAAGGCAGCAAAAAAGAAATAAAATCTTCCATTCGGATTCGTTATTTTTATAAATTATTTAAACCAATAATATGAAATTACTACTACGATTTAAATACATTCTGTCTATATCAGTCATAACAACGCTTCTATTTTCTTGTAACTCAGAAGATGACATTATTGCTCCGGGAAATGAGAATCAGGAACCTTCGGTTTTGGTTTCTTTAGATACTTTTCTTATTAGACCTTCTGGTGAGCTCCAAACTTTTGTTGAAGCGGCTATTTCTGGAATAGATCCAGCAACAATTAAATATGATGCAGTCATTTTAAAGGTTGTATATAGAACAAAGTATAAAGGAGAAACAATAAATGCTTCTGGACTTGTTATTCTGCCTTCGACAGAAGATGAAGTTGATATGTTGAGTTTCCAGCATGGAACGATTGGTTCTGATGCAGAAGCACCAAGTAATATTACTTTACAGGATCAGGCAGCAATTTTTTATTCGGCAATAGCGGGTACCGGAATGATTGCTGTGATACCTGATTTTATCGGTTTTGGAGCTTCAGCTAACATTCCGCATCCTTATTATGTTGAGGATCTTACTGCAAGTGCAACTATAGATAATATCAGAGCTGCAAAGGAAATTGCTGAGTTATTCCAATTGGATTTCAATAACGAATTATACCTTGCAGGCTATTCACAAGGTGGCTACGCCACAATGGCCACGCATAAATGGATAGAAGAAAAAGGATTAGATGGATTTAATCTTATTGCTTCATTCCCTTCTTCAGGAGGATATGACATGAAGGGGTTTCAGGAGTACTTTTTTACCCTAGAAACATTTCATCAACCTTTTTACATGGCTTATGTAGTAAATGCATTCAAATCTGCTTATGATATGAGCCTAAATTTTAGTGATGTATTTAATGACCCATATGCTTCTAGAATTCCGGATTTGTTTAATGGACAGTACACAGGTACAGAAATAAATAATCAGCTTAATGATACGCTAAGTGTATTATTAAAAGCAGAGGCAATTGCAGGTTTGGAAACGGATCCCTTATACGCAGATCTTAAAATGCAACTAATTGAAAACTCCTTGACTGATTGGGTGCCACAAAAAAGAATGTTTATGTATCATGGTACATCCGATGTTACAGTACCATATCAAAACTCTATTGACACCTATGATCAGCTAATTGAAAATGGTGCATCGGAAAATATTGTAACCTTTACTCCATTGCAGGATGCAACACATGGTACCGGTGTAATTCCTTATATCGGTGAATTAGCTAGTGAACTGATTATCTTAAGAAATTAAAATTCTGCATTTTTTGGTGCTCGCGGGAATGGAATGACATCCCGAATGTTTGACATTCCCGTGATAAACACCATCATTCTCTCAAATCCAAGTCCAAAACCACTATGTGGTACAGTACCGTATTTTCTTGTTTCCAAATACCACCATACATCTTTCTCAGGAATTCCGATTTCCTTAATTCTTGAACTTAGGATGTCTAACCTTTCTTCTCTTTGAGAACCACCCACGATTTCACCTATTCCGGGAAATAATACATCCATTGCAGCTACCGTTTTGTCATCCTCATTGACCCGCATATAAAATGCTTTTATGGCCTTTGGATAATTGTAAATAATCACTGGTTTTTTAAAGTGTTTTTCAACAAGAAACTTTTCGTGTTCGGACTGAAAATCCATGCCCCATTCTTCAACCGGGTATTCAAATTTCTTCTTTTGATTTGGTTTCGATCGCTTTAAAATTTCAAAAGCTGTTGAATAATCTATCCTTTCAAAATTATTGCTTATTGCAAAATCAATACGATCAATCAAACTCATTGCGCTTCTTTCATTTTGGGGCTTTTCAGATTGAGCTTTATCAAAGCGTTCAGCCAAAAATTTGAGATCTTCCGATGCATGCTCTTTAACATAGTCAAGACAATATTTCAATAACTTTTCAGCCAGGTCCATATTGTCATATATATCCGCAAAGGCAACTTCGGGTTCTATCATCCAGAATTCGGCTAAATGACGGGTAGTATTTGAGTTCTCAGCGCGGAAAGTGGGGCCAAAAGTGTAAACTTTTGATAGGGCCAGGGCTCCAAGTTCTGCCTCTAACTGTCCGGATACTGTTAAATTGGTTTCCTTACCAAAAAAGTCCTCTTCATAATTAACCTCACCTTCTTCATTTAAGGGAGGTTTTTTTGGATCCAGGGTAGTTACCCTAAACATTTCGCCCGCACCCTCCGCGTCGGAACCTGTAATTATTGGCGAATGCAAATAATAAAATCCGTTTTTGTTAAAGAAATTGTGAATAGCAAATGCCAGGTGATGTCGAATTCTAAACACCGCACCGAAAGTATTACTCCTTGGCCTCAAATGAGCTATTTCTCTTAAGAATTCGAGACTATGCTTTTTTGGTTGCAGTGGGTATAATTCGGCATCTGCATCGCCTAAAATTTCAAATATATTTGCCTGAATTTCAAAATCTTGACCGCTGCCCACGGAAGGAACAAGTTTCCCAATCACTTTAATGGATGCACCTGTGGTTATCCGCTTGATTTCTGCATCATTAAATGAAGCGTTATCTAAGACAACTTGAATATTATTTATAGTTGAACCATCATTGAGCGCAATAAAGGAAACATTCTTATTGCCGCGTCTTGTTCTAACCCAGCCCATGGCGCAAATCTCATTTCCTTCGTTTTCACCCTTCAATAAATTTTTAATTTCTACTCTTTTCAATTGTCCTATTTTTTGTAAATCTAAAGAAGCTGCAAAAAAAACTAATTTTAGCCAGTTTTATGAATCTATCTGATAAAATCAGATTATTTTTGATTTGAACATTTATTCATTTTTCAATTTATGCAGAGGATTAGTCTAAAGCAGACCTTAAGTCAGAAATTATCACCACAGCAAATTCAATTTATCAAATTGCTACAGGTGCCTACTGCCGAATTAGAAACCAGAATAGAAGAGGAATTAGAAGCAAATCCGGCTCTTGAAGAAGGGGAAGGTGATGAAATTGCTGCAGATTCTGAGAATTCAGAATCCGAGAAAACAGAAGAGAGAGATGATGAGATCGGGTTAGAAGACTATCTTCATGATGAATACTCGGGATATAAAATGGCCGGTGACGGTCCCAATCCAGATGATGAAAACAAGCAGACACCCATTGTATCCGGCTCAAGCCTGCTCGAACGACTTGAGAATCAAATGGGATTTAGAAAATTAAGCGAGCGTGAACAGGAAATCGCTAAACAGATAATTGGGAGCATAGATGCTGATGGATATTTGCGTCGTGAATTAGAAGCAATTTCAAATGATCTGGCATTCTCAAAAAACATAGAGGCGGAATACGATGAACTGGAAAATCTTTTATATGAAGTACAGAAACTTGATCCTCCGGGAATTGGAGCACGGGATTTAAAAGAGTGTCTGGTACTTCAGTTAAAAAGAAAAAAAAGCGATCCGATTCGACGGAAAGCAATTGAACTTCTGGAATCAAGCTTTAACGAGTTTTCTAAAAAGCATTATGAGAAAATTCAAAAAAAACTTGATGTCGATGCGGAAGAATTAAAAGAAATAATAGCAGAGATAATTAAGCTCAATCCCAAACCCGGAGGCAGCTCAGATGCAGCTCAAACAAGAAATGAATATATCATTCCGGATTTTATAATTGTAAACAATGACGGCGATTTGGAAATTTCATTGAATTCAAGAAATGCACCTGAATTAAGAGTAAGCAGGTCTTATTCAGAAATGTTTCAGGCTTATGATAAAAGCCCAAAGAAAGACAAGGGAATGAAACAGGCGGTCTCCTTTGTTAAACAAAAGCTCGATGCAGCAAAATGGTTTATTGATGCCATAAAGCAAAGGCAAGAGACCTTGATGAAAACTATGAATGCTATTGTTCAATTTCAATACGACTTTTTTCTGGAAGGGGATGAGGGCAAACTTAAGCCGATGATATTGAAAGATATTGCAGAGCGAATTAACATGGATATTTCGACCGTTTCGCGGGTGGCCAATAGCAAAGCTGTACAAACAGAATTTGGTATTTACCCATTAAAATTCTTTTTTTCCGAAGGGATTGCGACGGATTCGGGTGAAGATGTAAGCAGCAGAGAGGTAAAACAAATGCTCAAAAGGTTTATTGAAGAGGAGGACAAGAAGAAACCGCTCTCTGATGATAAACTGGAAAAACTTTTAAAAACAAAAGGCTATCAAATAGCAAGAAGAACTGTTGCAAAATACAGGGAACAATTGGGAATCCCTGTTGCGCGACTTAGAAAGGAATTATAATATGAAGAAAAATCTGGCATTAGCTATTTCGGTTTTACTGCATCCATTATTGATGCCAAGTATTATTTTTTTAAGCATTTTTGAATTTGCCCCGATCATAATATCCAATGTTCAAAATAAATGGATTCTACTTATGCTCATTTTTTCGGGGTCCTACCTCGTTCCAATATTTTTAATTTTAACGATGTATAATTTGGGCATAGTAAAGGACATTAAATTGGATAATAAGTCCGAAAGGCGATGGCCAATGATTGCATCTACAATAATATATATAGCTTTTACCTATTTATTGGTGGGTAAAACTCCAATGATAGTGCCATTAATTATGACTGGTATTACATTTACGCTTGCACTAACCACCTTAATCACACGTTTTTGGAAAATTTCAGCTCATTCGGTAGGGGCAGCAGGCACAAGCGCTTTTTTATTGCTTTGTGTGCTGCGCTTTAGCGAAATGAACCTATTGATCCCGGCTTTATTGATGGTCATGTTATCAGGGTTTTTAATCTCTGCGAGGTTGTATCTACAGGCTCATACACCAAAGCAAATCATTGCGGGAATTGCGTTGGGTATTCTGGTATCTTTTGGTGTTTTTTTAATTTAAATACATGTATAAAAAACTCAAATACGAAGTAGAAAAGGGGATTGCAAACATAACTCTAAACAGACCTGAAGTATTTAATGCATTTGACGATGAATTGAGTTATGAACTTCAATCTGCGCTTAAAGAAAGCGCAAAGAATGATGAAGTTCGAGTACTGGTAATAAGCGGAGAAGGGAAAGCTTTTTGCTCAGGGCAGGATTTAAAAGCTGTATCAGGTCTTGAAAAGCGATCGTTCAAGGAATCACTAACAAAAAGATATAATCCTATTATCCGTTCAATGCGCAATATGCCTAAACCCATTATTGTAAAATTGAATGGTGTGGCCGCAGGGGCAGGTTGTTCTTTAGCATTGGCAGCAGATATAATAATTGCCGCTGAAGAAGCATCTCTCATAGAGGTTTTTGTCAATATAGGCTTGGTCCTGGACTCGGGATCATCTTTTTTCCTACCGCGCTTGGTAGGTTATTCAAAGGCATTTGAATTGAGTACATTAGGCTCCAAAGTAAGGGCTATCGAGGCTAAGCAACTAGGTTTAGTCAATAAAGTAGTAAAGAAAGAAGATTTAGATACTGAAGTTCAAACACTGGCAGAGCATTATGCAAATGCGCCTACAAAGGCGATTGGTTTGATGAAAAAAATGCTTAATAAATCCTATAATTTTGATTTGGAACAGGCTTTGGAGTATGAAAAATACTGTCAGGAAATAGCTGGAGGATCAAATGATTATAAAGAAGGCGTCTCAGCATTTCTCGAAAAAAGAAAACCTGATTTTAAAGGCAATTAAACGATTAAAATCAGGCTCACAAATTGTTTATTTCAAAATCAGAAGGTAACCACTGTAATTCCAAGGATTACATTGGATAAATTTCCTTCCAGCTTTCCTTTGGAATCGTTTAATTCGGATTCAAAAAGTTCAGATAAAGCATAATATCCAAAGAAATTCAAGCTTCCAAAACCAATTCTGGCATGAAGCCCATATCGGAAATTTTCCAGCCCTTTTCTTGATTTGCTCTTAAATTTATAATTGTCTCCGTCCAGTTCATATTTTATTTTAGTTTTTGCATCAATTAGGAAACCTATTTTTCCTCCGACAGCAAAACGAAAGGACTTTTTTGAAGGTTTTGTCCTGAATCTAAATTCCATTGGAATATCAAAATAGTTTGCATTTAATTTTGATTTTTCTATTCCAAAAGTCAAAGTATCCGTATTTACTCCGGACTCAAATTCTGATGCGCTTATGACAAAAAGTGTATTGTTAGCACCTGGTGTTACACTAACTTCATTTGAAAACATGTAATTATCAGTCCCAAGTCCAAAGCCCGGATTAAAGGAAAGTTTTTTAGAACCAAAGAGCCTGAAATCGTACATGTAATAAATATTTGCAGATCGACTCTTTAAAAATTCAATATCCATATTGTCAGGAGTGCCCTCTAGAAGCATATTATATCCAAATTCAAACACGAGTGTACCTGGAACTTTATCCTGATACTCAGTAAAATTTGGGTCTGTGACTTCATCTTGAGCAAAAATTGCATTTCCGATAATAATAAGGTATGTACTAAGTAATAATTTGATCTTCATAGCATGTATTTTGCTTTAAAGCTAAAATAAAAAGAAGTAGCGACAAACCTGACTTTTATTCAAGTCTCAATTTATCTACTTTTGCATCACAATTAAACAAAATATTGGACCCGTAGCATAACTGGATAGTGCACCTGACTACGGATCAGGAGGTTGGGAGTTCGAATCTCTCCGGGTTCACGATCAAACAAAAATCCTTAAAATGGATGTGAAGCGAGCAAATCAAAAGCTCGCTTTTGTATTTGTAAGCGAACATACATCCATGCTCAAGCATGGAAGGATTTTTATTTGCAGGACTGAACTAAAAGAGATCGACGCAGTCAATCTCGACTTTATCTTTTGTATTTGTAAGCGAACATACATCCATGCTCAAGCATGGAAGGATTTTTATTTGCAGGACTGAACTAAAAGAGATCGACGCAGTCAATCTCGACTTTATCTTTTGTATTTGTAAGCGAACATACATCCATGCTCAAGCATGGAAGGATTTTTATTTGCAGGACTGAACTAAAAGAGATCGACGCAGTCAATCTCGACTTTATCTTTTGTATTTGTAAGCGAACATACATCCATGCTCAAGCATGGAAGGATTTTTATTTGCAGGACTGAACTAAAAGAGATCGACGCAGTCAATCTCGACTTTATCTTTTGTATTTGTAAGCGAACATACATCCATGCTCAAGCATGGAAGGATTTTTATTTGCAGGACTGAACTAAAAGAGATCGACGCAGTCAATCTCGACTTTATCTTTTGTATTTGTAAACGAACATACGTCCATGCCCAAGAATGGAAGGATTTCTACCCGCCACGGCGGGTGAATTTGCAGGACTGTACCAAAAGAAATCGAAGTAGTCAATCTCGATCCTCGCTTTTGATTTTAAATCTCACTAATTAAATTTTTAATTGTCAAAACGGATTCTGTAAGCTAAAAGAAGATTAATAAAGGGTGCGTTTTTGGATTGCTGAAAGGGACCTTCATTTACTTTATCTTTAGTTCCTTTCCAATATTCCTGATATGATCTAAAGGCTGTGTGGCCAAATTCAGCTGACAGTACAATATTCTTTACAGGGTAATAATTAAAATAAAATTTAAACATATAATAAGCCCAAAACCGGTCACCGTCCCGAATGTAATTATTATTGAAATCGCCATTTAATCTGTAAGTGGTGGTGATGGTTTCGTGGGCAAGACCAAAATGGATTGTATTTAATGCTTTGTATTCAAGATTTAGCCCGCGGGGGAGAAGTCCGAAAAAATTTAATTTTTTATTAATTCTCCAGTCCAAGCCCAAAACAGGAACAAACAAGTTCCCAAAATTTTCTCGATTGTAATAGAGTCCGAATTTATATCTGAATTTTTCATTTAATTTTTTTGTCGCAATAACAATTGCTCCCATTTGCAGATCTTCGGAGCTTATTCCTCTCCAGTCACTCGATATTTTTGGTAAAAACAACAAAAGAAAATTCCATCTATCATTCCATTTTTTACCATAGCCAATTTGTAGAATTGCTGAATGCAGATCAAATGTATTTAATCGGGTTTTGCTTGTTCTTAATCTTATGCGTTCATAAAATGTACCTACAATAATTGCATCCTCATTTTTTAGAACAAAAGGCAAAAAAGTACTAATTCTGGTTTGACTGATGCTAAGTGAAGTACTATCATTTTCCAAATAAGGCATACTGGGTGACTCATGCTGTCTTATCGAAAAAATGTCAATAAAAGGTTGAGCGATAATTGAATTCTCCAGGAAAAATAGAAAAATAAGCGATACACCGGTACGGATCATTCTTATTTCTTTTAACTACGAATTTATGAAAAATAAAGAATCCAAAAAGAGAACTGTATTTTCCACTAATCAGGTCTTAGAATGCTTTTTTTTTGTTAATTAGTAGAAACAAAAAAATTATGAAAAAGATATTACTATCAATCACAGTAAGTGTTTTATTTATAACGTATTCAAATGCCCAGTTCTTTTCAGCAGGGTTGAAAGCAGGTGGACAGGCAGCCGCTGCTGCATTAAGTCCTGATGACGGAATCGAGTATTCAGGTATTTTTGGTTATCATGCAGGTGCCTTTGCTAAATTAAAATCACCGGTGAAATTTGGTGGAAAAATTGAAGTACTTTATTCGGCGAGAGGAGGAGATATAATAACACCTGCTATAACTTCCGGACCTTTTCAATCACCAGAAATTACTACTGAGTTTAGAGCCAGCTATATTGATATTCCATTAATGGCTACATTTAATTTTATTAAGCCATTGGCAATTGAAGTTGGTCCTCAATTTAGTTTCTTGACAAATGGTGAGTTTTCTGATGATAACAGTAAAACTGACTATGAACCTGATAATTCGCCTGAAATAGGTTTGGCAGTGGGTTTAGATCTTAATTTACCCAAGAAATTAGGACTATATGTTAGATACAATCTAAGTTGGAATTCTCAAACTCAATCGTCTACGGATCCAAATACAAATACAACTATAGAAACAAAAACAGATGTGGCCCAATCCTGGATACAATTTGGAGTGAAATATAGAATCGTAGAACCGATTTAATTTAATAACTTCAATGAGCCCTCTTAGGAGGGCTTTTTAGTTCAAATATCTCCAAAGCTCTTTACTATCCCACAAAATTTGAGCTTCTTCTTCACCTTTTTCAAATGCTGATTTAGTCAGAATTGCAGCTTTCTTCCCATCAAAAATGGTACCATCGGCATTGAGATACATTTTTGCTAATAATAATTGCGCTGGGGCATAATCCTGATCAGAACTTTTTGAACACCATTTAAATGCAATGTTTTTATTTTTTTCAGTGCCCTCTCCTTCGTAATAAATCCTGGCAAGAAAATACTGTGCCTTCGCATCTCCTTTTTCTGCACAAATTCTGAATAAATCCAGAGCTTTGTTTGGATACCTCAGCGTGCCAAAGCCAAAATAATACATTTGAGCTGCTTCCAATGCAGCAGGATAATGCCCCTGACTTGCACTCTTTTCAAAATATTTTAACGCTAGTTTATCTGTTTCTCTGTTTTTATCTCGATAAATTTCTTTGGCAAATTCATACTGACCTTCTTTCAATCCCTGATCTGCACTCTTCTGAAGCCAATACCTGCCTTTTGCTTTGTAATCGCCCGTTTTTGAAATGGACAAATAGTGCAATCCCAATAATAATTGAGCACCTTTATCGCCTTGTTTCGCGCTGTTTTGTGTTATCTCATATCGCTTTCCAACAAGCCGGTGTTGAGAAAAAAGCGAGTATGAAACAATTATTAACAGAAAGAATATACTGAGTTTAATAGGGCTTATCATCTTATTGCGATTTATTGTGACATAACAAGAACAATTATTTTGCCAAAACGAGATTAATCTATTTTAAACAAAAAAAAGGAGCATAGAACTAGTCTACACTCCTCTTTAAAAAACCAAAAATAGGTTACTTAGCTCGCTTTCTTGTTGAGCATTAGAAATTCGTTAACCTGAACTTCAGTAAAATATCGCATTTGGCCGTCCTTATCTTCATAAGAGCGATGCAATAACTTTCCGTCAAGCGCAATTTCCTTACCTTTTTCAAAGTACTTCTCAACGATTTCGGCTTGCTTGCCCCATGCCACTATATTGTGCCATTGAACATCAGTAACTTTCTCACCTTGTTTATTTTTATATGATTCAGAGGTCGCCAAAGAAAATTTAGCAACAACCTTACCATTGTCAAGATGTTTTACTTCAGGATCTTTTCCCAGATTCCCGATAAGTTGTACGCGGTTTTTTAAATTGTTCATAATAATAATATTTATAATTTGTTCATGCAGCTGATACAACTCAACTGACCACACAAAGCTGAGGGGTCTTCACGAATTGAGTCGGATAATAACCGTTTACTTTCGTTTCATTTACGATTGTAATCGTTTAATTATGGAAACTGACAAAAGAAAATGCCGTGAATGTGGTGAACAGCTAAGAGGAAGATCAGATCAAAAGTTTTGCTCTGATCAATGCCGTACAACTTATAATAATCAATTGAACCGGGATGTAAGTAATCAGGTTCGAAACGTCAACAATATCTTAAGACGAAACCGAAGAATACTTGAAAACTTAAGTAAGAATGAAAAGAAAAGAATACAAAGAGAACTCTTAATCCAGCTTGGCTTTAACTTTTCTTTTCACACGAGCACTTTCACAAACAAGAATGGACAAACCTATTATTTTTGTTATGAAAGAGGCTATGTTCAATTAAATGAGGAATTCTATTTCATTGTTAGGAATGAAGTTTTTTAGATTTTAATTGTCATTACAGGCCTTTTTGCGTGATTGACAACGTCTTCGGCTATACTTCCACTCAATAAATGCATGAGTCCTTTTCGTGCATGTGTAGGTATAATTACCATGTCTGCATCGATATCTTCAGCAAAATAAACAATTCCATCTTCTTCAACGATGTCGGAGTATGTGTTAATCGTGTAGTTATCTATTTCGTATTTTTTGACGAATTCCTCCATCATATGTTTCATGGTTCTTGTAGAATGAAAATCATTAGGAGTATTAATTCTTACCAAGTGTAATTTTGACCCAAAAAGCTGTTGAATTTGCTTAACTATAGGCATTACCTTTGATAAATCTTCATTGAATTCACTGGCAAAAACGATATTTCGTAAGGAAAGGTCAACATCATCTTTAACGGCAATTACCGGAATTGGTGAATGTCTGACCAATTTCTCTGCCGTACTACCTACAAGTACTTCACCCAATCCCTGAGCCCCTTGAGTGCCGATGACCATAATGTCCATATCGTGATCTTCGGCTGTGCCTACAATGCTCTTAAAAACATCACCCATTTCGACATGCGAGTGAAATTTTACATGATCATGCCTTGCTTCTGAAGCCAGCTTGTGAATTTTTTGTTTCACCTTACTTACTAAGGATTTTGTAAAAACAATTTCTTCATGCGAACCGGAAGTTTCTATTTGGCCTTCAGCATTAAAACTTCCTTCAGAATAAGAAGCTGAAGGTGCTTCAATAACATGATAAATATGTACTTCAGCATTACTTTGACTTGCAAGTTCTTCTGCAAACTTGAAAGCATTGTGTGAATGCTTGGAAAAATCCGTTGGTACTAAAATTCTCTTAATCATGATTTTATATTTTTATTAAAATAAAATAGCAACACGCCATTTCAAAACAGAAATTGTAATTTATTAAGATTTTTTCTGATGATTCATGGCAATCAATGAAATGATACAGATCATTCTTATTTCAGGATTAATCTAATACATTAAAAAGGCAAAATTTCGAGCAAATGAAAAATATAAGTAAAATTTTAGTCCCCGTTGATTTTTCTGAATGTTCAGTTAATGCTTTGGATTACGCATTAAAACTAAGCGAGTACACCGGAGGTATGATATGTGTACTTCATGCTTATCACGTACCGTATGCCTTTCCCGAAGCAGGAAATGCCATTAGCGGTGAAACTATTCGAAATATTGAATTAAATGTAGAAGAAGAATTCGATGTTCTTAAAGTACAATTCAGTAAGTATATCTCGAAGTTTTGTGCTTTTAAAAAAGTGGCTTCATTTGGAATAGATGCCATTAATGAAGAATTAAAAAAAGATAAATATGACCTAATTGTCATGGGCACAAAAGGTTCATCCGGTTTGTCAGAAATAATTATTGGCAGTGTGGCTGCAAACGTCATTGAAGAAGCAAAAGCCCCTGTTATTTGTGTACCTGAAAATGCGGTTTTTGAGAAGATTAACGATATTGCTTTTGCCTGTGATTATGAGGAAGTCAACGAGCCTAAGGAAATTGATAGTTTAAAATTCATTGCTAAAAAGTTTAAAGCTCGAATTCATCTGGTCAATGTAAAAGAAAAATCCAAGGCCGGTCATTTTGAAGAAGCCATGTATTTTGAATCTTTGTTTGCTTCGATTCCTCATACCCATAACACATCAAGATTCCGTGATTTTGAAGCGGGAATTAATGACTTTGTTGAAAGTAATAAAGTTGAACTTCTGGCTATTATGCCAAGGAAGAAAAATGTTTTAAAGAAAATATTTGGTTCCAGTCATACAAGAAAAATGGCTTATCATACTAAATTGCCAATGCTTGCTTTTCACGAATAATAAAGTTTGATTATTAATCGTCAAATCCGCAAATAGTTATGATTTTTTCTTTGGCGGTATCAAAATCTAAATAAGGGCTAAAATAATTTCCCATATTCAATCCTCGCACAATAAGGAGCAATGCAATAACAAGCGTGATTGCACTGGATACTTTTTTGTACGAAAACGTAAATCTTTTTTGAATCGCCTGATATGATATCATTGTGGCAACTAGTGCAGGTAATGTTCCCAAACCAAAAAACAGCATAAATAAGGCTGATTCAATGCCATTTCCCAGGGCAATGGCAGAAATCAATGCCAACCATACCAATCCGCATGGTAATAGACCATTAAGTATACCGGTTATATAAAAACCCGAAATTTTATTTTGATTGATATAATTGCCAATGTTTTTCTTTACCCAGTTTTCAAAAAGATAATAGCGCTTCATAAACAGGCTATTCCTGAATAGCATTGGAATGAAAAGCACCATAATCAGCATAACACCTAAGCCAATGCTAAAATACTGTTGAATTCCAGCCAAATTGAATGAAAACCCAATAAATCCTAATATTAGACCTAAAAAGAAATAAGTACTGAGACGCCCGCTTTGATATACTATTCTGGCTAGCCAGGTTCTAAATCCACCAAAACGGCCATAAGGCATTGCAAGTGCAAGTGGTCCACACATTCCAATGCAATGTGCACTACCTAAAAAGCCCATGGTTAATGCGGCAATTAACATTTACGGAATATTTAATACCTGTTCTGAGTAATATTCATCAGATTCGGCGCTCCATTCTATTTTTATGCGCCATAAGCCTGATTTTAAACCCTTATAAGAGATCAATTGAAGGCCATTTTCATCCGTTAACAATTGGATTTTTTGGTCTTCACCGGCATTTGAAGGTCTAAAAAGATGAACAAGACCATGTTCAATTTTATCATTAAATTTTAGAACAATACTTGATAATTCCCTATCCAATCTTATTTCAAGGGCACCAGCCTCAAAATTATTGGTCATTTGATCTATACGATCCTGATATTCGATTTCCTTCTGATAATAGTTTTCATCCACCAGATCAATGTTTTCCCTCATGGCAATTGTTACCATAGTAGCCATTATTCCGGCAAATACGATTAATGAGATCAGCAGCTTGTTTCCCCAGTTCATTCTCATTGCGATATAATTCTTACAGGTCCCAAAAAGTTCGTTTTATCTCTTGTTAAGACTACATCTCCTTCTAAAACCAGAA
This sequence comes from Hyphobacterium sp. CCMP332, assembly GCA_014323545.1. Taxonomy (NCBI): domain Bacteria; kingdom Pseudomonadati; phylum Pseudomonadota; class Alphaproteobacteria; order Maricaulales; family Maricaulaceae; genus Hyphobacterium; species Hyphobacterium sp. CCMP332. Next base: position 2,514,050 of record CP058647.1, read on the forward strand.
TATTGACCTTATTTTTCATTTCAGTAATGTTTTTCTCTTCTGTTTCAATAAAAAATACACTTTCAACCGAACCTTGAGCAGGAACAATGATTTCATCCCCTCCGATTATTTTGATTTCACCCTCAAAGCCTTCTCCAAGCTCAATTCTAACAGATTTTTCAATAAAGGTTTTGTTGACAATCTGAAGGTTAAAGAGATTACTGATTTTACCATCATCGGTTTTTTGATAAAGTTGTCCCGGTACCCTCATTACAGTAGTTTCAACATCCGTTCTTGTGGTGGTGAAAAAACCAAAAGCTCCCAGGAGTACAAGTAAAACCAATGAGTATGCGGCTACTCTAGCAGTGAATTTGAATGGAATTTTGTTTTCAATACCCAGAATGGAATCAAATCTTATGAGTCCCCTCGGTCTTTTTATTTTATCCATCACAGAATTACATTCATCAATGCAGGCAGTGCAATTAATACATTCCATCTGTGTTCCATTTCGAATATCTATACCCGTAGGACAAACATGAACACATAATTTACAATCTATACAATCACCTATCTGAGTGTTATCTTCTCCTTTTTTAATTTTTCCTCTAGGTTCTCCGCGATTATAATCATAAGCTACGACCATGGATTCTTTATTCAACAATACGCCTTGTAGTCGACCATAAGGACAAATAACAGTACAAACAATTTCCCGTACCTGACTAAAAACCAAATAGAAAATACCGGTAAATATTACCAAACCGGAAAAACCGGCCAAATTGTCTAAAGGGTTGGAACTTATCAATTCTAATACTCGTGGCATGCCCACTAAATAGGCCATTACTACATGTCCAAAAAATATTGACAAGAAGATGAAAAACAAATGTTTTAATCCTTTTTTTCTGATTTTTTCAGCATTCCAGGGCATGCTGTTCAATTTCATTTGCTGTCTGTAATCTCCTTCGAAAAAGTATTCTATTTTGCGAAATACCAATTCCATAAACAAGGTCTGCGGGCAGGTCCAGCCACAAAATACCCTTCCGTATACCACGGTAAAGAGTATTATGGAAACCATTAGTGTTAAGACGCCTATGACAATGATAAAAATATCCTGTGGCCAGTAAACCTGTCCAAAAAAAATGAATTTGCGATCAAATATATTGACAAGGAAAAATGGTTTTCCATTGTATTGGATAAATGGAAGAGCCACGAATGTTAACAAAATGGTATAGCCTAGGATTAACCTGTAGCGATGCCATTTTCCCGAAGGCATTTTAGGAAAAATCCATCTTCTTTTATTATCATCATTTACTGTAGAAGGCGTATTTCTAAACTTATCGTAAAGTTCTTCTTCGAAATAGGCAGATTTCGGTTCGCCCATGCAATTTTTTTTTAAAACCTTTACAAATCTAAAAGGGCGGTAAATAGTTAATTATGACATTCATCAGTTTAGGAAATGATGGATTAAAACCATTATGATAAAGGCAATTCCCGGTGATTTACAAAACTCAATTAAAAGTTATTTAGAGTCTTTTTTCAAATCTGATATCAAGCTTAAAGATTTTAAATTCAGCTCCGGAGGCTGTATAAATAAAACAGGTATCTTAAAAACAAGTAAAGGTGACTATTTCATTAAATGGAATACAAAGAAATTGTTCCCTAATATGTTTAAAAGAGAACTTATGGGTTTAAACTTATTGATTTCAGCCAAACACAATTTGAAAGTGCCCAAACCAATTTTAGCAGGAGAAGATAAAGATCATATTTTTTTAATTCTTGAAAATATAATACCGGCACACCCCAGCTTTAATTTTTGGGAAAATCTTGGGCATGGTTTAGCTGAACTACATCAGAATTCCAATGAACAATACGGTCTTGATTATAATAATTACATAGGCTCATTAAATCAAGTCAATGCTGAATCATCAGATTGGCTTGAGTTTTTTAGAAAAAACAGGATTGAATTTACATTTAAAATGGCCTATGATTCAGGTTTTTTTAGTAAATCAGATCGCATTCAATTAGACAACATGTTTAAGCATCTAAATCAAATCTGCCCTGAAAACATCCGCCCTTCTCTTATTCACGGGGATTTGTGGAGTGGTAATCTTATGGTTGATTCCGAAGGAAACCCTTGTTTAATAGATCCTGCGGTCTATTATGGATTTAGAGAAATAGAAATCGCATTTACTGAATTATTTGGCGGTTATGACACTGTATTCTATGGCAGCTATAATGAACACTGGGCATTGGAAGAAGGCTATTCGGAAAGAAAAGATATCTGGAATCTATACCCACTTCTGGTACATGTAAATTTATTTGGGTATTCATACGCTACTACTGTTAAATCCATATTAGCTCGTTTTCGTTAAAACCGGAATTCAATATTTCAAATAAGATTTGAATTAAATTGTAAAAATTATGAGATTGATCTTTCTCATGAATTGCGCCCTTTTAAAATAGCTCAAAATGAAACATAGAATTTACAGTCTTGAAGATTATCTGAGAAGTTATCGTGAAAGTGTTGAAAACCCGGAAACATTTTGGTCTCAGGTAGCCAATTCCTTTGCATGGCGTAAAAGATGGGATAATGTATTGAGCTGGGACTTTACAAAACCCGAAGTCAAATGGTTTGAAGGAGCAAAACTAAATATAACTGAAAACTGTATTGACCGACATTTGGTTGACAAGGGCGATAAAACTGCGATTATTTGGGAGCCCAATGACCCTAAAGACAAAGCGGTCAAAATCAACTATAATGAACTCTATCAAAAGGTAAATATTTTTGCTAATACACTCAAAAATCTCGGTGTAGGTAAGGGTGACAGGGTATGTATTTATATGCCAATGATCCCCGAATTGGCGATAGCAGTTCTTGCCTGTGCAAGAATAGGAGCGATTCATTCTGTCGTTTTTGCCGGTTTTTCTTCGAATTCACTTGCTGATAGAATCAATGATGCCAGCTGTAAACTGGTTTTAACTGCAGATGGCTCATACCGAGGGGCTAAAACTCTAAATCTCAAAAATATTGTTGACGAAGCGCTGGCAAAATGTTCATCCGTTGAAAAATGTTTGGTCTATAAAAGAACAGGCGACAATATTCAAATGAAGTCCGGACGTGATATTTGGTGGAACGATGCTATAAAAGGTCAAAGCACTGAGTGCAAAGCAGAGGAAATGGATGCGGAAGACATGCTATTCATCCTTTATACTTCTGGTTCAACAGGAAAACCAAAAGGAATGGTTCATACATGTGCCGGTTATATGGTCTATACGACATATACTTTTCTTAATGCTTTTCAATATAAACCTGAAGAGATCTATTGGTGTACTGCAGACATCGGTTGGATTACTGGCCACTCTTATATTGTTTATGGCCCACTTTCTGCCGGAGCCACTACGGTTATGTTTGAAGGAGTACCATCCTGGCCCGATATGGGTCGTTTCTGGGAAGTCGTGGAAAAACATAAAATCAATATATTTTATACAGCACCAACGGCGATTAGGGCCTTGGAGAAAGCAGACATATCTTTTGTGAAAAAGCACGACCTGTCTTCTTTAAGAGTATTAGGTACTGTGGGAGAACCGATAAACGAAGAAGCTTGGCACTGGTATCACGATCACATAGGCAATAACAAATGCCCTATTGTGGATACCTGGTGGCAAACTGAAACTGGCGGGTTTATGATATCTCCGGTTGCCGGAATAACGCCTACAAAGCCATCCTATGCAACGCTACCCCTTCCGGGTATACAACCCAGTATTGTTGATGAAAATGGCTTGGAAATAGAGGGAAATGGAGTTCAGGGACGACTTTGCATTAAGTTTCCCTGGCCGTCCATTGCAAGAACCATTTATGGCGATCATGAGCGATTTAAGCAAACTTATTTTTCAGTTTTTGACAATAAGTATTTTACGGGTGATGGCTCAAGAAGAGATGAAGATGGATATTACAGGATTACCGGAAGGGTAGATGATGTAATAATTGTTTCAGGCCATAATTTGGGTACAGCTGAAATTGAAAATGCCATTGATGAACACGAAAATGTTGCAGAAACAGCTGTTGTTGGTTTTCCACATGATATCAAGGGGAATGCGGTTTATGCCTTTGTAGCTACCTATGAAAATCCCAAGGATGAAAATCAATTGCGACATGAAATACTCGAGCTGGTTTCAAGAACAATCGGACCCATTGCCAAGCCCGAAAAAATCCAAATAGTTCCTGACTTACCAAAAACCAGATCGGGCAAAATAATGCGTAGAATCCTTAGAAAGATCGCTGAAAAGGAATCCTCCGATCTCGGTGACATATCTACACTATTGAATCCGGAAGTTGTTGAAATTATTAAAAAAGGAGCACTTTAATCTTTTTTATGAATGTAATTTTTTATTTGAGATTCAACATTTAGAGCAATTTTAAATAAGCAACTTTAACCTGATTTTTATTCAGAAAAATTTTATTACCATTTGTATTCAAAACCCCTGATATTATTTCAGATATTATTATTTCTAATACTGGGCCATCCAATAATTTCTCAGGAGTACGATTCTATTGAAGATCTTGAGAAACAATTAACTGAAGAAATAAGTAAAAAGCAAAGAGTCGATATCCTCAACACTTTAACTTTTGATTATATCTTCTCAAATCCACAATTGGCTCCAAAATATAATAATGAAGCAATTATTCTAGCCACTGAGATAGATTATGATATTGGTGAATCCCGCGCATACAATAACAAGGGGATAATTTACAGAAATAGCGGTTTTTATGAGGAGGCAACACTCGAACATTTAAAGTCACTCGAAATAAACAACAATATTGATAATTTGGAGGGTAAGGCCCTGGATTATTCAAATTTGGGAATGGTCTATTTGGATCAAAATAATTATGTCAACTCAATAAAATATTTCAGAAGAGGTCTAAAAATTAAAGAAGAAATTAATGATTCTATTGGAATAGTTTTTACATATAATGACCTTACCAGCGCCTATATCGGAATTAAGAGATTTGACAGTGCGTTGTACTATTCCATAAAAGCTCTATCATTTTCTAAAGAAACCAAACAATTTTCACTTGTTTCTCAAGCAAAATTCAACATTGCCAACATACATTATCTGCAGTACAAAATTGATGTGGCGGCTTACGAACTCAAAGAAATAGAAAAAGAGTGCATTGAAAATAACAACATCTATATTCTTTCAAAAGTATATAATCTACTTAGTGAGATTAAAAGGGTTAACAGAGATTTTGAAGCCGCATTAATTTATGCGCATAAAGCACTTCAAAATGCCAAAAAATATTCCATATCCACAGATATAAATAAAGCCTATATGGCCCTTTATAAATCAAATGCCTTATTAGGTGACTATGAAAGTGCCTATAATTATCTAAATATTTACAATGCTCGTCTCGATAGCATGCACAAACAAGAAAATGAACAAAAAACAGTACTTCTCGCAACTCAATATGAATTTGCTCATAAACAAAAAATGCTTGAAGAAAAGTTTTTCGAAGAATTGAGTTTTCAGAGGATTATCCTCACCATTTCTATCAGTCTTATAGTATTTGTTCTTGGTATTTTCCTTGTCTCAATCTGGAAAAATAAAAAACTAAAAGAAGCGAATCAAAGAATTGAAAAAATTGGAAAAGACATCCGAATTAAAAATCAGGAAATTCAGGAACAAAATGATAAAATTCATATGCAGGCAGATAAACTTATGAAAGCAAATGCGGCAAAAAATCAAATTTTCAATATAATCAGCCATGACTTAAAGAGCCCTTTAGAGAATTTAAATATGCTGATGGATTTGTCTAAATCTGATACTATTTCCGAAGAAGAATTCAAAGATTATATTAAGAAACTCGGTAAGAAGTCTGAAACAATGCTTTTTACATTAAATAACCTTCTGACCTGGTCTAAATCTCAAATGAATGGTTTGTATACTAATTTTAATGAACTGAAACTCTTATCTTTTTTAGATGCTGAACGTCCCTTTTATAAAGAAATCGCAGACTCTAAAAATATAGATCTGAATATTGAATGCAATAATTCTATTATTGTAAAAGTGGATCAGGATCAGCTGAGAATAGTGCTCCGAAACCTGGTCAACAATGCTATTAAATTCACCAATCAAAGTGGAAAAATTGAAATAAAAGCAGAGGAAAACGGTGATATTGTAAATATTTCAGTTAGTGATAATGGTGTCGGTATTGAGCCTGAGGATATTGACAAATTATTAAATTCAGAGCAATTCACTACTACCTATGGAACGAATGGTGAAAAAGGTACTGGCATAGGATTAAAACTCTGTAAGGAATTGATAGAAAGAAACAAAGGCTCTCTTCAAATTTTCAGCGAACGCGGAAAGGGCAGTGTATTTAAATTTAGTTTAAACTCGTCCTTGAATTAAAGCATTAGGTAATAAGGTTTGACTATCCTTTTATTTTATTGATAGATCATTGAACCAATACTTTAATGATGGAGCTTTTTATTCCATTAAATTGAAATAAATACAGTCCGGAATTAAGATTTCTCAAGTCAATTTTTTTGCTTTCTGAAATCGTATGAATGTCAATAATGCGTCCATAGATATCCCTGATTTTTAATTCATAAGATTCTAAGTCAGAAATTTTAATTGTTACAACATCAGTAATTGGATTGGGGAATACTTTAATATTTTCAATTTTACCGGCTGTTTCCAAGTCACTTATGATCACGTTAAAGAATAATTCAGATCTGCCGCCCAAGGAAGTATCATTGTGATATATGATTAAGGTATCATTGGCAAGATTTAGGGGGGTCCACTTTAAGGAAATTGCTTTGGAATTCAGGGCTTTAATCATTATGTCTTCTATAGTATCAAAATGAATTACAGCGTTGTTATTTATAAAATCTAAACTATCGATAATAAGTGGGGTGGGCCCAAGGTTTCGTACGGTAAAATTGCTAGAGATTGTATCATTGGAGGAAGGATTGGTATAACTAAACTGATTTCTTGATTGATGATAAATCGGTTTTTCAATAATAGGTAAAAGGGCTGCAAAGGGCCCTCCGTAAATACCCAGATCATTTCTAATCGTGGACTGTGAGGGAAATAGAGCATTTCCGGGATTGGATTGATCTTCAAAATCATTGCGAAGAGAATCGGGATTTCCACTGTCCAATGAAGCACCCCCTGAAATGGCTAAAAAAGACGAATCCCTGAAAGCAGGATTAAAATTGTAATTGATACCGCTTAATGTACCACCTGTAGTATTGTAGGATGTCTGGAAAAACTGTCCGTTTGAATTGGCAATTTCATCACCAAATTTCTGATAATTACCGTATATAATATTGTTTTCTAAAATAGTATTATCGCAATCTATGTTAAATAGCCCCCCTGCACTTCCGGCAAAACCGCCAAACCCGGTAATTGCCAGGTTTGACACAATGGTATTATTAATTACTCTGCATGAAGTGGAATCAACCGTACAGAAAACCATAATACCACCACCTCCAAATTGACTGGCTCCCCGATTATTATAAACCAGATTATTACTAAAAATACCTTTTGAATTATTCAGTACGATACCATTACCATACAAACCGGTATTTCCTTCAATTATATTATTGTGAATAAAAGCGCTGTCAAAAAAAGTATGGATACCGCCGGCTCCGGAACTTATTATTCCACCTGTATTGATCAAACAGTGGTTATTGGTAATGTAATTAAATCGAATTTCAGGAGAAGAATTCTGAATTGCAATTCCTCCGCCTTCTATAAATACCTGATTTGCTGCTAAATTAAATGGTGTGCCCAATCCCGCTCTCAAAGTAAATCCCTGAAATAACATATTGCTTCCGCAGCCATTGATTATCCTAAGTACACTTGCCGTATCTGGATTTGAAGGATTGCTTCCATCAATTATTGTATTGTGTATGTCTGCAAAGTTTGAAGTGAACAAATAGTTCGAAGTCAGCAATATTTCTTTGGCAGAAATGGTAATATTTTCATAATAAAGACCATTATCCACTAATACGGTATCTCCGGTAACAGCGCTATCAATGGCAAGTTGAATCGTACTGAAATTTTGAGGCACAAGCAATTGCCTTCCAGAAATATTAAAAGTTATAAATAGAAAGGTTATTAGAAGTAGTTTTTTCAAATCAATAAAATTAAAAATGATGCGAAGAGATTCGCTTTGAAAGGTCGGCTAATTAAAAATAGCACTATTTTTTATAAGAAATACATCATCTAAATAAAAAAAGCAGGAAATCATTCCTGCTTTTAGATATAAGGTCAAAATAAATTATAAAACTACATTTCCGAAGTGTCTGATTGATTTAGTGTATCAGACATTGTATCATCATCATTAATTTCTTCAGAATTTGAATCATTTGTGGCTTCAGGTTCATATAAATCGCCCTGAGGATCTTTTGGGTTGGCCGGTGTAGTTCCAACCAAAGTTTTAATATAGCTGGCAACGCTTTGCATTTCTCCCGGATTTAATTTTGTCTGCCATGAAATCATTCCTTTTTCGGGAACGCCGTATTTAATGGTCGAAAATATATCCGAGATAGATCCACCGTGAATCCAATAATTATCCGTTAAATTAGGGCCTACACTTCCGCCTCCGTCTGCCTGATGGCATGCTTTGCATTCCTTGAGATAAATTTCTTTACCTTGAGCTAAAACCAATTCGTCACTGATGAATTTCACTGAAGTTTCATCGATCAGGTTAGATTGTTTATCTCTCCATTCTGCAATTGCAATTTCTGCTTGTTTTACGTCATTTTCATATTCCGTAATCTGATCCTGAATATTACCAATTCCCCATAATTGAACCAGGTAGGCAATTGCGAAAATTATAGTACCTGCAAAAATTGCAGTTAACCATGGAGGCATTCCATAATCCATTTCCCTAATTCCATCATAATCATGATCGAGCATCATGGATGTTCTCTCTTCTTTCTCAGCATACAATTTACCGGTGATCAGTTTTTCTTTCATTCTTTCCCAGAGGGTCGGTGGTTCAACAAATTCACCGGCCGGGGCCTTTTGTCTTTCTATCGCTCTTTGCATATAACTAACCGTATTTACCATAAGGGTAAGCGTTATGAGCAATAGAACCATTACTGTGGCAATCAGAATTAAAACAGTTAGCAATAATGGATCCATGGACATTAATGTCTCAAAAAATCCCGGTTCTACCTGTTCCATTATCTCTTCTGATTGGGCATTCGCCGGCAAAATTGTTCCAAATCCAAGAATCAGAATTACAATTAAACTGCCGCCAATTTTATATATATTTCTAATCATGATTGTCAGTCTTTAGGGTTTTATTTTCATTTTCATCTTCGAGAGGTAATTTTCGCATATGATCAATATAGGTTTTCGTGGTGCTAAAAGTCCAAATCAACAATAGCACGAAAAAAGTTATAAAGATCACCAGTGATATCAGCCCAAAATTTTGAGCGCCATCTATTCCTGAAATTATATATTTATACATGGTTTTATTCTTTTGAATTTAACATGGCCTGATCCTCATTTACTTTAATATCTGTACCCAGACGCTGTAAATAAGCTATCAGTGCAACAATTTCAGTTTCAGCAATGGTATTTATATTATCACCTTGAAGACTCTTGACAATCTCATTGGCCTGATTTATAAGGTCTTCATTTGCGCTTTCTTCATATCCCAATTCATATGGCACACCTAATTTTCTTAGTGTACTTATTTTCGGTCCGGTTTGGCCCATGTCCACTGTTTGGGTGAACAGCCATGGATAGGCCGGCATTATAGATCCCGGTGAAATAGAACTTGGTTCTAACATATGTTGATAATGCCAGGAGTCCGGATATTTTCCTCCAACTCTATGCAGATCGGGCCCTGTGCGTTTTGAACCCCAGAGGAATGGATGGTCGTAAACAAATTCTCCGGCTTTTGAGTATTCTCCATATCGCTCCGTTTCAGATCTGAATGGACGAATCATTTGAGAATGGCAGCCTACACAACCTTCTCTTATGTAAATATCACGTCCATGCAATTCAAGCGGGGTATATGGTTTTACACTGGCTATTGTAGGGATATTGGATTTGATCATTAATGTAGGTACTATTTCAACCAAACCACCTATAAGGATAATAATCGCTGATAAAACAGTTAACAGCATTGGTTTTCTTTCCAATAATCTATGCCAATATGTATCATCTCCACTGAAAGTCGGATTCTTTTCAAGTGCAGGTGCTTCAGCTTCTTCATTGGCCACAAATTGTCCGGCCAAAGCTGTTTTATACAAATTATAAGTCATCACAAATACCCCGATCAGATACAATGTACCACCCAGGGATCGTAAGAAATACATCGGTATAATTTGAGTTACTGTTTCAAGGAAATTACTGTATTTAAGAAAACCGTCGGGTGTAAATTCTTTCCACATTAAGCTCTGTGTAAAGCCTGCAAAATACATTGGCAATACCCAGAAAATTATTCCAAGTGTGCCAAGCCAAAAATGAACATTGGCCAATTTTTCTGAAAACAGTTTTGTCTTCCACATTTTTGGAACCATCCAGTAAATCATACCGAAGGTCAGGAATCCATTCCAGCCCAAAGCACCAACGTGAACGTGCGCCGGAATCCAGTCTGTATAATGCGCAATTGCATTAACATTTTTTAATGATAAAAGGGGTCCTTCAAGAGTGGCCATTCCATAGCAGGTAACGGCTACTACCATAAATTTCAGAATCGCACTTTCTCGCACTCTATCCCAGGCGCCTCTCAAGGTTAAAAGACCATTAACCATACCACCCCAGGATGGAGCAATTAGCATAATGGAAAATACGGTACCCAATGCCTGTGCCCAACCGGGTAGAGACGTATAAAGTAAATGGTGTGGACCGGCCCAGATGTATATGAAAATTAATGTCCAAAAATGAACGATGGAAAGTTTATATGAATAAACCGGTCTGTTGGCTGCTTTTGGTAGATAGTAATACATTAGGCCTAAATAGGGCGTTGTCAGAAAGAAGGCCACCGCATTGTGCCCATACCACCATTGAACCAGGGCATCCTGTACACCTGCATAAGCCGAATAGCTTTTGAAAAAATTAACAGGTAATTCGAAACTGTTAAAAATATGAAGTACCGCAACAGTGACAAATGTTGCGATATAGAACCAAATGGCAACGTATAAATGTCTTTCACGACGTTTTATAATCGTACCGAGCATATTTATACCAAAAACGACCCAAACGAGTGCTATGGCAATATCTATGGGCCATTCAAGCTCGGCATATTCCTTTGATGTGGTTATTCCTAAAGGCAAAGTAATGGCAGCTGCAAGGATTATAATTTGCCAACCCCAGAAATGCACCCAGCTCAATAAATCGCTAAACATTCGGGCTTTGAGTAGCCTTTGCAAAGAATAATACACGCCCGCAAATATGGCATTGCCGACAAAAGCGAAAATAACTGCATTGGTGTGTAATGGTCTGATTCTGCCAAACGTAGTGTATTGCAGATTAAGATTTAATTCCGGAATATAGAATTGTAGGGCTACCCATAATCCTACCGTCATTCCGACGATCCCAAATAAGACCGAAGCGATTATAAAATACTTTACAATCTTGTTATCATAGTTGAAACGTTCTATTCCCATATCTATTTATTATTAGGTTTTTGTTCTGAATCATTATCATCGAATAAAATTCGTATCGAGGGTGTCACCTCATCATCAAATTGACCGGTTTTTACCGACCAAAGAAATGCGCCAAGAAATATTAAGGCCATTAGTATACTTATTGCAATCATTAGAAAAATTATTTCCATATCATTTCATTCTTAGTTTTTTGGCCATAACATTTGTTGTAACAGTTGAAAAAACAACAACGGTTATTGAGCTCAATGGCATCAAAATCGCAGCGAATACGGGCGTTAATAAGCCCTGTACAGCAAAATATAATCCTGTAATATTGTAGGCGGCAGATAGGATAAATCCCGCTTTAACTGTATTGACACTGAATTTGCTGAATTTTAAAACCTTTTTTAGTTTATCAAAAGACAGGCTGTCCATAATAACATCACTGGCTGGAGAAAAATGACCGGTATTATCCGTCATGGAAATTCCAACATGACTTGATTTCAATGCGCCGGCATCATTCAGGCCATCGCCTATCATTATTACTTTCTTACCGCTCTTTGAAAGTTTTGTGACAAAATTTAGCTTATCAATGGGTTTTTGATTAAAGAGCAAGTCCGAGTTTTCAGGTAATAATTCAGAAAGTAATTTTTCATCCTTATTCGTATCACCTGAACAAAGCGCAATTTGATAATCTTTAGCGAGTTCCGGAAGCTGTGTTAGACTTGCCTTTCTTAGTTTATTGTGAAAGACATATCGCCCTTTATATTTGCCATCAATCGAAATATGTACTCCTGGATTTTCCGGCAGATTCAAATATTCTGGAGATCCGATTTTAATATTTTGACCATTAATTTTACCTTCAATTCCCTGTCCAATTTCTTCACGAAATTCCATTAAAGGCAGAATTTCAGATTCTAATATTTCATTGAGTTTTCTGCTGGCAGGATGATTGGATAAGGCACAGAGTGATTTAGTATAAGCCAATTCCTTTTCACTTAGGTTGTCGCCAATAAATTCAATTTCAATATTATTTGTTTCTGTGAGTGTGCCGGTTTTATCAAAAACCAGAAAATTTGATTGCGCAAGTTTTTCTACTACATCGCTGTTTTTTAAATAATATCCAGCATTGCCCAGAATTCTAATTGTATTGCCATAAGTGTATGGAATGGTTAAAGCGAGAGCACATGGGCAGGCGATAATTAATACCGCGGAAAATATTTTAATGGATTGTCCTAGATCAGGCAGCCAGAAAATTCCGGCAAGGACCGCTGTGGAAAGAACAAATATGGTAAACCATTTGCCAATGGAATCCGCCAGTGTTTTTAAACCTGTGATTTTTTCTGTTTTAAAATTCTGTTTGTTCCACAATTCGGTCAGGTATGACTTGGATACTTCTTTGATTATTTCAATCTCCAATGATGCTCCTTCCTGCTTTCCGCCTGCGTATATAATTTCACCCAATTCCTTATAAACAGGTGTCGATTCGCCGGTTACAAAGCTGTAATCAATGTAGGCAGTTCCTTTAAGCAATATTCCATCTGCAGGAATAAGATCCTGATTACGCACCAATATTCTATCCCCCTTTTTTATTTTTTCTAAAGGAATACTGGTATGAGCATTGTTCTTTATGAGATTTGCATATAAAGGAAAATAGGATTTATAATCTCTTTCAAAAGATATGTTTTGAAAAGTTTTTTGTTGAAATGCCTTTCCCAACAATAGAAAAAAGATGAGACCTGTGAAGGAATCAAGATAACCGGGACCCTGAGCGCTTATAATTTCATAGGAAGACGTAAGAAACAAGGTAATCATACCCAGACTCAGTGGAAAATCAAGATTTATTAATTTTCTCTTCAATCCTCCTAATGCTGATTTAAAATAATCCAGATCAGAATATAACAATACGGGGATAGCAAAAAGCAGATTGATGTAAGCGAAGTAGTCTTTGAAATTTCTGCTTAAATCTCCGGTAAAATCGAAATACTCAGGCATGCTGAAAAGCATAATATTGCCAAAGCAAAAACCGGCAACTCCAATTTGATAATATAACTTCCTGTTATGAAAAGAATTGGTTTTCTTTTTTGTATCGGCTAGAGAAAGGGCAGGTTCATAACCCAACGATGCCAGCAGTATCACAAGTTCTTTTAAACTTATTTTGTCCAATTCGAAAGATACACTTAGCGTTTTCTTTGGAAAATTTATACTGGACTGATTAATACCTTTGTTTAGTTTATACAATTTTTCCAAAAGCCATACACATGAGGCACAGTGAATTTGGGGTAAAAAAAATTGAATTCTAGCCTGATTATCATTTTTGAAGTCTAGAAGTTTTGAGATTATTTCCTTGTCGTCCAGGTAATCAAATTTTTCAGATGATTTTATTTTTGGGTTTATTCCTGGGTTAGCATCAATATTGTAATAGGTGCATAAATCATTTTGATTTAGTATCTCATACACTGTTTTACAACCCCTACAACAAAAGTTTTTATCATCAAATGAAACCGCACCTGATGAACTGCATACATCACCACAGTGGTAACATTTATTTTTTACCTGAATATCAGTAATTGGTTTCATAAATCAGGCTCTAAATTCTCTGTTTTATAAAATTGCGTAGATGACACATAGCAAAATGAGGCATGATCTAAATCATATTTAAAATTCGCACTGAATTCTAATGTAATTTTTGAAATTGAAGGAGAGGTATTTTCTTTGATACAAATTTCACAATGGAGAGAAAAGATAATTCAGTAATAGATCAAAAATTTGCCGGTATCTATAAGCAATTATTTGAGGCTGCGGGAGAGGGATTAATAATTAGCAACACAGAAGGTAAAATCGTATTGGCCAATCCAAGTGCTAATAAAATTTTTGGATACGAATCGGAGCATTTGGATGGAATGAAAATTGAAGATCTGATTCCGAATGAAAAAAAAGATATTCACAGAGCACATCGAAAAAACTATAATTCGAGGCCATCTGTCAGAACTATGGGGGCGGGAATGACGCTTTTCGCAAAAAAGAAAAATGGTGATAAGCTCCCTGTGGAAATAAGTTTGAATCATTTTAAGCATGAAGGTGAGTTGTTTGTGATGGCAATGATTACAGATATTAGCAAAAAATGGGAACTGGATCGCCAACTTCATAAGGAAAAAGAAACAGCTCAAATGTATTTGGATATTGCCAGCGCGATATTTCTGGTTATTGACAGGCAAGGAAAAGTCGAGTTATTAAATAGATCCGGAGAAGAACTTTTGGGCGTTAAAGAACAGGATATATTAAGTACAAACTGGTTTGACAATTTTGTGCATCCGAAAGATGTCAAGCTGGCTAAGGCATTTTTTAATAAGGCATTTCATCAGGAAAACCTTGAGATGCATAAGGTTGAATTCCGTGTTAAAACAAAAAACAAAGGAGAAAAGACCATCTCATGGTTGAATTCTTCATTAAAAAATGAAAATGGAGAAACCCGTGCTGTACTTTGTTCTGGCCAGGATATTACTGATAGAATAGAAGCAAGTGAAAAACTGAAACTCTATGCCAATAAACTGGAAAAAATGGTGGAAGTTAGAACAAAAAAGCTCACAGAAGCGGTAGAGAATCTTGGAAGTGCCAATAAGAAATTAGAAGAACAAAATAAGGAAATCAGACAGGCACAGCGTTTACTTCAGGAAAGTCAGGAACTCTATAAAATCATTGCACGAAATTTTCCAAAGGGTACAATTAGCGTTTTTGATAAAAACCTCGATTATGTGTTTGTAGAAGGAAAAGAACTGTATGAACTGGGTGTAACCAGTGAAATGTTAATTGGTACTAATTTACTGGACCGGCTATCACCGGAAATTAAAGAAGACACCCGACTGGCATTAATGGATGTATTGAAAGGAGAAGCAAAAAAAATTGAGGTTAATCAAAAAAATAATTTCTACTTGTTAAATGCTGTACCATTAAAAGATATTAATGGAGATATAAGCCAAATTATGGTTGTAGAACAAAATGTTACAGAATCAAAAATGGTAGAAGAAAATATTAAAAATGCACTAAAAAAAGAACGCGACCTGGGGGAATTGAAAACAAGATTTGTTTCAATGGCATCTCATGAGTTTCGCACTCCTTTAAGTACTATACTCTCTTCCGTATCATTGATCAAAAAGTATCTTGAAAACGAAAATCCGGAAAAAATCGATAAACATATTTCGAGAATTAAATCTTCAGTTTCCAATTTGACCAACATTTTGAATGACTTTCTTTCATTGGGAAAACTCGAAGAAGGAAAAATTTCTGTAAGCAAGGAAAGAATTTCAATTCCACAACTGGCTATGGAAATTACAGAGGAAATGCAAAGTCAGGCAAAAAATGGTCAGAACATTAATTTCCAGCACAGCGGTGAAAGCGAGGATTTTGAAATAGATAAAGGTATATTGAGAAATATCATTACCAATTTACTTTCGAATGCCCTTAAATACTCTTCTGAAAATAGCGAAATTAGAGTCAATTCTGAAATTTCAAATTCAAATTTGAAGATATCAGTTAAAGATTCCGGAATTGGAATCCCAGTTGAAGAACAAAAGTTTTTATTTGACCGTTTTTTTAGAGCAAAAAATGCGTCCAACATACAAGGAACTGGATTGGGTTTAAACATTGTAAAGAAATATGTTGAATTAATGGGTGGGCAAATTAGCTTTACAAGTAGACCCGAAAAAGGTACAATTTTTACAGTTATCTTTGACCAGAAAGACATAGATACCATAATAGAAGAACAATGATCAAGATACTTCTTATAGAAGATAATGTGGATGTAAGGGAAAATACACAGGAGATATTGGAATTGGCAAATTATCAGGTGGAAACCGCAGAGAATGGCAAGATTGGAGTAGAAAAGGCGAAAACACTCATTCCCGATCTAATAATTTGCGATATCATGATGCCTGAACTCGATGGGTATGGTGTATTATACATGCTTTCTAAGAATCCTTTAACCGCATCTATCCCATTTATTTTTCTAACCGCAAAAACCGAGAAAACCGATATTCGAAAGGGTATGAATATGGGCGCCGATGATTATTTGACCAAACCCTTTGAAGAGATGGAATTACTGGATACTATCGAATCGAGGCTGAAAAGAAGCGAATTACTCAAAAAAGAATTTGACCAGAGTTCTGAGGGAATTGCAGAATTTATTGAAGAAGTAAAGGGGATTAAAGAGCTGGAAAAACTTTCTGAAGATCGAAAAACGAGAAATTATAAAAAGAAATCGATTGTTTTTTACGAAGGCGATTATCCTAACTCGATTTATTTTGTGAATTCAGGCAAGGTCAAAACGTTCAAAATGAATGAAGATGGGAAAGAGTTTATCACCGGACTTTTTAAAAAAGGTGATTTTATAGGTTATATACCCATATTAGAAAATTCAAATCATCCTGATACATGCATGGTAATGGAAGATTCGGAAATACTGGTTATTCCTCGAATGGATTTTCTAGATCTTGTACACAGCAATAGGGATGTGGCCAATAAGTTTATTAAACTTCTTTCCTCAAATGTGATGGATAAAGAAGAACAATTGTTAAATCTTGCATATAATACTGTAAGAAAGCGCGTAGCCACAGCATTAGTTAGTCTTTTCGATACATATAAAGAAGAAGACAAAGATGAGTTTTCCATGCCTATTTCCCGAGACGATTTAGCGAGTATGGTAGGCACAACGACAGAATCTGTTATAAGAACTCTCTCCGAGTTTAAGGATGAATCTTTAATTTCTATTAAAGGAAGAAACATAACAATTCTTCAGCCCAAAGAATTAGCCAAAATTAAATACTGATAAAAATCACCTTTTGCTTTGACTGGCCTCATCGCAGAGTAAGGTGTGTCCATTCATTTTTGTAAAGTCACAAATATGTACAAAGGTCATTTATTATTGACCTTTTTTACTATTACAAGCGATTTTTACATGATATCAGTACTTGTACCAACAGATTTTTCAAAAAATGCATATCACGCGCTCAAGTATGCGATCTCTATGATCAATGGAAAATCTATTCATGTGATATTGTTAAATACGTATCAATTGCTTCCCTCCACAAGTGAAATGTTTATTTCAATTGACGATATCCTTCAAAAGAATTCTGAGAAAGGTTTGAAGAATGAAATTGAAACAGTACAAAAGGAATTTCCAAAGAAAAATTTTACTTATGATTTGATTTCGCTCAGTGGCAGTCTGAAATTTGGAATAAAACAAGTGATTAAAGACCAGAATGTTGATCTGGTCATGATGGGAACATGTGGAGCGACAGGTCTAGAAAAACTTTTTATTGGAAGCAATGCCTCCGACATAATAAAGTCCATTGGTAAACCAGTTGTCATTCTGCCGGATGAAAAAAAAATAAAAAAACTGGATAAAATAGTTCTTGCCATTGGTTACTCAGAACCGGTTGACGCAAAAATGTTGCAATCATTAAAATTGATGGCAGAATTAAATAAATCACGTATCCATATAGTTTCCATTGTTCCGGAGGGCAAGTCTTCTGAAATTATGAAAATTTCAAACAAAGCGGCGGTCTGTGCTGAGCTGGAAGATTTCCCACATAGTTATGAATTAATAGAAGGGAGTAATGTTGTGGATTCCATCAATAGTTTTGTCCTCAAAAAAAAAGCCAATATGCTTGCTGTTATTCCGCATAAGATGGGGTTTTTCGAGAGTTTCTTTCACAAAAGTGTGAGCAAGGAACTTGTGCTACGGGCACAAATTCCAATGATGGCCATGCATTAAGCTATTCATTCACAATTTCAGTATTACCTTGTAATAACCATTCTCGATTTGGTAATCCCGTATTTCGGATGAGCTATTTGGACAATATACACTCCTGAAGCCTGGTCTTTAAGATTTAGCAAGACGCTCTTTGTACCGGAATAAATTTCCTCTTCAAACACCTTATATCCCATTTGATTGTAAATCGTCAATACTTCTTCTCCCTCAGCCGGAGCTTCAAATTCCAAGATTGAAGTTCCCTTGTTCGGATTTGGATATAATTTAAAGTTAAATGTATTTGATGTCAACTGATTTTCAATAGCGTTAGGCACCCAAATATTAGTCGTATCATCGCTTGCTACCTGATATATTTCCCTGGTTACATTGTCCTGAATAAACGCTACTACGTAAATACTATCAGGGTTGTAAACATTGTTATAATTCCAGTTGAAATTAATGGATCGAGAATCTCCAGGCACGTTAATAGTATTGATATTTGTTCCTGAAGCTTGAGGTAAGAATTTTTTAAATGCGCTTCTAAATTCAACACCTTGAGGAATTTGAATTGTTCCACTTGAAAAAGCATTCACCGGAATGAATTTTTCGATTACAGCTATAAATGCTGTGTACTCTCTTCCCTGTACCAGATTTTGTTTGGCAGTATAGGTAACAGTTCCATTGAGGTTGTTATTTGTTTTTGTAACACTCAAATCAATATCAAATTTTGCGTCTTTAAGTATTCTTTGAGCCACAAATTTTTGCTTTCCATCATCCAGAATATTGGCATTGGAAACCCAGGTTGAGGTCACATTGTTGAATACGTTTCCTTCAAAAACAGTCCTCGGAATAGTAGAAACGCCGTAAAATAATGATCTGGCACCCTGCTCCAATGAATTGTCTAAATTGACGGGATCCTGACCGGGGAAATCCGTATGATACTGAATATCCAGAATATCATATTGGTTTCTCATTGTGTTTATTAATTCATTGTGATCTTTATCGCCTTGTCTTGCATTTTGATCTGAAATGTTTGTGAAATGCTCAATCAAAGTCAGTTTATCCCTTTCCTTAATCCGAACGTTCCCAAATGCAAAGCCCTCTCTGGCTCCAACGTTCACATTAGAACTTCCAAAGGCCATTCTTAGACGAACAAATGGATTATTAGAACCAATTGGCGGGTTATTTCTTAGGGTATCTAATTGATGGCGGGCTTCTCTCCATACAGAATCCTGTATGCTCCATCCAACCTGACCCAAAGCTTGATTTCCGGGGTTTCCGGCAATAGAACTTTCATTATACCATTCCAAACCTGTTTCTTCCAATCCTACGGTTTTCCATGTTTGACCTCTGTTTTGAGAATACTGAAGAACGACCCCATCATTTACAGCCAGATCGCTGAAATAATCAAATATTATCATTGGCCGTCTTACCCTTGAAAAATCAAAACAAGGGCCTTCCACATAGGATTTCTCTTGCGAGTTATAAGAACCATTAGCATTCGTTATCCAAACCTGTTGAATACTTCCATTTGGCCCGGTGTTAATTTTTGTGCCGTTTGGAAAAGCTTGTTCCCAGCTGTATCCTGTGCTAAGTGTAGCTGGACGCCATTCAATACTGTCATTGTCGAAATCCGAAGTATATACAGCTCCATTTGATAGGTCAATCACAGGCCGGATATCGAGTCTTAAAATCGTATCATCCGAACAACCATAACTTGTAGCCAGATCTAATTGCATTGCATATGCTCCTGGATCATTAAATTGATAGTTAAAACCCCCACTATTGACAAATGAATCTAAAAGATTATTTTGATTAAATGGGAATTGACTTAGTCTCCATTTGAAATCCCCACTGCCAACAGAATCTGTGTTGTCTGAATTATTTGTGAAGACAATATCAATGTCTTCGCAGATATCATTGATATTAAATTTTGCAATAGGGGGGGCACCAAAGTAAATGTCCCTATCAGTATCGTCTTCGCAGCCAATGGTATTTGTTACTTTTAATTCTATGTTATAAGTATTCTGACCAAGCCCTATAGTATCATAATCAAAAGTTGGATTTTGAACATTTGAAAATCGATTTGGTGCTAATATCCACTCCCAGGAAATTATCGAATCGGCGGGGTTACCCGGTGTATTATTATTTAATGATGTATCAACAAAATTAATCGGATCAGTAATACAAAACTCGTTGACTTCAAATCCAGCTACCGGATCTGCATAAATATAGATATCCTGGCTGTCAGTATCGACACAGGCACCGGATTGAGTTACTAGGTCAACATACAAAGTTAATGGACCAACCGGTTGAAACTGAGGTGTAAATACATTTCCATTTGGATTTTGGCCATTTGGAATTCTTCTGAATATATTTCCGGCCAGAAACCCATTTGGTTGATTTTCTATAATGATATAATTACTTGGATCAGATTTACAAAATTGAGAAAGAGAACTGATGGTATCCTGTATTGTAAATTCGATATTTGGTTTGGGATATACAGTTACTGCTTTAGATAGTGAATCAATACATCCATAACCGTTAAGAACCGTATATTTAATAGAATCAGTTGTACCCTGATCCGTAAAAGCTGCCGGAATGACCTGGGGATTAAAAGTAGCCGAATCATTGGCAAAGTTTAAGATACCCGGGCCTGAAAAATAGCCGGAATCGAAATTAGAAATCCCACCCAATCCAAAAACTAAATCAATTGTATCATATTCACAATACCTGGGAGATGGGCTGAAACTATTGTTCGTTAATCTAGGTAAAGGATTTACGATAAGGCTCTGAAATGCCTCATTTCTACATCTTGGTGCAGTTTCAGTTTCAGTAAATGTATAGTGCAAGGTATAATTGATAGGATTTAATACACTTTGTGCGATTTCATTTGGTTTTAAAAAAAACAAAGTATCGTTTGGCTGACCACTTACTGAATTGAAAAAGTTTTCACTTGGTAGGATTGGATTACCATTGACCTGTACAGAACCAAACCCAGACATTGTTGAAGTTGGCCTTATGATAAGAGTGTCTACGCTTTTGCATATTTCCGGATTGTTACCGGTTATAGTTAAAAAGGATGTATCAATTAATAAGTCTAAATTAGGTGTATCTAAAACATCTATTATAAAGGTAAAAACATCCTGACAGCCCGTATTTGAAGTATAGTTAAATTGCAATGTATGTGGTCCTGTGAGATTGGTATTAATCGGATAAAAAGTCCAAACTGTATCACTAACTCCTGGACGAATACTAGTACCCATTGTACTTCCATCAGACAAATCGGTAAATACAGATTCATTAAAGTTTACAGTTGAAGAAATCGAAGTATCATTTCTTCCAACGAAGTAAATTGAATCTCCATTAATACAAATGGGAATCGTATCATTGTTGAGATTACTAATATTGGGTTGAGATAACACAGAATTAAATACATTAACTCCGAGAAATGGTTCGGCCTCTATGTCTACGAGTTTGCTTACACTGTCAATGCATCCAGTGACCGTATCAGT
This sequence comes from Hyphobacterium sp. CCMP332, assembly GCA_014323545.1. NCBI lineage: Bacteria > Pseudomonadati > Pseudomonadota > Alphaproteobacteria > Maricaulales > Maricaulaceae > Hyphobacterium > Hyphobacterium sp. CCMP332. Next base: position 2,535,907 of record CP058647.1, read on the forward strand.
AAAGACATGTCGAATCTCATATTGAGTACCTGAAGGAAGGGCAGAAGAGAATTGGATAGTATCATTTGTTGGAGATCCAATCAATCCACCAGGTCCGGGACCCGGATCTGGTATTATTTTATATAAACCTGTTCCTGTAATTGGTGGGCCGGGTAGGAATGAACGATAAATATTTACAGCCGGATCTTCGGTGCAAAATTTATTAAAAGTCGGAGGATCATCATTAAATGAAGACAAAGGATCACCATTTATTTCAAAATTGCTTGGTATTCCATTGACTTCAACATTTTGAGAACTGCTGTTAAAACACCCGGTCACAGGATGTGTAAATCCATAGGTTATCGTTTTTGTCCCGGCTGAGAATGTGGAAAAGGTTTGCTGTGGGTTAAATATAGCTTCTCCACTGCCTAAATTCAATGTATTAGTGTTTGAAGATGTGTATGTACCACCATTTTGATTTCCTTTTAACAAGATATAAGTTTCATTGCTGCAAAATCTCAAATCCGAAATTGTATCTCCAAACAGAGTATCTGTTAAAACGTAACCTACGACTGGAAGCGGACTTACAGTCATCGTAAGTGAAGCTGAATCAATACAAGTGTTGCCAGGGTGAAATTGTCTGAAAATATAGGTAACTATATGATTTCCAACACCTGCGGTTACAGGATTGAAAATCGCGTTTTCATTATTTTGAGAAAAAACATTTGAAAAACTTGTATTATCATTCCCAATAGGAACTGGTGAACCTGTAACACTGACTTGTGCACCATCAATGCATAATGAATCGTCAAAAACAGAGATTCCTACTGTTGGCAAGGCATTTATTGCAGTGTTTGCAAAAACCGAATCAATACATCCAATTGTATCCGTGAATACATAAAAGAATGTATCTGCAACATTTGGTGAAAGTACGGTAACATCAAGAAGCCCACTTAAAGAGTCAATGGCAATATGTGCTGTACCCACACCTCCAAAATATCCAGTACCCACCGTTGGAATAGTGGTGCCACCTATCAATGTGTCTTGAAGACTATTAATACAATAGTCAACATCCAATCCACTAAGCGTTGCTGTTGGTACCAGATTAACAGATCTAACAGAATCAACAGAATTAGTACACCCAAATATATTTGTGTAAGTATAGGTGAAGTTTTGCGTACCCAATGTTGGAATCCCAGGAGTAAATTCAACAGTACCAAGACTGTCATTATTACTAAGACCGGATCCTGAAAATACTCCAAAAGTTGTAACATTATCCGGTATTGGATTTCCAGTAATCAAATCTGTGACATCATTTGAGCAATAATTTCCACTTTGCGAAAATGTCATACTCGGAGTTGGAATAGAATTCACCGTCAAACTAACAGTGCTGGTATCATTACAACCATTTGCATCTTCATAAATATAGGTGACAATTGTGTTTCCAACTCCCGCTGTGATTGGAGCAAAATCTGCAGAGTTTCCAAAATTGCTTATCCCGCTTCCTGAGAAATTCTGTACAGCCCCACTTGAAGGAATTCCATTTAATGTTCTTACGGGGTCATTTAGACAAAATACAGAACTACCATTTGTATTAATAGAAGCATTCGGAGCTGTGTTGATTCTAATTGTTGTTGTCACGTTTAATACTGATGCACCCAATTGATAATCATACTGTAAAATATAATTACCCGGAGCAGCATTTGGATTAATAACCCCTTGTGTCGTACTTGCTCCTAGAGGCGATAAAACTCCGGCAATAGGTACAAACCCAATGGGTGTTCCTCCCGAGGCTGGAACTCCAGTAATCGTATCCAAAGGCTCATCGCTACAATAGGCTGGTTCTTCTCCAATAATGTCACCTGAGCCTGCACTTGAGACTGTAACATTCAATAAATCAGAATCGCTACATCCATTAGTATCGATCTGAGTATAGCTCAAATTAAAATTACCGGCACCGGTAAGTCCGGGAAAAAATTGATTTCCAAAAACACCCGGACCACCATATGTGCCACCGGCTGGTGAACCTCCTGTAAGGGTAAATGCCGGGTCAGTGGTCAAATAACTGGTTTGATCAATAAATGAAACAGAAGTGTTTTCATTTACCGTAATATTTTCAGTGTTGGAACTGACACATCCAAATTCATTAGTGTAAGTATAGTCAATTGTAAAAGTTCCTGCTCCCGATACCAAAGGGTCAAAATCAGATATGCCATTTCCTCCATCCGTTAAGCCAGAGCCTGCTACCAAACTGAATACACCTGTGGCTGGAAGAACAGGTGCAGGACTTGCAGAAATTGTTTGATTTCCATCCTCTATACAAATAGAATCATTGGGGATGGTTATTAAAATAGTATTCCCATTACTTATTTTTCTTTGAACTACGTTTGATGTTGCGTCATCGCCCCCTTTATAAGTTATCCTTCTAAAAAATCTAACGTTGGTATGCGGACCATTAACCGTGTATGAAGGAGAAGCTCCAGCCACAAATATTTTTGTCCATGATGCTCCATTGGTAGAAATTTCCCATCTAATACTATCAGCACCTGGTTCTACAGTATGACTAAAAATAACTAATGGATCAGAATTGCCATTACAAAGTGTGGTATCAAATCTACCTGCAAAAAACTCAACTTCGCCACCGATTATATTACCGGGATCATTTAATGCAACCACACCATAAACTACAACGCAAAGATTAGCATCACGAACAGTCAGTGTATAATTTCCGGCGGAAAGATTGTTGAAATTAGGACTTGTCTGATAGTTTGAACCATTATTAATAGAATAGTTGTAAGCTCCTGTACCTCCGCTTACGGGATTGAAATTAATGAATCCATTAGACCCACCCACAAATGTTGGATCACCGGTAGTTGGAGCGGGGATGGAGATGGCGGCAGGGTTATTAATATTCTGATCAGTACCATCTAATGTACAACCGTTCGCATCTCTAAAATACACATCCTTATTTCCCGGTGTTAAAGCACTAGCAGTTGCACCATTGGCAAAAGAAAAGGGTCCGCCGGCGCCATTAATGGAAAAATCAATTGGGGCTGTTCCTCCCGATGCCAATGCAGTAATGGTACCATCATTCGCATTATTGCAAGTAATATCTGTTTTAGTGACACTATTTTCAACAATTGCATTTGGCTCGGTAATCGAAAAGGATGAGCCTGGAACACGACAACCATTGACATCTTGGTAATAAATTGAATACGCACCCGGACTAAGGGAGGAAGCTGTTGCGCCATTCGGGGTAGAATAGGGGCCTCCGATTCCATTGACAGAAAAGGTGATCAAACCGGTTCCACCGGCAGCAGTAGCTGTAATTGTACCATCATTGGCGCCATTGCAAACAACATGGGTTCGCACGGCAGAAGATTCGGTAATTAATGCCGGCTCATTAACTATTTCATCCGGGCCATCCACCTGGCATCCGTTTACATCCTGAAAATAAATATCATAGGTAGCATCGCTTAAATTATTTACAGCACTACCAACATTTGTATTGAAAGGGCCTGCTATACCATTTATGGAATAGGTAATTTGTCCTGTGCCTCCACTTGCATTTGCGGTAACACTTCCGTCCGTTAATCCATTGCATGAAATATCTACTGCTGAACCGGCCGCCGGTGCGATTGCACTTGGTTCAATGATCGTTACATCAGGTGCATCCAGCTGACATCCGTTGGCATCCTGAAAATAGATATCATAGATAGCTGCGCCCAAATTATTGATAGCATTTCCAGTAATGGTTGAATATGGGCCACCAACACCATTAATTGAGTAACTTATTGTTCCGGTACCTCCACTTGCGCTTGCAGTTAAGCTTCCGTCAGTAAGTCCGTTACAGGAAATATCAGTTTTGACGTTTGCCGCCGGCGAAATTACTGAAGGCTCATTTATTGTCACATCGCTTCCATCAAGTTGACAACCATTGGCATCCTGAAAATAAACATCGTAAGGACCAGAGCCTAAGCTATTTACTGAAGCCCCGGAGTTAGTTGAATAAGGGCCACCAATACCACTGGTGGAATAAGTAATCGTTCCCGTTCCCCCTGTAGCAATCGCCGTTATTGTTCCGTCCGAAACACCATTACAAGTCATATCGGTTTTACTCACCGATTGTTCACTTAATACAGAAGGTTCATCAATAATAGCAACATTGCTGCTATTGGCAACACAACCAAGATTATCACGAACGGTAACAATATATCCACCGCCAGCAAGGGAAGTAATGGGAGAGGCGGAGTAAGGATAAGTAGACCCAAAATCTATAGAATAATCATAAGGCGCATTACCGGTTGTGATGTTCACAGTAATTGTGCCATCTCCATCACCATTACAGGTAATATCGGTTGAGGTAAGACTAATGCCAGTTAATGCTTGTCCGGAACTCAATGAACCATGGCTATTCGCACCCGGAGCATTTGTGGCATGAGTGGCTGTACCTCCTCTATCTATATCTGCAGAAGGAAGAGCGGGGGTGGAAGTTCTAACTCTTAACCCTGAAATGATAATGCTATCAGTACTAGTTGCACTACCAAGATTAATAGAATAAGTTATAAATACAGAATCAGGAAAAACAGTAAAAGTGCCACTTGTAAATGAATCCGATAGAAATACATTACCCGTAAATGGTTCGAATTGAAATCCGGCCGGTAATATTAATGAATAGGTAACACCTGACTCTCCGGCAAGAAAATCAGCTGGTAAAGATTCAATAATTACAATGGAATCAAGATTTACATAGTTATTATCGGGGCAAAGTTGTAAGGCTGTAGCCGGAGTGACTGTCTGTGCAAATATCGAAGAGTTGCTCAGTGTCAATAGTGTTAAGGCTACAAGAAGAAGTAGTATTTTTCTCATAAATAGAATGTCTTAAAGCATTTGTGGTGCTTTGTTAAGATTAATACGGTAAAATGTGCTCTAAGGATTTAAAATTCCTTTATTATCTACTTTAATAGTATTAATAAGCGAATTACCCTCAAATCCTGTGTATCCAGTTATTATATAACCACCATCTTTGGTGGGCGCAATGGCTAATGCCTCTTCATCTCCGGTACCACCGTAGGTCTTTTCCCAGTTGATCTTACCATCATTTTTAATTGAAGCGATATAATGATCAAAACCACCTCCCTGACTTAAATCACTATCGTTTGTTGTACCAGCTATTAAATAATTTTTAGTCAGATCATTAAAGACGAAATCATTTGCAATAAAATTTCCATTTTTTCGATATTCAAATGGACTTCCTCTTAACAGTTTATCATTGCCTAATTCCTGAATAAAAAATGCCTGTGAAGATTGAGAAGTACCTAAAATTGAAAATCCATCATCAATTCTAATTATTTTATTGCCTGTGCTATTTGAACCGAGTTCTAATTCCCTAAAATTATTAATGGGAATACCGTCGTTCTTATTTCTAATATTAAGAATGATCGGTTTTTCAATTCCATTTTCAACTGAATACCCTGTAAACAAAATGTTATCAAATTCATCACCGGAGAGAACACAACTTTTGATTTCATCGTCCGATTCAAATCCGGCATTAAAATCATCCACTACCTCATTTCCGCCTTCCTGAAAAACCCTAATTGTTAAAAAATCCTTACTGAATTTATCATTTGCTGTAGGACTTCTTGATTGAGTTGCTAATCCTGTTGAATCAGCTTTGTCTGTCGATCCACCAATAATGTATCCACCAACATTTGAATCATCATAGAGGATGGTATTACATACTTCATTATCCATAAACTGACTAAATGTTCTTTCATTTAGCACTTGCAAATCGCTGTTTAGCTCTATAACAATAATGTCAGAATGATTTGAATCCTCTGCGGTGGTTCCCACATTATAGGAAGTTCCTCCAATTAAAATATTACCATTTTGACTTATATCCATACCACCTGCTTTATCCTCTCCCTCACGTCCATAAGTATCTCTCCATACTTCATTACCAAATTTATCGGTCTTTATAAGGGCGATTTCAGATAATCTATCAGGATTGAGTGTTTCGATGGTTGCTAGAATTAGAAAGCTGCCATCAGGCAATTCTCTAATTTCACATCCGCTATCGTTACCGGCATTTCCATAAAGCTTATTAAAAGTCTCTGCCTGCGATTGTTCAATTTCAACCTTGTCAGCGCATCCAGCAAACAGCAATGCAATAAAAATATACCTTAACGTGTATTTCATGTTATACTCTTAATACTTATTCTTCCTTTTTGGTAACTTCATTTCTTTTCTTAATCAATTTTATTTTGTGAAATGAATAGGTGTAACCCAATGAGAATGAATAGTTACCCAGCTTAAAATCATCGTCAATATAATGGTACTCATACACCAAAATATTATTCTCATATCTCTTCGAAGGTCGATTTTGTTGTAAAAAATACCAGTTATGTCTAGCGTCCAGTACAATCACACCTCTTGGAATTTTAAATCTTAATCCAATTCCGGCTGTTGAGAAAAAATTGATATCATTTCTTTGTCCGGAAACATCAATAGGCGGGCCTGTAACATCCGGCAATTGGCTGGTTTCAGAATACAATCTCTCCACTATGGCTTCCGAACTGAACATATATGAAATACCTCCACCTAATCTGATATAAGGGCTGAATTTTCCCATTTCAAAGCCATAAGTTAGTGTCATAGGAAATTTGAACATTTTTTGATCTTCCTTAAATACGATATTTGCAAAGGCCAATTGATTTAGGGTTCTCTGATACCTAACATTGTTATACATCAAATCAAGATTCAACTCAAATTTTTTAGAAATATATCTTTTAACCGTTAGGCCCACCTGAAAACCCAAGCCATCATTGGAATAATCCGAAAGTTCTCTTTCTGCATTACTCAGTCCAAAGCTTTGTGTTCTTTGTCCAAATGCCATGTTGACACCTCCTAAAAAACCAATGGAATACACCGGTGGGGCGTGGTAAGTTTTATACAACCTTAATAATTCATTCGGTGTATTCAACTCGTTAATGGTATACTCCGGATCATGACGAAGCAGTTCAATATATTTTTCTTCCGCTTGAACCGGTTGGTTATCGTATTGATATGTCAAAACCATTAATTCATAAGCTTCGGATTTTTGTTCTTTTGAAAATCCTCCATCCATACAACTTTCCAGAACTCCTGGGACCTTTTCAATTTGGCCCAACTGATAAAATCTTCGGGCTTGATCAAGAACTTCTCCGCAGTCTTTTTCTTCACTTTTTTGGGCAAGGGTATCAAAAGCAATCATCGCCAATGCAAGAAAGAAAATCAAACTTGCTATAGCACCTCTGACGATATGTATAAATCTATTACTTTTCATTGTCGAGAGGTAAATTTTCACAAGTTTTCCTTCTATCTATATCGGTTGCAACATATCGATCCCATTCGGATTCGGTCATGTTTCTGTCCAGTTTCTCGCATAACTGATTTGCAATTTCCTCAGAGTTGATCGGATATAATCGGATAAGATTATCCACACATCCCACAACAATATTTTTATTATCAGGACTAAAGGCAAGGGTCCAAACCCAATCTGAATGGTCGCTGTATACGGTAGGTTGCTCATTTAGTTTATCCGTAAACCACATTTGGACGGTTCTGTCAAAACTTGCAGAGGCCAACATTTCGTCATTGTTTGAGAATTTGAGTTCATGAACCCTGGCTGAATGACCTTCAAGAGTATTTTCAAGACTGTAATCACTGGTATTCCAAAGTCGAATATTGCCTTGCTGATCACCTGCTGCTAGTAAAGTGCCTTCGTGATTAAAAGTCAAAGAATGGATTGTATTCCCGGCTTCTTCAAATATTTTTCTGGCAATGGTTGTATCAGTTCGATTCCAAACAAATACCTGTCCTTGCTCAGTGCCTCCGGCTACCGACTTTCCATCCTCAGAAACTGCTAAACTGATGATTCTTGTATTGTTTTGAACAAATGGTTTACTGGTAGCTGTTTTCAAATCCCATTCAAGAATTGAACCATTATCATAACTGACCATTAAGGTATTTTCAGGAGTAAAGGACATGGACCAGGCCACTTCATCACCAAGAGATAATTCTACCGGCGGGTCAGCAAGGTGTTTTAAATCGAAAAGCTGAATGGTAGAAAACTGAGTAATGCAGGCGAGATAATCATTATTTGTATTAATTGCCAGAGCTCTATTAAGGAAAACATTCTCAATTAATAATGAGTTTAATTTTTCCTCTTTGTCCATTTCCCACATTAAAACTTTTCCATCGCTTCCGGTAGTAAACATTCTTGTTCCGGACTTATTATAGACGATTGAACGTATTCCATCGGAGTGTCCCTTGAGCCTATTATAATCAGGTTCTCGCAAAAACTTTAAAGCATTGTATAAGCCAGCATAAACATCAGGATTGTGTTCTCCATTGTTATATTCCTTGTTAAACAAATGAGCCTGGTAGGCTATCAAAGCTTTTTGATTGGTGTCCTTTTGGAGTTGAACCGATTTTACTGCCATGGATCTCGCAATAGACAGCATACGAAGTGAAAAGGCACGATCTGAAGCTTCCTCTGCAATGACAGTTTGTTTTTGAGCTTCTTCAGCATTTGACACAGCTTCCTCTCTCGCTGCAATTGCTTCATTCGAAGCAGTAACCGCTTGGATTCTTCTTCTTTCAGCCAAAGCCAATGCGTTTTGCGCTTTTATTTTTTCTTCTTCTGCAATTTGAGCTTGTTCTAATGCTTCTTCTTTAGCTTCTTCTGCAATCACAGCACTTTGCTGCGCCTCATCTCTGGCTTTGCGTGCTTCCTCAGCATTTTGCTCGGCTTGCCCTCTTAGTTCTTCAGCTCTTTGCCTTTCGGTTTCAGCAAAAGCTTTTTGCCTTTCCGCTTCTGCTCTTTGAAGGAAAGCAAAGGTCATAATACCCAGTGCTATTACCGCAGCTGCACCTAAGACTATTGAAAAAATCCTTGCGCGACGCAGTGATCTTTTTTGCTGTTTGATCTTATTTTCTTCCTCTAACTCGTAAGTTTCTTTGCAAGTCTCAAGGAAAACCATGGCCCGCTCAAATGCAGGGTCATATCGTTGAGCCCAGGTAAGGGTTGGTTTTTTCTTTTCTTTCCAGTTGAGCGCAAGTTGGAGATCAGGCGGCCTCCATAATGAACCTTGTCCTTTTTGATATAGAGCTGCAGCTTCAGATAATCGCAAGTAAAGCTGCACAGCATCCACTTCTTCATCCACCCATAGAATCAATCGATCCCAAACTCTCATTAAACTTTCATGAGAAATATCAATAATTGTGTTGGGATTAATTTCTACATCAATGGAAGGATTCAAGAAAGATCTTCCCGGAATTCTAAATCGTTCGATCACTCGCATGGCCTCTTCAGGCTCACATTGAGCAATTTCAGCAATGAGCTTTACACTTGATGGATGACGGATTCCTCTACCATCACTACCTTTTTCCGTCAGTGTTTTAAATATGCTTTCGCAAATCTCTTTTTCTCTTTCGGTTAGTTCATCGAATGCCTCATTGGCGTGTTCAGATAATGCTTTCTCCATCCGGCCAATGGCATCATAATGCCGGATATCCATTACCTCGCCCTTATCTTTATTTTTTGACCAGTAATCCCAGGTCCGCATTAAAGCGTGTTGTAGAATTGGTAGTTGATCCTGGTTGTCTCCTACATCGTTGAGCAATTGCTGAGTTAAACGCGGAGAAATTTCACCACCACCTACTGCAACCGGTCCTAGAATGGCCTCTCTGAAATCCTCTCTGGTCATTTGAGGAATCAGATAATGACTGTCATTGATTCTTTTAGTCAACTCTGGATATTGAGCACAATCACCAATAAAATCAGACCGCATGGTCAGAACTACATAGATTGGAACTTCTGATTGAGCTATGGCTTCTAAAAGCAGTTTTACAAATGCTGCTGATTCATTTATCGAACTACTGTCATTCTTACTTCTTTTGTATCTGAATAATTCTTCAAACTGATCAACCAGTATTAAAATATTTTCTTCCTGAAATCTAAAGAGCTGTTTGACGGCTTCTACCAAACCCAAAGAACTCGATCTTAGAACGGCTGCTGCAATTGATTTTTTAGTAAAATGCTCCTTTGAACTTAATTCAGTACTATCATCGTGAATTAAGGATTCTGCAAGATTATCAATCGGTCCTCTTCCCGGTCTTGTAGAAATTACCTTCCAACTGCTTCCCGCATCGGTAATAAAACCTCCATAAAGAATTGGAATCAATCCGCAATACATTAATGAAGACTTTCCCGATCCGGAAGCTCCGATCACAGCAGTAAACTTATTCTCAGCAAGTTTTTTTAAGACTTCATCACTTTGCCCTTCTCTGCCAAAAAACAGATGGCTTTCTTCAATTCCAAAAGGCCTTAAGCCGGGAAACGGATTAAAATATAGGCCTTCGCTTAATGTTGATTTGTCGCTGTATGTAGTGGATTGATACATAAGGGATTATTTTGATACAAGAGGAGACATCTTGGATGGAGAGAATTTATCTGTATTTTCTATAATGGTAAAATCTGATTCCTCAACTTGAGATTTCAAATCAAGATTTTTATCTGAAGCCAGGTACAAGCATTTAAACTGGAAGGCTCGACCTCTCCCATAACCGGAGCTTTGACAGGTACTCCTTTTGAGACTTTGTTTTTCCTTCATTCTGAATCTTTGTAGAAAGAAGAAGGAAAGAGCGGGTTTACAATGAAACAGGAGGTGGATTAAACGGATCTGGTTTTGTTTGTGGATGGAACATCAGCTTTTCTTCAGTTCGAAAGTTCAGAAAGGATTTACGAACAACAGACTTACCTTTGTTCTTTCTTACCACGAGGTGACATCGTCTTTATCGCATGATCTTTTTGCCACCTCTACCTCTGATAACGACCTTCTTTGGACGTTGACTTCTGTTTTCCTGATTCACCTGACTCTTACTTTCCAGGTTGAAATATCTTCAGACTTGACGATAAAGTTTTGAACGCGGTTCAAAACGAGAAGAGATAAACTTGTTTGATTGATACAAACTCTTCATTGGATCGTTAACAAATAAGAGTGACCGAAACGTTTCGCCTGGAGCTTGCATGAAAACACGCGCAGAGCAAGAAAGGTATCATGCGCGCTGGAGATCGTCAACAACAGACATATCCTTTAGCACTTTTTTATCTCCGTATTTATCGCCTAATATATGAATGGACATTTCAGATTTCTCTAAATCCGACAATACCTGTTTTTTCATTAAGTCCTTTTTCAGTGGGAGAGGTGCTTCCGGTAAAATATTGTAACCGTGTCTTTGAAGATCTCTTTTGATAGCGTCTCTTACAAATTTTTGATCTGGAGTCGTTTCAGCAAGAAAAACACTTTTCGCCTTTTCTACTTTTTCTTTCTTAAGTGTTTTTGCAATATCATAGGAAAGATCTACAACTTTTAACCAATAGTCTTTGGAGTGTTCGGTTTCAAGGTCCGGATTCCAGGACTGGCCATTGGCCTGATCGCCATTGGAATAAAACTCATAGTAATTTGAACTTGTCATTTCCTCAATCGGAGATGATTTAAGTACAGTAAAATTATGAGTGTCGGAACCTTTTTCTGAAGCATAAGACTCCCAGATTTTCTGTGCGCGTTTGTCATCATTAAATGAGCCACTGAAAATATTAATAAATGCTTTTACTTCTTTTAAAAGTTTGTCATCTATTTCCTCTTCTTTAAAATCCTGGCGAAGTGATATTTGAATATTATCCCTAAGAATTTGTGCAGTCATCAATTTAAGGACATAAGAAAAGGACTCGACCCAGCCAGGCTGATTATTTACAGATTCATTATCAGAAAGTGCATAATTGATAAATACCTGTGGGTAGCTTTCTCTCATAAGCGAAATAGTGGTAATTAGCTATAATTAATTCAATTCCAGTCTTAAAATTAAAAGATTCTGAGAATTTTTTATAAATAATTGATAATGACATTGAAGGATACTAATAATAGGTGATTTTCGATCAGGAAATTCTCAGTCCAATGATCAATACATCATCGAGTTGTTCCTCATCTCCTTTCCAGTCATTAAATGCTTTTCTTATGGTTTTTTCCTGAATATCTATTGGTTCCTTCGAAACGGATGATAGTATCTTTTTTAATTGCTTTGGCATAAATTTTTTGCCATCGGGGCCTCCAAACTGATCAGTGAAACCATCGGAGAAAATATAAACACAATCTCCTTTTTCTAATTCAAACTCGTGATTTGTAAAGGTTTTGGCTTGTGCCAATTCTCCACCACCTATGGGATTTTTATCACCCTTAATTTCAGTAAGAGCACCTTTTCTTACAAAATACAATGGTCGATAAGCACCGGCGAATTGCAATTTATTCCTATTTTTATCTATGGAACACAATGCAATGTCCATTCCATCCTTAATTTCAGAATCTTCTTCTCTTTGACGTAATACATTAGTCACTCCTTTATTGAGCGATTCTAAAATCAAAGAGGGCTTAATTTCTTCTACATTTCGAATTGCTGAATTTAAATTGTTATTTCCTACCAATGACATAAAGGCACCTGGCACACCATGTCCTGTGCAATCAACCGCCGCAAAATTTATAAAATCCTCATTGTCCGTCACCCAATAAAAATCTCCACTTACAATGTCTTTTGGTAAATAAATAATAAATGCTTCCGGTAATATATTATTCACGTATTCTTTCGGAGGCAAAATCACTCTTTGAATTCGTTGTGCATATCTTATGCTATCTGTAATTCTTTTTTTCTGTTCTTCGATTTCGTGATACGCCTGTTCCAAATGATGATTATTTTGAACGAGTGTATCTCTTTGCGCTTCAATCTCTTCTTTTTGCTGAGAAATTTCTTTGGTTCTTTCAATTACTTTTCTTTCCAGGTCATTGTATGATTCTTCAAGGCGCTCAAGCATGAGGTTGAATTTCTCTGAGAGCGTTGTAATTTCATTATTTCCTACTACCTGTGCTCTTTCATTCAAGTTTCCTTCAGTTATTCGATTTACGTTCACCACTAATTTTTTTAGTGGGTCTGTTATTTTCTGCGAACGGTTAACAATAATTGATAGAAGAATTGCCATGGTAATTCCGAATATTAATAACAGGATGAACAATTCTTTTCTCAATTCAGCAATTTGTGCACTTCTGTCAGAAATAATCCTGATCGCGGCATCTTTATACAAATCGGTATTTTCACGACCCAGGTATATAAATTCTGTGACTATGTTGCTTTCGCTATCAATTACTTTTGTCTTGGATTTTGTTTCTATTGCGTTGACATAAGCATGAATATGATCATCCGAAATCTTAGCCTCTGAAGTAAAGGAAATGGGATTTTCCTTACCTATGAAAAGATCGACTGCAACAATGCTCTCCTGTTCTTCCGCAATTCGACTTAATTGTTCTCGGAAATTTTCCAGCAGGGTAGTGGCATCATCAGAATAAACGCCTATTTCAACAATGAATTTTCCATCAAGTGTAGGTTGATAAGAGTATTTTCTTTTTCTATTGCTGTTTTTTTCAAAAGTTAGGCGTTCTGTATGGAGTTTATTTTGCTTAAAACGTTCAAGGAGGTATTCTTTAAATTTAGGCCCAAAATCAAAATAGTTTAATCCTTTATCAGGGTCAAATGTTGTATTTACTATTATCCCTTCACGATTGATTACATAAAAGTCCCATAATTCCGGATTTAATTCTAAACTTTTGCGGATTGAATCAAGTGAAAGCGATTCAATATTATCAGTGCTTTTAAGAACTTCTTCTACCAGGTATTTGCTTGTAATGGTAATTTCCTGATTGAGGTTGTCTTCAATTATATTGGTCGTAAAATCCTGAAATTCAAGAATATTCTTTATCTCTGTTGAAATCAGTTCACTTTTATTCTCACTGGCTTTTGTTAGCAAGCGATTTGTATTCACATAATTTATTACAGCAATTAAAGACAATGCGCCTGCTACGGGGAGGATCACATTTAAGATTATTTGTCTTTGAATTGTGGTTTTCTTCATAAACCTAATGTGTAGGTATTAAATGCCAATTATTTAAAGGTATCATTATAAAATCAGGAGAATTGTATTGCATGTCCTTCTTTAGCCAAAGTATAAATTGCGTGGGCGAGAGAATTATGTTGATTCATAAGGTCAAAAAGGAAGTCTTCCTTTAATACAAAATAAATACAGTCACTTTCTGCAATTAATTTTACGGTTTCCTGTGTACCGACGTTCCAAATAACAGGGCCGAAAACCTGTCCTTTTTCTACGTAAACTTCGACTTTTTCGTTATGTTTTTCTGATAAGCTTCCTTCCCATAAGTAATAAAGATTAAAATGCTCAGAATCCTGACTATCCAGTACGGTAATATTTTTAAGTGATTTGGACATTTTTAATTGATCAGCCATTTTGCATATCACCGATTTATTCACCTTGGCAAATCCATTCGACTTTGAAAGAGCAAGGGTTAGGTCATAAAGCAAAGGATACCCGTATTGAATTTTTAAGGCAATAGCTTCATCAAGTATTCTTTTTTCCTTTTCCGGAATCCTATTGGTACACTCATGGTAAACTTCTTCACTAATATTATAAATAACCCATGCCGCACTTTGCCTTAAAAGAACGTCCTGATTAAAGAGTATAGCAATTAAATCATCGCTCACTTTTGGCTCTTCTAGTTTTAATACGGCCAACAATGCACATGCTTTAGTCCAACGATTAGTATAGTTGTAATTTCGGTTAATAATTTGTCTGATCAGGCCTTCTTTTGAATATTCTGCAACAGGAAAATAAGGTTCTAATTGTCTGATTTTATCTGCGAGAGAATTATCCTCGAGAATTGGGAATAATTTTGGTTTAATTTCTTCCGCGATAAAAATGTCTAAAAGTTCTATTGCATAACCAATCCCTTCGGTTGTTCCGGTTTCAATATTCTCCTGTACATATTTAATAGACTGAGGATCGTAGGCAAGTGAAAGTAATAGAAATAAAAATTCGTAATTTTCTTTAACTTCCTGTTCAAGCGCTTCTACCAGATTCTCTGTTATTTCGTCACCTTTTAAATTCTCGAGCGCAACAAGATTCCACAAAATGTTTGAAATGGTGGTTTCGATTGTTTGGTGGATGTTTCCCCTTTTATCTGTCGCTGCTTTATAGTTGCATGATTTTAAAGCTAATAATGATTGCTTTACAATTCTTCCATCGGGATAATTTATTTTCTTTAAAAGGTATTCTTCAGCATTTTTTCCACCGATTATGCCATAAATCCTAATAATTTGTAACATCGTTTCGGCCGAATAGCCTGATTTGTAAAAGGATTGTTCGAGTGTAGGCAATATTCTGTCGCCAATAGAAATAATGGCAGAGGTTGCAGCCTGAACGCAATCGTTATTATTGAGATTTTCTACAAGCTTGGGCCAGAGCTCGGGTAAATTGAGTTTGGCAATTGCTGCAATCGCCGCTTTTTTAACTTTTGGATGATGATCTTTTATAAGTTCGGTCATTAAATTTAAATGATCATCGAATTTTATTTCTCCCAGTATCTTTGCTGCAAATACCCTGTCTTCATATTCTCTGGAGTTAACAAGGCCATATAACATTTCTGCCTGACTTACCCTTTTGTCTGTTTCTTCAAGACTAATGAGTACATCTTCAGCCTGCTTCTTCAGCGTGCTATTATTTGTGGATTTAATTAATTCTTTTATCCCTGATCTCAGAGATAGCAAATTATAGTCTGCAACTTTTTGCAAGGCATAGCTTTGCAATTCATTTTTTTCGCTTTGGATTAAATCTGATATAAAAATTTCAAAAAGATTCGGTTCATAATTCGCCGTGAGCTGAAGAGAACGTATAATTTTATCTGATGACTCAGTTTGTAATTCGCCCTTTATTAAAGATCGTATCCTGGCCTCTCCTTTTACCGAGCCAGATGATTTGGAGCCACGAGAGAGAGAGTCCTGTAAGGTGCTTTTGTAATAATTATAAAGCTTTACGGTAATATAAATCCAGATCGAAATTATTAAAATGAGAGAATAGGAAAAATGAATGAGTTCAATAAATTCCAAAAGGCTTAGTCCCAATAATATTAAACCGGCAAGTACTGCAGAAGACTCATTGACAATTCCGTCAATTCTGGCCTGAACATCGTATCGGATTTTCTTTGGAAGTGGCTGATATAATATTTTAAAGGCCGGGACTTCTAAAGAGTTTTTAAGAGACAATGAAAATAATTGGCTTAAGGCAATTAGAATAAAAAACAAGGTGAAATTAACCGACGTGGCTTGCGTAAATCCAAAAACTGTACCGACAATTGAAGCCGAGATGGTTATAATAAAAAGCAGTATCGGAAGAATGATCAGTACTACTTTAAGGCCATACATCTGTATTAGCCTACTGTATAGAAACGTTTTGAATAGAAAGCTAAATATCATTACCATGGATATAAAAAATCCGAGGAAATTTGTAAGGTCTCTTGATTCGGGAAACTGATCTTTAGTCACCGTTAAGAATGAATTGTAAATAAAGAAGACGGTAATAGTAGATAAAACCACAAAAAACACCATGAACTGGATGTATGAGCTTTTAAGGAATTTATAGCTTTGTTCATTATCATCAATTTGATCATCAAGGTCCAAGGATTCTACAATTTCCCCGCCGTACCTTTTGTTGACTAAAAATTGCAAAATTAATGTCACCAAAATACTACCTGAAGAAATGACAAGGAGGTCTTTGGTGTCCGGCAAAAACTGCATGATCAATACAGTAGAAAACCCAATGAGTATTGCACCAAAGACCTGTCCTGAATCGATTAATCCAAATAGTCTTTTTCCCTGCCTAAGCGAAAATACCCGGGATGCCATTCCCCAAAATCCTAAAAATGCAATAACCTTTAGCGGACCCATGAAAATGAATACAAGGTAAATTAGCATGGGGTCATCCGTGAAATTAAAGCTATAGCGCAACAGAATGGTTAGCACACTTATAACAAAAAGATTAATAAGACTTAGATTTTTAAATTTTATAGACCTTTGGAGACTTGTGAAAATGGTTGTAAAAACCACTCCTGCTAATCCCGAAATAATGAAAGCTTTCGGAAGATCAGATTGATTGAAATATTCAAGAAAAAGTGAAGTTGAGCCAATTTCAAATGTAGAAATGAATACTCCAATGAAAAATGACTGTAAAGTAAAAAGGATTACTTTGTTAGTTTCTCTTTCTTCAATTTCAAGAGTAGTACCTAAATTGAAGGCCATAAGCTCACATTATTTTTCAATTAAGATTTGAATATAATAAGATTTATAGTCAAAAATTGAATTAACGCTAATATTAAAGTCTATAAAAATTGGAGATAAGGCCCCATTCTTGTTATAAAATCAGAATCTATAATTTTTATTTGCTTTAATTCTTCGAGACGCTCAAATTTTCCATGCTGTTTTCTATAATTAATAATTACCTTACAGGTGTTGTAATCCATATAAGGGTGTTTGAGCAGTTCTTCAAAAGAAACAGTGTTTAAATTGATTTTATAAATCGCTGAATCTTCATTCAAAGTTGTATTTGAAATGAGATTATTGAAAACGATACTATCGATTCCGTAAACTTCCTTTAGTTGTGTAATATTTTTAAATCCACCCAGCCTATTTCTGTATTTGATTATTCTAGAGGCCCGTTTAGGTCCAATCCCTTTTATGAATAATAGATCGGAAGAATCGCATTTATTTAAATCTGGCAATTGTTCATGAATGTTTGGGATTTCAGATTTTTTTTTGAATCTGTTTTTATTGAAATTATTATTAAAAGCGCTGTATCTTTTTTTGGATGGCTCGATGTGGGCTATGGCTAAATATGAATCAATTTCATTATAAATTGAATCGTTTAAACCGTATATTTTTTTCAGGTCTTCTTTAATGATAAATCTTCCCCCATTCAAACGAAAAGAGATAATTCTGTCAGCCAGTATTTGGTCTAATCCTATATTTCTCCAATCCATAAAACTCATGGTATTTGGATCGGAAACGGTCTTTTCATTAAGACTATTTCTTTGAGTTTGACTTAATTGACGAGGGACTTCTTTTATATAATCCTGAATTTTTATCGAATTGGTGTTGTGCGAAATCTCAGGCTGAAATACCAGATCAGGTAAAAAATTGGATAGAATAAAAAAGACTAAAACCAGCAAAAAGAATATGATAAAACCCTTACTTTCGGATTGACTGAACCCAAAGACTTCTATCAAATATTTTCGCAGCTTTTTCACATCTTAAAAATATTTTTTGATTTCTCCACTTTTGATTCTTCTGATGTAATCGGCAAGATCTTTTTTTACTTCAGGCGCCAGTATATAAAGCCCCATAACATTTGGGAAGGCCATGGCAAAGATCATAGCATCGCTAAAATCAAAGACCTTCTGCATGTTCATGGCTGAACCCAAAACAACGAAGGTGCAGAAGATAACTTTATAGCTTACATCGGTATACTTGTTATCGCCAAATAAATAGGTCCAGCTTTTCAAACCATAATAAGACCAGGAAATCATGGTTGATAAGGCAAACAAAATAACTGCGATGGACAAAATGTATGGAAACCATGAGATTACAGACCCAAATGCTTTTGAGGTCAACTCAACGCCTTGACTGGCTCCCGGATCTATATTTCCTGTTATTATTATTACCAATGCTGTCATTGTACAAACCACGACGGTGTCAATAAATGGCTCTAATAATGATACAATTCCTTCACTTACAGGTTCGTCAGTCATAGCGGCACTATGGGCAATTGAAGCTGATCCCACTCCGGCTTCATTTGAAAAAGCCGCTCTTCTAAAACCCTGAATTAAAACACCGAGAAATCCTCCAAATGCAGCATCAGCAGAAAAGGCACCTTTGAAAATGGATGCAATGGCCCAAGGGATATCAGTATACTTAAAAACTAAGACGATTATGGCGGCTGCGATATAAATGCCAACCATAAATGGAACGATTTTGTCGGTTACTTTGGCAATACTTTTAATTCCTCCGATGATGATCATGCCAACAATAATTGCCATTAATAAACCAAATAACCATTCACGTCCGTATAGAAAGCTTTCTGTTCCCCCGGAAATGTTGACAAATTGCTTTGTGGCTTGATTAATCTGTGCCATATTTCCACCTCCAAAGGATCCACCGATGCAAAAAAATGCGAATAAAGCCGCGGCGATTTTACCAAAAACCGGCCAACCTTTATTGGCTAATCCCCGGCTTAAATAATACATAGGACCACCTGAAACTACACCGTCTTTTTTGACAATTCTATATTTAACACCAAGCGTGCATTCGACAAATTTTGAAGTCATTCCTAAAAGACCGGCTAATATCATCCAAAAAGTGGCACCCGGACCTCCCACAGAAACTGCAATGGCAACTCCTGCAATATTTCCCAAGCCAACAGTTCCTGATAAAGCGGCTGTTAAAGCCTGAAAATGAGTAACCTCACCAGGATCACTGGGATCATCGAAACGTCCCCTCGCTACATCAATTGCATGTTTAAAGCCTCTAAAATTGATAAATCGCATGTATATTGTGAATATCATTGCGCCTACCAAAAGCCAGATAATCACAAATGGCATTTCATGCCCGCCCCCAAGTGGTACCGGGAAAAATATAGCATCAGATATTATTTCAAGATAAGGTCCGATCGATTTTCGTATAACATTATTGATTTTTTCTTCAAAACCGGAATCTGCAAAAGCAGCAGTACCGGAACCTATAATAAATATTCCCAACAATACGTATCCCTTCAAATTTTTCATTCAATAATATTTACGTAAAACTCTAAAAATATAAAATGACTTTTACCTTTCGTTATGTGATTAGCTATTCTCAGTTTGTCGGGCAATAATCTCAATACCCTCGGAAAATGAATGTGGCTTGTAATTCAGCTCTTTCATGGCTTTATCCAAAACGAATCCTGTCTTTGGAGGTCTTTTGGCTGCCTGCTTAAAAATACTTCCATCCACCTCTTTAATTAGGTTTTTGTTCAGCTTAAAATAATCAGCAGTTAAAATTGCCATATCGTAAGGTGTCAAAAGATCAGGTCCGGAAATATTGAAAACGCCTTCAGAATTATTTTTGCAAATTAGATAACAGCCTTTAGCTAAATCTTCAGCTAAAGTTGGCGTTCTCCATTGGTCATTCACCACATTTATCGATTTTCCTTCTTCGAGACTTTTTTTAACCCAGAGAATAATATTTGATCTGGACATTTTGTGAACAATGCCAAAAACCAATACGGTTCGGACAATAGCCCATTTCGTTTTTGATTTTTTTACTACGTTTTCAGATCTCAGTTTCGACTCTCCGTAATAACTTATGGGATTTGCAATATCATTTTCTTTGTATGGTCCGTTTTTACCATCAAAAATAAAATCTGTTGAGAGATGAACCAGATGGCAGTCGGACAGTTCACAAGCTTCAGTCAGGTACTCTACAGATTTTACATTTAAGAGATCACATTGCTCTTTATTTGTTTCACAGTCGTCGACCTGAGTCATTGCTGCAGTATGTATCACATAATCGGGTTTTTCTGAACTAATTACATTCAGTACTTCATCTCTTTTTGTAATGTCCATTTCCGAAAATTTCATTTCGGGATATATTTCTTTAATTCTATTTTCACCACGGGCTGTTGCAATTAGATCGTACTCATTTTCTTTTAAAATCAGACTTACCAATTTTTGCCCCAGGAGTCCGTTGGATCCTGTAATCAGAATTTTTTTTCTCAAGATTATTTTTTTGTTGTTGCTTGATCTACTGGAGGATAAACATAATTATAAAGCTTCGTGATTTTCTTCTTTTTCATCTCTTCCTCCTTAATTTTCATATAAATATTATCATATGGTCGTTTTGCTGAATTGACTCTGACATTTGAAATCGAGTCGATGACATTCATACCGGAAATAATTTCTCCAAAGACGGTGTATTCACCATCCAGATGAGGAGTTCCACCCAGCTCATTGTATATCTTGATTTGATCAACCGAATAATCCTGTTTCATAAAAGAAGAAAGGCGTTTTAATTCATCATTGGAAACAGGCCTACCCTGAACTATGTAAAACTGAGATCCACTCGATTCCTTTTTTGGATTTATGGCATCGGGTTGCCGAGCAGCTGCAAGGGCTCCTTTTTTATGGAATAGTTTGGAATTGAATTCTGACGGAATGGTGTATCCGGGGCCACCTAGCCCATCGTTGTTTGGATTAGAATCTTTACTGTTCGGATCACCACCCTGAATCATAAATTGATTGATGACCCGATGAAATGTGGTGCTGTCGAAGTATCCTTTTTTAACCAATTTAATGAAGTTCTCTTTATGAAGAGGTGTTGCTTCATAAAGGATGAATTTCATATCTCCATATTTAGTACTTATCGTAATTATATGATCGCTATTATTTTTGGTTTTTGCGCTGGAACCAGGGAAAATGAAAGCCCCAATAATTATCGCAAGTGTGAAGGATAAAAGAATGATTTTAATTTTCAATTTCTTGGTTTTTTACATTTCTAACTTCTAAAAATTGCTGAAATTAACATGGAAGAGTCCAAAAATACAATTTTCGGATAAAGATTTCTTTCCAAATGGTAGTATGATTTGTTTAGTTCTTCCGCTATTCGCGCAATTTTTTCCCAACCATTTTTTGATAGTTTATTTATAAATACTTTTTGATTTTCAGGCACATTAATGAGTTTTTCATGGCCGCTGGTGGCTACCATAGTTTCTCTAAGTATCGATAATGCCAATCTCAAAAATGCCTTTTGCGCTTCTCTTCCCCATTTTTGAAACTCATCGGCCTTGTTAACCAAAGCCAGTGCATCATTTTTATAGCAATCCAAAAACCATTCCCTTATAAGAAGATGTTGATTGTTTTCAACCTCAGAACAAATATTGAGTGCTTCATTTAAATTACCTTGTGATATTTGTGCAGCCGTCTCAGCTTTATCTTGCTCAATCCCGTATTTTTCCCGAAGGATATCGCTTAATGTTTCTACATTGTATGGCGCTAATCTAAGCACTTGTGTACGTGAAACGATTGTCGGAAGTAATTTTTCAACATTTTCAGTAATCAGAATAAAAACGGTTTTTGTGGGCGGCTCTTCCAATATTTTTAATAAGGCATTGGCAGAATAAACGTTTAGGTATTCTGGAAGCCAGATCAAATTGATTTTGTATTCTCCTTCAAAAGCTTTCATGCTTGATACGGCTAATATCCTTTTACTTTCGTCTTTTGAAATAATTAGCTGTTTGTTTTCAGCCCCAATGAAATTTCCCCAATCGACCCAGGTGCCATAAGGATGTTTCTGCACGAATTCCCTCCATTCTTTTAAGAATAATTCTCCTAATGGTTTCTGTTGACTTTTAGTACTTGTTAATGGAAAAAAGAAACTTAAATCAGGATGAATTAATTTATCAATTTTATGACATGAAGGACATTTACCGCAAGAGTCAGTTTCATGTTTATTCTCACAATTTAAATATGTTGCATAAGCTAAGGCCATTTGCAATCCTGCACCACCTTCATTAGCCGAAAACATAAGAGCATGTGCCACATGTCCGCTTAATACACTTTTGCACAACTTTTCCTTGATGTCTGAATAGGCGTATATCTCTGAAAACCTCATTCCCAGTTTCTGTATTTCTTAGTACTTCTGAAAATCATTTCGAGAATATCTTCATTTGTTTTATCCAGAGTTTTATTACGTCTTGACATTACTATTCTGGCGGTTTCCAGCATTTTGTTAATTGTAAATGTTGCTTTTCCCTGAGGGCCACCCCAAAAAAATGAAGGAATGAAATTAGCAGGAAATCCTGAGCCAAAGATATTGGCGCCAACTCCTACACTTGTGCCGGTATTGAACATTGTATTAATACCACATTTCGAATGATCTGCCATTATCAATCCACAAAATTGTTCACCTGTTTTTATAAATCTTTCTTTTGAATAATTCCAAAGTTTAACTTCGTCATAATTGTTTTTAAGATTAGATGTATTAGTGTCTGCACCTATATTGCACCATTCGCCTATCACCGAATTTCCAAGGAAACCATCATGGCCTTTATTCGAATAGCCGAATATTACTGAATTACTTATTTCACCTCCTGCTTTTGAATATGGCCCGATTGTAGAATCGCCCCTGATTTTAGCTCCGGTATTTACGAATGACCCTTCGCATAGTGCAAATGATCCCCGTATAATGGCGCCTTCTTCTACAGTCGCATTTTTACCAATATAGATGGGCCCGTTTTCAGCATTTATTATTGCTGCTTTAATTGTGGCACCCTCTTCTATAAATACATTTTCTTCATTATAGATAATGCTGTGAGGGTCTTTTAAAGGTTGAGATTTCCTTCCTTCGGTAATGAGTGAAAAGTCTGACTTAATTTGACTAGCATTGAATTTAAATATATCCCAGGAATTACATATTAATTCTGCTTGACCAAAATATTCTGATTCTTCAAACATATTCTTAGTTGACAGATTTTCAGAATCCAGGTTTTCAGTGCTTTTATAAGCGATCAAAATATCATCGCATTGAAGTCCCTGTGAATCGTTAAGCTCATTAATTTTTTCAATCAGCTCTTTTCCGGGTAAAACAGATGCATTGATATACAATTTTGGCCCTTTAGGCAGTGGTTTGTTTAAAAAGCGATCGAGAGGGGCTGCACATATGACATGAATATTTCCGGCTATGGATTTTTGCCACTTTTCTCGAATTGTAAGTATTCCACATCGAATATCGGCAATTGGGCGGGTATAGGTAAGAGGTAAGAGGTCTGCTCTTATATCTTCATGATCGAATAGAACTATTGTCATGGCATCAAAAATAAAAAAGTCTCTGAATGATTTCAGAGACTTTCTTCTTTATGACAAATAAAAACAGAATTAACTCTTTTTATATTTCTTATTAAACTTCTCAACTCTACCAGCAGTATCAACAAATATTTTCTTACCTGTAAAGAAAGGATGTGAAGCTGAAGAAATTTCCACCTTTATTAAAGGGTATTCATTTCCATCTTCCCACTTAATAGACTCCTCTGAGCCCATAGTAGATTTTGTAAGAAATTTAAAATCGCTTGCTGTATCGTGAAATACTACATTGTGGTATTCCGGATGAATTTCTTTTTTCATTGTCTTTCTGTTCAAAAGGGTTGCAAAAATAATAAAGCTTCAATCTAAATACAAGACTTTAGGGAAAAACATCAAAAAAGCCCTCATAAAATGAAGGCTCTTTTCAATAACAAACAAAAGTGTATGAAAACTGCATGAAAAATAAAGCTATTGCTAGCTTTCTTTTACTCAAAGTTAATAATACTTCTAAAAATAACAACCTTAAAATAATACAATTTTCACGATTTCTTAACAAATAAGAAAGACCGGTATAACAATACCGGCCTTTACTAGGCAACAACAAACAAAAATTCTTAACAGCTTTTTTAAATTTTATTTCTTTACTTATACAGCGCCAATATGTTGCCAAATTTAAATAGTGCTTATATGGCCTTTTAACGATGTTTTTAGAATCTAAATGTCTTGATTTGGGAAATTAATTCCCAAATTGGGAATGATTTTTTTCAATGTATTTATAAAATGGAATACATAATTCTTGCGGTTGTTGGTTTTTTAACCTCTTTACTTACTTTTTTTAGTGGTTTTGGGCTTGGAACTTTACTGACACCTGTATTTATTTTCTTCTTCCCTTTGGATCTGGCAATTGCAATGACAGCGATCGTTCATTTCATCAATAATTTGTTTAAACTCTCATTGCTATATCGATATATCAGTTTAAAAGTCTTATTGTATTTTGGCCCATTTTGCATTATTGGAGCATTTTTTGGGGCATTCTTATTGCTTGAATTGAGCGATGTTAAACCTTTTTACAATCTCAATATTTTCGATTCCGAGTTAAGTTTAAAACCCCTTAATTTATTAATAGGAACAGTGATGATTAGTTTTGCGATTTTGGAATTTAATACCGGTTTTGCCTTAAAAAATATCAGTACAAAATTTCTATGGTTAGGTGGATTGCTGAGTGGTTTTTTTGGAGGTCTGAGTGGACATCAGGGAGCACTTCGATCCATGTTTTTGATTAAAAGCAATCTTGGTAAAGAACAATTTATTGCAACCGGAGTTGCCATTGCATGTCTGGTCGATGTTACAAGAATCAGCATATACTCCGAGAAATTAGTTTTATTAGATTCGACTGAAAATTTATTGATGATTATGGCAGCTTTGATCCCTGCACTATTGGGAGCTCTTCTGGGAAAAAAGCTATTGAAAAAAGTAACTTTAGAAATTATTCATAAATATGTAGCATGGATGCTCATTTTCATTTCGATAGGAATTATTTCTGGACTGTTTTAGCATTTTTCATCCTCACATTTATTACGGCTTGTGCTGTACCTGAGAGAGAATCAAAGACTCGTCCTATTTCTCATAATTTATGGACAGAGGTTTTGCAGGATATTGTTATGCAAAATGGTAAGGTAGATTATCAGAGACTAATAAATAATCCAAAAAAGTTTAATGCATACATTAATACACTCAAGGAAAACCATCCGGATAGAATTATCTGGAACAGTGAAGAAAAGCTGTCCTACTGGATCAATGCCTACAATGCTTTTACTTTACAACTGATAATTGATAATTATCCGCTGTCTTCAATTAAAGATTTGAATTCATCAATTTCAATACCATTTGTGAATACAATTTGGGATAAACCATTTATTCTTATTTCTGATTTTTCATACTCTTTGAACGATATAGAACATGGAATACTTCGAAAACAGTTTAATGAACCCAGAATCCATTTTGCGATCAATTGCGCATCGGTTTCTTGTCCAAATTTGCGAAATGAAGCTTATACAGCAGAGAATCTGAACAGACAATTAAATATGCAATCAAGACTTTTTATAAGTGATGAAACTAAAAATTTGATTGACAATCAAAATTTAAAAATTTCAAAAATCTTTTCCTGGTTTGGCAGTGATTTTACAAAAAATGGAACCTTAATTGAGTTTCTTAATAAGTATTCGGATGTGGAAATTAATGAAAATGCTGAAATTTCCTATAATGAATACGATTGGTCTTTAAATGATTCAAATGGACATTAAGGGAATTTTTAACTTTAGCAATGATCCCGGTTTTGGACAAAAATTCAGTTCAAAAACCAAAAGGGTCATTAATAAAGACGGTAGTTTTAATGTAAAACGAGTTCCTCCAAAAGGAAAAACAAGGAATTATTATCACCGTCTGATTAGCATGTCATGGAGCAGATTTCTATTGCTCAATTTATTAATATACATACTGGTCAACGTCTTTTTCGCTTTGATCTATATGTTAATTGGGGTTGAAAAAATATCCGGTTTAACCCGCGGGAGTCTGATTGATGACTTTGCCAATTCATTTTTCTTTTCAGTACAAACCTTAACCACCGTAGGATATGGAGTTTTGAGTCCAACCGGATTTATGGCGGGAATGGTAGCTTCTTTGGAGGCATTGTCCGGATTGCTCTTAGTAGCACTTGCTACGGGTCTGCTATACGGTAGATTTTCAAAGCCATCGGCAAAAATTATTTTTTCAGACAATGCTATTATTGCACCATATAATGATATTAATGCTTTGGAATTTAGAATTGCAAATCTAAGAAGCAATACACTGATTGACATGGAAGCTAGTGTAATGTTTACCAGAAATTATAAAAATGAAAAAGGTGAGTGGGTTAGAAATTATTATACTCTCGAACTGGAAAGAGATCATATTCACTTTTTTCCTTTAACATGGACTGTTGTTCATCCGATTTCAGAAAGTAGTCCTCTCTTTGGTTTGAACCGAAAACAATTACTTGCCCAGAATGCCGAAATTTTAATTTTGATTAAGGGTTTTGATGATACTTTCGCACAACAAGTTCATTCGAGATATTCTTACCTGGCTGGGGAGGTGATTTGGGGAAGGAAATATGAAAAAGCGTTTTCAGCTAATGTACAAGGAGATTTGGTTGTTGAGCTCGGTAAAATTAATGATACAATTGAAGCAGATTTAAATGGATGAGCAAAAGCAACTAGATTTCCTTTATGAAAAATTTAAAAATTCTAATGGAGTTAGCACGGATTCCAGAAGTATAAAACCCGGGATGATCTATTTTGCTCTTAAAGGCGAGCATTTCAATGGAAATAAGTTTGCAAAGGATGCAATTGTAAAAGGGGCTAGATTAGCAGTGGTTGACGATCCGGATATCAGGGGTGAGCATTTTTTGCATGTTAAAAATTCTCTAGAAAGTCTTCAAAAATTAGCAAGTTTTATACGGTCAAAATGGACTTTTCCTGTTCTGGCGATTGCCGGTTCGAATGGTAAAACCACTAGTAAAGAATTAATTAGCGCTGTCTTATCAAAGAAGTATAATGTATTTAGTACTCCGGGTAATTTTAACAATCATATCGGACTTCCCTTAACTATTTTAATGGTCCCTGATAATTGCAATTTTCTGGTTTTGGAAATGGGGGCCAATCATATCGGAGAACATTCATTTTTATGTACAATCGCTAAACCCAATTATGGACTTGTCACCAATAATGGGATGGATCACCTTGAAGGCTATGGTAATCTGGAAAATGTTATCAAATCCAACGCAGAATTGATTGACTATCTCAAATCTAATAAGGGGAAAGTTTTTATAAATGCCGACGATGAGCAAATGATACAACACTCAAGCGGTGCAGATGTATATAGCTATGGTTTTGATAAAAAAGCAGATTTTAAAGCCGGGAGAATAGAAAAGGATTTATTTGCTGCAATTAAACTCGAATCACAAGCTATAAATTCAAATTTGGTTGGAAAGTTTAATGAAATAAACATTCTGGCAGCTTCGGCGATTGGTCATTATTTTGAAGTCGATTTTAATTCCATCCGCGCTGCAGTTGAATCTTATAAACCTCAGTTAAACAGATCTCAATTAATTGATTTTAAAAAATTCAAAGTAATGCTTGATGCATATAATGCTAACCCCACTAGTATGCATCTTGCCATTAAAACGATCGAAGAATCATCCTTTGCAAAAAAAATGGTGATTCTCGGTGGAATGCTTGAATTGGGAATATATACTGAAAAAGAGCACAAAAAGATTATAGATTATTTGAACACGCTTCCATTAGACCATATCTGGTTGGTAGGAAAAGAATTCAAAGCATTTCAAAACCTCGACACAATAAAGCATTTTGAATCTACTGAAGACTGCAGTGAAGCATTCAAATCATTGGATTTTGAAAATGGAGTTGTTCTCATTAAAGGGTCAAGAAAGTATCAATTGGAAAAACTAATTGAATAAAAGAAAAGGAATGGAGGAAAATTATATTTTTGTCGGCCTAAGGAAAAAAACATGAAAAAAATAATACTAATATTTTGTCTAATAACAGTTTATAGTGTTTCAAATGCGCAAGAACTTAGCGGAGGTGCTAAAGCAGGAATCAATGCTTCATCCATTCTCGCATCGCTTGGAAATTCATCTGATGAAGTTGGAATGCTTGCCCCCACATTTCACATTGGAGGCTATGGAAGAGTACAGATTGCTCATTTTTTCAGATTTCAACTTGAGGTTTTGTATTCTCAAAGAGGAGGAAAATTTGACAATTTATCGGGCAATAAAATTATTGCAGGTAATACTTATGATATCAATTATACAGATAAGTTAAATTATCTGGATATACCTTTAGTTTTTATGTTGCATGGAGGAATGTCAAGTTTTCAAATTGGTGTCCAACCCTCTTTTTTAGTAGGTCAATCAACTGAAGTAGAAGGAACCATACTCGACCAGAATAGTAATAGTGTAACGCTTGAGCAGCAATTTGGTGGAGATATTGAGAACTTCCGAAGTTATAGCAAAAACGATTTTTCCTTCCTCTTCGGCTATTTGATCGATTTGCCTGTGGGAGTCAATGTAGGGTTCAGAATTCTTTACAGTTTGGGAAATATATATGACATTGATCGCTCTGTTATTGATGCCTATGTTGTCGATTCGGGAAATAATCAGGATAATTTTGACAGATTTTACCGTTTTGATGATGCCAGAAATGTCCAGGCACAGTTTTCTATAGGCTACACTTTCAAGAAAAAGTAAAATGTAATCTCTAGCAATGGAATTAGATTTTAATTATTCCATTGGTATTTTTTTTATTTAATATCAGGCTTTTGGTTTTATCCCTAATCTGATAGTGGATAATATTGCTTTGTTCGGGAATTTCTTCGACCAATAAGTCACAATTGATTTCAATCGAGTCGATATTAGGTTTTACTGAATCAATGGTAAAATAAACCTCAGTAACATCAAAAGCTGTTTCTATGCCGACTAAATTGAGATTGGAAGGCACGTCTGAAATATTTATTCGAAAATGACTTTTTAAATAATCTGAGATAATGGAATCGGCTTTTTTAGTATTGCTGGAATGATAAAGATTTAAGATTTTGCCGGAATCGTATTTTATGCCGGTCTCCAAATCGTCGGTAAATATCTTAAAAGTAAGCTCCAGACAATTGGTCTTTAGGTTGTGATTCACATGGATTATGCTGACATAAAAGGGATGATTTAAATGCTTTTCCGCAAATATTTGATGAAATGCAAAAAATAGAAAAAATGTAACCACAAAATATCTCATCTTATTTAGATTCACTGCCCATTTAAAATTTGAAAATTCTTGAGCATTTTTGAAACATACCTCCACTTAGGCTTAAACCATATTATGGATCTAAATGCCTATGATCACATGGTATTTCTTTTAGCCCTTTGTGCCTTTCAGGAAATAAAGCAATGGAAAAATCTTTTAATATTAATAACTGCTTTTACTATCGGGCATTCATTTACACTCATACTGGCAGCATTGAAAGTAATTGTCTTCCCGGTTGAGATCATCGAATTTCTAATTCCCTGTACCATCTTTGCTACTTCAATAAGTGCATTTTTTAAATCAAAGTATGTCCTGCGCACAAATATTCTGTTTTTACTGATTGTTGTTTTCGGCTTAATTCATGGAATTGGCTTCTCAAATTATCTTTTACAGCTCTTGGGCAATGCTCCTTCGATTATACTTCCATTGTTCTCTTTTAATGTTGGAATTGAACTGGGACAGATCTTCGTAGTTGTAATTATATTGCTTTTAAAAACCATCATAGAGACAATACCCAATCTTAATGTACAAAAATTTAGATTTTGGATTAGTGGACTAACGGCCGGTATATCTATAATTTTGATGATGGAAAGCAGCTTTTGGTAAACTTTAAAAATCGGGATATCTTTTATTAATCAAACTTAACAATGCTTTTCGATTGTAAATTTCGAACCTGAAATTGGAATATGATTCAGCAATTCCAATGATTGACTTTTATCTTTTTGTATCTTCATAAAAAGAAAATATCATGGTCAATAGAAAAATAATTTTTTTTGGAATAGCAGTAATTCTTGCGCTGGTGTCATTATCATTTTCAGTATTTTCATTTGATGATTCCAATCCTGAGCAACATATAATGCTAGAAATTTATGAGGTACCGGCATATAATGCCAAGGGGATTCACATCTATTATGGAAACAATCAATCAGAATTCATCCCATTTAGAAAGCTTAAAGAAGAAAATCAGGAAAAAAATGGCGATTTGATCGTAACCACAATTAATAAACTCTCAAAAGAGGGATTTGAAATCACGCATGTTGGGAGTGGTCTTTCGAATAATGGAATGATCACAAAAATATTTATGACAAGGAAGTAAATGCTTTGTTTTCAACAATTTAGAAATAACTAAGCCACCACTTTTGTCGATTGTTACTTTTGTAATTATAGTACCATACACAGACCGGATATAGTCCTATCAATAGCAGTATCCAAATTAAATAAACCACCCATAAATTAAATCCGTAGCCCTGTAATTGGGGCTCTAATGTAACCCATAGTGTGATTTGCATATCAGACCACTCGAAGCCCTGAAATTTTGCAGTGAAAAGTGCAATAAAATGGATTACGTAAATATGAACGATGTAATAAAACATCGGCACTCTTCCAATTACAACAACTCCATCAAAAATCCTACCTCGCCATTTTTCAGCGAATGCCAGAAGAATGATGGAAGGTCCAATTGTCATCATTAGGTATAAAAGAGAGGGAGGGTATTTAGTTAAGTTTAGAAATGAAAGTATCGTAAAAGAAAGATTATCCATTGCTTCCCAATGGTATGGATCTCCATATAAATTAAGAGATCGAATTAAGATAAAAGACAGTGATGTAACTATGCCAAGTATTAATAAGTCCTTAAATCTTTTGGATTTACTGACTTCCGGAGAATATAAAGAGCCAATATGATAGCCCAGTGGCATAAGAAAAATCCAGGGGATCAAGGGATAGGCAACAAAAAATTGAATGTCTGAAATAGCAATTGGTTGAAATTTGTGAAGGAATATCCAAATACCTGAAATCATTTCATTTGAAAATGAAATACCATCAAATGCATTATGGATTGCAATTCCAATTACACAAATTAAAATGCACCATTTTTTTGGCAAATGGATAAAGACGGCTAAAACTATCATTGAAATTCCCAATGCCCAAATAACCTGAAGTGTATTGACCGAATAGTCCAGTTTAAAATTCCAGGCAAATTTAATAATGGTTAATTCCACAATTACCAACCAAATTCCTCTTTTAACAAGCCAATTGGAAAGTGCAGATTTGCCTTTTCTTTTTCCAACAAAATATGCCGATGTGCCCGCTAGAAATACAAATACAGGAGCACAGAAATGTGTAATCCAGCGTGTAAAAAATAATATTTCATTACTTTGACTCAAATCGGTGGCATCATAGAAAAAAGCATCGTAATGAAAATAATCCCGTACATGGTCAAGAGCCATTATTATCATTACCAGACCACGTAGAAAGTCGATTGAAGAAATTCTTGAGGATGATGAGCTTTTCATATTCGGGTGAGTTGGACTATTAATTCCCTATACTGAGGATATTCCTTAATAAGCTTATCTCTATTGGCTAATTCATAATCCTTAAAATCAAAACCGGGGGCAACAGTACATCCTGCTAGTGAATAGTCCTGGTTATTAAGAACTCTTGATGCAAACCAATTGCCACCTTTAACAACACATTGTAATAGCTGACCTGTAAAAATATCGGGGCCAATAATAACTTTCTCCAGTTGCCCTTCTTTATCCAGAACAAAAAGTTCAATTGCTGCGCCCAGATAAAAATGCCAAATCTCATCCTGTTTTAATCGATGAAATGCCGAAAAATTTCCAGCCCTAAGCATAAAGTAAATGCTTGTTGAAAAAGCCCTTTTGCCAGTATAAGGTTGAGATAAACTTACATCCTCTGCACTTCGGTAGATCTCTTTGTAATAGCCTCCTTCAGGATGTTCTTCGAGACCCAATTTTTTAATAATTTTTTCCCAATCTTTCATTGCAAAATGAATTGCAATATAAGATTTTGGATCAAATGATGATTAGAAGAAAATTATTGAAATAACTTGAATTACTTTTTAATTAGCTGTAGCCTGGATCGAGACTACTTTTTCTAATTATTTTTTTGCTTTCTGCTCCTTTTTGTGGCCCTTTTTCTTTGTCCATCCAGACGATGGCCCCGGTAGGACATCTCTCAATTGGAATTCTTGTTTGATGATTTAGTGAATAATCAATCACAGGAATATTATCAATTATTTTGATCAAATTACCTGGAGCATCCATTTCACATTTACCACAAGCCGTGCAACCGACTTCGCAATCTTCGAGAACATCATCGCCATGTTCCAGGTTTTTACAAGCCACCCAAAGTCGTTCTGTTATGGAATGAAGTGAAAAAAGATCTTTCGGACATATTTCTACACAATCCCCACATGCGGTGCATTTATCTTCATCTACCACAGGGATGTTAAACTCATTCATTTGAATGGCATCAAAATCACAGACTCTTTCACAATCGGCCAAGCCCAAACAACCCCAAAAACATCCTTTTCCACCACCTGAAACCAATGATGCGGCCCTGCATGTTTCAATACCTGAATAATTAGCTTTATTTCTTGCTACATTAATTCCTCCCGCACAGGCCAGACGTGCAACCCGTTTATCTTCTAAGCCCAGATCGACCCCAAGAAATGAGGCGATTTTTTCTCTCCCTTCTTCACTACTTACAGTACACTTTCCGGGAAGCACCTCTTCTTTGACCAGTGCTTCTGCAAAAGGACGACAGCCTGGATAGCCACAGGCACCACAATTGGCATGAGGCAACATATCTTCTACCTGATCTATTCTAGGATCTTCGTAAACATAGAGCTTCTTATTTGCTATTATGAGCATGATTGCCAATAACAAGGTTAGTCCGCCTAAGGATAATATTGCTGTTAAAATGGTCAATTCATTAATAAATTATTTCTGCCCATTTTTTTCCTGCTATCAATTCTGCCTTTCGGGTCATCCACTTTTCTTTGGATCCCAAAATGTTTGAAAATGCCTTGTCCAAATTGTTTTTTACTTTTTCATAGCCTGCGATATAGACATAGGTATTCGTTGAACCCAATAATTTTTTAAGTTCTGCAGATTTGGATTCAAGTGTCACATCCAATTCTATTGGGTCTGACCAGTGTGGCCTAGGACTTAAAGCATGGAATGCTTTGAAAGTGGATTCGTCATAATAATTCTTAAGATCGCCATCTTTATCATTGAGGTAAAGTAGTTCCAGGCCACTATTAGCTCCATAAAAGAGGCGAATTTTTCCTTTCCAATCTTTTACATTTTTATAAATGTGTTTGATGAATGCACGGAATGGCGCTATACCGGTTCCCATTCCGATCAATATCAGATTGGCATTTTTATCATCCGGGACTGCAAAAGGGAGTTCAAAAGGCCCGGTGATTGTAATTTTATCACCTTCGCGTCGGTCACATAAAAAGTTGGATCCAATTCCGTCGTATTGTTCCCCGTTAAATTCATCAACATAAAAGCACCTTTTAACCAACATGGTAATTTGAGTCTTGCCATTCTTTGTTCCGGGTAAATCCGCTACGCTATATAAGCGATGATGAAGTGAGTTTCCAAATTCTCCTTTGGCAGGTACTAAAACCCCGAAACTCTGATCTATTTCACAATTAAAATCTTTTTCATTGACCTCGAGAAGTATTTCCCGCACTTCATCAGTTTCTTTTGGAGTGAGCCTTTTTGTTTTTTTTACAATTGCCTCAAACTGTTTGTCAATATTGTAATCCGAAAGATTTGCCATGATTTCTGCTTTAATTATTTCTATTGTTTTTTTCACAAATACTACCACAACCACAATTTCCACAAGAGTTGCGTCCTGCAAGGGCATCATCATCTACCACATGATCTTTAAAGGTGTTTTTCCAAATATTTTGAACAAAAACCCAGATTATCATCAAGAAAATTATGCCGAGTATGGCTACTGCATATGTGATTATTCTTTCCATTAATTTCCAAGTCCTGAAAACCCCATAAATGAAAGCGACAATATTCCTGCAATCATTAATGTGATAACCGTTCCTTTAACTACTTTAGGTACTTCCGCAAATTCCAGTTGTTCTCTTAATCCTGCTATCAGCAATAAAGCCAATGTAAATCCGGCACCCGCACCAAGTGCATAAACAATACTTTGGCCCAGGCCATAACCTTTACTTGTTTGAAATAGGGCCAGACCTAGGATTGCACAATTCGTGGTTATCAATGGAAGAAATATGCCTAAAGCTTTAAAGAGTGTCGGGCTCATTTTTTTAATAAACATTTCCACCAATTGCACAGTAGATGCAATGACAACAATATAGCTTATCAATTGTAAAAAGGGGGCATTAACCATGATTAAAAAACTATGTATTCCATAAGCACATAAGGAACTTATGAGCATCACGAAAGTCACCGCAGCACCCATTTTGCTGGCAGTTTCAACTTTTCCTGACACTCCAAGGAAAGGACAAATTCCAAGGAAATAAGCCAAAACGAAATTGTTGACCAGCGAAGCATTTATAAATACAGACCAAAGGGATTCGGTATTCATCTTAGTTGTTTTTTGATTGAATTAAATTGAACAGCAATAACCACAATGCAAGTGTGAAAAAACCACCTGCCGGAAGTATCATTACTATCCATTCCTGAAAATTA
Source organism: Hyphobacterium sp. CCMP332 (assembly GCA_014323545.1). Taxonomy (NCBI): domain Bacteria; kingdom Pseudomonadati; phylum Pseudomonadota; class Alphaproteobacteria; order Maricaulales; family Maricaulaceae; genus Hyphobacterium; species Hyphobacterium sp. CCMP332. Next base: position 2,571,037 of record CP058647.1, read on the forward strand.
TTACCAAAGAGATTGAGTCCGAAAAAAGATCCGTTGCCAAGAATTTCTCTTACCGCTCCCAGACTGAATAATGCAATGGTAAAACCAAGCCCCATTCCCAAAGCATCCAAAATGGACTTGCCTAATGTATTTTTTGAGGCAAAGGCTTCAGCGCGACTTAATATCAAGCAATTCACCACGATCAATGAAATAAATGCACCGAGGCTTTTATGTAAATCAACGCTAATAGCCTGAATAGTATAATCGGTAATGGTTACAAAAGTGGCAATGATGAGTATATAAGAAGCTATTCTTACCTGTTTAGGTATAAAATTCCGAAGTGCTGAAACCAAGATATTTGACATAAGAAGCACAAAGGCTGTCGCTAACCCCATGGCAAGCGCATTTAATGCCGTATTTGAAACTGCAAGCACAGGACACATTCCCAATACCTGAACAAAAACGGGATTGTCTTTCCAAATTCCTTTAATAAACTCATTTGTAGATGGAATTTGATGTTCTTTGGCAATATGATTTGAATCTTCTGTCATTATCTAAAATTCATCAGAATTAGCCTTAATTATCGGAAGCCAGTGATTTGCACTTTTATCCAAAATGTCACCAATTGCTCTCGAAGAAATCGTTGCACCTGTTATTCCATCTACTTCCCAGGAATTATTTTTTGTACCACTTTTTACAGTAACTATGGAGTGAATCAATTTTGAGTTTTCCTCATTCATTTTGACATCTAAGGCTATAAAATTTTGCCTGAAGTTTTCGTCTTTCTCAATTTTATCGCCGAGTCCCGGTGTTTCTTTACTTTCCAGCACGTACATGCCAATTATTGTTTGTTTTTTTGGTTCATATCCGTAAAGTATTCTAATGACATCGGCATAGCCCTGACCTTCGGCAGGTATGGCAAAGCCAATTAATTCATCACTGTCGTTATAACCGGCGTATAAAATAGGCCCATCGGATTTCTTTTCTTTAAGTTCAGCAAAGCTTCCATCTTTTAATTCAAAACTTTTAGTAGTTGTGATTCCGGGGATCACTTTAAATATTGCTTCCTGAAGGGCATTTTCTTTTAAAGTTTGTATTCTTGAAAATGTGGATTCGTAGGTCAATACAATTAAAAATGCACATACAGCGCCAATGCCCACCATTGCTCTGAGCATTTTAGTATTTGATTTTTTCGCTATTTGTTCTGTGTTGGACATTATTTTTTAATTGTGCCGTATACTCTGTTTTGAATCAATTTGTCAATCTGAGGTGATAATGCATTTCCCAATAATATAGCATACATAACACCCTCGGGTAATCCTCCCCAAACACGAATGATGAATACAAATCCGCCAATTATTATTCCGTAAATAACGACTCCAATGGAAGTGATTGGAGATCCTACCATATCGGTGGCCATAAAGATAGCACCTAACATCAGGCCACCTGAGAATAACATAAACAATGGATGCGGATAGCTGACATTATCAATCAGATAAAAAATGGAACTGAGAATAAACACTGTGCTAAGAATTGCAAGGGGAATTCTCCAGTTCATCATGTTTCTAAGTATTAAATAAATACCACCTAATATTATCAAAGCCGAACAGGTCTCACCAATTGATCCACTTATAAGGCCAAGAGCGAGGTCAGTTGTTTCAGTATTTACACCATCAAATTTGAATGCCGAGAGCGGGGTAGCCCCCGACTGAATATCTACTTCTGCTTTCATAAAAGGCAAAGTCAGTACTGAAGATGATATTTCAGTAAATCTGTTACCAAGAAAAGATGGATACCAGGTTGTAATAGCAACGGGAAAAGCAGCCTGCAATACAGCTCTTCCTACCAAAGCCGGATTAAAAACATTATATCCCAGGCCGCCAAAAAGAAATTTTCCAAGCGCTATGGCAATAACTCCACCCAGGAAAGTCATCCATAGAGGAAATATAGGTGGCAAAGTAAGACCCAAGAGAATACCAGTAATGGCTGCCGAGTTATCCCCAATAGTTGTCTCCTTATTTGAAAGTATGCATAATAAATGCTCTGTCAATACACAGGCAAAAACGGAGGTTATTATTACCAGAAATGCATTTATTCCAAAAGCAAAAACAGCAAAAAATACTACAGGCAGCATAGCATAAATCACATTTAACATGATTTTATCTGTGCTTATACCAAGTTTGATATGCGGAGATGTGCTAATATTTAGGGTTTTACTAAGCATGTTCCTTTAATTGCCTTTCGGTATTTCTTTTTCTTACAATGGCTTTTGAAAGCCTGAAATATTGAACCAATGGAATATTGGATGGACAAACATAGGAGCAGGATCCACATTCAAAACAGTCCATTAGGTTATAATTATTAGCCATTTCATCATAAGCTTCAAATTTTGCCAGAATTCCTAACCGTGAGGGATTAAGTAAAATCGGGCAGGCTTCAACACAAGCCGAACATTTAATGCAGGGATAAACTTTTTTTGATCGCTTTATATCTTTTTCTGAAAATGCGACTATTCCCGATGTCCCTTTTACTATAGAAATATCCAGGTTTGATACAGCGACCCCCATCATTGGGCCTCCCATATACACTTCACTTAAACTCTCATTGATACCGACTTCTTCTAAAACAAAGCGAAGTGGCGTACCTATAGGAATAAGATAATTTCCTTTCTTCTTAATTCCCGGACCTGTTATAGTAATAACTCTTTCCTGAATTCCTCTACCATGGGGCAAGAGTCGGCCGATTTCTGCGGTTGTAGCAATATTTACAACCACAACGCCAACTTCAATTGGTAAAGAACCTGATGGTACTTCTTTTCCTAAAATTGAAGTGATCAGCATTTTTTCAGAGCCCTGGGGATATTTTACAGGAACAACCTTAATTTCTAAATTCAGATCATTTGGAATTTTACTTTGCAAATGTTTTGCTGCATCTGTTTTATTGGCTTCAATTCCTATGATTGTATGTTTGGCACCCGTCGCTTTAAGTAAATACCTAATCCCCATAAAAATATCATCAGCTTGCTCAAGCATCACACGATGATCCGTGGTGAGGTATGGCTCGCATTCGATTCCATTAAGAATCAAATATTCACATTTCTTATCCTCAGGCACTTTGAGCTTTACATGGGTTGGAAATGCAGCGCCTCCCAATCCTACGATTCCCGCATCCTGAATTCCCTGTAGAACTTCTTCTGCTGTTGCAGTCTCTACATTAATAGGTTCTCCCTCAAGCACCTCCTGACCCGATGCGGGGTAGGGTTCAATATAAATCCCAGGAACCATTTTTCCGGATATGGTAGGAACATTTTTGATCTTTCTTATTTTACCGCTGACAGGCGAATGAAGAGGGACCGACATGTATCCGTTTTTTTCTGCAATCAATTGACCCCTTAAAATTTCCTGTCCTTCTTTAACAATTATTTTTGAAGGAGCGCCGATGTTTTGGACCGAAGGGAGAATAATTATGGGTGCAAAAGGAAACTGCCGAATTGCCAGACCATTTGTTTCACTTTTATTCTCCGGAGGATGGACCCCGTGTTTGAAGCTATGATTATTGAATTTTAGCAAGACTCAATTAAATTTTTCAGCCCTTTTAATCCATTTTTCCATGTCTTTTTCCGTCTTATCTTTTGGTAACCCGGGATGAATCACCTGAGCTGTACATTTTTCTGCCGCTTTTACAAGATCTGAATAAGGTCCTCCATCCGGATTCTTTATAAAGGCTTTTTTATCGCCATTGTACTCAAAAATGTTGGAATTGAGTTTGATACATTCATCACATGAGGTACATTCTTCCGTTTCTAACCAGGGAGCCATATATCCATTATCGGATTCTGAAGTAGAATTAGCCGGAGTATCAGTTTTTGAATCCAGCGGTTTTGACTCTGAAATTTCGATGGTATCTAAATCGGAAGTCTGCCCTCCTGCCAATTTCATAAGACCCTGAGATAATTTTGCAATAATTTCCCCTCTTATCTTTCCTTCGAGATCTTCAGGTTCTTCAACTTCTTTCAAGTTTATGCCGGCAATTGACCTGAGCATAATCCAAAAATCACGTCTTTCTTCACAGGATTCGACTATTCTTTTTGCAACTAAAACACGATTTAATTTTTGTTGTCTGTCTACTGCCCATATAAAAGGAAATTTACCTTCTCTTTCATCTTCAGACAATTCCAGAAATTCTGACAAAACAATCATATTGTCATTCCAGGTATCCCTTGGGGCTTTTCTGAAATGCTTTCTAAATCGCGCTTCTGTGATTGCAAAATCGGCAAATGTCATTGCTAAATCCATTGATTTTTCACGACCATTTTCAATGTATTTTAGCTTATAACTTGGCCAATTATCTTTCATTGCAGGATTTCCTGACAAATCAAATGCTTCTTCCGGCTTGATTCCAAGATCCGGATTGTATTTGAAAAGTGGATAAGCTCTTGATTCTACAGCGAGCTTAGCCTGATGTACACCAAGATCATCGGCTACACCGTGTTCCGGTTGGCAAGTAGTGTATAAATTAAATAAAGCCGGTCTTTTGGTATTGAGTCCATCGATGAAGCCTTCGATCATTTGACTTGTATTTGCCAATGTTGCCTGCAGTACGTAGGTATTTCTATGTGCCATAGCAATTAGACCAATTTCTTTCCTCGGTTCAGATTTACCCTGCCAGGCTTTTCCATATTGAGCCATATCCGAAACTTGCCCAATAAAACCTGAAGTACAAGCTTGTCCACCCGTATTGGAATACACCTGGGTATCGACAACAACAACCTTGATCGGTTTTCCGGAAGCCATCAATCTTGAAAGATTTTGAAAACCTATATCATACATGGCACCATCGCCACCCAGGGCTACAACCGGTGGACATAAGAGCCATTCTTCTTCGCTAAAGTTATTCCAATTGAAATAGGTGAAGAAATCATTGTGTTCACGAGGATTATATTTTCCCTGTAATTCCAATTCTGCTTTACGAATGGTTTTGAATCCTTCAGCCATTTTGGCCATATGACCTTCAAAAATACCCATAGCCATTGAGGTTGAATCCTGGAATAAATGGTTTGCCCATGGGAAAGGATAGGGATTGAAAGGGTATGTGCTACCCCATACAGAGGTACAACCCGTGGCATTGCTCATTCCCATTTTTGATCTCCCTTGACCGGTAACTCCATCCGTGTACTTCCATTTGAGCTGTTTTAATTTCGCAAGAATCTGACTTACATCATTTAACCATTCCTGATCTATTGGTTTTGAACCTTTTTCCTTTTCTATCTTTTCTGTAATTCCCGCTATGGTCAAATCGGAATCATGCACCTCTGAAATAATTTTAGAAATAGTAGCAGCATCGGTAATATTAACATCAGACATTAATTTATTCTGAATATGCTTTTCCAGATCTTCAATTAATTTTGAAATATGTGCTACATGTTTTTCTATCCGGGCTTGCATTAAAGATTCTACTGTGGCGATAAAAATATGGATCACTGATTTTTCAGAACATCCCAAACAGGCTCCATCTCCACTCGCGAAATTTAAGTAGGCATCTTTGTTTAATAGAATTGTTTCTAAAGGGCCTATTTTTTCATTCAGATCATCAATTCGATTGAATTTTTTTGGAGTATTTGGTAAATCTGTCCAGAAATCCCAATCTTTTCTCAAACGCGCTACAGTTCCCTCAGTCTGAATTATTGGTCTTAATGCATCGTCTTCGCAAACAGCAACACATTCCATACAGCCTTTGCAGGTATTTGGATTGATATTAATGCTGAATAAACCTCCACTATTTGCTTCTTTCTTTTCGTGCAAATCATAGTAAGGTCTGGTTAAAGCGAATTGAAAATCGCCGAGTTCTTCTCTAAACCATTCCATTTCTTCAGCCAGACCATTGCTGTTGTTTGATTCTTTCAGCACGTCATCGATGGCATCGTTGATCAAATTATTTACTGTAGCCCCCTCATGCGCTTCATTGAAAAGTTTTCTTGTTTTGCTTTCAATTTGCCTTATCGATTTTGGTAAATACTCAAGCTTCGCATGATCCTTTTTTACTCTTTTTAATACGGTATCCATTACATCTGAAAGTTCACTCACCAATCCGGGAATGGCCGTGTCAGGACATACTGTATAACAATCACCACAGGCTGTACAATTATTGGCTATCCATTCCGGATGTTCAAAACGAATCCCTGTCATGTCTCTGAAAAGAGAAGTGGTCGCCGGCATCAAACTCAAACCTATGAATGGATCAGTCAGGTTATCATTTCCCATGCCCTGCAAGTAAAAATTGCCTGTTTGTTCCCAAAAGCGATGAATATCACTGAGTTTAGATTGACTTTGGGGAAGTTCTTTTAGCATCCTTGGCAATTCTAAGGTCTCCTGAACTTTTGCGAGCTCGACAGTTTTATCTTTTACCACTTTTTCAGTGATTTCATGTATCTCATCAAAGCCTCTCTTGACCACACGCATATTGTCATCGACCACGCGTTGTCCTTTTCCGCCAAACTTATGCTGGAGTTGATCCTCAATTGCTTTGAGAAGAGTTTCATCGGTCAAACCGGCATTTTTCATAATAGGTGAAGCGGCAAAAAATGCACCCTGGAATGCAATTCCCTGCATTCTTAGTTGCAATTCGGGATCGCTGGCTTCTTCTCTGGCAATTTTAAATCCATCGATATAAAAAATATGGATATCATTATCGACGATAATTTTTTGATATTGTTTTGGAATGTCATTCCAAACTTCTTCAGGTTTCTTTTTGTCACTTTGAATGATGAAGCAGCCACCTTTTTTTAATCCTGCCAGTGCATTGGTATGTTTAAAAACGTTAGGATCTGGTGATAATACTACATCGACAAAAAAGTATTCGCAATTAATTCTTATTGGCTCAGGTGCAGCTGCCAAATAGTAGGTAGTTGGCTGACCTTTTTTTTCAGAACCGTATTTAGGATTGGCTTTTATATCATATCCTAAAAGCTCAAAAAGGGTCATTGCAAGATTCTTCCCGGTGGTTATGGCACCCCATCCACCAATTGAGTGAAATCTCACTGTTACAGCATTTTTAGGCATCAAATTTGGATTCTCAGAACCGCGAATTGACAATTCTTTGACCTTGGGATAGGCATCCTGAATGTTTTCCTGATAGGCTCTTTGTTTTGGTGTAAAGGCAGTTTCTCTTACAAAATCAATGGATAAATAGAATTGTTTTTTATGTTTTCCAGTCGGGAGCATATTTTCTATGGCTCCAATTAGACCTTCTGGTTGTAAATCGCGGCTTCCCATTCCAAATGAGCCCGAATAAAGTGCAGGAGATTCACCATTTTTATAAATAGCGAGTTCTGGGAAAGGAGGATTTTTAGGATTTTGACCGTTCTCAATGCATTTTGCGATGGTAGCTCGCGTTTCGCGCATTATAGGCGAATCAACCGCCAAAGGTTGATCCAGTCGTTCTAGAATTGTAACTCCTTTTTTACCTTTTAAAATTTTACTGATCAGGTCGGCGGGGAAGGGTCTGAACATCACGAGATCTACAACACCAACTTTGATTTTTTTGGTTGTTCTCAAATAATCGACAACTGCTTCTGCACTTGGAATTACACTTCCCTGGCCTAAAATAAGATAATCTGCATCTTCTGCCTTATAGGTCATGACCCTCTCGTATTTTCGACCTGTAAGCTCATAGAATTCATCAAAAGCCTGATCCGTTAATTCTTTGATATGATCAAAAAAGAAAGGCCTTTGAGCAGCAACACTCTGCATATAAGAATCCTGATTTTGAACGATTCCCGCCATTACCGGATTATCTACATCCCATAATTCCGGAATTCTTCTCCTGTTTTCACCATAAATTATTTTTTGAGCCGGAGTAGGCGTTTTTATAATATCATCGGGTTTTCCGAGATACTCTTTTATTAATTCTCTTTCGGGAAGATCAAGGGATTCAATTAAATGCGTAGTTAAAAATCCATCCTGAGCAATTATTCCCGGTGTCAGCGCTAATTCTGCAATTTTATGAGCGATGATATTTAAATCAGCAACATGTTGTGCTTTCTTGGCAAAAAGTTGGAAAAAACCGGTATCGTCCACAGCGTGATAATCATCATGACCGGCATGAACGTTGAGCGTTGATTTGGTCATGGCCCTGGCACCGATATTTAACACATAGGTCAATCTCTTTCCAACTGCGGCATACAAGGATTCATGCATATATGCAATGCCCTGACCACTGGAAAAATTTGAAGCGCGAAGGCCAGTCATAGAGAGTCCTGCTGTAACGGCCGCCGCCGCATGTTCACCTTCAGGCTCTATAAAAATTAATGGTCTATCTGAAATATTCAAATGTCCTTTAGCTGCTTCTTCAGCCCAGTATTCACCCATTTGTGTGGAAGGTGTAATAGGGTAGGCTCCGGCTGCATCGGAAGATTCTCGTTCACACATAATGGCAGCGGTATTGCCATCCATGGCTACTCTATTGCCCGGGTATTTAAATGTTTTTTTACTTCCCATGATTTAGGTAATTATTAAATTTTTTTATTGCGGTTTGACTTTGGAAAAGCTTATCTTTCTTTGATTGATCGATCAAAACAGAATAGAAATGTCCCTTCAAAATGGCCAGTTGGATGTTATCTTGGTTCATTTGTATACCTTCATCACCAAATCTTTTGTCTGTTGAGTCAAGTCGACAAATTCATTTACTTTATCTAAACTCATCCAGACTTCATCCGTCACATTGGCATTGAATTGAGGCTCCAGCTTGAGATCATTAAATCTTGAATCGGTTTCCCTGCATTTTGCAAGAACAGAGGCTAGATTTGCGTTCTCTTCAATTTCTACTCTTTTATGAAGAAGATAACTTTTTAAATACAGTATTGAGGCTTTATAGAGTGTATGGCAAACAACATAAGTTACTACATCTTCTTCCGGCTTGCATAAATGCTCATTTGCGGAATCAAACAATTCATTGGCCTGATCCCATGCGCTTTTTACTTTTTGATCGATCATTATTTATCTCTTTTAATTGAAAATTCTAAGGAATTTCATCCTCGTGAACATCCAAACTATTTAAATTGATAAGAGACTGTTATGAGAAGGGTCAAGTGTGAAAATGATTTAAATCAAAGTGTGTCAATAATAACAGGGAATAATGCAAGTCGGAAATATAAATGTCATTAAGTCTGCTGTAGTGAATACAACTTTCAGATTGACTTAAATTTGTAGTAAGATATTGTACACCGGAGGCTAGAAAAAAACAAAAAACCTCTTCTTATTTTGAAAGTATGTCAACAAGATGATGATTTTTTCCAGCCATTTCCCAATGTCCAAGTGCAATTGGTATACATCCCATTGAATTCAATTCATCCATGAATTCTTTTAATTCAAACTGTTCAGATTGCTCTTCTTTCATTTTTGCATAATCGGCCATAGCTGCCTCTAGAAGATATTTACCAGTGATATAGCTGGTGCCATACCCCGGTTGCCTCATGTACAAATGCTGCTCAAAAATCAATAAATTTTCATCGGTTCTTACCCAGCCCCGAGGCGTGTATTCCGAATGAATTTTACCTGCTTCTTTCATGGTCATAATGTTGGCATGAGCATAAAGAGAACCTAATCCTCTGGCGGCTCTTTGCGCGATCATGATATACACTATTTCACGGCTCCTGGGATTATCTTCATAAAGTCCGGCTTGCATAAACATCTCTTCAACAGCCGTTGCCGTACCTTCATTTCTCGAATCAAAAATATTGTAGAGCAGCGCATTTTTTCGAATGATATTTTCATGTGGTTCATTATCCATTCGGGCCAATTCAAACCAATGGTAGAAATGGGAATACAATGGCCTTGGATCGATGTGCAGGCCAATGTGAAAGAAATGGCGCTCTTCTCTGGGAACAAATGATCCCAAATGTTTGCGCAAAGCAGGTTCCCAATACTCTTTAACTGTAACAATATCCTGATTTTTAAGGAAGTCCATAATGCTTTTTGCTGCCTTTTCGGTGAGGGTATCAAATGCCAATTGAGAGTTGGCATCCTGTTGAACTGCGAGATTTCTATTGCGATGTTCCTCCAGTTTTAAGGATGACCATGCCCTTGCCAGTTCTCTTTTTAATAGCAACACTTCATCTTCCCAGGTCATAGGTATCAGGTGAACATTTTGCTGATACCAGGTATAATTTTCTTTACCGATGCCAGATGGACCGGTTTTAAATTTTGCCTGTATTTTTAACCAATTGCAAAATTTATCTGAAGATATTGCGGCAATTTCAATATGCTCTAATATTTCTTGATCCTCAGCTATACCGGGATAATCAATAATCCTTTCAAGATTTTTTCTTTGGCCTTCAATATGCCTTATTCCGGCGAGCCATAGCTCTTTGGCGTTTCCTGTAAGATTTAATTGGGCCTGCTCGTTTAAAGGCGGTATTACTTTTAGATCACTTATCAACTGTAATCTGTCCAGTGAATCCAAAGGGAACTTATAATTCCAAACTTCGCAGGTGCGATGGTGCGTTGGTCCTTCATGGGCCGGAACATCACTTCTGTAGTGATAAACCGATCTGTAAAATGATGGATCTCTTTCCCAGGGTTTTAAAATGCCTTGATTGAAATCATAACCGTTCATTTCTGCCCAAATAATATACCAATCAACCTTTTGTGCTACAGTCCAATTGCTGGTGTCTATTTGAAGCAAAGTTTTTTGAATACGTTCGAAATCGGGCCGTCTTTTTTCAAAGGTCTCTTTTCTATAGTCGGGCGCACCCTTGTACATTGGTGGTGTTTCAAATTTCCGCCATTCTATAAAAAGATCGCTTAATGACTTGGATTCAATATCAACTTTTCCCTGTTTACTATTAGTTGCTGCAATTGAACGAGCAGACATGACTGTTAATAATAAATAAAAGATTATGATATAAAAGGGTAAACTAAATTTTAGGGCTGGACGCAAAACAGTAAAATTGTTTTTTAACGATTATCTGGATTTGAACTTTTATATTTTATTTATCGGATTTGGCAGGATATTTTTTTATCCATTTTTTTTGATCTGGAATAAAAGAGACTATTTTTTGAATAGATATCTTTTGCTGTTGTCACCACCGCAGGAATTTTCAAGTATCCATCCTTCGGAGTACAACTGATTAAATTTTTTCGTGATTATCGCACCATTTTTTTCTATGCTTTCTTTACCCACCAATCCGTTTAATGAAATGATTTCTGACTTGCCATTGGGGTAACTTAAATAAATACCGGAAACATCCATTCCACCATCAAATGAAAAAATTACTTCAACGACGAGGATTTCAAAATCTTTCTGAGATTTTTGCCCATAACTGTCAAGACTTGTTGACAGAATTAAAGCGAATAGCAAAAATAAAACATAAGGTCTTAAAGCTGATTTCATAATCTTATTTTTTGAGGAGCTGATAAATCTGCATTTTTACATCTCAATATACAAGATATTCGTAATATTATGAACTGACTGAAATTAGCTCAGGTTATCAATTGCAAGATTAAAAACAATAATCGTTCTTATTTCGGAATTTATCTTTGGAATTACACCAACTCCTTATGAAGAATAAAGCTCTAATAACTTTATTATTTCTTTCAATCCTGGTCTTGTTTAACTCAGGCAAGCCCGAATTCACTGATCAAAAAGATCAGATACTCCTTAAATTAGTTTACAATAGTTTAAATGCTAACCACTACCAACCCAGAGATGTTAATGACAACTATTCAGAAGACGTTTTCGACTTATACCTCAAAAGGTTAGATTATAGTAAAAGATTTTTTCTAGAGGAGGATATAGACAAGCTGAAATCATTCAGAACGGACATTGATGATGAAATCAAATCTTCGGAATACAAATTTCTCGACCTTTCCATAGAACTGTTGAATAAAAGAATTGATGAGGCAAAAAGTTATTATGAAGTAGCATTAAAAAAGCCTTTTGATTATTCCCAGAATGAAAATTTTGAGACCGACTCAGACAAACGCTCCTATGCTAAAACCAAAAAAGAATTAAAGGAAAGATGGTTTTACAGTATGAAATACGAAACACTCATTCGTCTTAATTCCACTTTCACAAGTAACGAAGATAAAGTCAAAGAAGAACAGAAAAGCTTTGCTGAATTGGAAGAAAAGGCCAGAAAAAAGGTTTTGGACAACACGGAAAAATGGTTTGATCGCCTGGCTAAGCAAGAGCGGGAGGATTGGATTTCATTATATATAAATACGCTGGCCAATGTTTATGATCCACATACCGGGTATTTCCCGCCAAAAGATAAGGAGGATTTTGACATCGAAATGTCCGGGCGATTTGAAGGAATTGGAGCACGCCTTATGCAAAAAGACGATTACATAGAAATCACTGAAATTATTCCGGGCAGCGCAAGCTGGAAACAAGGCGAATTAGAGGCCGGTGATTTGATCCTGGAAGTTGGCTCGGGTGATGAATTAATCGATGTGGTAGGAATGAGGGTGGATCATGCTGTAAAATATATACGCGGGCCTAAAGGCACTGAGGTTCGTCTTACGGTCAAGAAAAAAGACGGAGTCATAAAAATTATTCCGATTATTCGAGATGTTGTTGAACTTGAACAAACCTATGCTCGCTCAAGCGTATTAAAAAATCCTCAGGTGGAAAATGGGGTAGGCTATGTTTATTTGCCAAAATTCTATGCAAATTTTAATAGCGAAGATGGCCGAACTTCTTCGGGAGATGTTAAGGCAGAAATAGAAAAACTAAAAAAAGAAAACGTATCAGGAATAATCATTGACCTGAGAAATAATGGTGGTGGCTCATTACAGGACGTTGTTAAGATTGCAGGACTATTTATTGAAAGCGGACCTATTGTTCAGGTTAAAGCCAGAAACCGGCCCCCATATATATTGAGAGATACAGATCCTGAGGTAGTTTATGATGGGCCATTGGTAATAATGACCAACTTTTTTAGTGCATCTGCCTCTGAAATTCTGGCAGCTGCAATGCAGGATTATCACAGAGGTATTGTAATTGGAAGCGAATCGACTTTCGGCAAAGGAACCGTTCAAAGTTTTGTTGATCTCGACCGCTATGTAAATGTTTTGAGAAATAAAGATGAATCAGATGACTTTCCGTCATTGGGGTCTATAAAAATGACCTTTCAGAAATTTTATAGAATTGATGGTCGGTCTACACAATTAAGAGGGGTAAGGCCTGACATAATTCTACCGGATACTTATGAAAAAATTGACCTGGGTGAAAAGGAACAGGATTTTGCTTTGGCCTGGGATGAAATTCCTCAGTCCGATTATGAAACAGCATTTCCCGAAGCGTTTATGGATAAATTGAGTCTTGCTAAACAAAAAAGCAATTCAAGGATCGATACAAGTACTGTTTTTAAAATAATCCACGAAAATGCCTTAAGACTCAAAAAACAAAGAGAAGAGACACTAATTTCCCTGAACTTTGATAAATATCGTGCATTTCAAGAAAAGAGAAAAGAAGAGAATAAATCGATTGAAAAAACTAAATCGAAAATAAAAACACTTCAAATACTCCCAATAGAAGAGGATAAATTATTGATGGAACAGGACTCTGTTTTCAGTGCAAAAAGAGAAAAATGGTTTAATAATCTTAAAAAGGACTATTACGTCAATGAAGCTGTTAATGTGATTGGTGATATAAACAGTGTCAATTAATCTTTGGCAATGGTTTTTCCTGCGGCTGTCCAGGCTCTAATTCCTCCCTTTAAATCTATAATCTGGGTGAATCCCAGTTTGCTTAATTTATCCGAAGCATTAGCGCTTCTTCCTCCGGATGCGCAATACAGCATTACCGGTTTAGATTTATCGAGTTGTAGCATTCTTGTTTCAAAATCCGAATCGTAGAAATTTATATTCTCTGAACCCAAAATGTGACCCTGATTATATTCTTTTGGCGTTCTGATATCGACAAGTTGAACATTTTCAATTTCAGAAATACTTGCTTCATATTGTTTTGGGTCAAGTACTTTAATATTCTGGCCATTGACCTGGCAGGAAAAGCTATTTACTATTACTAGGATTGTAATAAATGTTAGATGCTTCATTTTGATATTTAGTTTGATCTACAAACATAGTTGGTATTTTTTGAGTTCTTATCCTGTAAAATTTTATTCCTTTGCCATCTAAATTGAGGTCATCCTGAAAAATTTTTTCTCCAAAGAGAGAATTCTCTTACTCATTCTTGCGTCTTCACAGTTCACCCATATTATGGACTTCATGATAATGATGCCATTAGGGCCTCAACTTATGCGAATTTTTGGAATTTCTCCGGGAGAATTTTCCTTACTGGTTTCCGCTTACACCTTTAGTGCAGGTATTATTGGATTTGTGGCTACTTTTTTTCTCGATCGATTTGATCGCAGGTCAGCCATATTATTCATTTATGCAGGCTTCATAATCGGAACTATGGCCTGTGCATTTTCACCGAATTATTTGATTTTGCTAATGTGTCGCTCGCTCACCGGTGCCTTTGGCGGGATTTTGGGAGCTCTGGTCTTATCCATTGTCGGAGATGCGATTCCACATGAAAGAAGAGGAGCAGCCATAGGAACCGTCATGGCAGCATTCTCCGCCGCCTCTGTGTTTGGTGTTCCTTTTGGTCTTTACCTGGCGAGCATATTCAATTGGCATAGCCCATTTATATTCCTCGGTATCGCCGGAGTATTAATATGGATACTTTTGTTCAGGATAATGCCTGTAATGCGGGATCATTTAGAAGAGAAAAGCGAAAGAAAAGGGCCACTAACTATTATTCTTGATTTCGCTAAGGACAAAAATGTAATCAATGCCTTATTATTTACAATTTGTCTCATTATGGGGCAGTTTTCTGTAATTCCTTTTATCAGTCCATATATGGTTAAGAATGTTGGATTTACAGAGATACAATTATCTTATATCTACCTGATAGGAGGGGGTTTGACCTTCTTTTCATCTCCATTGATCGGTAAACTGGCAGATAGATATGGCAAAATAAATGTGTTTACAACATTTGGTGTTCTGGCAATTATACCCATCCTTTTTACTACACATTTACCTCCGGTTTCTATATTCCTCGCATTGCTGGTTACATCCTCATTTTTTGTCATTGTTTCGGGAAGAATGATTCCTGCCACTACCATGGTTACTTCTGTAGTACTTCCCAGAAAGAGGGGTAGTTTTATGAGTTTGAGAACTGCTGTTCTTCAAATGACTTCGGGAACGGCCAGCCTCATCGCCGGTTTGATTATTATTGAATCTGAAAACGGTGAATTGCTCAATTATGACTATGTAGGCTATTTTGCAGTCTTTTTTAGTTTGATAGCCCTTTATTTTGGAAGAAAGCTAAAAGTTGCTGATTAATAAATCACTTTTATTTTTTTGGGCAGTATTTTAATATTTAATGAACCGTTCATTTCGTAGGGGTCACCATCAAGATGTACGGGTCCGGGATTTCTATCTATACTGATTTCTGAAAGAGTTAGCGTTTCAAGATATTTCGATTTATCTAAACTTTTGGTAAACAATCTGAATGCGATTGGTAAAGCCATTATCAATGGAAAAGGCTTCATTATACAAATATTTAATTTTCCATCTTTCACACTTGCCTGAGGAGCAATAAAAGCATTATTCCCATATTGAGATGCATTTGCAAATGTGATCATATAAGCTTCTTTTTCAATTACTGAATGGCCAAATTTAAGTCGGTATATTTCCGGAGTATAATTAAATACACGATTAATTACCTTCTTAACATAGCCCCAGAACCCTGTTGAATCTCTTTTTGCAAATTCTTTACCAATTAATGCATCGAACCCAACACCAGCAGTGCATAAAAAATAATTGCCATTTACTGAAGCGACATCTATTTGTTTAACCTCAGAAATTAAAAGTCTTTTAATGGCCTTTTTTTTATCAAGAGGAATTTTTAAATGCCTGGCCAATCCATTACCCGAACCTGAAGGAATAATTCCTAATACCTTATCTTTTCTCAACACTAATTCTGCCAAAAAATTAATTGTTCCGTCTCCACCAACTGCAACCAATACTTCAGCTTCCGATAAATTAATATCTCTTATCAGTTGGTCTTTTTCATTGGCTTCTTTCCAAACCAAGTATTCGAAATGATAATCTTTAGGTTTAATTTGTTCTAGAATTTCAATACAATTTGACTTTGCAGAACCTGAAACCGGATTGATCAGAAATAATATATGTTTGAAATTATTCATTGATAACTCTATTGATCAATCTTAAAATTTTAGAATCAGCCTGATTGGCCCAATTCTTAAAAATATTCATTGACCTGGCTCCATCCTTTAGGTAATCCATTAATTTATCTATATCGAAGTGATCAGAATAAACACCTGCTCCGGCTTTGTACGCATCTCTTGAATTAACGAATTGCTCATAATGCCCTTCAACAGGAACCATTAATACAGGTTTATTTAGAAACATGGCTTCGCATACCGATTCAAAACCTGCTGTACTAACCAATGCCATACACCCAGACATCATATTTAAAAATTTTTCACCATTGAGTTGGTGATAGGTCAGGGTTTCATCAAATATTAATTCTTCCTCGACATCAGGATCATCGCTAAAACAATGAATCGCTATGCTTTTATTTTTTGCATGCCATTCCTCTATACTAGATTTATAACCTTTGTTCAACAAGTAGACCAGAATATAATCTCCATGGCGCACTTCTAAACTTTTTATTTCAGGTCTTAGTAATGGAGGAATAACAAATACATTATTTTTTCTATCATCTTCCATTTCATAAAATGAAAGGCCAAGTTTCGCCGAACTTTTGTAAGAAGTTAATGCGGAGAAGAATTGAAGTGATTTCCTTTCCAGGCGAAAGCCATTTGGCATTTTAAATCCCGAGTGTAATGTCAAATATTGATGTGCAATACAAATAGTTTTGAATGTTGGATTAAAGAACCTGTTATAAAGTCCAATGAGAGGTTCATAAAAATTAATGACAATATCCGGTCGGTATCTTTTTATGATTAAATCAATTTCTTTGAGACTGCCATAAAACTTTGGCAAAAGGCTTAGATTGAATGTTATTGATCGCCTTATGTCCAGACCTTTGTTTTGAGCATCCGTAATAAAATTGGGACTGCGAATTTCAAATATTTCGACTTCCAGTCCATCACGAACAAAGTTGGGTATTTTTCTTCTTGAACTTTTGCCTATGATTGCTCCAACCAGTTCAAATTTACCATTGTTAAGAATTTCTTTTAGGGCCAGTGATTGAGTCATATGCCCTCTGCCTTCTCCTTGAATTGCAAAAAGCACTCTTTTTTTCATCAGACTTGATCTTCAAGCTTTTTCAAAATTCCTTTCATTTCATTTTCTCCCAGATGAAATACTTCACCTTTATTGGTTTTTACACCAATGACTTTTCTTTTGAGATTTGAATTTTCAAATGCTTCAATTGCTTCCAGAACTGAAGCGTCTTCACTAAAGGTATGGATTAACTTAAAAGGGCTGGGATTAATGCAAAGACCTTTTATCAGGTCTTTTAAATGTAATTTTTCCAAATTGAGATTGGACTTCACAGGTCTAAAATAAACAAAGCCGCTTTAAGCGGCTTTGTTTTTAGTGTTAAACTTGCATTAAGCTTTTATTTTTTGAGAAGAGAGGGATGCTCCGAAATATTCCCTGTTCATTCGGGCGATGTTTTTTAAATCGATACCCTTGGGACATTCTGCAGAACAAGCGCCTGTATTAGTACAAGCACCAAATCCTTCAGCATCCATTTGAGCGATCATATTTTGTACCCGCTCTTTTTTCTCGACTTTACCCTGTGGCAACATTGCCATTTGCGAGACTTTCGCTGATACAAATAACATGGCTGATGCGTTTTTACAAGCGGCTACACATGCCCCACATCCTATGCAAGTAGCAGCATCAAATGCCTCATCTGCAATATCTTTTGGAATAGGAATCTCGTTGGCATCAGGAGCACTACCTGTATTTGCCGAAATAAATCCACCGGCTTGAATGACGCGGTCAAAAGCACTTCTGTCAACTGTTAAATCTTTAATTACCGGAAAGGCTTTTGCCCTCCATGGTTCGATATATATGGTGTCTCCATCTTTAAAACTTCTCATGTGCAATTGACAGGTAGTTACAAGATCGCCCGGGCCATGAGGACGACCATTAATATACATGCTGCACATGCCACATATTCCTTCGCGACAGTCATGATCAAATGTCACAGGATCTTCACCTTTTCTTAAAAGGTCCTCGTTCAATTCATCGATCATCTCAAGAAAAGACATATCTGGTGAGATATTGTCAATATCATAATCCACCATCTTTCCTTTACTATCGGCGTTTTTCTGTCTCCAGATTTTAAGTTTTAATTTCATCTTTGATGTTTTTCTATTTATAACTCCTCTGAGTCAACTTCACATTTTCAAATTTCAAATTTTCTTTTTCAAGAACCGGGTCCTTGTCATCACCGGCATATTTCCAGGCAGACACATATGAGAAATTTTCATCATCTCTCAAAGCTTCTCCTTCTGGTGTTTGATATTCTTCCCTGAAGTGTCCACCGCAGGACTCGTTTCTATCATGCGCATCGCGAATCATCAATTCTCCGAGTTCTAGGAAATCGGCAACGCGATTGGCTTTTTCGAGTGTCATATTCAGCTCTTCGTTGCTTCCAATGACTTTTACATTTTGCCAGAATTCTTTTCGTAGTTCCTGAACCATATTTAAGGCTTTTTCAAGACCTTCTTTAGTTCTTGACATTCCACAATAATCCCACATTATTTTTCCAAGCTCTCTGTGGATTTCGTCTACTGTCTTTTTACCATTGATTGACAGTAAAGTTTTGATCTTATTTTTCACATCCTCTTCTGCTTTTTTGAATTCAGGATGATCTATATCTACTTTTTCATAAGGTAAAGTCGCCAGGTAATCACCTACAGTATAAGGAATTACAAAATAGCCATCAGCCAAGCCCTGCATAAGTGCTGATGCTCCTAACCTGTTCGCACCATGATCGGAGAAATTAGCTTCGCCGAGTGCGTATAGTCCGGGAATGCTTGTGCTTAAATTATAATCTACCCAAAGTCCCCCCATGGTATAATGCACGGCAGGATATATTTTCATTGGAACCTTGTAGGGATTTTCGTCGGTGATTTTTTCATACATCTGGAATAAGTTACCATACTTTGCACGAATCACATCTTCGCCATCTCTTTTTATTGCATCTCTGAAATCAAGATAAACAGCAAGACCGCTTTCATTGACACCCCTTCCTTCATCACATACCATTTTAGCATTACGGGAAGCCACATCTCTCGGCACAAGATTTCCAAAGGAAGGGTACTTTCTTTCCAGGTAATAATCTCTTTCATTTTCTGGGATTTCATTAGGAGGTCGTTTATCTCCTTCTTTTTTAGGAACCCAAACCCGACCGTCATTTCTCAGAGATTCAGACATTAGCGTCAGTTTTGATTGATGCGTTCCTGTTACCGGAATACAGGTAGGGTGAATCTGTGTAAAACAAGGGTTAGCAAAGTTTGCTCCTTTTTTATATGCTCTCCAGGCTGCCGTAGCATTTGAACCCATGGCATTTGTTGATAAATAAAATACATTACCATAGCCTCCTGTGCATAGCAATACAGCATGTGCAGAATGTGATTCAATCTTTCCGGTAATTAAATTTCGTACAACTATACCGCGTGCTTTGCCGTCAACCACCACTACATCCAGCATTTCTGTTCTTGGGAACATTTGAATCTTTCCTGTAGAAATTTGTCTGGACATTTGAGAATAGGCGCCCAGCAATAATTGCTGACCCGTTTGCCCTCTAGCGTAAAAGGTTCTTGAAACCTGAGCCCCACCAAAAGAACGGTTGGTGAGGTAGCCTCCATATTCCCTGGCAAATGGTACACCTTGAGCCACACATTGATCGATGATATCCACACTCACTTCTGCAAGTCTGTAAACATTGGCTTCACGAGAACGATAGTCACCTCCTTTAATGGTATCGTAGAAAAGACGGTAAACACTATCTCCGTCATTTTGATAATTTTTAGCCGCATTAATTCCTCCCTGGGCAGCAATACTATGTGCACGTCGAGGACTGTCTTGAAAACAAAATGCTTTAACATTGTAGCCTAATTCCGCTAAAGTAGCAGCAGCTGAAGCTCCTGCCAGGCCGGTTCCAACCACAATCACATCGTACTTCCTCTTATTGGCGGGATTAACAAGTTTGATATTAAACTTGTGTCTGTTCCACTTTTCGGCCAATGGCCCTTCAGGTATTTTAGAATCTAATGACATGTTATTTTACATTTGAATTAAATACAAGTAAATAGGTTGAGTTGCGAATCCCAACGGTACCAATATGGCGAATAAGGCTCCAAATCCATGAATCAATGGATTATACCTTGGATGGTTTAAACCCAAAGTTTGAAAACTGCTTTGGAATCCATGCCACAAATGAAAACTTAAACCGATCAGAGCCACAAGATAAATTAGCACGTACCACAACTGTGAGAATGCAGCCGCTACTACTGCATAATAATCGGGAATTTCAGTATCGTATGAAGTCATAGGTACATTACCATAATGAAATTCATACCAAAATGTTTTCAAGTGAAGTATTAGAAATATCAGAATTATTGATCCTAAAAACATCATATTTCTTGAGGACCAGGTACTCGTTTCTCCGGGTTTTGAAAAAGCGTATTTTTCAGGTCTGGCCTTTCGGTTGTAAATGGTCAGTAATATGGTCTGAACTACATGTAAAACAATAAATATTTTAGTAAGCCAGGCCACAGTTTGAATCAGAGGATTGGCCGACATAAATTCGGAATAAGCATTAAAAGCTTCTCCGCCGTCTCCTTTTAAAAGTGTAAAATTTCCTGAAACGTGGACAGCGAGAAAAAGGATTAAAAATAGCCCTGTAAGTGCTACTATTAGTTTTCTTCCTAAAGTGCTGAGAAATAAATTAAGAATCCAGCTCATTTGTTGCGATATTTAACTTTAATTTATTGATCAAATCTAATTCAGCATCAAATATGCGCAAAACTTTGCCTTAATTTTGAAACGTTCTAAATAAAAAATCTTAAAGTTTCGTTTCAATTGTAAAAAAGCATATAAGAAACATCGTTTAGAATATTGAACACATTAGTTTTGGCTTTGTTTTTGATATATGAGGAGGCAGATTAAATGAAATTATTGCTACGTAATATAGCTTTACCTTTCCTGTTCGCAATTATTCCAATTTCGGAAATATTAGCTTCGCACATACGCGCCGGTGAAATTATTGCCGAAAACATTAACAATAGCCCATTAAGCTGGCAATTTACTTTAATTTTATTCACCGACCTTTCATCTGATGTTCAATCAGAAGCAGTGGATTTTGATTTTGG
Source organism: Hyphobacterium sp. CCMP332 (assembly GCA_014323545.1). Lineage (NCBI taxonomy): Bacteria > Pseudomonadati > Pseudomonadota > Alphaproteobacteria > Maricaulales > Maricaulaceae > Hyphobacterium > Hyphobacterium sp. CCMP332. Next base: position 2,592,407 of record CP058647.1, read on the forward strand.
AGACGGTACTCCCGGAGTCAATGTTCCAAGATCTTCATTTTTTGATTTAGGCAATGGAACGGCTGAAAACACCTATGTGGTCAATCATACCTTCAATAGCGCAATAGGTGCGAGATTTGTAGTTTCAGCAACAGAGGAGAATCGAAATGCCTGTATAATTAATTTTGATAACTCTGTTAATACTCCTTTTCATGTTTCAACTGAAATAATTTTGGATGCCGCTGTAGGGATAAATTCTACGCCAAGATTTACTCAAATTCCTGTAGTTAATGCGGATTTTGGCCAGCGATGGGTATTTGACAACGGAGGCTTTGATCCCGATGTGAACGATAGTGTATCTTATGAATGGACCATTCCAAAATTATCTCCCGGTACAAATGTCCTTAATTACCGCGATCCTGATGTTGTGGCAGGTGGATTAACCGAAGATGGTTCTGCGCAGGCATTTATTGATCTTGACCCTGCAACCGGGGTTTTAGTATGGGATGCCCCAAATTTATTGGGCTGTTTTAATATTGCCTTCAATATTGTTGAATGGAAGCAAAATCCTTTTACCGGTGAATACCTGAGAAGAAGTGTGGTAACCAGAGATATGCAAATAATTGTTAGGGATTTTGACAATTTACGGCCTTTGATTACAGCTCCTGCCGATACATGTGTTGTAGCAGGAACTACCTTGCGACTAGTAGCAGTTGCTGAAGATCAAAACACGCCACCCGATTTTATTTATTTGTCTGCCAGTGGCGAACCCTTTGAAGTTGCTCAATCCCCGGCTACATTTTCACCCGATCCGGACGATTCCGTGAGTAGTCCCGGGGCAATAAATTTTCAATGGGATACAAGATGCGTTCATGTTCGTAAAAAACCTTACAGAGTTGTTTTCAGAGTTGATGATGCACGCCCAATCCGGGAACAGCTGACCGATTTTGCCGAGACGAATATTACTGTGATCGGCCCTGCACCTCAGCTCGACACAGCAATTCTGGAAAATGAAAATATAAGAATACGTTGGTCGCCATATTTCTGTTCAAATGCTGTAAGCATGAAGATTTTTCGCCGAAAAGGCGATTTTCCTTTCCAATTGGATTCCTGTTTTACAGGAGCACCTTCAGGTTTTGTAGAAATAGGAAAGGTATCGATTAACACACTGGAATTTCTCGATGATAATAATGGAGCAGGATTGGAAAAAGGCCCAAAATATTGCTATGTACTTGTAGCGGAGTATCCTGATGGCGCATTGAGCAGACCTTCAAATGAAAAATGCAATGCGCTTCCCATTGACATTCCTTTAATCACCAATGTGGACATTGAATTAACGGCAAGCAATGGCAGAATTAATGTCAAATGGACAAGGCCTCTGGAGCTTGACTCTGTTATTAATCCTCCTCCTTACCGGTACGATTTGTTTGGTAATAGTCAAAGTAATTTATTGTTCTCCGGCAACGACTTAATGGATACAAGTTTTGTATGGAATGGAGCTGATACCGAAGGTTTTCAGAATAAAGCAATTCTACATTTCACAAGCAATGGAAATATTTTTCAGGACTCTGTGAGTGCAAGTTCTGTTTTATTGACAAGTACACCCGGCGGACAAAGAGTTCAATTGGATTGGAGTGCTGATGTTCCCTGGTCAAATAACGGCCAATATCATTTAATTTATAAGAGGAATAATATCAGCGGTGTTTACGAATTGCTTGATAGTATTTTTGCAGATGGAAACAATTATTCCTATTTGGATCAGGGCCAAGCCAATGGTATTCCTCTGATCGACGGCGAGGAGTATTGTTATTTTGTTGAGACAAGAGGCAGCTATTATAATGATGTTTATTCGCAGGTATTTAGCAATCGCTCTCAGATCTCTTGCGATATTCCCCAGGATTCCGTCCCGCCTTGTCCTCCAATTCTCAGTTTGGAAGTCCCTGATTGTGATTCATTGTTGGCCGATAAGGAATGTTCGAGTGTATTAGCTGATATACCCAATAGCAATTTACTGAAATGGACGCCCGATTTTTCTGAAGGTTGCGATCGGGATATCGCAGAATACAGAATTTATTATAAAGCTAGTTCTGATGGCGAATATCAACTATTAAGTAGTGTTTTATATGACACGCTAATCTTTGAACATGGAATTGAAGGAGATTTATCGGGATGCTATGTTGTTACGGCTGTAGATTCATTTGACAATGAAAGTGCATTTAGCAATGAAGTTTGCAGAGATAATTGTATCTATTTTGAATTGCCAAATGTATTCACTCCCAACAATGACGAGTGGAACAATACATTTATCCCATGTCCTGAACCGCGATTTGTTAAAAGCATAGAATTTGAAGTTTACAATCGGTGGGGAAGGCCGCTAAGAATTATAAATGATGATCCTATGATCAATTGGGATGGGTTGGATCAAAGTGGAAATGAAGTTCCGGCCGGTTATTATTTTTACAAGGCAGACGTAGACTTTTTCCGTCTGAATCCTGAAGATTCCAAAAAAACTTTCAAGGGTTGGATTTGGTTAGCTAGATAATGTCTGAAAAGTATATCATATTATTTGATGGTGTTTGCAATCTCTGCAATAGCAGTGTTAACTTTATTATTGACAGGGATAAAAAAGATAAATTCAGATTTGCAGCCTTACAGTCAGCGGAAGGACAGGAAGAGCTAAGAAAAATTGGAATGGATAAAGAATACCTGGACAGTATTGTCCTTATTAAAAAGGGTAAATTGTTGCATAAATCCACAGCCGCATTACATATATCAAAGGAATTGACCGGGTTATGGCCTATAATTTCATTTTTCTTAATCATACCCAAAGTTTTGAGAGATTTTTTTTATGATATTATAGCCGCAAATCGCTATAAATGGTTTGGCAGACAGGAGGAATGCCGAATTCCAAGCCCAGATTTGAGATCAAAGTTTTTAAACACTGAGGCTGCTTAAAGCTAAAATTATATTTTTGCTCAAAAAGCTATTATGAAAGCATATATTTTTCCGGGTCAAGGGTCACAATTTCCGGGTATGGGCAAGGATTTTTTTGATTCCAGCGACAAAGCGAAAGAAATGTTCAAATCCGCTGATGAGATCTTAGGATTTAGTCTATCAGATATTATGTTCAATGGTAGTGCCGATGATCTTAAGCAAACCAAAGTCACACAACCCGCAATCTTTTTACACTCGATAATCAGTGCTCAGTTGGCTTCTGATTTTGTTCCTGATATGGTGGCAGGCCATTCTTTGGGAGAATTTTCTGCATTGGTAGCCAATAAAACACTTTCATTTGAAAACGCATTAAAATTAGTTTCGAAGCGAGCAATGGCCATGCAAAAAGCCTGTGAAGCCGAGCCTTCCACAATGGCGGCAATAATTGGATTAGATGATGAAATAGTGGAAAAAATATGTTCTGAAATTTCTGATATTGTTGTTCCTGCAAACTACAATTGCCCCGGACAGCTGGTGATTAGCGGTTCTTTTAATGGAGTTGAGAAAGCTTGTGAAAAATTGAATGAAGCAGGGGCGAGAAGAGCTTTAATATTACCGGTAGGAGGTGCATTTCATTCACCATTGATGGAGCCGGCGCGTCAGGAATTGGCTGAAGCTATTGAAACTACAGAATTTTTAAGCCCTATTTGTCCGGTTTATCAAAATGCAACTGCAAAACCATCTAAGGATATATCCGAAATCAGGAAAAATCTGGTAGATCAATTAACCGCACCGGTAAAATGGACACAAAGTGTTAATGCCATGGTTTCAGATGGTGCCAATGAATTTATTGAATGTGGTCCGGGCAAAGTTTTACAGGGTCTGGTGAAAAAAATCCACAGAGAAGCTGAGGTTTCATCGATTGCTTAAGCGATCTTTTTTACCCAAAGATCATCTTTGCATTGTTCGAGCAATTGACTTTGGGTCAAATGGAGTTTCGGATGTAATTTATCGGAAGCGATTTCTACCAACGGAATTAAGGTAAATTTTCTTTCAGGTATTCCCGGATGTGGGATTACAAGATCAAATGAGTTGGCAATTAATTCCTCAAAGTACAATATATCAATATCGATGATGCGTTCTGTCCATTTTTCGGTTCTTATCCTACCCATTTTCTTTTCAATACTGAGTACGGTTTCCAACAATTCCCAGGGTCCTAAATGCGTTTCAATTTTTAAAACCTGATTATAAAAACTGTTTTGATTTTCTATGCCCCATGCCGCTGATTCGTAAATTGAAGATTTTATAGTAATGTCGCATTCATTTTGTTGAATTAGGTTTGAAGCTAATTCAAGATTTTTATCCCTTTGTCCAACATTTGTGCCGATGAGCAGAAAAGCTTTAAATGCTTCGTATTCTTCTGGTGATTTTGTAATCAATTAGTATAAATTTGTCCTAAAATTGAGTAAAAAATATAAATAACATGAATTTTTTAAAGTACACTCTAGCCACTATTCTGGGATTATTTCTATTTCTGATCATAAGCATTTTTATTTTTATGGGAATAGGTGCGGCGGCCTCTCAAAAAGAAGAAGTAAAAATTAAAGATACTTCAGTATTAGAATTAAATCTCGGTAGTCCGATTAGTGAAAAGGAACCCGATAATCCTTTTGAAGAATTTGGATTCGAAATACCCGGTGCAGAGTTTACTTTGGGTTTAAAAGAAATTAAAGAGTGTATCAGAAATGCGTCGCTTGATGAAAGAATCAAGGCCATTTATTTAAATTCAAGCAATTTCGGGGGTGGTTTTGCCATTGCTACTGAAATTCGAAAAGAATTAGAAAAATTTAAGGAGAGTGGAAAGCCAATAATTGCTTATAGCGAATATTACAGTGAGGCAGCCTATGCCTTATCCACTGTGGCTGATACCATTCTTTTGCATCCTATGGGGCTTGTCGAGTTTAATGGCTTCAATCTGGAAATGATGTTTTTAGGTGGAACGCTTGAGAAATTGGATATAAAGGCAGAAATAATAAAAGTAGGAGATTATAAAAGCGCTGCGGAGTCACTTGTAAGAAAAGATTTCTCAGAAGAAAATGAAGAACAGCTCAGATTTTTAATCGATGAAATTTACGCAGATTTTATTAATGATGTGGCAAGAGGAAGAGGCATCGACGACACTACTTTGTTAAATATCGTCAACACCCACAAATTAAGAACCTCTGATGATGTTTTAGCCAGCAATATGGTAGATATGCTTGCGAATAAAGATGAATCGATCGATATACTCAAAACGGCTATCGGTGTATCTAAGGATGATAAAATTGAATTGGTGAGTTATAGTAAATACAAAAATGTCAATATAGAATCAGAGAATACTAGTAAAAATAGAATTGCTGTTTTAGTAGCTGAAGGAGAAATCAATAGTGGTGAAAGCGATGAAGACGTACTTGGTTCAGATACCTTTGCCGAACAAATGCGAAAACTGAGAGAGAATGAAAGAGTTAAAGCCGTAGTGGTCAGAGTGAACTCTCCCGGTGGTAGTGCAGTGGCTTCCGAGATCATGGCTCGCGAAATTGCCTTAACAAAGGAAGAGAAACCCGTTGTTGCGTCTATGTCGGATGTTGCGGCCAGCGGAGGTTATTGGATTTCTATGGGCTGTGACAAAATAATAGCCCAACCAAATACCATTACAGGTTCTATTGGAGTGATTGGCGTAATTCTGAATATTGAAAAGTTTATGGAAAATAAGCTAGGAATTACTTTCGATAGAATAAAAACAGGAGAATTTGCTGATATCGGTAGTGGTACCCATGAAATGACGGAAACCGAACGCGCTATTATTCAGGAATCCGTTGATGATGTATATGAAGATTTTATTACTAAAGTAGCATTCTTTAGAAAAATGGACATTGAAGAAGTAAAGAGTATTGCTGGCGGCAGGATCTGGACGGGCAAGCAGGCCATGGAGAGAAAGTTAGTTGATGAATTGGGTGGCCTGGAAAGAGCGGTTGAAGTCGCCGCTGAATTAGCAAACCTCGAAGACTACAAGCTAAGATACTATCCACCCAAAGAAAGTTTTTTCGAGAAATTCATGAAAGGATCGGAAAAGGAAGAATTGATGACTTACTTTTTTGGAGAACCCGATAGATTTACAAAAGCCATTAATACTATTAAAGACCTTGAAAATAAGGATGGTATTATTGCCCGATTACCCTACGGATTTGAAATTATTTATTAGGAATGTAATCCTTTTAACTGTTCTATTGAGTGCATTGCCAAACAGCATTAATGCACAGCTAAGATCAGAGCAATTCGAACCTTCTCTGGTCCCAATAGGCTTTAATTCGGTGATACCTCTCAATGAAGATGTTATTATTTTATTGCCAATTAATAACGGGGTCTGGTTTATCCAAAGAAAAAATTTAGGGAACGATTTAATATGGTCCGGCTCTATAAATACCGTTGAAAATGAAAATATATTTTCATGGGAGATCACGGAAGGCAAAATTTATATCTATTCGACAAAATTTGATCGCAGCGCCGGAAAGAGTGAATTATATGTAACAAAACTGGATACGGAAAATGGAAACAATAAGTCAAGAGAATTACTTTGGTCCACTCGCGCAGGTGAAATTACCGGGAATCGGAAAAAAGCAAAAAAGGTGGCCGATGCAGAGCTGGAACTTGCCTCTTTAAGGTCGTTGAATGCGGAAGTGCCATTTCCTTATCGCTTTGAATTTAAAACATCACAAAATCGCCAATTTAGGATTATTTCATTATTTGATTATTCAAATGAACAACTCATTCATGATTACAAAATATATGATAGGAATTTAAAAGAACTTGACTCCCGAAATATAAAGCTCGATGAGTTGATATATCTTTTTGATTATACCATTGGCAACGCGGGTGAAGTTTATCATTTAAATCAATCATTCGATGGAGATATACAGGTAATTCAATTTTCAATGCACTCAGATGATTATTCACTGCTTCGACTTACTGCTGAAAACAGTCAAAGGGATGATCTGAAAATTCTTGAATTAAGCAAAGGAAGGGTAGTGGTTGCAGGAAAAGCAGAAATTGAAAATTCTTTCTATGGCTGCCTTTATGCTGTATTTGACTTTAACCTAAATGAAATTGATCGGGTCCATTTTGAAGCACTTCCATATGAATATAAAGCGGCTACAGACAGTCTTTTTAAGCTTGGGAAGTTTGATGTAAGAGACCGAAGTAATTTTACCTTAACACATGTAGAATCATACAATGATGAAGAATTGTTAATAGTATTCGAGGCCTTTGAATTAAGACGGTCCGGTTATGTTTTTAAGGATCTGCGTTTTGACTCTGAACTAGAATGGTCCAATCATAAAGCCAAAACCATTAGCGGTTCGGCATTGATTTTTTCATTTGACAGGAACGATGAATTGAGATGGTCAAATTACATTTACAAAAAGAAAGAAATGGATATGAAATTTCCAAGAGTGTCAACTTTATTTCCAGTTTCACCTAAAAATGAAGCAATTTCATTTTTTATGGAATACGATGATAAAACCTATGAAATGGAAATGGATTATGTATACAACACCTGGCAAAAAGTAGCCATGACCTCCGACAATTCAGTGTTATCTACCTTGCAAGAAAAAAATGGGGATGCTTTAGTGGTTTATTATTCAGAAAATGAATCAAGGCTCATAATTATTAAGAAATGACGCTTAAAGAAATAAAGGAATCTTTAGATTATATACAGAAGAAAATTGATTTCAAGCCGGAATTCGGAATTATTCTGGGAACAGGCCTCGGTGCACTCGCTAAGGAAATCATAAAGGAGTTGGAAATCAATTATAAAGAAATCCCTCATTTTCCTGTTTCTACGGTAGAGAGTCATACAGGAAAATTAATTTTTGGTTATTTGTCTGGTAAGAGGGTGGTCGTAATGCAAGGAAGGTTTCACTATTACGAGGGCTACTCAATGCAACAAATTGTGCTTCCCGTAAGAGTGATGAAAATGCTTGGAATTAAAACACTCTTCGTAAGTAATGCCTCCGGGGGACTAAATCCCGATTATCAGGTAAGCGATCTTATGATCTTAAATGATCACATCAATTTATTGCCGGAAAACCCATTGCGAGGTCCAAATATTGATGAGTTAGGTGTTCGGTTTCCCGATTTGAGTAATGTTTACGATAAAAAATTAATACAACGAGCGCTTCAAATATCAACTGATTTTGAAATTAATGTGCATGAGGGAATATATGCTGCAGTTCAGGGTCCAACTTTAGAAACTCCGGCGGAATATCGCTACATCAGAATAATCGGAGCAGATGCTGTAGGGATGTCTACAATTCCAGAGGTAATAGTTGCACATCAAATGGGAGTACCTGTTTTTGCTATCTCAGTTATCACCGATATGGGTGTGCCAGGTATGATTGAAAAGGTCACTATTGAAAAGGTATTGGCTGCTGCTGCAAAAGCTGAACCATTCATGACTTTGATTTTGAAAGAATTAATAAGTGAGGCATAAAAAAAGACCGAATAATCGGTCTTTTAATAATTTACAAGATCTTAATCTTACTCTTCGGGATCATTTGAATCCTGATCATCATTTAACATAGCTTCAATCTTGTTTTTTAGCGCATCTACTTTTGTTTCTAATTCCTCGATATTTTCTTCAGTAGAATTTTCCAAAGATTCAGAAGTTGCTTCGATTTCCAATTCTAACTCTTTTAATTCTGATTTAAGTTCTTCACCTTTTTCAGAACCTGTTTCCATCCCTTCTTCGGCAAGCTCTTCAATATCTTCGGTTGTATTTTCCAACCTATCTGTTACCTTGTCTTTAAGTATCAGTAAATCCGCCTGCACTTTGTCTTTTCGAATTTGGAACTCGGTACTTACTTCCTCTGCGATTTCCTCAGCCTTGGACTCGTTGTTATCTTTCTGAGGTTCACAGGCTAAGAAAAATGTAAGAATAAGCGAATATGTAAATATGTTTTTCAAAGTTTTCATAGTAATTATGTTTAGTTGTTACAAAAAAAAGGCCGATGGATTACCGGCCTTATCATATTAGTTGAAATAATTAATTCAATTTGACGGCCTCTTTTGCTTCGTTCACCCACTCTTTTCCGTGTTTGGTGAGATCCTCCAGTTTCTTGTTGTATTCAGCTTTCATTTCCTTGGAGGTCTTGGCTAGAGTTTTTTCCCAATCGTGCATGGTGCTGTCAAATTCTTTTGCTATCAATTTTCTTGTTTTTTCACCAGAATTCGGTGCCAATAATACTCCAATAGCAGCTCCTGTAATTGCACCTGTTAAGAATATTCCTAAATTTTTCATGATATTTTTGTTTTAAGGGTTAAAATTTATTTTCTATTAGTTTTCCTGAGAAAATGCGCTCATCATCCAGTGATTTTTTTCAGTCACTTTTATGAAGTTTTTGACCATGTCCTCAGTACCGCTATCGCCATATTCAATTGCGTTTTCAACAACTGTAAACATGTACTCTAATAACACACGATAGTCTCTTATAATTTCCTTTACCATCTCCATGGCAGTTAAATCCGTACTGGCTTCTTTAATTTCAGAATGGTCTAAATATTCGCGCATTGTACTCATTGGTGTTTGACCAAAAACTCTGATTCTTTCGGCAATTTCATCGATCGCGCTTTTGGCATCTTCATATTGAATTTCGAATTGTTCGTGAATGTCAAAGAAATCGGGTCCCTTCACATTCCAATGAAAATTCCTCAGCTTTTGATAATGAACACTGAAATTTGCTAATAATTGATTCAGGGATTCTACCAACTCCGCAGTTTCCAATTTGGTATAACCCAACTTTCTAAACGCTTTTTTTGAATTTGAATCGTTTTCTTTTTTTGATGTTAAGGTTACTTCTTTCATAATTCTTATTGTTTGCATTTATATATGCCAAAAGTGTGCCCTTAGTAAAATAGAATGTAAAAGAAGAATAAATGGATTTAAGAGATTATTTTCTACAAAGATTGTAGAAATATTTACCCATTAAAAAAGAATTTCAAATTTACTTCCCTTGTCCGGCTGGCTTTGCACTTCAATTTGTCCACCATGGCCGTGAATAATGTTTTGAACATTTGTAAGACCAAGTCCATTTCCTTTTTGCTTTCGACTAAAAAATGGTTCAAAAATATGATTAAGCGTTTCTTCATCCATACCTGTGCCATTATCCGATATTTCTATCAGAAAATTTTCATTGACAAGACTGGACTTTACTTCCAAAACTCCACGATTTGATTTCATAGCTTCGATAGCGTTAATAAACAGATTTAAGAAAGCAACCTTAAGAGCCTCTTTATCGACAGCTTTGATAAATTCTTTTTTAGAGATCTTGTCCACCAGTTTTATATTTTTGAGTACCAAGCGGTCATTGCATTCTTTCAATGACTCTCTGAGAATCGCATTTAAATTTTCATCGCTAAAATTATACTGTCGTTGTTTAGAAGAATTTAAAAGATTGCCAATTAAGGTTTCAATTCGCGTGGCGTTTCGGGCTATTATTTCTGTGTAAACATTGGCTTCTGTATTGTCGGAAATTTCATCTTTTAATTGATCCAATGCTAAATTTAGATTTGTTAGAGGGTTTCTTACTTCGTGAGCAATATTTCTTGCTATTTTACCTGTGACTGCTAATTTTTCAGTCATTAGTATTTGACGCTCCGCTTTTTTCCTTGTGCTGATGTCTTTTATTATTCCCATGAAAGTATCAATTCCTTCTATTGCAATCGATTCAAAAAAACTGAGAAGGCAGGGAAGAACTGATTTTTTTCTAGTCTTTAATTCAACTTCAAATAACTCGATGTTTTCTTTTAAATAGACTTGCTGATTGAATCTTAAAAAGTCCTCTTCTCTATGAAAAATATCTTTGAGAGAAATATCCGCATTTTTCCTAAACCCAAAATTTTGTCTGAAAGAGGGATTCATATCCACAATTTGATATTCACTATTGCATATGAAAATCATATCCCTGGATTCCGACCACAATTGATCGTATTTACGCCGGATGTATTCAAATTCCTTATCTGATTTTTTTGGTCTTTTCATTTAGATAAGGTCTAGCGATTTCATTTTATTATATAGAGTTTTACGGTCAATTCCCAAAAGTTTTGCGGCTTCGCTTTTGTTATCATTGGATGCTTGCAATGCCCTGTTGATTGTTTTGGCTTCGGTACGAGCTACATTTTCTTTAAGATTATAACCAATTATTTCTTCTTCCTCTTGTATTGATTTTTTTGAATGCAGTTTTATTTCTCCGGGCAAATCTTCTACAATAATTTCATTTCCCTTACAAAACAAGACCGCCTTTTTTATTGCATTCTGTAATTCACGCAGGTTTCCTTCCCAGGGATAAGATTTCATAAGTTTGAATGCTTCTTTTGAAAATGAATCAACATTCTTCATAAGAGACTTCGATGCATTGGCAAGAAATATTTGCGAAAATTTTTCAATATCCTCATGTCTTTCACGCAAAGGATGAAGTTCAATTTTAAATTCATTGATTCGATGATATAAATCCAACCTGAACTCGCCCTTATCAATTTTGGCTTCAAGATGTTCGTTCGTAGCTACGAGGATTCGAACATTGACATTGATTTCTTTCTCATCGCCAATTTTTCTCACTTTCCCTTCCTGAATTACTCTAAGAAGCTTTACCTGGTTTTCATAGCTTAAATTTCCCACTTCATCGAGAAAAAGAGTACCTGAATTGGCTAGTTCAAAACATCCTTTTTTGGATTTGAGAGCTCCTGTAAAGGCACCCTTGACATGTCCAAAAAGTTCGCTTCCTGCTAATTCCTCGGGCAGGGCACCACAATCCACGGCTACAAAGGGCTTGTCTTTCCTTCTGCTATTGGTGTGAATCGCCTTTGCCACATATTCCTTTCCCGTCCCGGTTTCTCCACTTATTATAACAGACATATCAGTGGGGGCAATCAATTCAATTTGCTGATATATATTTTGAGCATGTCGACTTTCTCCGATCACATATTCCTGATCTACTGAGGAGGCGCTGTTCTTGGAATTAAAATCTTTGGATGCATCTTTTACAATTTGCAGAATTTCATCTGGTTGAAGTGGTTTGGTTACATATTCTATAGCTCCGAGTTTTAGTGCTTCAACAGCCATCTTGGTTTCAGAATAGCCGGTGATGATGATAATCTTGACCTTATCATCCAAAATCTTTATTTTTTGAATCATTTCAAGACCATCCGTATCGGGCAACCTAAAATCACATAGGATGACCGAGAAGGAATTATTTCTTACAAGATCAAGTCCTTTTTTACCGTTTGCAGCAATCGAAACCTCATAACCTTTTTTACTAAAAAAGCCTTTCAGTAAGGATAAAGTATCGCGATCATCATCTATTATTAGTATTTTATTCATACCTCATAGCCCATTTGTTCTAATTTTTCTTGTAAAATACTTCTGTTGAAAGGTTTTGAAAGAAAGTGTTTAACGGATAAACGCTCAGCTTTCATTCTTTCATCCTCACTGTCATAGGCCGTAATTATTACTACATCACAATTGCCTGATTGTTCGTTTATTTTATTTATTATTTCAAAACCAGAGCCATCCTGTAAATTCAAATCAACCAGTGCGAGTTGGAAATGGTTTTGATCAATGGCTTTACCGGCTTCTGCCACTGTTTCAAAAGCCTTCACATCGAATCCGAATTTATTCATGAATAGGCTAAGCATATCCCTGATGTCTTTTTCGTCGTCCAATATGATTACTGAGTTTCTTATAACTTATTCTTGTTATTCATAAACCGCATAAAATAAAAAATTGAAATCTTTTTCAAGTTATCAAAAACTAAATTGATTCGAAATCACCGAAAACCTTGCATATATAATTTAGCACATATAAGTTGATGTTTTAATCTTAATTTAATTCACATCTTCAAAATTCACCAATTGACAAATGATGAATTTTAACTTAATACGTCTTTTCGCACTGACATTTGTATTGTTGATCCTTGGATTATTCCTTTATGCTTAGGAAGGGATTATTCTCTATGAAGGCTTTCTGCTGACCTGAAATACATTTAAACTAAAGAATCGAGAATTTTTAAAAGTGTTAGAACTTCTTCTGCCTGTTCTTTTGATGTCGTGTAGAATTCTATGCTTTTTACCTTGGATTTTTTATCAAATCGTTCGCTTTCGTATTCTATGCCCTTCATAAAATCAATTTGAGCGGATGATTTTCTTATAGGGATTTCAAGATTAACATAAGTTTCTTCTCTTACATCTTTTTCAAATGCCATTTTTTCCTTGTTTGATAAATCCGTAATCACAGATGACTCAAAATCGAGATTGGCAATTGGCACATTGTAATTGTTGATTAGAAATCTATTATTTCCATTATCCTTGTCTTGATAAATTGCCTGTAAGTATTGTCCTGTACTGGTAAAATGGATAGTGCGCTCCAATTTCAAATTGTTTTTTGAATCTAGCGTTATATAGTTTCTTCTTCCTGTATAGTAGGCAAAGCTTGAATCATCATTAAAAATCGAAATTTTTCTTATTCTGTGATCCAGTAATCCTGCGAGTTGCTTATTGATAAGCGAAACAATTTGATTTTTAGAATCGGCAATTTTTTCCTTTTCCTTTTTCAATAAGTAAGAATAAGTATTGAGGCTTGATTGGATTTTCTTTTTTGAAGCTTCCAATTCTTCTGTTGTAGAATTTAATTCCTCGATTTTGTTGTTTAAGATTTCAATTTGAGACTTAGAGCTTGCAATATCTTCTTGAAGTTTATCAATTTTTAATTCTAAATTTTCTTTGCGCTCTTTTTCTTCTGAGAGCCTCTCTTTTTCAATTTTTATTTGTTCCTCAACTTTAGAACTATAATTGAAATACAAAAAAACACCCAAGCCAATTCCTATTGCAAGTAATATTGGAATAATTACTTTCTGATTCATAATAAATTTGAATTTCAATCTAATATCTTAAAATATCTTTATATAAAAGCTAATCAAATAAACTATTTTAAATATGCATTGAGAATATACATTACTATCTGAAACACTCAATGGTATTTTTTGTCTTCCGGAAAAAAAAGTCTAAATATAGATATTTGTAAATATCAGATTTTGGGCTTACATTCATTACCCCCAATAAACTCAAAACCAAATGTCTGAAGAACGAAAATACATCAAAACCGGTATATCAAAGGCACCTTCATTTTCATCATTTTTAAAACTATTTAATGCATATACAGGAACATGGATACTTCTTTCGCTGCTTGTAACTGCAGCGTATGGGTATTATTTTCAACAAACCACTATTGAGTCATCGGGAATCTTGGTATGGGCTGCAACTTTGACCGGTGAATTCATACTTTTTACCTTAATTGTGGGATTTATTATTTTATTTATTCACGATAAAAGACAGTCTCATACTCCAATACAACGATTATTTCCAGTCATTATATGGGGAAGAAAATTGCTTATATCAATGGGGCCACTTTTAAGACAATATTTGTTCTTAAATGATCAGGAGGAGACGCCATACAATAGAATTACAAGAAACTGGATCTATCAGTCTTCAAAAGGAACAAGAAATACTATTGGTTTTGGAACACAGATAGATATGGACCAGGTTGGAACGACAATAATTATGCCCGCAACTTTTACCAATGTTACCTCAAAAACCGGGGAAGAAACAGGTCAGAGTTATAAAAAAATTATTGGAAAACATACCGGTGTCGAACCTGTCGAATTAAAGCATTTTGCTCATATAAGTGCTATGTCCTATGGTGCTTTGTCTTATCGGGCGCATGCATCATTAAATCTTGGAGCCAAAATGGGTGGTTTTATGCACAATACGGGTGAAGGTGGTCTTGCGCCATGTCATGAATACGGTGGAGGGGATTTGATTTTTCAGATAGGAACGGCAAAATACGGTGTGAGAGATGAGGATGGCAATTTAGATGAGGCAAAATTGAAAAAAGTTTCAGAACATCCTCAGGTAAAAATGATGGAAATTAAATTAGCTCAGGGTGCTAAACCGGGCAAAGGTGGGATGCTATTAAAAGAAAAAATAACTCAGGAAATCGCAGATATACGACAAGTGCCATTGGGAAAAGATGCCTATGCACCTGCCAGACATAAAGAATTTAGTGATGTAAATGGATTGTTTGATTTCATTGACAGGGTGAGAAGAGTTACATCCAAACCTGTTGGAATAAAAATGGTGATAGGCCACACTGCAGAGATTGAAGATATTGCAAATAAAATGGCAAAAGAGCCCGGCAGGGGGCCTGATTACATCGTCATCGATGGAGGTGATGGTGGCACAGGTGCATCCCCTCATGTTTTGAGTTCATATTCAGGCTTGCCGATGAAACAAGCTTTAGCGGTTGCGGACTGGGCCTTGAAGTCACATGGTGTGCGAGATAAGGTTGTTCTTTTTGCCAGTGGTAAGATCGCAACTCCTATTGACATTGCCGTTGCAATGGCACTTGGCGCGGATGCAGTTTATATTGCCAGAGGATTTATGTTTGCCATAGGATGTATTCAGGCCCTTGAATGCCATACAAATAATTGCCCTACGGGAATAGCTACCCAAAGAAGAAGCCTTGAAAGAGCCATTGATATTAAGGGAGCGGCCGAACGTGTAAAAACCTATGCCGATGTTTTGTATAAGGAAACACAAATGTTAGCTGAATCCTGCGGATATAAAACACCTACGGATATTACAGCAGACGACATTATGGTTGTAACTTCTCCAGGTCATCTTGACTATCTGTCCGAATTGCACGGAATTTCGGCTTATGAAGCCAGTCTTGAAAGAAGAATGGCCAGAAGCAAAGGAATGAGCGTTGGAGAAATGAAAATTAAAGAAAGCGCAGCGGGATCAATGAATTAGATTAGGGAATCCATTTGATGTCCTTGAAATTTGGTTTTCTTTTTTCGAGGAATGCATTTCTTCCTTCTTTGGCCTCCTCGGTCATATATGCCAGTCTGGTAGCTTCACCGGCAAAAACCTGCTGACCCACCATGCCATCATCTGTTAGATTAAAAGCAAATTTGAGCATCTTGATTGAAGTGGGTGATTTTTCAAGTATCTCCTGAGCCCACTGGAAAGCCGTAGCTTCCAATTCCTTATGTGGAATAACAGCATTGACCATTCCCATTTCATAAGCTTCCTGTGCAGAATAGTTTCTTCCTAAAAAGAAAATCTCTCTGGCTCTTTTTTGACCCACCATTTTAGCGAGATAAGCTGAACCATATCCTCCGTCAAAGCTGGTTACATCGGCATCAGTTTGTTTGAATATGGCGTGTTCTTCACTGGCTAGGGATAAATCGCAAACCACATGAAGACTATGTCCGCCACCTACAGCCCAACCCGGAACCACTGCAATTACGACTTTGGGCATAAAGCGAATCAATCTTTGAACCTCAAGTATATTTAGCCTGGGCATGCCATCTTCATCCACATAGCCCTGATCGCCTCTGGTTTTTTGATCTCCTCCACTGCAAAAAGAATAAACGCCATCTTTTGGAGAGGGGCCTTCTGCTGAAAATAGGACCACCCCAATGGAAGTGTCCTCACGAGCGTCCAGAAAAGCTTTGTACAACTCAGCAACTGTTTTAGGACGAAAAGCATTTCTAACTTCCGGTCGATTAAAAGCAATCCGCGCGACACCATCCACTTTCTTATAGGTGATATCTTCAAAATTTCCAATTGTTTTCCACTTGGGTTGGGCCATGATTATTTATTATTATTCAACAAACAGCAATGAAATTGGCTTGTTTTGATTTGCTATCTAATCTATTGGTAATTTATCCAATTTCAGATAGCGGATAAGATTTTTAATCGTCATTCCCTGAATCAGGATAGAAAACACAACTATAATATAAGTCATGGTAACTATAAGATCCTTATGCGCAAAATGCGGAAGAGCCAGTGCCAGTGCTACAGCTATTCCACCCCTTAAGCCACCCCAGGCCAAGATTGGAGCCGTACCGGGAACCCAGGTCTTTGATTTTTGAAGTCCAAAAGTAAAGGTGGGTATTAGAATGCTAATGTACCTTGAGAAAAGGGCTACAAAAATGGCAATAACACCTGCTACAATATTTTTTATCTGAAGTGTAACAACCAATACTTCAAATCCAATTAAAATGAAAAGAATTGCGTTTAATGCTTCATCGATGAGATGCCAAAACTTATATACGAAGTCTCCGGTAATTTTTCGAAGGTATTCCGGTTTCCCTTCTCTTCCAATAATTATACCCAATACCACCATAATAAGGGGCGCAGATACATGTACCAGTTCTGCAATTCTAGTACCGCCCATAACCAGAGCCAATGTAATGAGAACTTCTAATTCGGTATGTCTGTTGTCGATAAACTTTAGAGACAGCAATCCGATATAACCTAAAATTCCACCGAGTAAAATTCCGCCAAAAACTTCCTGTGCAAAAAGAATGCTCACACCAATCGGTGTAACATTTTCAACGCCCGACTGTGCTACATTTAAAATGGTCAAAAATATTACTACGCCCACACCATCGTTAAACAGAGACTCACCTTCAATTTTAACTTGAAGATTTTTACTCAATTTCATTTTTTGCACAATCGCCAAAACGGCAATAGGGTCAGTAGGAGAAATAAGTGCTCCAAAAAGCAAGCAGTAAATCAGCTCAACATTAATTCCCAGATAGGGCAAGAAGAAGAATGTGGCAAAGCCTATTATAAATGTAGAAAGCAGGGTACCAACGGTGGCCAGTATAAGAATAGCTCCTTTTTCCTCCACCAGTTTTTTGAAGTTTACATTTATAGCACCGGCAAAGAGCAAAAAGCTCAGCATCACCTGCATGAGAACCTCAGAGAAATCGAAGGAATCCAGAATTTCTGCTGCTGAATCCCTTACTTCAGGCACTAAAATTCCAATCAGTACAATAGTTAAGGAGATTACCAGTGACTGCGTCATCAATCCTATGGTAGCGGGTAATTTTAACCAATGCGTATTAACAAATGAAAAAACTGCCGCCAGAAATATTAAAATGGCTAAAATATCTAAAACACCAATAGTCGCTTCGTGCATTTTTATTACTGATTTTTTATTATCAACCCTTTTTCTTTTGCCAATTCAACCCATTGCGGGAATTCTGACATCATTAGTTTATAGAATTCGGCATCGCTCAATGCAGATGGATCATTGACATTGAAGAAATCCGCATTGTCAATAAAGCGATCCTCCATGTCATCCAGCAATTCCAGAAAAGAATAATCATCTACGAATGGTCTCAATAAGAATCCAAGAAATCCTTTTTGAAGATCTTCGCGGGTTGTACCCATTGTCATAAACTGCCAAAAAATTGGCTCATAAGAAGCACTGGCTATTTCTTTTGCAATATCTTCAGGTTCATCGGTCTCGCCATTGCTTATAAAGTAAACATAAACAGGTGTTTCCCTGCATGCCAGCTTCCCATCTCTTTTTGCATTTTTCAGATATGTAGTCCTGATAAGATTGATTACATTCACATAATCCGCATGTCCGGTCAAATTATATTTATGCATGGCATCTTCAATATAGCCGTCAAAATTTTTCATGTTCATTGAGCCTATAAAAAATGCCCTTTCGGCAAAAAGAAACAGGTCAATATGGCTGTCAATATCCATATGTGTTGCAAAAGCCAATATTCGATTGGCAATTACCTGTGCCTTTCCCGTGTCCAGATAGTCTTCCATTTGCTCGGAAACATCCATACAGAGGACTACTTCTGCTGAGTTTTCTACTAATTTAAGCGCAGTAATCGCTTCTTTCGCTGCCGTTGAACTTTGTTGTATACTTTCAAGATTTTTCTCTAAATCTGACACTGAATTTGATTTGGTTTGATTTTGAAGCAATTTATAAATCTATTTTAATATATGCGTCTAATTTAGTGAAATAGACACATGTATTAAGGCATATTGTCATTTTGTAAAATGATCTGGGTCATATTACAAGTTTCCCACTCTCCAGGAAATACCGGTACTTACAAAATATTCAAAGTAATTTTGATCAGTGTATATACCACCATATAAATCCAATTGAACATTTTTATTTATTAAGAAGCCAAACCCAGCATCATAAGCGTCTATTATATCTCCATTTACAATTTGACCATAAGCTTCTACATATCCTGATAATTTTGGAGTGATACTATAGCCAAGATTTAGAGTGTATAGATAACTGTCAATGAAATCGCCATCATTTAGAAAATCACCATAATTAAATCCGAGGTTGGTTGTAAAAGAGAATATATTTGAGAGTTGTTTTTGAGCCAGTATCAATAGGAAACCATCGGGATTGGAAATTCGGTGATCATCTAATAGTCCATTGAAGTAAGTATTTATCAAAACCCCCAAAGCAGGTAAGTTTCCTTTTTCTTCAATAATATTTTGTCTAAAACCAATGCCCAATTTGCTTAGCCCTTGTTGAGTAATTAAGGTCGAAGATTGATTATTATTTGAGTCAGTTCCATCAATTTCTGTTCGATTGTTTCGAAAATCAACTATGCCATTAATTTCTGATTTATTTCCAATACCCAACCTAAAATAATTAGTTAAAGCATAAGTACTTGAATTCAAATTATAACTAGACGGTAGTCCTCCATTGATGAAAGTCAATTTATATTCATCTTTTGATTGACCAAACTCTAACCCATCCTGCCCCTGGAAGACTCCTTTTCCTACTACAGTGCTGGTATAAGCATTGCCCGGTCTGTCGCTGGCAATAGTCTCGGGAGATTGGGAAAATACAGGAGATGCAGTTAAAAGGCAAAGAAGCGCAAAGAGTGGTAGAAATAATTTCATTCCGAAAAGTGCAAAAAAAAGCCGGAATTAACCGGCTTTCATTTAACCTATTTTGTCTTCGAGTTCATCTATCTTCTCCTGAGCATCCTCTCTTCCGAGTTGTTTGGATTTCTTGTAAAGATTTAACGCTTCTTCAAACGTTTTTTTCTTTTTGCGAGGTGCCAATTTGGTTCTATTCGCAGCTTCCTCAACAGCAGAAGCCCTGGCATAATAGGCATCAGCTTCTGTCATTTTAGATTGAATCATCAATTCCTGAATTCTCGATTCCAGCAAACTCAATTCCTGCTTTTTCTGCATAATATCAATTTCGGCATCGGCCAATTGCGATTCTTTCATGGCCACTAAAGAAAGCAATTCTGTATTTTCACTTTTGTAGTTTTCAACCAGTTCCTGCAATTCGAGAATTTGTTTGTTTTTATCCTGAATTTCCTTTTTCAGTCTTGCCACAGCTTTGGAATACGCATTTTTTGATCCTTCGGATTGATTTAAATCTGCTTCCAAATTTTCAATTCTCTCTTCACTTCGTTTTACGTATTCATTTAAGCTTTTCATACGATTAATATACTCATCGTACTTTAATCCTTCTCGCATATCCAAACGAATTGCATTGCGATTTTCATCAATTGAATCCATTAATGCACCTACCTCTTCGAGTGCGTCAACAGCCCTAAGTGTCACCATGAGTTCTGCTTCAAGACTGTCCGATTTGGCACGTAATTTTTCTCTTTCATTATTAATATCACAACTACTTAATGTTGTAATGACGATAGTAATTAAGATTATATTTTTCATATTTTTTTGTTTAGTGCTTAATACAACGAGAGAACATTCAAAATGTTAAATTATTTTATAATCAGAATAGTTCAGTAATAATTTCTGTTAAAAAATATAGTTTGACATTGATTAAAATCAAAACCAATCACCCTTGTTCTCATCTTCTTTATCTATATTTTCCTCTTTAGTGGTATTTTCCTCTAATTTTTCTTCTGATTCTGATTCTGATTCCAGATCAAATAGTGGCGAATCTCCAGCTTCAATTCCCTGTTCTCCCAGCTCTCCTATTTGATTACCCGATTCTGAAAATATTAAGGTATTATTTATATAAATATCGTGCTCACTACAAAGCTCCGGCCAAATATAGACATACCATATTCTTTCATCACTTTGAAAGTAACCATGAAAGGCCGGTCCTTTGGAATAGTCTTTGAAGTCGATCTCTTTTGGGTTTCTAATACCTCTGGTAGGCAATATAATAGCCGGACTAAAGTCAACAATCAAATCGTCAATTGGAATATATTTTTGGATTTCATCGCCTATCATATTTAAAAAATGGCCAAACTCATTCAATTTTGAAGTCAGGTAAAAATCATAGGCATCCTGAGATCTGAACACGTGTTCCATTTTGTGTTTAAGCCTTTTTTTGCCCAATAAATGTTCAAAAAATTCATTGATAAGTGCATCAACTTTAATTTCGATAGGATAGGCACCTACTTTATGGCTTCTATTAATTTTGATTTCTATATAATAGTGAAAGGTGTCTTCATTGTGCTCCAGTACTAATGAGATTGTATTAAAAGATCTCGATTTTTGATCTTTAATGCGATGTTCGTATTCTTCAAGGGCAATTTCGAGATCGTCTTCATCGCCTTTATTATCTAAATAATAATCCTGATTGTTATGGGACAGTCGAATAATGTTGTTGATGCCCATTCCCTTAAGAACTAGATTAAATTGCTGCAAAATACTTACCGCTGTAAAATTTTCCTCTTCAATTTTGTCATTAATTTTTCCATTACTAATTGTATGCAAGAACCTCCTGAAGTAAGACTGTGGTTCTACTTTTTTTATTTTGGTTATCTCCGAAGGATCAATTGAAATTTGTCCGGTAAAAAGCATTTTTTGCTATTTTATTCAATAATTACTAACTATTTATGTCCTTAAAATGAGCTAAAAGTTACATTAAATTGAATTGTTGATGTAAATTTGCAATAAATCAAGGCAATATTCAATGCCTTCCATGTGCGATAGGGGATTAAAATTAAGTTATAGTAAAAGTCTTTTTTGCGAAAAGACCACAGAAATTCGCACCCTGCAAAATGATCTTATTGGAACAATTAAGAAAGAAAACAAGGGAATTTATCAGGCTCAGAATGTGCAAAATAGAATTATAGACCTTTGTACCTGGGATGATGCCAAAATGTATATTTTAAACTCTTATTTAAGATTGGGAAAGCCAGAAGTAAGCCAGGACAACTGGCAGCTTGCTTTATTTTAGTTGAAGAAATTCATTGTCCTTTCAATACCAATATCTACAAAGGAAAATACGATGTCAGAGGCTCTTTGAACTAAAAATGGTAATTCTTTTTCTTCTTCTTTATTAAAGGGGCTAAGTACGTATTGCACCTGCTGGCCTTTGGGATAATTATCACCCACACCAATCCTTAATCTGGGGAAATTTCTGTTTTCTAGATACTCTTCAATATTTTTAAGACCATTATGACCGCCGTGACTTCCTCCGGGTTTCATACGGGTTTTGGCAAATGGCAATGCGATATCATCAGTAATTACAAGAAGATTTTCAATTGGAATATTTTTTTCATTGAGCCAGTATCTAATAGCTTTTCCGCTGAGGTTCATATAAGTAGTTGGCTTTATAAAATGCAATTTATGCGACCTGTACTTTAATTCAGCCTGAAATGAATACCTGGAACTCTCAAAATCAAACTTATGCTTTTCTGCAAAGTGATCGAGGGCCATGAATCCAATATTATGTCTGGTATTGGCATATTCGGTGCCAATATTTCCCAATCCTGCGATTAAATATCTCATAACAAAAAAATCCCGCCGAAGCGGGATTTGAATATATAAAATTTACAAAAAGGATTAAGATTCTGCTTTTTCTTCAGCAGCGCCTTCGGCTTTTTCTTCACCTTCAGCAGCGCCTTCTTCACCTTCTTCTCCCTCTTCTCCTTCGAGTTCTTCGTCTTCCTCAGATTTACCTCGGAGTGCTCTTGGAACCTCAACTGAAGTTACTGTAATTCTTTCAGAGTTTAGTATCTCTCCCGCTTCCACTTCGAGATCCTTAACTTTTAAAGATTGTCCTAAGCTTAAGCCGCTGATATCCAATTCAATTACCTCTGGCATATTCTTAGGCAGTGCTTTGATGGTAGCTTGTCTTAACTTTCTTACCAATACGCCGCCTTCCATAACACCGGGTGCTGTACCTATCAGTTTAATTGGAATTTCCATTTTTACTTTTTTACCGGCAGTAAGCTCTCTGAAGTCGGCATGCAAAATCATATCACTCACCGGATGGTATTGGATATCCTGTAAAATACATCTGTATTCTTTGCCTTCGACATCGATATTTACAAATGCGACATCCGGAGTGTTTACCAGATCATTAAAAAGATAAACCGGTGCATTGAAATGCACGTGATCTTCAGCACCGTAAAGAACGCATGGAACCATGCCCTCTTCTCTTAGCTTATTGGTAGTGCTCTTGCTGAAATCTGTTCTTTTGTAACCAATGATGTCAATGGTTTTCATCTTATTATTATTTATATGAATAATGTACTAATTGATTCCTGATCGTGAATTTTATGTATTGCCATGGCAAAAAGTTCTGCAACAGAAAGCACCTTCACTTTTTTACTTTTCTGTCTAGCAGGAATTGTATCGGAAACGATCAATTCAGCCAAAGCGGAATTTTCTATATTTTCATAGGCTTTACCTGATAATACAGGATGCGTACACAACCCTCTTACGCTTTTGGCCCCTTTGTCCATAATTATTTCTGCAGCCCTACACATAGTACCTCCTGTATCAATCATATCGTCAACGAGAATAACATCTGCGTCCGCTACATCACCTATGATTTGCATGGCTGCAACTTCATTGGCTTTTTTTCTTTGTTTATCGCAAACAACGATTTCTGAATTTTCAAAATATCTTGAAAACCCGCGAGCTCTCCCCAATGCTCCAACATCCGGAGCGGCAAAAACAATTTTTTTAAGGCCGAGTGTTTTTAAGTAAGGAACGAAGAATGCAGATCCGTAAAGGTGATCCACCGGGAAATCAAAAAATCCCTGTATCTGGCCTGCATGAAGATCGCATGTGATCAAGCGACCTGCGCCTGCAGCAGAAAGTAAATTTGCGACTAGCTTCGCGGTAATTGCTACTCTCGGTTTGTCTTTTCTGTCTTGTCTTGCATAGCCAAAATATGGCATCACCACGGTTATGTGCTTTGCGGAAGCTCGCTTTGCAGCATCGATCATGATCAGCAATTCCATAAGATTGTCAGCCGGAGGGAAAGTCGACTGTATTAGGAATACATCACAACCTCTTACCGATTCGTCAAAACTCACAGATAGCTCGCCATCGCTAAATTTTTGCGTGGTGATGAGCCCCATGGGTTTGCCATAGGCCTTGCATATTTTTTCGGCTAAATAAACCGAAGCGCTACCTGAAAAGATCTTAACTGAAGACATAAAATAAATCCTTCCTTAAAAAGGCTTGCAAAAATAGATAATTAAATGTAAAAATGGTAACCGGAATTAAAGGATTGTGATAATTCTGATTATGATAGTAAATTAGAATAGCAAAAAAAGTTAAAATGGCTGAAAAAAAGTATAAAAGTTTAAAGGAATTCTATCCCTATTACCTTTCTGAACATAAAAACAAAATTTCACGCAATCTCCATTTCACAGGTACTTTGTTGTTGATTATAATTTTGATTTATGCTATTGCAGTTCAAAATTGGCTTTTGCTTTTATTAATTCCGGTTGTTGGTTATGGATTTGCCTGGTTTGGTCATGCCTTTTTTGAAAAAAACAAACCCGCAACATTTACCTATCCTTTTTACAGTCTGGCTTCGGATTTTATTATGTTTTGGGACATTCTGACAGGGAAAATCAATAAGAAATTGGACTAAAAGGCCATTCCAATTTTAAAACCTGCCCTTAAAAGTGCTCCGGTGAAATTGTAATTAATAAATCCATCTGAAAAGTCATCTTCGGCGAATTTATCCGTGCTTGAGTCATTTGCAAAAGAACGTTTGGCTCCAATTCCAAAATAAACATCGGTGTAAAAATTTTTATCTATTTTTATTAAGGCACCCATATAGGTAGACAATCCAAATTGATCAATGGTTAAAGTTTGACCTTTTTCCCTCAAAACGAGAAGATTCGGATCACCGGGCAGTGGTTGCCAGTCCATGCCGCTGTAATCAAATGAAAGTCTATTATAAGTGATGGAATAGGATTGATACCAATTAATGTCTTTGAGCCAGTTTTTTTCTGTATATACTTTATGCCCAAGCTCAAATCCAAAACCATTCAAGTCATATTCTTTAAAATAGGATTGAAAAATGTGATTCTCATTTATTACACCGAAGTAAAAGGTAGGGGCAATCAATATTGCATGAGCACTTTCTTTAAATCGTTTTTCAACGTCAACTCTTGTACCATTGATTACTATATATTGCGGAGAGATGGATAAATAAATGTTTGGTTGAATGTATGAACTATCCTGAGCGTATCCACTTTGAACAAGTAAAATGGAAATTAATAGGATCGAAGCTATTTTCATTTGAATTCGTTAAGATCCCAGCGGAATCACACTTAATAATTCTAATGTAGCATTTCTGTATTGATACTGGTATAATCCTTCTTCTCCAATTACAAACAAAATCTCATAGCTCCCAATTGCAGGAATTACATCAAATGCAGAAATATTGTGATTTGCAATTTCCGATAAATCCTGAGGTGTATTAAAATCAAATACTTTTAATCCCTCATCACAAACAAAAAGCAAAGTATCATGCAGTCCTAAACCTTTAGGTTGCGTCATTGGATAAACTTCTTCACTAAATGGATTTCTCAAATTTTCAATATTTACAATTTCCAATTGATTTACTCCTCTAAAACATCCGAAGTTTTGATCGCTATTCAAAGTTACAAAAGCGTATTTGTCATTGGCTACTACAGGATCACAAGCCCAAACATGCTCATATACAGAAAGAAACTGAGGGTTTCTTAAATCCTGGGCATTGTAAATGTGCATCCCGTTCTGACTGCCAATAAACATGGTACTATCGGCTTGTCGTATAAATATTGTCTCAATACCTGTTCCTATTTGCACATTACTAATGTATTGTGGATCATTTGCATTGCGGATGTCAAATGTATTTAATGTGTTCCAATTCAAGGCATAAAGGTGATCGGCGAGAATAGCAAATCTGGCAAGAGATCCACCTTGTCCCAGAGGTAATTCCGAACCATTAGCGTTTGCAGGACTGACCGAATCTGGATTTCCGGAATCACAGGAAATAAAAGAAATCAGCAAAACAATAAATAATATGTGCTTGATATTTTTCATTTCAAAACCCATTTAACTATGACTGTATTTTCCGGTCTGTTTTCTTTAATGTATTGAAAAGGAACGTAACCTAAGTCCGGTGCGGTCAATTCGGGAAATATGCCTATAATTCTTTTTTCCAGACTTATTTCAGGCAAGTTATTTATATCAATTGCGACAAGATCCACAGCATTGTCAACGTAAAGAATACCTTCTTTAACCGCCATATCAATACAACCTGGAATTTTAATAAATCCTGTTTTCACGGGATTCCTGGGATCTGCATTGTCATATATGTGCACACCTTCATATTTTTCATTTATTAAAATATATTTCCCGTAAGAATAAATTTTACCTGCTGATTCCAGTGCTCTGTTATCAATGAAATCAATGCTGGTTTCTAAATTGCTTCGCTCCATAATTATTGGCTCGTAGGCTGAGCCAGAGGAGTCAAATGGTTCGTTGATATCGGCATCTGAACAGGAAAGTAAAATAATAGATAGAGATAGGAGTAAGCCCTTAGCAGTGGTGCTTCCAATATTCAAAAAGTCAGGTCTGAAATTCATATCAGGTATCTTATGCTCTAAATACCATTGTATTGAATTTTACCCTAAATCTTAAATCAAAATATTAGTATTGAATCAACCGGCTTTTAAAGGTGATTTTAGCACAAGATCTTTTAAAATTCCGGTTTCAACATCGTACACCCATCCGTGTAAAAGTGGCAATGAATCTTTTTGCCATTTATTTTTGATGATCTCCGTATTCAAAAGGTTTTCAACCTGAGCAATTACATTTAATTCGACAATTCTTTTAAATCTTTCATTTCGGTTTTCCAGCTTATCCAATTCCTCCTTATGATTATTATAAACCCCCTTCACATTTTCAAGCCAATTATCGAGAACACCAAAATCGGAATGATCCATGGCCACTTCTATTCCTCCGCAACCATAATGACCACAAACGATTATGTGTTTTACATCGAGAATCTCTACTGAATACTGCAGTGCACTTAGCATATTGGCATCTTTGGGGACTACGAGATTTCCGACATTTCTATGCACATAAATTTCACCCGCCTGTGTTCCTGTTATTTCTTCTGCCGGCACTCTGCTATCAGAACATCCAATCCACAAGAATTCGGGGTTTTGTTTTTTGGCAAGACTCAGAAAATAATTGTTTGCTAAACTTAATTTTTCCTGGACCCAGGCCTTATTATTTAATAATAATCTACGGTAAGTGTCCATTAAAGTGATTTTCTTAGGTCAATGTGAATATATTCTATGGTAATATTCTTGGACTTGGCATTGAGAGAGAAGTCTTCAAGAATATCAATTATGTCATTATCAATAAACTGAGCTTTGTGAGCGTCCAAAATCAGAAATGAATTATCGGGAATTTTTCCCAATTCAGTTTTCAATTTTGCCTTATTCATAAATGAAACATCCTTATTAAATCTGAAAAGATAGTAGTTATCATCCTTAACCACTGTCAGGGCTGAATGATAATTTCTAAATACAACGAAAATGAAGCCTATTACCAATCCAATACAAATACCGATGAGCAGGTCGGTAAAAACGATGGCAACAATTGTAATCAGGAAAGGATAAAATTGATCCTTACCTTTTCTGTACATCGATTTAAACAGATCAAAGCTCGCCAATTTATAGCCAACAATAAACAGTATTGCGGCAAGAGAGGCAAGCGGTATTTTATTTAGCCACTCAGGTAAAAGGGCAATGGTACTAACCAGCCAGAATCCGTGTAAAATTGTCGATAATCGAGATTTGGCTCCGGAATACACATTGGCGGATGACCTGACGATAACCGATGTAATTGGAAGTCCTCCGATTAAACCAGAAATCGTATTTCCAACGCCCTGAGCCAATAATTCCTTATTGGTATCTGAAGATCTTTTTTCCGGATCAATTTTATCTGTTGCTTCAACATTCAGAAGTGTTTCCAGGCTGGCCACAATAGCCAGAGTAATTGCAACGATATATACATCCAGTCTGAGTAAAGCTGAGAAATCCGGAAATGCCAATGCGTTTTTAAATCCTTCAAAGGTTGAAAATATCGGTAAGGTGACTAAATGATCATCTTCGGCCAGCAGCTCCATTGAAGGAAAATAATTGTGATAAAACTCATTCAGTGAGATTCCTAAAATTACCACCACCAAAGCGCCCGGAATACTCGAAATAAAATTCTTTTGTTTAGAAACTACCTTTTCCCAAAAAATCAGAATTGCCAGACTCACTACAGTAATAATGAGAGCACCGAGGCTCATTGTTTCTATGGCCCTTAATATTTCAGAAAAGGTGTTTTCACCATCTGCTATTTGAAAGAATTCGTAATCTCCTTCATAATCTGTATCTCTACCCAAAGCATGGGGTATCTGTTTTAAAGTGATTACAATACCAATCGCTGCCAGCATGCCTTTGATTACGCTATTGGGGAATAATTCTGCAACAAAACCGGCCTTGAAGATGTACAGAACAATTTGCAAAAGTCCTGCTAATACAACAGCCATAATAAATACCTCCCAGGCACCGAGAGTTTCAATGGCATTGAGAACAATTATTGCAAGTCCTGCCGCCGGCCCACTTACACTTTTATTTGAGCCCGAGAGAGAACCAACAACTATGCCTCCGAGAATTCCTGAAATGATTCCTGAAAATAATGGAGCGCCTGATGCCAGGGCTATTCCAAGACACAAAGGCAATGCGACCAGGAAAACGACTATTGAAGAAGAAAAATCTGATTTAAGAGTGTTTCCGTTTAGCTGCATAGAGCTTAAAATTAAGGCATTTATTAATAATTGAAATTATTAATTTATTAAAATTTAGAATTTAGAATTGACTAACAGTAAAATTTGATTTTAATCTTATCGAATTACGACTGTTCTCGGTGTGATTTGTTGAGATCGAACCTGGGCTGCATCTCCGGGAGCATTATTTCTTCGAGCACCGCCATTTTCCTCAGCATAGATATAGTAATTGCCAAGATTTATAAAACCAAAATCGACTTCACCACGATTATCATTTAACAAATTATAAAGCCATATTCCTTTTTCAAGATCTTCTAAAGTACCATGGAGTGTTACTATGACTCCCGAAACGGGATTATTATTAACATCCACTACGTTTACTATCAATTTACCAGAAGAGAGAGAAGAATCATTTTGAACGATTGGTTGCCCCCCAACAGCATCGTCATTACTGTTGCAAGAAACTGCAAAAGAGAGTGCCAAAAGGCTTAAAAAAAGGTTGATTGTTTTACTCAATTTCTTATATAACCAATGTGAAAATATTAAAAAATTTTCCTTAGCAAAAACGCCCATTTCTAAAAAGATGATTCTAATTCTCTCAGCTGGTTTTTAGGCGTTTCATTTCAGATTAAATAAATTATTCTTTTACCAGTTCGATAAGCGTAAGTTCGGGTAAAATGCCAATTCTTCCCGGATATCCGATAAAGCCAAAACCTCTGTTGACGTAGAGCTGCTGATTGCCTTTTTTATACAAGCCTGCCCACTGTGGATATAAATATTGTGCCGGACTCCATCTGAATAGCGGAGTTTCTATTCCAAATTGAAAACCATGCGTATGGCCCGCAAACATGAGGTCAATGTCGGGATGCTCAGGAATAACCTGGGCTTCCCAGTGGCTTGGGTCATGAGATAGAAGTAATTTTGTTGAAATACCTTCCGTGCCTTTTTTTGCTTTTTCCAGATCTCCGTGTTTTTGGAATCTCATTTTAGCACCCCAGTTTTCTACCCCAATAATAGCCAGCCGATCTTTTCCTATTTCGACAATTCTGTTTTCATTTCTCAATAAATCCCATCCGAGATTTTGGTGGGCATCTAGTATCCCCTGAAAGTTTTTCATCTTAGCACTTTGGCTTTTCCAGTTGGAATAATCTCCATAATCGTGATTTCCCAATATAGAATACACACCCAAAGGCGCCTTTACATTTTTATAAATATCAAAGACCGCTTTTATTTCCCATGCCTGGTCATTGACGATATCTCCGGTAAAAAAAACAATGTCCGGTTTTTCAGACATGAACATATCAATCCCGCCTTTAACAGCAGTCAAATTGCTAAAGCTTCCGGAATGAAGATCTGAAATCTGACCGATTTTCAGCCCATGAAATTCATTGGGAAGGTTAGGGATTTTTACTTTAAGCCTGTGCCAATTATAATTGTGTGCACCTGAAACAATTCCAAATGAAAAACCGGCAACCGGCAAAACCGATATGGCGATACCTGTCTTTTTTATAAATTGTTTTCGCGATTCATCATAGACCTGTTTGCCTTTTTTCTCTTTAATTTTTTTAGTACTGAAATGGATCAGATCGTCCAACACAAAAAACAATAGTAAAATAATCTTGCCAATAATGTCAAATACTGTATATGTTAGAATAATACTTCTGGAAACACCTTTGAAATATTCTGTTGGCAGTACTGCAACGGCAATGATCAGCAATGGCAATGGAATAGTCCAGACCCAAAAAAGAATTTGAAAAAGTTTTTTATTCTTCTTCTTTTCAATAAGGCCATTTATGCCCCTGAACAAATAAATATTCAGGAGCACAATGAGAATAATAGTTATGGCAACCGCGAGAAATTTCATTTAGGCGGCTCTTCCGACAGCCGTTCTTATTCTGCTGGTGATCAGATACATTACAGGTACAATTACCAGGGTTAAGAAAGTAGAAAAAGTCAATCCAAATATAATGGTCCATGACATTGGTCCCCAGAAAATCACATTGTCGCCACCCAAAAAGAAATCCCACTCGTAATGTGCGAAGAAGGTTTCGAAATTTATATTCAATCCTACAGCCAAAGGAATTAATCCCAATACGGTCGTAATTGCTGTTAAAAGTACCGGCCTTAACCTTGTTTTACCCGCTTCTATTATGGCCGCCTGTACCAATCGTTTGGTTACCGGTTGTCCTTCTTCCAGTTGCGCAATTTTTCTCGCTTTCATTAATTCGATAAAGTCTATTAATACAATGGCATTGTTTACCACAATTCCCGCAAGGGAAATTATTCCAATCATGGTCATTATCACAATGAAATCCATATTGAAGGCCACCAAACCAAGGAATACACCAATGGTGCTGAACAATACTGAAGTCATGATTATAAAAGGAGCAGAAATTTTATTGAACTGCGATACAATGATCAGGAATATCATAAATACTGCTAACATCAATGCATTTAATAAAAATGCCATTTCTTTTGCCTGATTTTCCTGTTCCCCGGTAAAACTAATATTGTAACCACTCGGGATGGGCATATTTCTCACAAGGCCTCTGATTTGGTTGTTAATCTCTGTGGCATTGTAGCCGTCAAGTACATTGGAGCTAAGTGTCACCACCCGATTTAGGTCTTTTCTTTTAATTGATCCAAAAGTAGAACTGTACTGAACGTCTGCCACAGAAGCAATTGGAATTTGGACAATTTTTCCATTGACCTGGTTTCGATAGGTAATTTCCTTATTCATCAAGGCGTCCAAATCATACCGGAATTGATCATCTAAACGCAACTCAACATCGTAATCATCTTCTCCCTCCTTGTATTTAGAAATTTCTTTCCCAAATAAAGCAGTTCTAATTTCGCTGGCTACGGTGGCCGTTGATAATCCAAATCGCCTTGCTTTTTCTCTGTCTATATCAACAATTAGCTCAGGTTTGTCATCTTCCAGATCTGATTTGAGCTTTTCGATTCCATCGATATCTGCTAAAGCGATTTCATTTTTCAGATTGGCAACAATTTCAGAAAGCTTTGTATAATCTTCACCTGAAATTTCAATATTGATGGGTTTTCCAACAGGAGGGCCTGCCGCATCCTTATCTACTGTAATTGTTATGCCGGGATACTTGCCAATTTTATCACGGATTTCATTCATGATTTCGCTAGTCACCAGTTCACCTCGTTCTTTGAATTCAACAAAGTTTACTGTGAGCCTTGCCTTATTAGGAGTATCACTGGCTCCCATGGAAGATGGATCATTTGGATCAGATGTTCCCTGGCCAACATTTGAAATGACCGATTCTACTATGTGCTCATAGGGTTTGATGATTTCAAATAATTTATCCTCTATTTTTTCAGAGAAATCATTGGTCGTTGAAATATCCGTTCCCACCGGAAATTCGATAAACACATTGACGTATTTTGGCTGATTTATAGGAAAGAAAATCACATTGGGTTGACTTCCAAAATATATCATTATTGAAGCAATTAGAGTTAATACAGTTCCTCCAAAAAATAGATAAGGTCGTTTTTTTGTTACGGCATATCGCAAAGTGCCCACATAGATTTTTTCTAAAAACGGTAAGGCGATCGACTGAAACCTGTCGGATAAAGGGGTCAGTAAGAATACGTTAAGCGGAATAAGAATTCCCAACAGAATCAATAAATTTCCCAACCAAACCAGGGGTAAATCCGCAAAATAAGATGGAATGGCAATAAGAAGTCCTATAAGTAAGATTATTATGGAATCTCGTCTGGCTTTGGGTTTATTAATCACCACCTGATCCTGAATTTTCATGTATTTAGAAATAAACACCGGATTAATGACCAGGGCTACAAATAATGATGAACCCAAAGTGATAATTAAGGTTATGGGAAGGTACTTCATAAATTCTCCCATGATTCCCGGCCAAAATGCCAAAGGTAAAAAGGCGGCGAGCGTTGTAGCGGTTGATGAGATAATGGGTAATGCAACTTCACCAACACCTTTTTTGGCTGCTTCAATCGGAGTAAAGCCTTCTTCCATCAATCGATAGACATTTTCAACGACAACTATTCCATTGTCCACAAGCATTCCAAGTGCCATGATAAGGCCAAATAAAATCATCATATTAATGGTATAACCAATCATACTTATGATAAGGAAGGCCATAAACATGGATAATGGAATGGCCATACCTACAAAAAGTGCATTTCTCGTTCCGAGGAAAAACAAGAGTACTATTACAACAAGAATAACCCCGGAAATAATTGAGTTTTCCAATTCATTAACCTGATCTCTTGTTTGGATGGATTGGTCATTGGTAATAGTTACGACCAGATCTTTTGGAAGTGTTTCTTCCTGTGCTTTTTCAATGATTTTGTAAATCTTATCGGTAGCATCCAATAAATTTTCTCCTGATCTTTTGATCACATCGACCATCACGACCGACTCTCCGCCGAGTCTGGCGTAGTTTTGTTTTTCAACGTAACCGAATTCCACCTTTGCAATGTCTTTTAAATAGACAATCTTGTTGTTTTCGTATTTAACGACGATGTCTTCCATTTGCTTTGGATCCTCATATTCTCCAAGCACACGGATTGTTCTTCTGATACCATCAGTTAATATGTTACCCCCTGACATGGATAGATTTTCCTGAACAACGGCATCTTCAATATCCCTGAATGAAATTTTTCTGGATTCCATTTCATAGGGATTAACTTTGATTTTGACCTCTTTATCGTCAACACCTCGAATCTCAGCCTTGGAAATTTCCGAAATCTTTTCAATTTCATCTTCGAGATATTCCGCGAAGGATTTTAGTTCGTCGAGGTTGTAGTCGCCAGCCAGATTGATATTCATAATTGGAAATTCAGATACCTCCATTTTGAAAATATTGGGATCCTCCTGCAAATCCGCCGGAAGCTCAGACTTGGATTTGTCCACGGCGTCCTTCACCTTTTGCAGGGCTTCTTCAGCATCCATTTCTGCCTGAAACTTTACGATAATGGTAGAAAAATCCTGAACTGACGTCGACCTGATCTCCTCCACTTCGGAAATGGTATTTATTTCCTTTTCAATAGGCCTGGTAATCAGATTTTCCATGTCTTCCGGTGAGTTTCCCGGATGTGCTGTTCCTATATAAATGGTTGGTTCTTCAACTTCAGGAAAGTTTTCCTTAGCCAAAGTGATATAGGAGATAACACCGGTGAGTGCGATTATAAAAGTCAGTACAAATACAGTTGTTCTATTGTTTAGAGCAAAGGTTGTAAGACCAAATTCCTTGTATAAGTTTTTATCTTTTTCTTTCATGATTGAAAAGAAAGTTTTTAGCTTTTAGTTTTTATCAATGACCCATCGGCTACATCTCTGTATCCCTCTGTCAGTATTACATCTTTAGTGTTTAAACCATCTCTGATCTCTGTTCGGTATTGATAAGATTTTCCAATTTGAACATGTTTCTTTCTGGCAACTGAACCCAGATCGGAATCCTCCTTGACATAAACATAATTTCCTTCCGCATCCTTCTGAACGACCTTTGAAGGCACGGTGATTGCTTTCGGATTGACATAATCTGTAATGGTGAGCACCACAACCTGATTAGGCCTGGCGATTTTTGCATATTGCTTTGGAAGATCAACTTCAATTCTAAAGGTTCTGTTTTGAACATTGACCACTTTTCCAATAGCTGTTATAACTGAAGGCGTATTTACATCTATGGCGGGAATTTCAATATTAACCGAATCACCCAATTCAAATTTACCCACGTATTTTTCGGATACTTCAGATTGAACGAACATGTCTTCCAGACTCACAATCCTGCAAATTGGCATTCCGGGCGACATCATTTCCCCTCTTTTAACATCAAGTTCGTTAACCTGGCCAGCAAAAGGAGCGCGAATTACATAATTGTCCAATTGAGAATAGGTCGTTTTTAGTTTTCTTTCCAGGCTTTCCTTCTGGTTTTTGGCCTGCAAATACTGAACCTCGGTGCCAATGTTCTGATCCCAAAGATTTTTTTGCTTTTCATAAAGTGTTTTCGCCAATTCCAGAGAGGTTTCCAATTCTTTAATGCTGTTTCTTAAAACATCCGCATCGAGTTGTATTAAGACCTGACCGGCCTTAACATTTTGACCCTCTTTGACATTGATGGAAACAATTTTGGCCATGGTTTCCGCACTAATCATGACATTGCGATTAGAAGCCACTGCACCTCTTACTTCGATCTTATGTGCGAATTTCACTGGTTTGACCGGATTAAGCGCCACCAAAATCGATTTGTCCTTTTCCATGGCATAAGTAGAGTCCTGCTCCATTAGCTCTTTTTCAAGCTTTGAAATTTGAGATTTCAGATCGGACATCTCAGTTTTCAATTCTTTCAGTTGGTTTTTCTTTTGTTCAATATCTGATTCTCCGTTGCCGCAGGCATACAGAAAGAGAGCGCTTAATAATATTGATGCAAAATTTAATTTGATCGTCATTGTATTGTTTTTTTGTTTTTTAAAAATCGTTGTATAGTCCAAGTGCTTTTTCAAGTTCGGTTTTTGCCACTACGGCATTGTACAAGGCATCGAAATAAATAGCTTCCGCGTCCATCAATGAATTATTGGCATCAACCAATTCCAAATTGGAGCCCACGCCTTCCTGGAATTTTATATCCGTGGTATTGTAAATTTCTTCTGCAAGGTCATAATTGAGTTTCTGTACTTCCATCAATTCAATGCTATTTGCCAGTGCATCTCTTTTTTGTTTGATTTCAGTCTCAATTGCATTTTCCATCATGTGTCTTTGATTCTCGATTTTTTCGAGTTCCACTTTGGATTTTTGAATGCTGTAACTTTTTCGAAGACCATCAAAAATTGGGACGTTCAATGAGACACCCACAAGCCCATACCTCAACCATCGGTTGCTAAAATCAGAATACTGACTAAAGTCTACAGCGTTTGTATTATGGCCGTATACACCATTTAAATACAAATTGGGATAATACTGAACCTTGTAATTCCTGATATCCAATTTCTGCAATTGCTCGCCTGAATTGAGTAATTGATAATCAATTCTATTGGTATAATTAAAGTCCGTTTCAACTTTTTGTTCTTTTAAGGATTTAGGTAAATCAGCAATTTTATCGCTCAATTCTATGGGCTCTTCAACATTCAATCCCATTTGCATTTTGAGCATGTATTCACTCAGTTCAATTAGGCG
Organism: Hyphobacterium sp. CCMP332; assembly: GCA_014323545.1. NCBI lineage: Bacteria > Pseudomonadati > Pseudomonadota > Alphaproteobacteria > Maricaulales > Maricaulaceae > Hyphobacterium > Hyphobacterium sp. CCMP332. Next base: position 2,628,451 of record CP058647.1, read on the forward strand.
CTTCATCTGTTTGCTTTGGGCCAGAATATTGTTGTAGCTCACCTGAATTCTGCTTACATCTATTTTTTCGGCAAAACCATTTTTATAAAGTGCTTCAGTCTCATTGAGCAATTGTGCCAGTCTTTCTTCATTGCCTTTTAAACGCTCATATCGCACCTTATTTATTAGAACCATATAGTAAGACTTGGTGACGGCATCAATCACATCTATTTTAGTTTGGGTCAGTTCCTGTTCAGAATAGAGCTTATACATTTTTGCGGCCTGAAGTCCAACAAAATAGGACCCGTCGAACAGCAATTGTGAAAGAGCGATGTTAGCATCACCATCATATTTAGTTCCGAAGGCCAATTCCAATTCAAGATCCTGGGGCGCATTGGGATCAAATGTACTCGCTGGTAAAAGCGATTTTCTTATTGAATAATTATAATTAAGGCCGACCGATGCATTTACTTGCGGCAAACCGGCAGATCTTATTTTGCCAACTTCATATTTCGCCGCCTCAACATCCAGTTTTGAATTTTTAAGATTATCAGAATTTTCCAAAGAATATTGAATGGCTTGTTCCAGACTGTAGGTATTGCTTTGCCCAAATACTGTTCCGGAGAAGAATGCAATAAGAATTGTTATTAAAATACTATTTCTCATTTTGAGATTTTATTTTAGTTCTCGTTTATATTTTTCAAAAATTTCCCTGCCTTTATCGGTGACTATTCCATACACAAAGTGTTCAAAAATTTCCAATTGTAAATCGCGAATATGGAACTGACCGAGATTATTGAAATCAGATTTAAACATCATTTCCGTACTTTCAACACGAAATCTGGAAATAATATCTTCTTTAAGATCGGAGCGATAAAGCCCCAGCTTTTTTCCTTCTTTTAAGTTTTCAATTAAAGAACAAAAAATGCACTTTTCTTTATGTTGATGAAATATGGTCCAGGAATTAGGGTGGTATTTTTTCATATCATGCAAAAGCGATGAATCCATATTTGAAAGCATATCCCTGAACCATTTTGAAATGGACACCAATTCCTCGATAGGATCTTTTGCCGACTCATGTATTTTTTGCAGATCGTGTTCTTCCTGATGAAGATATTCCTTTGTAACTTCCAAAACGACCGTATCCTTATCTTTAAAGTGCTGATAAATTGTTTTTTTTGATACGCCACACTTCCCGGCAATGTCATCCATTGTAACCCTTCTTAATCCCATTTTAAAAAACAGGCCACGGGCACATTCCACTATTCTATCTCTTAAATTCAATTTGACCTCCATTGTGAGGCAAAACTATAGAAACTTTAGAATTCACCAAAGTTTCCAATGTTAAATTTATGTTTCCTATATATTTGTTTTTAAATATGTTAGCGGGGCGACAAATTGAAGTAGAACTGATTAATTAGACTATTTTAATAGAGATTCCAATTGATCACACATTATTTTATTATCGTATTTTTCTGCAGCGATCCTTTTTGCCTCTATAGTGATTTCGCTGAAATTGTACTTTTCCAATACTATATTTTCAATCTTTTCTTTGAGTTCATTTGCATCGCCAAATGAATACAATTGCCCGAGTTTACCGTTTTCAAGTAAATCAACCGTCCCACCGGCATTAGTTCCAATAATTGGAACTCCGGATAACATAGCTTCTACGGTGACCATGCCATACGTTTCTTTTTTCGAAGGCATAATGAATATGTCGATGGCCGAATAAAAATATTCTACCTCAGGGCGGAAAGGACGAAAGTGTACCCTGTCTTTCAGATTGTTTTCTTTTACAAATTGCCTGCAATCTTTTTCGTAGTCCAGACATATTTTTTCATTGATGGTGGCCTCTCCCATAATTAAGAGGTCCAAATCCTTGTGTGTTTTTGAGAGCAGGGAAAATGCTTTTAGCACTCCCATTTGGCCTTTAGTCGGTCCGATTCTACCCAGTACTCCAATGATCTTTTTGTTTTCATCGAGACCGAGTTCTTTATGTGCCATTGATCTGCTGATCGAATTTTTCAAGAACCGATCAGTTTCAAGGCAAAGCGGAATCACCACTATTTTACTTTCCGGAACTTTTGTGGTTTGCAAAACTTGCTTTTTCAATGATTCCAATGGGCTGATCCAATAATTGAGTCCTGAAAAGCGAAAGGTATGCGCCGGTGAAGTCTTTTTAACTTTGAACTGCATTTGCTGCAGGTAGAGCATTTTCAGTCTGGCGTTAAAAAACTTTTTGCAATAATTAGCCGTGCTTAAATCGTGATTGTCAAAAATGATAATTTTCTCAACCTGATCTTTTTTTAAAATATTGGCCAGTAAAAACGCATTTTTAATATCAAAATATTTATTGGGTTTCTGAACCCACTGCGTTTTGAGCTCTACATTTTTTACCTGCTGTTCGACTCTTGAATTTTTTACGGTATAAAAAAATATGGTCCAGCCTCTATCTTTCATCCAAACGGCCAGATTTACAGCATTCATTTCCAGTCCGCCATAACCGGAAGAAGTTAAATAAAAGGCCAGTTTTTTAGTCGATGTCACGGTGCAAATTAACCACAATTGAAAATCCTAATGAAATGTATTCACAATACTGATTGTTTTACATCTCAATGTTTAAATTTGCGGCGATTCAAAAATATTAAATGGAAGACATAAAAGTCAATCTTCAAACAGCGGCGGATTTAGGATTAATAGAAGAAGAATTTAATCGAATTATTGAGATTCTTGGCCGTAAACCCAATTTTACCGAACTCTGTATTTTTTCAGCCATGTGGTCTGAGCATTGCTCATACAAAAATTCCATCACCTGGCTAAAAAAACTACCCAAGCAATCCGACAGAATGCTTGCAGAAGCCGGAGAGGAAAATGCCGGACTTGTCGACATCGGCGATGGTTTGGCATGCAGTTTTAAAATAGAATCCCATAATCACCCTTCGGCCATTGAACCCTACCAGGGTGCTGCAACCGGCGTAGGTGGAATTAACAGAGATATATTTACAATGGGTGCGAGACCCGTTTGCCAGTTAAATTCTCTGCGCTTTGGAAACCTAAAATCTGACCGAACTAAATGGTTGATTTCCGGTGTGGTAAAAGGTATTGGTGATTATGGCAATGCGTTTGGCGTGCCGACGGTAGGAGGGGAAGTGTTTTTTGATGAGACTTATAATATCAATCCTTTGGTAAATGCCTTTTCTGCAGGAATTGTAAAACACGATGCCGTAGTTTCGGCAGTTTCAAAAGGAGAAGGTAATCCTGTATTTATTGTTGGATCACGAACTGGAAAAGACGGAATCCACGGCGCCTCTTTTGCCTCCAAAGATATTACAGAAGATTCTGCAGATGATCTTCCCGCAGTGCAGGTCGGTGATCCATTTCAGGAGAAACTTTTACTGGAAGCAACTCTCGAGGTAATTAAAACAGGACATATCGTTGGCATGCAGGACATGGGTGCTGCGGGTATTACCTGTTCAACTTCGGAAATGAGTGATAAGGGAGAACACGGAATGGATATTTGGCTAGACAAAGTTCCGACCCGCCAGGACAATATGAAACCATTTGAAATCCTGCTTTCCGAATCTCAGGAAAGAATGCTCGTAGTTGTGGAAAAAGGACATGAACAGGAAGTGGTCGACATTTTTGAAAAATGGGATTTGCATGCGGTTCAAATTGGAGTGGTGACCAAAGGCAAAATGCTTCGTTATTTTATGGGTGATGAAATGGTCGCTGAAGTGCCTGCCTATGATCTTGTATTGGGAGGTGGGGCTCCCGTTTATGAAAGAGAATACAAAGAGCCGGCCTATTTCAAAGAATTTAAAAAATTCAGAATTGAAGATATTCCCAAACCCGATTTTCATCAGGTGGCCGAATTCCTTTTAAGCCATCCCAACATTGCCAGCAAGCGATGGATTTTTGAGCAATACGACTCCATGGTGGGTACGGATAATATTGGAACATTTGACAAATCCGATGCAGGCGTTGTGAGAATCAAGGATACCGACAAGGCACTTGCGGTCAGTGTTGATTGCAATTCCCGATTTGTAAACGCCGATCCTGAAGAAGGTTGTGCCATGGCTGTGGCTGAAGCAGCGAGAAACGTAGTATGCTCTGGAGGTGAGCCATTGGCAATTACCAATTGCCTGAATTTTGGCAATCCTTATAATCCTGAAGTGTATTGGCAATTTGTTCATGCCATCAAGGGTATGAAAAAAGCATGTGAAAAATTTGGAACCCCAGTTACGGGAGGAAATGTCAGTTTTTATAACCAGTCTTCGGATGAAGGGCCGGTATTTCCAACACCAACAATTGGTATGTTGGGTTTACTTGAAAATCGGGATAACAGGATCTCAATTTCTTTTAAAGAGGAGGGGGATCACTTGTATTTGCTTGGAAATCCAAAAAATGATATTTCAAGTTCCGAATACCTATACAGTTATTGCGGTATAAAAAAATCACCGGCACCGGACTTTAGTCTTGATGATGAGGCCCAATTACAAAAAGCGGTTATGAAAATGGCAAAGGACAGATTGTTAAATTCTGCTCATGATGTAGCCGATGGCGGATTGTATATTACTTTGGTGGAATCAGGCATGGCCGGAAACCTGGGATTTGAAATAGAAACCGAACAGGAATTCAGAAAAGACGCCTATCTCTTTGGCGAAAGCCCCAGCAGAATTGTGGTATCGATACACCCGGGAAAAGTGGCGAAGATGAAAGAAATATGTGCAAAAAATAAGGTTCGGCTTTATAAGTTGGGGGAGGTAATCGATAAGCAATGCATAATCGATGGTGAGTCCTATTTATCAATTAATGAGGTAAAAGCCATTTACGATAATGCGATTGAAGAAATAATCGCACATTAAGGCAAAATGGTTTTGTAATTTAATTTGACCCTGCTATTTTTGCAGTCCTTTTACTGACGATCACAAGGTGATATCAGAATAATGACCCATGGTGTAACTGGCAACACGTCTGGTTTTGGTCCAGAAGAGTCGAGGTTCGAGCCCTCGTGGGTCAACAAACCCTGACCTACCCTGCATTTATTGCGGGGGTCAGGGTTTTTTATTTATGGGTCAATAGTAAGTCCAATAAAAAAAGCGCCCTGCGGCGCTTCTTGTGTTTGGTCTAGTACGTGATATTTACACGATATTTAAAAAATGGAGATGAAAATCATCTCCATTTTTTCATCCTTTATAATGTATTAACCTTAAATATGACATGAATACTATACAAAAGTGCAAAACTCACTATTAGAAAACATGACCGTATTCCGCTAAAAAATAAAATAGCGGAAAACCACTAGAAATTATGTTATAAACAAAAAAAGCAGATCGAATATCAATCTGCTTTTCTTTGTCCTTTTTGTAAACCTTAATTGTGTAAATCAAAAGTACTACAGGATAGCTTGCCGTACATGACTGTAAACCGCTAAAAAATAAAATGGCTGTTTTTCTACCAAAAACCCTTAATTAACTTGCAATGGGGAAATCTATCATGATATTACTGCCCTTGCCCTCTTCGGAGTCAAAATGGATTTGCCCATTCAGGTAGTTCACCCTGGATATAATATTTTTTAAGCCCATGCCTTTTTCTTTGGCCAATTCAGGATCAAATCCCTGGCCATCGTCTTCCACCATAATATTAAGCTGGTCGCCTTTGACGGTCAATTGAACCAAAACTTCCCTCGCTCCGGAATGTTTAATAACATTATTCAAAAGTTCCTGAACGATTCTGTATGCATTGAGTGAAACACTGTCATCAAGTTTTTCGGGTATTCCATAATTGATAATATCCACCGCCAATTTTTTATCGGATTTTAATTTGCTTGTGTAATCCTGCAATGCCGGAATAAGGCCAAAACGGATCAGAGAGCCAGGCATCATATCATGCGAAATGTTTCTTACCTCAAAGCAGGCTTCGTCAATCAGTTGATTGGTTTTTTCATAAACCTGGTTGCCTTTTGTATTGCTGATGTGTCCTTTAATGGTTTCGAAATGAAGTTTTATACTCGACAGAAGTGCTCCTACGCTATCATGAAGGTCTTTGGCAATACGGTTTCTTTCAATTTCCTGTCCTTTTAGCATGGCATTTGCCGATTCCAGTCTGAGGGATTTTTCCAGCTCTTTTATTTTAACACGGTTTATTTCTTCTGTTTTGAGATTGATGGTTTTATTCGCTTCAATCTGTCTTTGATAATTAAACAGCAAAACCGCACCCATCAGAATAATGACAAACATGAGCGTACCAAAGGCAAAAAGCATATTCTTTTCTTTTCGATCATCAGCAATTTTCTGTTGAAAAGCCAACTCGGAAAGCCTTTTTTGGTTGTTTAATTCTTCGAGTTCGCGTTCTTTTTTCTCCATTTCGTATTTCACCCGAAACTCATTGATTTCTTCGCTGTGTCGTTTATCTATTTTTTGATTTAAGACTTCACTGTATTTTTTATAAAAGGACAATGATTTTTCAGTCTCTCCCTTTTCCTGATAAATTTCACTCAAGCCGAGGAATATATTTTCTTTTAAATCTAAATTTTTGCTTTTCCCGCCATATTGCAATGCCAGATTTCCGTATTCCAGTGCCTTATCCCTTTGGTTTTGTTTTAGTTTGAGATCCATTAAAACGGCATAGGTCGCGGCCATTTCTTCATGGTTTTCAACTTTACTATCCTCTTTTAGCGACAGCAAAAAGAAATTTTCGGCCTTTTCGGAATTTCCCAGGCTATAAAATACCTTTCCTATGCTTTGGTAATTTTGACCGAGCTTGTCCTGATTTCCGAGTTTTTCATTTAAACTCAGCGATTTTGAAAAATATTCCAGTGCATGAAGAAAATCGCCGCTTTCATATTTGGCAGCACCCAGATAATTCAGAATATCGGCTTTCAATGCTACATCCGGACTTCGTTTTAAAGCTTCGTTCAAGGATTTTTCGGCGTCCTGATAGTTCTTTTGTTCAAAATGCACTCTGGCAATTCCAAAATAGGCCATAGGCTCATAGGCCATAGGCAATTCACCATCCCAGTTGTTTAGCGCCTGGTAATATCTATTTAGTGATTTCAGCCTTTCGCCAAGACGATAATACATATCGCCGGTTTTAACCCTTAGACCCTGGGCCTGAGAATACAAACGCAATTTTTCTGCATTTTTTATCGCACGGTCTCCATACAAAATTGCTTCATCCAGTTGATCTATCTTTTCAAATGCCGTCATCAGGCTTCTGTTGATAGCGTATTTCCATTTCAATTCCTTAAATGGAGAAAAGGGGTATTTAGATATTTTTTTATAAAGCAATTGCAATAGAGGAATACTGGATACCGGATCGAGTTCCACCTGCGCCGAAAGATTTTTTAAGGTTTCCTCCAATTGTATCGTGTCGTTAAGCGACAATCCGCTTATGTCTTCCTCACTTTGTGATTGAACTGAAAAATTCAATAGCAAAATTGATATAAGCGTTATGAAAACGGCAATTTTCATTTATCAGTCGATAAGTCGGTTATTAATGGCCACTCTTACCAATCCTGCAAGATTTCTTACATTCAATTTTGTCAGCAAATTGGATCGGTGAGATTCCACGGTGTTTAAACTAATACAGAGTTTATCGGCAATTTCCGGTGTCGTAAATTCTTCGCAAATAAGCTTTAATACCTCTTTTTCACGTCTGGATATCTTTATTTCTTCTGCTCTTGCCGAAGCGGTTTTTTTCTCTCCCGGCATCATGCTATGCAGTAAATTTTCGGTCACTTCCTTACTGAAGTAATTTTTGTCCTGCATTACCGTAGAAATGGCCTCCATTAATTCGAGCTTACCGGTATTTTTCAAGATATATCCCGAAGCACCATTTTTTATCATATTGGTCAGAAAGCTCTCTTCGTTGTGCATTGTTACGGCGAGTATTTTGGTATCAGGGCTTTTTATCTTGACCTGTTTGCTGATTTCTATACCGTCGAGGTCAGGCATATTGACATCCAAAAGAATGAGATCAACTTTGTGATTATCAACTATTTGAAGCACCTCATTGCCGTGGAGTGCATGTCCGACGATACTGATATTTTCTTCATCGGAAAGTAGGGAAGACATGCCTTCCATGAACATTTTATGATCGTCCGCGAGTAGAACGTTTATCATTTTTTTGGATTAGTGGTTGCTTGACTTAATACTAAGTTATGGAAAAAAAGGTTTCATTTATAATTGAAGAATGGATTCATTATTTTTGCAGACCAAAATTTTAAAGCATGTTCGAAAATCTTAGTACGCGTTTAGAAGGAGCATTTAAAAGCCTCAAAGGTCAGGGCTCAATATCCGAAATAAACGTTGCGCAGACTACAAAAGAAATAAGAAGAGCATTGGTTGATGCCGATGTGAATTACAAAATAGCCAAGGAAGTAACTGACAGAATTAAGGAGAAGGCCATTGGGGAAAAAGTGATCAACGCTGTTTCTCCTGGACAGATGTTGGTTAAAATTACCTCCGATGAGCTTGCAGAACTGATGGGAGGGAAGGCAAGTGAAGTTAATGTGCAGGGAAGTCCGGGGATTATTCTTATGTCCGGTTTGCAGGGTTCGGGTAAAACCACATTTTCAGCAAAGCTTGCAAATAAATACAAGAAAGAGGGAAAACAGGTATTGTTGGCGGCCTGTGATGTTTATCGCCCCGCCGCCATTGAGCAGCTGAGAGTACTTGGAGAGCAGGTCGGTGTGGATGTCTATACCGAAGAAGACAATAAAAATCCCGTTGAAATAGCAAAAAATGCACTCAGTCATGCCAAGAGCAATGGTAAGAATGTTCTGATTGTCGATACCGCCGGTCGTTTAGCCGTGGATGAAGCCATGATGACCGAAATATCTAATATTAAAAATGCCCTGAATCCTTCGGAGACACTTTTTGTGGTGGATGCCATGACCGGCCAGGATGCTGTAAATACGGCTCAGGCTTTCAATAAGAAAATTGATTTTGACGGCGTGGTCATGACCAAATTGGATGGCGATACCCGTGGTGGTGCCGCAATTTCGATCCGGTCGGTTGTTGATAAACCATTGAAGTTCATAGGAACCGGTGAAAAAATGGATGGTATAGATGTCTTTCACCCCGATAGGATGGCTCAGAGAATCCTTGGAATGGGTGATGTGGTATCGTTGGTTGAAAGAGCACAGGATGCCTTTGATCAGGAGCAGGCTGAAAAACTCAATCGCAAAATACGAAAGAACCAATTTGACTTTAATGATTTTAAATCGCAGATCCAGCAGATAAAGAAAATGGGGAATATCAAGGATCTCATGGGAATGATTCCCGGTATGGGCAAAATGGTTAAAAACCTCGATGTGGATGATAATTCATTTACACCCATTGAAGCCATTATTAATTCAATGACAACCCAGGAACGCGAGCAGCCCGATTTAATCGATGGCAGCCGAAGAAAGAGAATAGCCAATGGAAGTGGCACCAGCGTTCAGGAAGTCAATAATTTACTTAAGCAGTTTGGAGAGATGCGAAAAATGATGAAAAAGATGAACAAAATGAGTGGGGGTAAGAAAATGAAAGGGATCAATCCATTTGCCGGTTGATAATTGAACAATTAATAAAAAGGGTCGGATAAAATTTTATCCGACCCTTTTTTTATATCCGCACCTTAAGTATTAGTCCAAATAAAGCACCCTTCTGCAAGCTTTTACTGTTCTTTCAACATTGGGTAGTGTTTCATCGATCAGCGTAGGCGCATAGTGCAATGGAATGTCTCTGTTGGTGACGCGTTCAATTGGTGCATCCAGATAATCGAATGCATATCTCTGCATGTGATATGCAATTTCACTTGAGATGGAAGCTAAAGGCCATGTTTCTTCAACCATTACCAGCCGGTTGGTCTTTTTTACCGATTCAACCACCGTTTGGTAGTCAATCGGCCTGACGGTGCGAAGATCAATGATTTCAATATTTATATCGTCTTTGGCAAGTTTTTCCGCCGCTTCCAGAACAACTTTTAAAATTTTTCCATACGTAACCACGGTTACATCTGTGCCTTCTTTTTTCACTTCAGCCTCACCGAGTGGAATCAGGTATTCCTCTTCAGGTACTTCACCTTTATCTCCGTACATGAGTTCGGATTCCATAAATATGATCGGATTGTCATCGCGAATTGATGATTTGAGTAAGCCCTTGGCGTCTTTTGGATTGGCAGGAACTACTACTTTTAATCCGGGCGTATTGGCGTACCAGTTTTCAAAATTCTGCGAGTGCTGGGCTCCAAGCTGACCCGCATTACCCGTGGGACCGCGAAATACCATTGGCGCACCGTATTGCCCTGCAGACATGGACATCATCTTGGCGGCGCTGTTAATAACCTGGTCGATTGCGACAAGGGAAAAATTGAAGGTCATGAATTCGATGATCGGTCTTAAGCCATTCATGGCAGCGCCGACGCCGATTCCGGCGAAGCCCAGCTCGGCAATTGGCGTATCGATCACCCTTTCAGGACCAAATTCATCCAGCATACCCTGCGATACCTTATAGGCTCCATTGTATTCGGCTACTTCTTCTCCCATTAGAAATACATTTTCATCTCTGCGCATTTCCTCTGTCATTGCTTCTCTTAGTGCTTCCCTGAACTGGATTTCTCTCATATTGGCTTTATTTCAGCACGCTAAATTACTGTATTGATGGAATTATAAAAAGACAGAAACAAAAAAGCCCCAACCAAAAGGCAGGGGCTTCTTCAGAAAATTAAATTCTAATTATTTAATGGCGTTTTTGAAACCATCGGTTTCAAAATATTTTTCAAATTCAAGATCATTGATTGCTCTTTCTCTCAAAGAAGAGTCAAGCTCAATAGACTTTGCCAAATGCTTAGCCATATTATCAGCATCGCCCATTCTGGCAGCAGTAACTGCAGCACCGTAATAAGCATGAGCATTGCCTGCATCAGCAGCTATGGCATCGTCAAATTCTGTTTTGGCAGTACCAAAGTCTTTTTTCAACAACTGTGCTAAAGCGCTATTGTAAACAGTCACAGGATCTTCATTGGCATTGGCAAATGAATTCACCGCGTCGTTGTACTTAGCAACTTTGATTTCTGACACACCTTTCATGGCATTGATTCCTTCGCTCAATACTGAAGAAGGACTCGCTTGCAAACCGCTTGTGAACATGCTAAGCGCCTTATAATTGTTTTCACTCTTCATAAGTTCAGCAAGGCCTTTGTTCGAATAGGCTTCAGGATTTTGTTTTTTATTCAATGAAATATCAAAATGAGTGATAGCATCATCTACCATTTTCATTTTAGCATCCATATCATTTTCCAATTTTGCACGCTCAAGCAAAGCTGCTCCCAAATTGTTATGCGATTGCCAGCTATCACTTTCTTTAGTTGCTGCACGATATAATTTTTCTTTTTCAGAAAGATCAGCAGTTAAAGTTGCAGCATAGGCCAGCTCTTCTTCGTTCAAAGTATCGGTTGGAGCACTTCCTTCTCTTATCAATACAGCTAAAGCAGCAATTTCCTCATCTGTTTTCTTTGGTATCAATTGAATGATTTCTGTTTTAGCAACCCTTAAGTCCGGATAAATTTTGTCAAACAACCTTTTGTAGACTTTGGGCATTTTGCTTTTCAGCATTTTTTCTGTTTCTACAAAATTTGCTCCACCGCCATTATCAATGACATCGTTGATGGCTATTTTTTCATCATTAGAGAAATCCTCGCTTGCAGCCAGTTTTTTCTTAAACATTGACCAGTCCTGAACGATAGGCTTCAATACAAAATTGATTGAATCAGCCATGTCTTTGTAATCGTACCTTTTCATTCTTCTGATGTACTCTTTCTTAACAACCTCTGCTCTGCTGTTGGAAAGTCCGGTATTTATAGTTTCACTACCCTCAGGAGAGTGATTACCGACTATCGTTACAGTTTTGGTAAGGTTTTTCTCTGCGATATAGGCATCAAATTTATTTCCTCTATCACTTTTCAGCTCTGATCTTCTAAGATTTGATCTTCCCTGCTGGAAAAAGAAATCAACATTTATTTTCTGAATTTCTGGCTCTTTGCTAAAACCATGAGCAGCATATGCTACATAGTGATAATCTTTCACCATTTCAGATGTAGTGATGACACCAACTGCAAGAGGCATTTCAGGAGTCGATTTGCTTTTGCCATTAGGGCTCGAAGCTTCTCCTTGAATGACCAGGTCTCCTCTTCTCATCTCCTCATTGTATGGGAATGAAAATTTCCTGGATACTTGTGGTTGTTGCGTTTTCTGGTTGGGATAATCCTCATATTTGAATTCGATATCAGGCAAAGCCAAAGACTTGTCTGAATATTTATATGTGGTTTTAAGTGTATATACTTTCCCCTTCTTAAGCATGTTTACAGGTAGTAGTGCGGACATGGTGAAATCTACTGTGTCTGCATGCATTTCTAATGGTGAGGGTGTTACTGTTAAGTTTTGCTCTGAAGCCTTTTTAATCATCTGGCTTAAAGAACAACCCGATAGAATAAAAGCACTTGCAAGTACAAATACACCAAGAATTTTTTTCATGTGGTACATAATGGTTTTCTTTAGTTTTCTGCGAAATTATCTGTATTTTAATATTATTGCAATGAAATATAACTTTTTTTGGATGTTTGCCGTTAATTATTCGTTAAAATAGCAGGAAACCACTAGAAATAATGAAAAGTATTGTATCATTTTTCGAAAACAGAGCCTTTGGAGTGTGCGCAAGTATCTCCGAAAAGCTGGGTATGTCGAGTACTTCGGTAAGGCTTTTCTTTATTTATGCTTCATTTCTTACTTTCGGATCACCCGTTTTGATCTATTTGATCCTGGCTTTTCTAAAAGATTTTAAAGCTTACATAAGAAAAAGCAGCTCCACTATCTGGGATTTCTAAAAGGAGTCCAAATCCGAAAATTTTCTCCTCCCTTTTAAGAAGTAATCAAAGAGGATGGATTTATCATAAAAACCCTTCAACTCATTTGGATTCTTTTTCTGCTCTGATCTTTGCAATCCCGATTTCATTTTATAGTAATCGCGGTGGGCTCTTAACAAGGCGCGGACGTCGCCAAAACGAAATTGCAACAGATAAATAATTGCGCTAAGGCCATCAAGCAATAATCTAATCAGTATTTTCTTCCCACGAATGGAATCCGGTAAATTTTTATAAAGGAGAAAAAGACTATTTCTGTGATTCAAATAGGTTTTTCTGGGATTGGATTTTGGAAGTGTTCCACCGCCAATATGGTACACCTCGCTTTCGGCCACGTATTTAATTTTATAATTATTGTTTAATACCCGCCAGCAAAGATCAATTTCTTCCATATGAGCAAAGAAATTTTCATCCAAACCGCCCATTTTGTGATAAACTTCGGATCGAATCATTAAACATGCGCCTGAAGCCCAAAAAATATCACCTGAGTTATCGTATTGCCCTTTGTCTTTTTCAAGATTATTTAATATCCTGCCACGGCAGAATGGATATCCGTATTTATCAATAAATCCTCCGGCAGCACCGGCATATTCAAATATCACCTTGTTTTTTTGCCATTTGATTTTTGGTTGAACAATAGCAATGGATTTATCCAAATTAAATGTTTCAATTAGTGGCAAAAGCCAGTTTTTTCCAACCTCGACATCGGAATTGAGCAAAACATAAAAATCGCTATCAATTTGTTTAAAAGCCTCGTTATATCCTTTGCAAAAACCGTGATTGGTTTTGAACCGGATGATTTGTACCTGCGGAAAATTTTGTTCGAGCCAGGGGATTGAATCGTCGGTAGACGCATTATCAGCAAGCACTATTTGTGCCTCGGCACTGTTTCTGACAATTCCCGGAATAAATTTTTGTAAAAAATGAAGGCCATTCCAATTCAGGATGACCACTGCAACATTTGATCCTGTCATAGGGGGAAATTACATTCCGGGAAATTTAAATCCTGGAATATTAGGCAGGTTACCGGTGACTTTTTTCATTTCTTCCTGAATTTTGACATCAATATTTTCAAGGGCCTTATTTACCGCGGCAGCGCTGAGGTCCTCGATCATCTCCTTGTCATCCTTAGATATGATGTCTGGATCAATTTCAATCTTCAGGACTTGTTTTTTACCATTGACAGTTGCTTTTACGATTCCTCCACCTGATTCTCCTTCGGCTCTTAATTCAGCAATTTTGTCCTGGGCTTCTTTCATATTTTCCTGAAGCTCTTTTACTTTTCCAAAAATTGATGACATATCCATAATATAAATTCTTTATCTGGTCAAAGTTACGGTACTTTTTTCTGAAAAGCTTCTACCGAGCTCATCTATTGCAGTTACCTTGTATACATAAACACCCTCAGGCGCATCTCGTTCATTTATGGTGCCATCCCAGCCCTCATTGTAATCTTTTGTCGCAAATATTAATTCACCCCATCGGTTGAAGATTATAAGTTCATATTCGTCGGCAAAGAGGCCAATGGGTTCAAAAACATCGTTTAAACCGTCTCCATTTGGTGAAAATGCGGTTGGAAAAAAAAGCTTAAAGGTTTGCTCAATTTCGTAAATTAAAGAATAGCTTATTAAAGAATCCGGCCCCTCTGAGATTGCTTTTATTCTATATCTGAGTTTTTGTAAAGTTGTATCTACCCCTATATCCAGATACTCTCTTGCCGTATTATCAAATTCTTCTGAGAAATAGACAATGTTATTTTCATTCAGTTTTTCCAGTACATAACGCTCGACACCAAATGACCAACCCTGATAGGCCAGCCATGTAACCAACCTGTTTTCGTTTTCGGTGTTTTCTACTACTATTTCAACAGGACAGTGAATGCCCGTGTTTTCTGATAAATTTCTGCAGGCATCATAAAAATCCATGGAATAGCAAATCCTTGGTTGGTCCTGTATTGGAGCTTCAAGACTAAATGAATTTTGTACGGTGGAATCAAAAATATCGGTTCTCGTAAAACCCCGGCGCAATAGATAGAGCTCTGCCAGGGAATCGGCTATCCAATCCATTTGCGTTGCATTGTTTTCTATACTCACATTAAATAATCTTGGGGCAGAAGGGGTATCCAGCGATAATCCTCTGACACATACCTCATTTGATAAGGAACGAACGCCACCAAATAATTCCGCTTCCAATTGATAGCAGTATTCCTGATTACAAATTATTTGCGTGTCTGTTACAATGGTTTGCTGAAAGTCTGGATTGTATTGTGAATAGCTCTGTTGATTCTTAAATAATTCCCATCGGATAATATTTACAGGAAGAGGATAGGGGTTCCAGGATACAATATTCTCATTATTAAAGGCTTCAGCATCGAGTTTTACACTGCAAATGGTCTCTGACATTTTTTCATTGAAGCAGGCGTCCCTTGTTCTCAATCTATAACAATAACCGTTTTCACTGCTATCCATATAAATGAATGGTGCTCCTGTTGAAGTAAAACTGTTGATGGAATTGTATGTACTTAATGTATCAGGGCTCAGTTCAAGGATGTAGTCAACACTTTCTGTGGTGTTAAAATCAAAACTTATACTATCTGAATTGCCTGTGATGCTGTATTCAAAATTGTTCAGCAAGGGTTCGGGAACAATATCCAGGGTATTCACCATAAATGAAATACTGTCTCCGCAATTGCCCGGCACATAATTTCCTTTGATACTTATTGTTTTCGCTCCCTGAGATGTGTATTTATAGGAAATGCTACTCAGTCCTGAAATGGTATCCGAATTTCCATCGCCCCAATAAATAAAATATTCCTCGTATTGATCATTTAATATCTCTATCACAACACGATTTGAATCACATCTGGAGGCCTTGTAAAGAGGTTCCGGAGATGGGAGAACTTCGATATAATTAATTCTTAGAGAAGTGTCTGCAACGCCATTGACATTTCCTATTTGTATAAGGGTATAGAACCCGGGATTGGTGTAAGTGAAAAAAGTATCCGGGTTTCCACTTATGGGATCACCTAAATTGTAATCAAAATTATACAAAATGGATTCCGGGGGAACACCATTTGAGCAATTGATAACACTGACATCCAAAGGTGCACAACCCCTGGTGACGTCAGCTGTAAAACATAGGTTTTGCGCTTCTGCCTGAAAAACGAAAAGAATAAAAATTACTGAAATAAAAAACTTCAATTTTTAAACGATTTCATCAATTGGATATGACTTAAGGAATTCTATGGCTTTTTTTATGTCCTTATGCAAATAACGATCCTCTTTGAGAATTGGTATTTCTGCTCTGAAGTCACTTAAAACCTTTTGAACCAAAGCTGAGCTTTTATAATCCGTTCTAAAATAAAATGCCTGTGAAGCATTGATGAGTTCTATGGCCAAGACCCTTTGACTGTTTTCTAAAACCCTCAATGCCTTGGAGGCCGCATTGGCTCCCATGCTCACGTGATCCTCCTGCCCGTTAGAAGATGAAATGGAATCAACTGATGCCGGAGTACAGAGTTGTTTGTTTTGACTCACAATTCCTGCTGCCACGTATTGTGGTATCATTAAACCTGAATGGAGGCCCGGTTCATCAATCAAAAAATCGGGCAATTCTCTCTGACCGCTCAATAATTGAAATGTTCTTCTCTCAGAAATACTTCCCAGTTCCGCAATAGCTATCGCTATAAAATCCAATGCCAATGCCAAAGGTTGCCCGTGAAAATTTCCTCCTGAAAGAATAATATTATCCTCGGGACAAAAATTTGGATTATCGTTTACACCATTTAGCTCGCGGCTAAATATATCCTCTGAATATTTAAATGCATCATAACTTGCACCGTGAACCTGAGGCATGCACCGAAATGAATAGGGGTCTTGTGTATATATTTTAGCTCTGCTTTCATTATCGCTTCCCGAAAGAATAGATCGAATTTGTTCTGCAGCGATAATTTGCCCATTCTGGTTTCTCAATTTATGCACCAGTGGATGCATTGGTTCAAGTTTGCCGTCAAATGCTTCCAGGGAAATGGCGCCAATAAGATTCGCCCATTTAAAAAGTTCAAATGCCTTATTTGTCACTAAAGCACCGAAAGAACTCATAAATTGTGTTCCGTTTAATATGGCAAGGCCTTCTTTGGCCACAAGGGCATGGGCTTCCCAGCCTAGTTTTTTATAAACGACTTCTGTTTTTTGAATTTTTCCTTCATAATGAACTTCTCCTTCGCCAATTACCGCCAATGCCAGGTGAGCCAAGGGTGCTAAATCTCCTGAAGCTCCCAATGAACCCATTTCGTAAACCACAGGTATAACATCGCGGTTGTACATGGCAACCAAAAACTCCACAAGATCCAGCGTGGTACCTGAATTGCCATAGGAGAGCGAGATGATTTTATGCAAAAGCATTCGCTTTGAAATTTCAGGAGAAATAATGTCGCCGGTGCCGCATGCATGCGAACGCACCAAATTAACTTGCAATTCCTCCAGATGCTCCTCACTGATTACTTTATTACAGAGCGACCCAAATCCGGTGTTAATCCCGTAAACTGTTTTTTTAGAAGAGAGTATTTCTTCCTCGAGAAAAGTCCTGCAATTGAGAATTTTCCTTTTGGATTCATCAGAGAGTATTAAATTCTGTGCGCTGTCAACAATCTTTTCAAGATCCCTGAGTGATTTGTCTTTAACAGGTTTTATTATAAAATGATCGCTCATTTCAGTTTTTCAATAATTTTTTCCGTACTCATTAATTGCTGCTGGCCGCTTTCCATATCTCTTAATTGCCATTTTTCCTTAGCCAACTCTTCATCTCCAATAATAATCGAATATGGGATATTTTTTCTGTTTGCGTATTGCAATTGTTTTTTGAGTTTTCCAGTATCGGGAAAGAGTTCTACTGCAATACCTGCTCTGCGCAGTTGTTGTATTACTTTCAGACCCTTTTCAAAGCCTTTTTTATCAAAATGGACAATCAGAACATCCGTCGTTTTGCTAATTTTTTCTGGAAAGAGTTTTAATTCCTCCATTACATCAAAAAGGCGATCCACACCAAAAGAAAAACCAACTCCGCTTACATTGGGCAAGCCAAAAATACCGGTCAGGTCATCATAACGCCCCCCGCCCGAAACACTCCCTATTTGCACATTATTGACCTTTACTTCAAGGATCGTTCCTGTATAATAGCCAAGCCCCCTGGCCAGTGTAGGCTGTATTTTTATCAATTCTGAATTGCCACCGAGCTTTGAATGCAAGTCTAAGACTTCCCGTAATTCTTCAAGACCTTCTGAATCTGCATTATCAAGATATGAAGCTATGGAATCCAGAACCTCGCTGTTTGAACCTTCAATGTCTATCAGATCTTTTATTCGTGAAATCTGTGTTTCTGAAAAAGACATCTTAGCAAATTCATCAATGACAACATTTTTTCCCAATTTATCGAGTTTGTCTAAAACTGTAAAAAAAGAATTGCTGTTGGTTGAGCCAACACTTTTTGCAATCTGATCGAGTAACTTCCTGTTATTTACCAGAATTTGAAAATCTCCGATGTTTAATTTTTTAAACACCTCTTCTATCATTATAAAGATCTCCGCTTCGCAGAAAAGAGAATGGGTTCCAATTACATCCGCATCGCATTGATAAAACTCTCTGTAACGCCCCTTTTGCGGTCTGTCAGCCCGCCATACGGGTTGTATTTGATAGCGTTTAAATGGTATGGGCAATTCATTGTAATTGCCGGCGACGTACCTGGCAAAAGGAACGGTTAAATCATAGCGTAATCCTTTTTCAGTTATTTTAGGCGCTACGACTTTTTCTCCTTTTTCTAGATCTGATTCATTGACCAATAAATTTCCTCTTTTATGAAGAAAATCACCGGAATTCAGGACTTTGTACAAAAGCTGATCGCCTTCATCACCGTATTTTCCTGTTAAAGTGCTCAATGATTCCATTGCTGGGGTTTCCAGTGCCTGAAATCCATATTTTTCAAATACCATTCGAATGGCATCAAAAATATATGCCCGCTTCTGCATTGTTTCGGGAGAAAAGTCCCTCATACCCTTTGGTGTACCTGGTGCTTTCAGAATAATTAATTTATGCAGGCGAAATTATAAAATTAATGCCCCTTTGCCAGATAAATTAAGTATTTATCCAAAAGAAATTTGCCGGAAATCAAAAGAAAATTTTACCTTTGCGCCTCAATTTATTAAAGGATCAATAATGAGCGGATTCAGCACAAAGAAAACAAGGTTAAGAGTAAGATCTAAAACAAGAAACGCAAAGCTAAAGCATTTGCAGTTTCAGCCTGTTATCAAAAAAGTAGATGTAGAGGAAATCAAGAAAGAATTTGCATCAAAACCAGCAAAGAAGGAAACAAAGAAAGAAGAGCCTAAGGCGGAGGTAAAAGAAACTAAAGTTGAGGCTAAAACAAGCCCGGAAGTTAAAGTAAGTCCTGAGAAGGAAGAAGCTCCGAAAGCAAAGAAAACTGCAGACGTTAAGATAGAAGAAAAAGCTGCACCTAAGAAAGAAGCTAAGCCTAAGGCGGAAGCAAAGAAAAGTGCAAAATCAAAAGCCGAAGCAAAAAAAGAAGAAAAGCCAAAGGCTGAGAAAAAAGAAACTAAGCCAGAATCTAAAGAATAGAATTAGATTTTGATCCACACAATTAAAACCCTGAGGCCTACAGCTTCAGGGTTTTATTTTGCCTCTTTTTCCCAGCTCTACCGCTTCCATTGAATGAATGTTGCCTTTTTCAATAGAAAAACGTAGCAATGTTCTGATTTTATGAAATCCATGATGGCCTGCTGCACCGGGATTCATATGCAGGAGATTTAATTTCTTGTCGGGAATTACTTTTAAAATATGAGAGTGGCCACAAACAAATATATCCGGTCGGATAATCTCAATTTGTTTTCGGATTGAAGTATTGTATTTGGGCGGATAAGATCCGATATGTGTCATCCAGATTTTTTTGGACTCGATTTCAAAAATTTGATGTTCCGGATAGCTTTGTCTGATTTCTGGGCCGTCGATATTTCCATACACGGCTTTTAAAACGCTAATTTCCGAGAGGCGTTCAGCAACAATCGGATCGCCAATGTCTCCAGCATGCCAGATTTGATCACAATCCTTTAAAAGCGAAATTATTTGCTCATCAATAAATGAATGCGTATCCGAAATGAGTCCTATTCTCATTTATTCCAGTTAGCCGGGTCTTTTCTCCATTCTTTCAAGGTTTGCATTTGTTCGTCCTTGATAAAATTATTTTCAATGGCCACATCGATTAATGCTGCGTAATTACTCAAACAATGATATTTTAAATTGTGCTTTTTAAAGTTTTCATCGGCCATGGCAAAGCCATAAGTAAAAATGGCAATTAAGCCAATTACTTCAATGCCTTCATTTCTCAATACTTCAACCGCTTTTAAAGAGCTGCCACCCGTTGAAATCAGGTCTTCTACCATTACACATTTGCTTCCTTTTTCGATCCTTCCCTCAATTTGGTTTTGCATGCCATGCGATTTTGGATTTGGCCTGACATAGGACAGCGGGAGATTCATTTTATCGGCAATAATTGAAGCTTGTGGGATACCGGCTGTGGCAACGCCGGATATGCAATCGGCCACCGGAAAATAGGTTTTTACCAGATCAATTAAGCCGGTGCTGATGTCATTTCTTATTTCGGGATAAGACAAGGTTAATCGATTATCGCAGTATATAGGAGAAGCCCAACCCGAAGCCCATTGAAATGGTTTTTCAGGTGATAAACGCACGGCTGAACTTTTTAATAAATGCTTTGCAATTATTCTTGATTGATCCTTCATAAAAAAATTATATTTGGGAGAACAAATTAAAGTATTTTAGTTTTCTCGGCGCCAATCAATATCGGGATCATTTTAATTGAATTATGAAAATCCTTGTCAATAAGGTTCAAATTGAAATCACCAAAGACCACCAGGATCTTGACCGTTTTGAGTATGAGACAATTTATGATGCCAAAAAGGATAAAGATATATTTGAATTTCTCGAATATGAATCTGCCCTGATAATAAGGCCATCGGATAAATTGGTTTCAAAAATATTTGAAACACTTCTGGAAGCGAATGAAGATTTGAAAATAAAAAAGCTGACATTCGTTGTATTCAAACCCAAACTCTTTAAAGAGAGTTTTAAAAAAAGATATCAGCTGCAAGCTTTGGCAGGCGGGCTTGTACAAAGGGGTAATAAATTTTTACTTGTTTATGAAAACAATAAATGGGCTTTGCCAAAAGGACGCATTGATGCAGGTGAGCAGTTAAACGAAGCTGCCAAAAGAGAAGTGGAAGAGGAATCTTCAATTTCTGTCAATGTATTATTTAAACTGGGGAGCACCTATAAAATAAATGCCAAAAATAAATCTACTCTCCGGCGATACCATTGGTTTTTAATGGAGACCCAGGATAGAACCAAATTAAAACCTTCTATGCTGGAAGGTATAAAAGATGCAAAGTGGCATACCAGATCGGAGATAGGACGCTTACACGCTGAGCTCGATTGGTACGTTGAAGAAGTATTAAAGAAATACGATCGTTTTTTGCTCAAAAAAATGCGATTGGATACGAACGATGACTAATGAAAATATACATTGATAATGTATTGGTGAGATTTGAAAAAGAGGATCTAATAAAAGAGTCTTCGAATCATTCATTTGATGAATTTTTTGAATTGTATCCAAATCTGGAGAGCGGAGTTTATCAAATCAGTCATTTTAACAAAGAAAAATTTTTAGAATTATTACCCAATATACTTACCCACCGCCCCGAATATTCTATTGAAATTATATTCAATGAGAATCCCGAAGTCAATATTTACGAAGATATAGCAAGTACTTATGAGGCTGAACCTGCAGCAGGTGGTTTTGTCAAATACAATGATAAATATTTGATGATTAAAAGGTTAGGAAAATGGGATTTGCCTAAAGGAAAAATTGAATCAGGTGAAAATGCAGAGATGGCTGCTATCAGGGAAGTAAAAGAAGAATGCGGGGTAATAGCCAGCTCTCATGGTTGGCTTTGCGATACCCATCATATGTACATTAGAAAAAGTCAGCTATACATAAAGAAAACCTCTTGGTTTTTGATGGAAAACGAAGATGACAGTGCAATGAAAGGGCAAGAAGAAGAGGGGATAACTGAAGTTAATTGGTTTGACAGAAAAATGTTGGAAACCAACCTGATTCATTCTTACGGAAATATTGAAGACGTATTTTTAAATTATTTAAAAATCGACAAGTCTACAGTTGATAGGGGATAAATTCGTTGATATCACCGCCATTTTTATATACTTCTCTAATCACAGTAGAGCTAATGGCCGCCAGTTCAGGTGAAGTGATTAAGAAAACAGTTTCCAGGCCTTCTGCAAGATGTTTGTTGATATTAGCAATGCTATTCTCATACTCAAAGTCCGTGGTATTTCTCAAGCCTCTCAGGATAAATTTGGCGCCTTCTTTTTTGGCAAATTCTGCGGTCAGCCCTTCAAAGGGTTTAATTTCAACACGCGATTCACCGGGAAAAGCCTCTTTGATCTTCTCCTGCATAAAATCAATGTCAAAAAATCTTTTTTTATTGCTGTTTTTTCCGAGAGCGATTACGATTTTGTCAAATAACAATAAGCCGCGATTAACGATATCCTGATGTCCGCTTGTAAATGGGTCAAATGATCCCGGAAATAAAGCAATCTTTTGGGGCATAGCTATTTACAAAGATAAGCGCAAAAGGTTTCAAAATGCCATTGCGATGGAATTTCATCGAATTCATAGTTGAAATAAAAGAGTTTTGGCCTTTCGCCTAAGTGTACTTCTTTAATATATTTTTGAGCGCTTTTTATTATAGCAGAATCCTTAACCACATCGCCATAGAAACTAAGCGAAGCTTGAGAAGCCTTTATGTCAAAATCCTGCATGACGGATAAGAGATAATAAATGGCATCTTCGGGACTGTCGTATTTAAAGGTATTGAAAAACCTAATTTTACCTTTATCGGTACAAACTATGGTAATATTCTGATTGTGTAAGTAGGCGGAAAACTCAACTTTCGGTCTGCCCGCGCCCCATGAGATTATACCTTCAAGAGTTGATGTCAGTTCGTGTAAATACTGGATCTTTATCTTGGGATAGAATTTTTTAAGAAAAGTATTTATCTTTTTTGGGATTGAAAATACACTTATGGCCGGCCCGCTATTGGGTTTAAAAAAGCCGGTATCTTTGGAACGGGCATCAAATTCACTAAAATTTAATGCCAATAATTTTGAAGCTTTCTTTTCAATGAATAGATCTTTTGGAACCAGAGTAAAAAATTCTTCAGAAAGAACACATCGCACTGAATTCCAGAAGCCTGCCTGAAGTACATGATGTTCTTCGAAAATTAAATTTAATTGATTAAGAATGGCATCCTGATCGAGTGTTTTGGTAAAATCAAAACTTTCAAAAAATACACAGCGTCCGAGTTTTTCACTGGCAGCAGAGCATTTAAAATGTTTGGAACTCAGGTACAGTACAAGGTCATAAGAGCCGATATCTTCAACATTGAATTTTTCGTCTTTTATGCGTTGGGTTGATCTATGGTTTTTTTGAATGGTGTCTTTCAAATTTATTCCCAGTTACCGCTGGTGGTCACTTCGCTTCTTGAACCTACTCTCAAAGGATCTCCTTTACTTCGCAATTCGCTCAACATGCTGATGGGCTCTACATCGGTGATTTCAAAAACATCAACCATCACGTTGTTCTTCTCAATTTTATCAGCATATATTTTGAATTTTTTATTGTTACCCGGAATAAAGGGCAGGGTTTCAGCATTAAAATTCGGAAATTCGCTTTCGGGAAATAATAGGTCTTTTACAGCAATAGCATCTATGGTATCTACATTGACAACAATAGAATCTCCACTGTATTGACGCACAAATATTTCTTCAGATTTTTCGATGGTATAATAGGTGTCTTCTTGCACAAAAGTGATCAAAGAATCCCAGTGACCTGCGTATTTTCCATGTACATTGAGATATGACTTCTGAACCTCTCTGAGCATTTTCAATTTATCAATCTTACGAGCTTCAGCTCTTTTGACCTGCTTTCTTTCAGTAATAGGACCTTCAATATTTTTGTACAATAAAAATCCGAGGGCTACCGCGATTACAAAAAATACTGCTGAAATGATCTGAATTAACTTCATTTGACTGTTAGTTTGGATTGCAATAATAAAGAATTAGCATTGAAATTAAAACGAAGGAATCTTCTATTTAGCTTTATTTATCAATCCTTTTAATCTATAAATTTCGGATAATGACTGGATTTCTGAAAAGAGGGAATGCATATTTTCAATTCCAATTTCTCTAATTCTTTTTGTATCTAAAAAATCAATGTTGGAAATAATATTGATTTCATCGGTTTCCGGTTCTTTTCCTCGTACAAGTTTTCCCCCTTTGCGTTCAACTTTAAAAAATAATTCTATAGCGTGAAGAGGTGATTGAAGGTGCTCGTTGACAAATAAAAACTCCCTTACATTAACTAAAAGACCTGTTTCTTCGAAAAATTCCCTTTTCAATGCTTCTTCCATACTTTCCAAAAACTGTGGTTCGCCCCCGGGCGGCGACCAAAGAAATCCGTTTTTACCCAAACCTTTGTGTTTGACCAGAAGTATACGGTCTTCTTCAATAAGAATCCCACAAATTCTTATTCTTAGCTTTTTTCCAAAGGTCTTTGATAATTTTGCCGCAAATTTATCGTCCAATTTCAAGCTTATGTCTATTTCAGAATTTAAATATAAAACCAGAAACCCCGCATTTAGAGAATTAATTAAGGAAAAATTAAAAGGACAGCATTTTATGCGTCTTGTGGACTTCGAAATTACCGAAATAAATGAAGGCGAAATAAAAGGCGAATTGAACATTGAGCAAAAACATCATCAGCAAAACGGTTTTCTTCACGGTGGTGTTGTCAGCACCATGTCGGATATTGTGATGGGATTTGCTGCCTTCAGTCTTGTACCCGAAGATTTTCATGTGGTCACTGCAGAATTGAAAGTGTCCTATTTCGCCCCGGGTATAGGTGTAAAAGCTTTTGCTTTGGGCAGGGTTTTAAAAAGCGGAAAAAAATTAAACTTCTGTGAAGCAGAAATTTATATTGAGAATAAGGGCATAAGAAAACTTATTGCACATGCCACATCGACAATGGCATCAATATTGCCGGAGGAAATGAAAAAGAAGAATTAAAAAATTAATAATATTGAAGTTCAATTCGTGAAACTTTAAAAAAGAAAACACAGTTTAACATTTGACAAATTACCAGTTATGAAGAAAGTATTCGCATTAGCATTAATATTAACAGTATTTCAATTGGCAAAAGCTCAGAAACTTGAGATGGAAGCTGAACCCAAAGCTGAAAAGGGTGTGCCCGTATTGGCATTTGCAGAAGAGGCCTATGATTTTGGTGATATTACTCAGGGAGATAAGGTGACCCATGTTTTTAAATTTAAAAATGAGGGCTCAGTACCTTTGTTGATTTCAAATGTTCAAACCACATGTGGTTGTACTGTACCCGAGTGGCCAAAAACTCCAATTCCTCCGGGAGCGGAAAGCGAGATTAAAGCGACCTTTAACAGTTCTGGAAAAATGGGACAGCAAAATAAAGTTATAACCATTCACTCCAATGCCAGTGAACCGGTTTCCAGAGTGATGTTAAAATCAAATGTTCTGCCAAAAGATGCTGCTCAGAATTAAATAAAATATACTTTAAAGTAAGAAAGGCTTGAGTTTTCTCAGGCCTTTTGTTTTTTTCGCGTTCTCTACTCTTTTTTTTGAATATGAAGGAGATCATTAAGAAATTAAGACAGTATGACATTCGCATAAGAAAGGCGATTAATTCCCATATGCAGGGTGATTTCCATTCTGTGTTTAAGGGTTCTGGTCTGGAATTTGACGATGTAAGAGAATACCAATACGGCGATGATGTAAGAAGTATTGACTGGAACGTATCGGCCAAAGGGCATGGAACCTTCATTAAAACTTACAAGGAAGAGAAGGAACAAACCGTGTTTTTTCTTTTGGATGTGTCGGCATCTCAGGAAATAGGTACCAGCGGCCATCAAAAAATTGACGTAGCAAAGGAAATTTGTGGCGTGCTCTCACTTTCCGCTGTGAGAGAATCCAGCCAGGTTGGAGTATTGGCTTATAGCGATCAAAAAGAGATATACATACCACCGGGCAAAGGCATGTCGCATGCCTATCACATAATCAATCGAATTTTTAAGAATAAGGCGCAATCCAGAGAAACAGATATTACAGGCATGCTTTCTTTCGCCATGAATATGATCAAAAGAAGATCGGTAATTATTTTAATTTCGGACTTTATAGACGAGGATTATGAAAAGAACCTGAGGGCATTGGCGAAACTTCACGATTTGGTTGTAATTCATCTTTCGGATAAAAGAGAAAGTCAAATTCCCAATCTTGGTATTGTTCCTTTGTATGATAAGGAAAGTGGTAAAACACTATGGGTCAATAGTTCATCTTCGGGATTTGGGAAAAACACGGCCAATTATTTTCATGAAAATAAAGAGAAAATAATGCATTTATGCAGGCGTTATCAGGCAAATTATCTACAGCTTGATACAGGTCAGGAGTATGTGGGACAACTAATAAAATTATTTAAGGTCAGAAACAGAATGAAGAAAAAGGCATGATGATCAAGCGTGTTTTACTCTTTTTCATTTTTCTCACATTAATTTCCAGCGAAACCTTATTTGCCGGAAAATATCAACCTAAAGCGATATTTCTGGACGATACGCTTAAAATAGGATACCCCATGCGCTTCTCTTTGAGCATTGAGTACCCGGGTGAATGGCAGATTTTTTTTCCCGATTCCAGTTCGGATTTTGGACTATTTGAATTTTATTCTAAGACCGCCTTTAAAACTATCGTTAAAGACTCTTTGGTTATCGACTCTGTCATTTATGAACTAATGAGTTTTGAATTGGATTCAGTTCAGGGATTGGCTCTTCCGGTATTCAGACTTCATCGCGGTGACACCATCGAAATGATGTCAAATTCTGATTCGGTCATGCTCAAAGAGTACATAGAAACCTTGCCAAAGGAGCTGGACTTAAAAGAGAATGCGCTTTTGAGATTTATCCCGGATATTTTCAATAAAAAGCTCTTTTTAATAATCGCAGGGGCAATCCTTGTCATCCTTTTCCTGGTTGCCATTTTATTTGGAAAGAAAATTAGAAGTCGTTGGAAATTGTATTGGATCAGTAAAAATCACAGAAAATTTATTAGCGAATTTGATTTGGCAATTACTGAGAGCCGGAGCAATGCGGTGAAAGAAAACATTGAAAAGGCCAATGCCAAATGGAAAAACTACCTGAGCGGTCTTGAAAAGAAACCTTACAATACCTATTCCACCAAAGACTTTCGCAAACACATTCAAAACGATGAGCTTCTTGAAAGTCTTAAACATTTGGATGCATTTGTTTACGGAGGATTTGAAGAAGACAAATTAACAGATCGACTGATCGTGTTAAAGCATTTTGCCGAAGATCGATTTGAACTGGTAAAAAAGGAGGTGATGAATGCCTGATCTTTTAAACGATTATTGGGCCTGGTTTTCTCTTTTTTGGTTTAAGCCCGAGGTATTAAAATCTTTTAGCTGGGCCAATCCGGAATTCTTTTATGCATTGCTGATCATTCCACTCTTATTTTTTTTGAGGTGGTTGTTTTTTATTCGCCTGAGACAAAAACTGGAAATAGCATTGCCAAAAAAGGATATAAAATGGCAAGCCATAAGTCTCTTGAGATTTATTCCGGATGTGATTTTTAGTCTATTTATCGCTTTGATTATAATTGCTCTTGCCCGTCCTCAAAAAACCAATGAAAGCGTAGAACAATGGACCGAGGGAATTGATATCATGCTGGTTCTGGATATCTCCGAATCCATGGACCTTCAGGATTTTCGTCCCAACCGACTGGAAGCTGCCAAGAACGTGGCAAGGGAATTCATAGAAGGCCGTTTTCAGGATAGAATTGGCCTTGTTGTTTTCTCAGGCGAGGCTTATTCACTTGCACCGCTAACAACTGATTATGAGCTGCTTTACAGTAATATCGATGATATTCATTTAAAAATGATACAAAAAAGCGGTACAGCCATTGGTTCAGCTCTTGGGGTTGCGGTCAATCGAATGAGAGAATCGGATACAAAATCAAAAGTGATGATATTGTTGAGTGATGGCGAAAGTAATGTGGGCAATATAGATCCGGTTACGGCTGCTGAGTTGGCTGCTGCTTATGGCATTAAAATTTATACCATCGGTGTGGGAAAAGAAGGGAAAGTGCCTTATGGTAAAGATTTCTTTGGAAGAACCCAATATGTGGAAAGCTCTCTGGACGAATCCGTATTAAGGCAAATTGCCTATATCGGTTCGGGAAAATTTTTCCGTGCTTCCAACAATGATGCTTTGGAAGAGATTTTTTTAACCATTGATAAATACGAAAAAGCGGAAATTAAAGAAACCCGATATAAAGACACCATGGATTATTACATGGCCTATCTGATCTGGGCCTTGTGTTTTTTTCTCTTCTGGTTGCTTCTGAAAAATACATTTTTATTTAATGCCCTGGAGGATTAGGTTGAAATTTCAAGAATAATCTATATTTAAAACATGGATTATTTTTTTAAAAAAATACTGATTCTTTTATTTCCGGTTTTGCTTTTTAGCACAGCAAAGGCCCAGGAAAATCAACTTCTGGCGCAAAAACCACAATACAGTTACGGATTTTTGAATATCTCCGCTGATTTTGGTTTACATAAAATAAACGACTCCTATTTAAAATCAACATACAATGCCCGCAATGCTTTTCAATGGAATGTAGGTTTTGAACTCGGCGATACTGGGAGTGATTTCTTTGGTTTTCTAAAATATGGTCAATATGGAATGCAAACAGATTTTGAACTAGAAGAGCTGGATAGCCTCGGTATTCCAAATGGAAATATTAGTGATTCTTCTTATGCTTTAAATCGAAATAGAATTGCATTTGGATTATCCAGAGTGGAGAAAATTTCCAAAAAATCTTTTCTAACCCTTAGTTCAGCCTTGATTTACAACAATTATAAGGACAATTCCAGAGCGCTCGAGAATGCATCTCCCGGATTTTTAGTTGGAATAGGTTATTTATTCAGAGGAATAGATCAGGTTGACTATTTTGTAAAATTGAATTATGAATATGGAAAAACCCGTACCAGCAAATTTACTACCGACTGGAGTGGCTTAAATCTTGAGACAGGTTTTTCTATTCTGATTAGTAAAGCCGAATAATATTAAAAAGTAAATTGAAATTATTGTGCATTTGCATCATACTGCATGGCACAAAGTAAATTCCCTTCAGTATCCAGAAATTTGCATATCCAGCCAACATAGGGAATGGAGGTTTTAGGCAGGACTATTTTACCGCCATTGGAATCAACTTTTTCGATTATTTCATCGATATTTTCTACACCAATTGTGCCTTCAAGCCCATTGATATTTTCCTTAATTGCTGAGTATTTTCTCGATTGCAATGCACCAATCAGCTCATCATTTTCTGAATCTCCTGTTTTTATTTGAAGAAAATCTTCCGGACCATAGCTCTTAAAGCCCCAATCAAACACCGCTTTGTAAAAGGACTTGGCCCGCTGAATATCATCGGTATGGATGGCAAAATGTGTGAGTTTGTGTTTCATTCAATTGTTTTGATAGCCTAATAATTCAAGATTTTTTATTTTGTGATAACGCAAGGCCATGGATATACAGGTTTTCAGTTTCTCAATTGGAAGCTCCTCTTCCAAATCCAATAAAATGGCGCGGTTATTCTCGTATTGTAGTGTATCGCCAAAAATTGACCTAAATGTGGGAACGAGCTTAGAGGTGCATTTGAAATATATTGCCACCCGCTCCGGATTTTTGGCTTTCCAGTCCATTCTTAGCGTGCTTCCGATTTTGCTTAAATAGCTGGGTTCTCCCCATTTTAAGGTTTCTTCAAGAACAGCAATTTCCTCGATTTCTTCGGCGGTGCTTAATATCAAAGTCCTGATTTCATCCAGCTTATCCTGTGCTTTTTTTGGATATTTAATAATGGTCTGATCAACCAGCGGATTGCTTTTCAGTTTCATTGGCGAATTATTTGCATTTTATATCTAATCATTTTTTCAATCAAATCTTCCGGCAGAGCTTCCGTTAATGGAAATTGCACTGAACCTTTGCCCTTTTCATATTTATTGAGTTCTGATTCAAAATGAGCAATTACATCGGGATGTGGGTAAAAACCAATGTGTTTTTTATATCCTGCAATCATAATTTGATGATTTCGATTCCCTTTTTTCATTAGAGTATAGGCCGGGATATTATAATTGATGCTTTCACTCGCCAGCGGAGCACATCTCATGATTATATTTTTAATCTTCAACAAGGCCATTTTGGCATCGCCGGTTTGCTCATTGAAATAATCCTTAGCTGTTGTATATTTTTTCAATGTACAGAACTAACTCTGAATTTTCTCAGCGATTTTTCCTCCAAGCCATGCCATTGGAATATAGGCAAAAATAAAATCGATGGCATTGTACCATGTAGGACTGTTGAGCATTATTCCTGCCAGTATTCCTCCCAAAAGAAACAATCCACCTACGGAGTAAACAAATTTCATTTTGTGAGATGCTGCAATCAGATAGGCCACAGCCGCACCGACCAATGTGCCGATGGCGTGAGCCAGAAATGGAAAAATAAAAAACTTCATTTCAAGATTCGGCATTACCGAAGCCAGGGCATCCATATCGTTGATATCAATTCCCTCTATAGGGAAAATATTATGGCCCAATTGAATCAGGCCCATGTTTACAATACTGCCGGCCAGCCAGCCGACTACAAGTGAAAGAATATTTCTAAAAATCTTCATCGTCCTGTTTTTTTTAGGGGTAGGATATACTTATTAAAGTTATTAAATATTCTAAAACTATTCGATTTTCTAATTTCATCATCTTACCTTCGCGCGCTATTTTAAAAAAGCCACTTAAGAGCATATAATTTTTTTGAATGAAGAAGATCCTTAATCTCTTTGACTTTAAACAAAGTGTAGATTATAAAACAGAAGTATTATCCGGTCTTACGGTGGCACTGGCTTTAGTGCCGGAGGCCGTCGCCTTTGCAATGATTGCAGGATTAAGCCCTTTGACAGGCCTTTATGCTGCATTTGTAATGGGTTTGGTAACTTCTGTATTTGGTGGAAGACCCGGTATGATATCCGGTGCTACAGGTGCCGTGGCCGTTGTAATAGTTGTTTTGGCCAAAGATTATGGCGTAGAGTATGTATTTGCGACCGTGGTTTTGGCCGGGCTTATACAATTGACAGCGGGATTTCTCCGATTGGGTAAACTGATTCGCCTGGTGCCACACCCGGTTATTTTTGGTTTTGTCAACGGTTTGGCCATAGTGATATTTATGTCACAATTGGATCAATTCAAAGATGCTTCGGGCAATATCCTCAGCGGTTCAGCCATGTACATATTGTTGGGATTGGTATTGCTTACAATGGCGATTATTTACGGCTTGCCAAAACTGACAAAAGCAGTTCCGGCATCATTGATGGCCATATTGACAGTTTTCGGTCTTGTGGCATTCTTTGATATTCCTACAAAAACGGTTGGTGATATTGCCTCTATACAAGGCGGCTTTCCTCCATTTCATATTCCAAATATTCCATGGAATCTGGAAACTCTTGGAATTATTTTCCCATTTGCGGCAATTGTTGCAGGCGTGGGCTTAATCGAAAGTTTGTTGACTTTGAATATCGTCGATGAAATAACAGAAACCCGTGGAAGTGGTAATAAAGAAGCCGTAGCACAAGGTGCAGCTAATGTCTTATCCGGATTGTTTTCAGGCATGGGAGGTTGCGCGATGATCGGTCAGAGTCTGATAAATGTATCCAATGGCGCCAGAGCCAGGCTTTCGGGAATTGTAGCCTCGGTAATGCTATTGATTTTTGTGATGTTTGGCTCCGGTTTGATTGAAAAAGTGCCCATGGCTGCATTAACCGGTTTAATGATCATGGTCGCGATTGGAACATTTGAATGGGCGAGTTTGAGGACGTTCAATAAAATGCCAAAATCGGATATTTTCGTCATGGTGATGGTTACCCTTGTTACCGTATTTCTTCACAACCTTGCTCTGGCAGTAATCATTGGCGTAATTATCTCAGCATTGGTATTTGCATGGGACAATGCCAAAAGGATAAGGGCGAGAAAAACCATCGATGAAAAGGGCATAAAGCGTTATGAAATTTACGGACCGCTATTTTTTGGATCTGTTACGGCATTTAATGAAAAATTTGATGTGCTAAATGACCCGGAAGAGGTAATCATTGACTTTGCGGAAAGCAGAGTTGTTGATATGTCGGCGATTGAAGCATTGAATAAAATTACCGAGCGCTATGAAAAACTGGGTAAAACTGTTCATTTGAAACATTTGAGTTCTGATTGCAGAAAACTACTTAAAAATGCGGATAAGATAATTGATGTCAACGTGATTGAAGATCCAACTTATAAGGTAGTAGTTGATAAAATTTAGAAACTATTTACCCTTGGCTGTTCGAAAAGTAAATCCACATTTTAATATGCAGGAAAGAGAACCAATAGAACACTTTCTTGGTTAGATTATTTCAAACCCGGAGTAATCAATCAAATATATCATTAACTTTGCGGATTCAATTGAGAAAATTGGCAACAGTTCAAGACATATCGATTTATCAAAACAGTTTAAAATCCATAGCCTATAATATGCTGGGCTCCATGGCTGATGCTGAAGATGCTGTGCACGATGCTTTTGTCAAATGGTTCACCATTGACACCAGTAAAATTGAGAATGTAAAGGCCTACCTGGTGAGAATGGTCACCAATATTTGTCTTAACATTATAAAATCGAGAAAAGACCGTCAAAATCTCCATATCGACGCTGTGCATGATACTTTGGAAGACCGGGATGTGGAAGAAGATTTAAATCATTTTGATCTTGAAAATCAGTTAAATGAAGCATGGAGGTACATTCATCGAAAACTTGAACCGATTGAGCAGGCTATTTATGTGCTTAGAGAAGGGTTTAATGTAGAATATGAAGATCTTCAATTGATATTTGACCGGAAAGCGGAGAATTGCAGAAAAATTGTTTCAAGAGCCAAATCAAAATTGAATAATACTGATTTTAAAAGCATTCCAAAGTCATTTTCACAAATGCATTTGCTTGAGAGTATTAAGAATGCCAGCCGCAAAGGACACATCGCTCAGCTGATCTCAGACTTCACTTCTGAGACCTTTAACAAAAAAAAGTAATATTTTTGTCACAAAATCCATTTGACATTGTCTTATATATTAAAGACTAAAACGACTATTTCATGGAAGTAATAATCCCCTTCTTTTTATTGCATTGGTACGGATCTTTGTTTTTCCAAACCTTTTTTCTTCACAGATATGCATCTCATCAAATGTTTACCATGTCGAAAGCATGGGAGAAAGTATTCTTTGTATTAACCTGGATTTTCCAGGGCTCTAATTACCTAAGCGCCTATGGGTATGGGGTTATGCATAGAATGCACCATGCATATGCCGACACAGAAAACGATCCTCATTCTCCAAAATACGATGAGTCGATTTTCAAAATGATGTGGAAGACCAAAACGATTTATTCCGCCATAGGAAACGGAGAAATGGAAGTCGAAGAACGTTTCACCAAAAACACACCCAAATGGCCTTTATTTGACAAATTTGCCAGATCATGGGTGTCAAGAATTATGTGGGGTAGCTTGTATGTTTATGTATACTACATCTTTGCTGATGTTTGGTGGTTGTGGTTATTATTACCTATTCAGTTTTTACTTTCACCAATTCACGGTGCAATAATCAATTGGTTTGCTCATAAATATGGCTATATCAATTTTAAAGTAAGTGATACCTCAAAAAATTTACTGCCATTGGATATTTTAATGATGGGAGAAAGCTATCACAATAATCATCACCGATTTGGTGATCGCGCCAATTTTGGAGGAATCAGATGGCATGAAATCGATCCAACTTATGTATTTATCAGGCTTTTCGCAGCCTTGGGAATCATTAAGATGAAGAAAAAGGAAAAAGTGGTACCTGCCATGGTAGACGCCAATATGGATAAAGCGGCCTAATTTTTCTGGAAAAAATAATTGAACCGGGTTTTGGCAATTGGCTGATTCCCGGTTTTTTAATGGCTCATCAGTATTAATACTATCAGAAAAGTCATTTGAATTACAACAAAAGGAATAGCTCCTTTATAAATTTCTCTGCTTTTGAGTTCTGAAGGAGCGACACCCTTGAGATAAAATAAGGCAAAACCGAAAGGAGGCGTGAGAAAAGAGGTCTGCAAATTGATAGCGAGCAGAATTCCAATCCACACCAGATCAAAACCCATCAATTTAAAAATGGGCAAAACTACAGGAACGATAATAAAAATGATTTCAATGAAATCAATAAAAAAACCGGCCAAAAAGACAATAAGCATCACCATGATCAGAAACATAAGAGGATTGAGGTTTGAAGCACTCACGATTTCAGATAAAAAATGATCACCTCCCAGGCCTCTGAAAACCAATGAAAATGCTGTGGCTCCCATAAATATCATAAAAACCATCGATGTGATTTTCATGGTTTCCATATTGACTTCTGCTATAATTTTACGATTTAATTTGCCCTTAAAAGCCGTCAGTAAAATGGCGCCCATTCCGCCCACCGCCGCTGCTTCGGTAGGAGAAGCTATACCGGCGAAAATTGTACCCAATACCGTGGCGACCAAGGCAAAAGGCAGCACAAATGCCATTAAAATGGATTTGAAGGTCAATTCATCCCTGAATTCTCTTATTTCTTTATGTGGGATAACAGGTGCCCAATCAGGCTTGAGCCTGCTAATGAATGCGATATATAAAAGATAAAGGGCAACCAGAACTAAGCCCGGAATCAATGCTTCTTTAAATAATTCACCAACAGATACATTTAATACGCTTCCCAAAAGCACAAGTACGACGGAAGGTGGAATAATTTGTCCCAGCGTACCTGAAGCCGCAACCGTACCTGTAGCCAATGCGGGATGATATCCGCGTTTTAGCATGGTAGGGAGTGAAATTAATCCCATTGTGACCACTGTGGCTCCAACTATTCCCGTACTTGCAGCTAGCATGGCACCCACAAGCACTACGGAAATTGCCAAACCTCCGCGAAGCCTTCCGAATAATAAGGCCATGGTTTCCAATAAGGTAGCGGCCAGTCCAGACTTTTCCAGCATTATTCCCATATAGATAAACAGCGGTGCAGCGATAAGCACGTAATTATTCATTGTACCAAAAATCCGTAGTGGAAGCGCATAAAAGAAGTCAGGGCCTAAGGAGAAAAAGCCAAAAAACAAAGCTGTACCACCAAGAGTGAAAGCCACCGGAAAACCGTAAAGCAATAAACCAAATGCCACCAAAAACATGATTATCGCTAGATATTCCATTATTCTGAATCAACTTTTGTGAACAGAAACAGAATGGCCTGAAATAACAAAAGCGTATAACCAAAAGGAATCAGTGATTTGATTAAGAATCGCCAGGGCAGGCCATTGGCTTCAGGAGAGCCCTCCATGATAAGCCATGAATTGTAGGTATATTTTCCGGAAAAATAAATGACGAGCAGGCAAAATGGAATAAGGAATAAAACTATTCCGACTTTATTGACCAGACCTTTCTTTTTCTCACTAAAACCGTTGTAGAATACATCAACGCGAACATGCCGGTCACTTTTAAAGGTATAGGACAGACCCAGGAGGAAAAGTATGGAAAAAAAGTACCATTCCAGCTCAGTGATAGCGATGAATGAAACATTAAAGAGGTATCGCATGAGGACATCAATACAAATTAGAATGACCAGGGAGCTGGCAAAAGAGGCCACATAATTGGCGAGTTTGCGATGGACTTTATTGATATTTTTGACAATGCTTTCCTTCATGAGCATATTTACAAATCAAAGCCAAATATAAAATTCCCAAAAGAATATGGATAGACTGAAAATTGTGGAACCTGAAAATTACATCTTTGAAACTTCTATCAAAGTCAGAGTTTCAGACCTAAACTATGGAAACCACCTGAGCAACGACGCCTTTTTACGTTTTGCACATGAAGCCAGAATGCGATTTTTTAATCAACTCGGATATACCGAATTGAATATTGAAGGCTTGGGAACAATAATGGCCGATGCTGCGCTTCAGTTTAAAGGACAGGGCTATTTTGGTGATGAGATTGAAATCAGCATCGGAATTGGTTCACATTCTAAAATGGGATTTGACCTTATTTATAAATTCAGCAAAGCAAATCTTGCTATTGCAATGATAAAAACCGCAATCCTCGGTTTTGACTATGAAGTAAATAAAGTCAAGCCGATACCTATTAAATTTTGGAATAAAACAGGTATAAAAAGTGAGAGCTGATCAATTCAGGTTTTCAATGACCTGTTTCAGAGATTCGCGAACCTCTGAAGCTATTGGTCCTAATTTGTCATTTTTAACTGATTGCATTGAAGCTATAGGATCTACAGCACTGACCTCTACATTTCCATCTTCATGTTCTTCTACGATTACATTGCATGGCAAGAAAACTCCAATTTTATCTTCAGATGTTAATACTTTGTGAGCAAAATGTGGATTGCATGCTCCCAAAATCTTATAATTTTTAAAGTCTACGTCGATCTTCTTTTTAAGGGTTTCTTTGACATCGATTTCGGTTAATACCCCGAAACCGGCTGTTTTTAATTCACTGATAACCAATTCAATAGCCTCATCAAAAGATTTTCCGGGTAGTGTTTTATTAAAGTAATATGCCATTTTTTTAAAATTTAAATTTTTGCATTCTATGAACAGAACTGTTCTGGCTTGAAATTGGTTTTCGAATTCCTCGAATTAGAAAGTATCTTTGCAAAATGGTCATTTCCGATAAGAAAACAGATATAAGAAAAATTAGCCTGGCAGATTTGAGGGAGAAGCTTGCCGCGGCCGGCCAGAAACCATTCAGGGCTAATCAAATCTATGAATGGCTTTGGCAAAAGTCCGCAACTTCATTTGATGAGATGACCAATCTTTCAAAGGATTTCAGGGACAAGTTGAATCAGGAGTATTTCATTTCGCCCGCAAAGTTGGAACAGGAGCAATTTAGCAATGATGGTACCATCAAATCAGGGATAAAACTAGCCGACGGAAATATGGTGGAAAGTGTGCTTATTCCCACTGACACAAGGATGACCGCCTGTATTTCTTCCCAAATTGGTTGTTCTCTGAGTTGCAAGTTTTGCGCTACAGGTTATATGGAAAGAAAACGGAATCTCGATGCCGGAGAAATTTACGATCAGGTGGTTTTGGTCAATAAGCAGGCGATGGAGCATTTCAATAT
Source organism: Hyphobacterium sp. CCMP332 (assembly GCA_014323545.1). NCBI lineage: Bacteria > Pseudomonadati > Pseudomonadota > Alphaproteobacteria > Maricaulales > Maricaulaceae > Hyphobacterium > Hyphobacterium sp. CCMP332. Next base: position 2,665,809 of record CP058647.1, read on the forward strand.
GCCATTGAGCAATATTGTATTCATGGGCATGGGAGAGCCGCTTTTAAATTACAAAAATGTATTGGAAGGAATCGACAGGTTGTGCAATGAAGACGGTTTAAACATGTCTCCCAAAAGAATAACAGTATCGACCGCTGGAATAGCCAAAATGATTGAAAAACTGGCAGATGACCATGTAAAATTTAATCTTGCACTTTCGCTTCATGCCGCAAATGATAAAAAAAGAGCGGAAATAATGCCCATTAATGAGAGCAATAATCTGGCAGTACTAAAAAAAGCGCTCTTGTATTTCTATGAGAAAACAGGCAATAAAATCACCTTTGAATACATCGTTTTCAATAAATTCAATGACAGCATTCTCGATGCCAAAGAACTTTACGATTTTGCGAAGAACATACCCAGCAAGATCAACATCATCGAATACAATCCTATTTCAGAGGCCGAATTCACCAATACCACAGAGGATAAACTGGATATTTTCGCCAATTTTCTTAAAGAGAGAGGATTGATTGTGAATGTAAGACGAAGCAGAGGAAAAGATATTGATGCTGCCTGCGGACAATTGGCCAATAAGAATTAGGAATTTTCAATTACGATTTACGAATTGGAGGTCGCATTATGCGACCACCATTTTTTTATTCTATAATCAATTCTACATCAGAAATTCTAACCTGAAATTCTTTAGGATCTGTTTTCAAATCACATTCTACTAAAACAGTCCTTGACGAGGTAATTTTTCTCACAATCCCAATTCTATCCGGTCCGGGTCCTATGTATTTAATATAATCACCAATTTTTAGGCCATCAGAATTGTAAACTTTTTTTGTACTGATACTGTCAATGGGCATGGAGCTTAAACGATCCAGAATATTGCTTCTGTTTTTCTGAGATAATTTTTCAGTACGTTCTTTAACTTTTTCCGGGCTGCTATCATAAAGCTTTAAAATTTCTAATAGCTCTTCATATGTCGTCATCTCCATTAATCGAGGATAAAGTCCAAAATGATCTTTAGTCATTTCGGCGAGCTTTTTCTTACCGTAATCATCTGATAAGTTGATATACTCAATTGGATAATCAATAAATTGGAAATAATCAATACCCTTTAACCTATACGGAAGTGGTCCTAAAAAAGTGGCGGTGTTAGTATCTTCGGATAAAAGACCTGTATAGTCATCACCTTTAATGTAAACTCCTGAAACATATAAATCTGGCATATTCGCGCGATAACTTCTGTAAAAATTCAATGAACCCTTATGAACAACTTCAATCAAATTATCAGCAACATTTGGTAATCCTACCAGAGGTTCATCTACAAAAACACGTTTAATTCCTTGTAAATCAATAAAATCAAGGTATTCAATTTCACTTATATGGATCTGAAAATCCTTACCATCTATTCCAGTAAAATCAATATTTTTTCCAAGCACATCTAAGTCTCGAATAAGGTTTTTATATCTACTCCTTCTACCAACCTTTAGTACCATATCAAGAGTATCAGGATCATTTTTTAATACCAAATGTGCTTCCAATTCCTCTTTCTGAGCATATGAATCAATTGAAATAAAACAAAGGATAATAAACTGGCAGATCACCAAGGATATGAATACTAAATTCTTCATTTTTAATTATTAATTATAAAAATGGCTCCTGCATTTCCACATGAGCCATTCTTAATTCTTAATTCTAAATTCTTAATTTATTTATCGTCGTCCTTCTTTTTTCCGGATTGTTTCTTGCCGGAATTAGCGATAGACTCTCTCATATCCGTATCGGATTCAATATTTCTGAGTTTGTAATAGTCCATCACACCAAGATTTCCCTGACGGAATGCTTCTGAAAGTGCTTTAGGAATCTCAGATTCCGCATCGATCACTTTAGCACGCATCTCCTGACTTTTGGCTTTCATTTCCTGTTCCTGTGCCACAGCCATGGCCCTTCTTTCTTCGGCCTTAGCTTCAGCTACTTTTAAATCGGCACTTGCCTGATCAATTTGAAGTTTTGCTCCGATATTTTCTCCTACATCTACATCAGCAATATCTATAGAAAGTATTTCAAAAGCAGTGCCTGCATCTAAACCTCTTTGCAATACGAGTTTTGAAATCTTATCCGGGTTTTCCAACACCTCTTTATGCGATGCTGCTGAACCTATGGAAGTCACAATGCCTTCACCCACTCTGGCCAAAATGGTATCTTCTCCTGCACCACCCACCAATTGCTGAATGTTTGCTCTAACGGTAACCCTTGCAATGGCAATGAGTTGAATTCCATCGGCAGCAACCGCTGCAACTTTAGGCGTAGTGATCACTTTTGGATTAACCGATATTTGCACAGCTTCAAACACGTCTCTACCGGCCAGGTCTATAGCCGTACACTGTTTGAAGGTTAAATTGATATTGGCCTTATCCGCTGATATCAAGGCTCTGATGACATTGGGCACATTTCCTCCGGCGAGATAATGGGTTTCAAGATCGGAGGCCTTTAAATCCCTTTTTGGAGAGTCCTCGGTATCGGTCACTTTAATACCCGCCTTTGTAGATGTAATCATCGAATTGACGATAATTGATGGTGGCACTTTTCTGATTCGCATAAACACCAGCTCCAGCAAACCAATCCTCACCCCGGAAAATATGGCGGTGATCCACAAATTTATCGGGACGAAATAAAGAAATATAAATAGGAGTATTATGGCTCCTATGAGCATGAAAATAGTAAATAGACCGGTACCCATTTATTTTATGTTTTAGGTTTTACAAATATTTTTCTGTTGTCAATTTTCTCAATTACAATCCTTGTTCCACTTGTAATGAATTCATCGTGGGCAAAGACTTCATATTCAAGCTCTCCAAATTCCGCCTTACCCGAAGGTCTAAGATATGAAATTGAAACACCTTCCTGTCCCACTTCGAGATTAATTTTTTGCTCTTCATTGAACCTGCTTTCAGAACTGGATTTTAAGGCAAATTTATCCCAGGATTTAGATCGCAATGAAAAGACTACAAAGACAATACTGACAAGCAATGTGGAGATTAAGATTATAGTTCCGGTACTTGTACCGAAATTCTCATAACCCATATATATTCCAAAAAGAAGACAGGCAAAACCAACAATACCAAAAATGGTTGTGCCGGGTATGAAAATCAATTCTACTATCAATAGCGATATTCCAATTAGTATTAATCCGATTACTGCTGCCCAATCCATTTTAATATGCTTTGGCGAAAATAACTTTTTGTTTGGAAGTTTTGCCTGTGACTACACATTTTCCCTCTTTGCCATTGGAATCCAATGGAATACATCTCAAGCTTGCCTTGGTATCATTTTTTATTTTATCCTCCGTTTCGGCCGTTCCATCCCAATGGGCCAGAACAAATCCTCCCTTTGTATTGAGAACCTCTTTTAGTTCATCATAAGTTTCAACCTCATGCGTATTTTGCTTTCTAAAATCCAAAGCTCTTTTATAAATATTGTTTTGTATCTCTTCCAGTAGTTTTACCACATCATCACTCAATTGGTCGAGCGAAATAAACATTTTCTCTTTGGTATCCCTTCTGGCCACTTCTGCCTGATTCTTTTCCAAATCTCTCGGGCCGAGAGCAATTCGTACAGGCACACCTTTTAATTCGTATTCTGCAAACTTCCATCCCGGTCTTTCCGTGTCTCTGTCATCAAATTTGAAAGAAATTCCTTTACTAAGAAATTCTTTTTCCAGTTTTGAAACCACTTCTTTAATTTTTTCAAGATCTTCTTCATTTCTGTAAATAGGGACACAAACCACCTGGATAGGGGCGAGTTTTGGTGGTAACACCAATCCGTCGTCATCAGAATGCGCCATAATCAAAGCGCCGATTAAACGCGTAGTAACACCCCAGGATGTTCCCCAAACGAGCTCTTCTTTTCCTTCTTTGGTCGCAAATTTTACATCAAAAGCTTTTGCAAAATTTTGACCCAGATAATGTGAGGTGCCTGCCTGAAGTGCTTTTCCATCCTGCATAAGCGCTTCAATACAATACGTATCAATGGCACCGGCAAATTTTTCCGATTCTGATTTTATACCCTGAATTACTGGCAATGCCATGGTTTCCTCTGCAAATTGAGTATATACATTGAGCATTCTTTCGGCTTCTTCAACGGCTTCTTTTGATGTGGCATGGGCCGTATGCCCCTCTTGCCATAAAAATTCAGTTGTTCTTAAAAACAATCTTGTTCTCATTTCCCAACGCACTACATTAGCCCATTGATTGACCAATAAGGGCAAATCTCTATAGGATTGTATCCATTTTCTATAAGTGCTCCAGATGACTGTTTCAGATGTCGGTCTTACTATTAATTCTTCTTCAAGTTTTGCCTCAGGATCGGGAATCACACCCTTTCCATCTTCAGACGTTTTTAATCGATAATGGGTAACTATTGCACATTCTTTTGCAAAACCTTCCACGTGATCGGCTTCACGGCTCATATAGGATTTTGGGATAAAGAGAGGAAAATAGGCATTGACATGTCCGGTTGCTTTAAACATGTCGTCCAGGCCTCTTTGCATCTTTTCCCAGATGCTGTATCCATAGGGTTTTATCACCATGCAGCCCCTCACATCAGAATTTTCTGCGAGATCGGCTTTCTTTACTAACTCATTGTACCACAGGGAGTAATTCTCTTTTCTACTCGGTAATGCTTTGGCCATTTAGGAAAAATATTTCGTTTGGTATGCTATTTGCTACTTTTATTGTGTATAAGTTTTGCGGCAAAGATAAGTGATAGCTCGGATAAAACTTTTACTTAATAAGAATTGTGTTATAAGTGTAAAATGATGTCAATTATGAAAAATTTTCTGAACAAACTCATCCTTTTAATTTCAATGGTGATCCTTTACGGTCAGACATCATTTGCCCAAGAATATGATGATATGTATTTCTCTGCAAATGATAGAATGAAGGTAAAATATGCCGATGCAGAGAGCAAACCGCTTAATCAATATCAGGATTACAGTGGAAATTCAAGTAAATATTCAGATAACTACGACGGAACGGCAAGAGATGTCGATTCGGATCTAGTAAAATATTATAAAGACAAAGCTGAGGAAACATCCAATTCATATGCCATAGACAATGGAACTCAAAACCTTGCCGGTAATGATGGCTATTACAGCGATGAAACTTATGATTATGTCAGTTCTGATAATACGAATAGGGGAGGTACTGTAAATAATTACTACGGACCTACTTATTTATCTGATCCCTGGTATACCAATCCCGGTTTTGCTGTCAATACCGGATTAAACTGGGGTTATTATCCATGGAGACCTGTCAACTGGGGTTGGGGATTTGGTTGGAATTCCTGGTCTGGATGGAATGTTGGCTTTGGCTGGGGTTGGAACAGTTGGGGACTTTACGATCCATTCTGGGGACCTGGCTGGGGATGGAATAGCTGGGGTTGGAATAACTGGGGCTGGAGAAATGGCTATTATGGCTGGGGCGGCGGATGTTGGAATTGTTATCCCGGTTGCGGTGCATGGGGCGGCGGTGGAGTTATCATCAATAATAATGTTGGAATAAATAACAACAGCTTTTACGGGCCTCGTTATGCCAACCGAAGTACAAACGTAGTTCAATCAGGTAGTGTAACGAGAACAACCAGATTGGGTAATTCTGGTAAAACCGGAACGGTAGTCGGTGCAGACCAAAGCAATAAAAGAATTTCCAGATATACCAGGTCTTCTGCTGCTACTTCCAATACCGTGGAAAGAGCCACAAGAAATTCGGGTTCAACTGCAACTCGTGGTGAAGTTTCAAGAGCTGCGGCCACTCCTGAACGTTATAAAGATGTGAGCAGAGGAAGTACTTCGAGAAACTATGGAACAGCTTCCCGTAACGAAAATGCAGTGGACAGCAGATCTCAAAGAGCACAAGAAAGGTATAGAACTTCTACACCTTCAGTGCGAACTTCAAGCAGTCCAACAAGATCTACGGTTGAATCTGAGACCAGGTCATTCCCAACAAGAAGTGGCTCTGATGTAAGCAGAGATCCTCGACAGCAAAGGTATAGTAACTCTAACAGGAGTAATACCTATCAAAGAGCTGAAACAGGTTCAAATACAAGGACCGTTCCTTCAAGGTCTTCCGGTAATTCCGGCAGAAATTATGGAACGCCTTCGAGAAGTAGCGAATCATCAAGATCTTATGAGGCGCCTACAAGATCGGGCAACACCCCTTCAAGGACTTATAGCAAGCCTTCAAGGAGTAATACACCTAATAGAGAGTACAGAAGAAGCACTCCGTCAAGGTCGAGTACTCCGAGCAGGTCTTACAGCAGTCCATCGAGAAGCAGTACGCCTTCAAGGTCATATAGTACTCCTTCAAGATCAAGAAGCTCAAGCCCTTCAAGAAGCTATAGCTCACCGTCTAGGTCGAGCTCACCTTCACGAAGCTTTAGTTCACCATCGAGATCGAGTTCACCTTCCAGGAGTTTTAGTTCTCCATCAAGGAGCAGTTCTCCTTCAAGATCAAGTGGTGGAGGAAGCAGATCCAGTGGTGGAAGATCGAGAAGATAATTGAGAGGTTAAATAAAATTTAAGGTCATGAAAAAATTAAGCTTAAAATTAATAATACCAATGCTGTGCCTGTTTTTAGAGCTGCAGGCACAGGTTGATCCAAATTCCATAGGCTATTATCAGGATGCACTCAGATTTAGTTCTACTGATAGGGGCGGAACAGCCAGATTACAAGGTTTGGCCGGTTCAGGTGTTGCATTGGGTGGAGATTTATCGTCAGTAATTATCAATCCTGCTGGCCTTGGATTTTACAATCGATCTGTTTTAAGCATTACTCCACAGATTTCATTCCGTGATAACACTGCGAGTTTTCAAGGACAGGATAACGTGACTTTTAACGATAAGTTTTCGGTGGGTCAAATAGGAATATCCATAGACCTGACAAAATCAGATATCGAAAAAGGGGATTTCAGAGGCGGTTCTTTGGCTTTTTCATTTAGCAAGAGAAACGATTTTAATGAAGAGATTGAACTCGTTGGGGAAAACTATCAAAGTTCAATAGTGGATTATTATCTGGAAAGCGCTCAGGGAATTTATACTTCAGATTTATATAGGGAAAATAACGGAGAACAAATTCCAGCAAATCCCATTGGAATGGCTTATGATGCATTTCTATTTGATATTGATATCAATGCCTGTAATGACCCTGCCGATTGCAATATATATGAACGTTTTTATGCATTCGAACCAATGCGCCAGAGAGAATTGATTAGAACTACCGGAAATCAAAATGAATGGACCGTTTCATACGGAGGGAACTTTAAAGATCAATTCTATTTTGGGACGAAATTGGGTATAGCCTCGGTGAATTATTTAATTGAAAGAACTTACAATGAAAGGGCACTCGATCAAGGGACAGATGCACTTCGAAGTACCACTTTAAACGATAGACTGGAAATTGATGGAACAGGATTCAATCTGGGACTGGGTTTTATCTACCGTCCAGTTGATTTGTTCCGTTTTGGACTCAACTTTGAAACCCCGACTTATTATGCCTTAGAGGAGGATTTTGATGCAGATTTATCAGCTCAATTCAATAATTTCTTATTTTATGAAGATCCGAATAATCCTGACAACAATTTCTATTTGAATAATGAAAGTTCAAGCCTGCCCAATGGTTTCTTTAATTATCGTTTGCGTACGCCCATGAAGGTAAACTTCGGTGCAGCCATATTTGCGAGCAAGAATGGCTTCATAACTGCCGATGTAGAATACCTCGATTACAGCAGGTCTCGCGTAAGTTTTGAAAGTTTGGGAGGCGATGAAAGTGCCGATAACAGAAGCATACAGAATATTTACGATCGCACCTTTAATTTTAGAGTGGGAGCCGAATACCGTGTTGATGATTTTAGATTCAGAGGTGGCTATGCCAATTTAGGTGATCCATTCAAAGAAAATATTAATCTTGTCGATCAGTCGCGTCAAAGAATAAGTGGTGGATTGGGCATGCGTTTACAGGATTATTTTTGGGATGTAGCCTTGATTCACGAATGGTGGAATGAAGGGTATACATTGTACAATTTACAAAATGGCTATGCACCGGCAGCGGAATTCAAAAAAAACCTGACCACATTGGCAATTACCGGCGGATTGTATTTTTAAAAGAATCGGGTATAACTTTTAATATGGAATGAATATCAGAGGGTTGATCTACTATGCGATCAGCCCTTTTATAATGTTCTTTTCTTTTTTCAAGCAAGATTTCCAATTGTCTTTTCAGGTCTTTTTTAGAGTCAATTAGTGGTCTTTCGAAAATTTTATTTCCCAGATTTTTAACAATAGTATCGATTTTGGTATTTATCCAAATACTAAAACTTTTTTCTTTTAACAGCTTAAAATTGCTTTTGCTACAGGGTGTTCCGCCACCCAAAGAAAGAATAATTCTCTTATTGTGATTTAGTAAATGATTGAGTGCCTTTTCTTCTTTTGATCTGAAATAGGTTTCGCCATTTTGATTTATCATTTCAAAAATTCTCAGACCGGATTCTTTTTCAACAAATTCATCAAGATCAATGAAATCCAATGATAGGACTTCTGATAATTTACGGCCCCAATAGGTTTTACCGGCTCCGGGCATCCCCCATAAGCTCAGTATTTTCTTATCAGAAATATTAACCAATGACTTTGGCCAATTTATTTTTAGAAGGGGTATCCCTGAAATGCCATTTTTCTAAAATGGTGCCCTCTTCGATCAATATCAAACCAGGGTTGGACCGGATCATTGTTTTTAGTACAGTCGCATCGCCGTAGTATACAGGTATATCCGGCAGACCAAGTTCTGTAAATGTATTTTTTACCTCCTGACCATCCGAAGAGGTAATGATCATTGTTTGAATATTCAGATTTGGCAATTCAGGTGCCAGGTCTTTAAGTTTTTTATAATTTTTAGTCTTTGTTTTATTGATATCGCTGATGATGATCATCATTTTTCTTCCGCGAAAAGTCTCTTCGGTATAATCGCCTTCATCATTCCAAATGCTGTAGTCGGTAATCTTGGGCTGAGCTTCCGGATTAACAAGAACCATATCAACATATTTAAACGAAGGGTCACTGGGGTATTCCATCATCTCAACTTGCTCACCATCCTTTTCCATGATGTATTTGTATTTCAACGGCTCGGAGGGCTGCATTGCTTTTTCAATATTGGTTCCCACTTTATAGGCTCTGAAGTCCAAAAAGGGTAAATGTCTTATGGCAATGACAGCAAGAAAAAAACTAATAACCAGAGAAATCGCAAAAAATGCATTGCGTGTTCTCTCTGGTAGATTGGGTTCAAGCTCATTCTTCCTGAAATACAACCAAAGTATCATTATCAAAAGAACAATATCCTTAATAAAACTTTGCCACGGATTAAGAGGTATGGCATCGCCAAAACAGCCACAATCTGTGACTTTATTAAAATAAGCAGAATAAAAAGTCAAAAAGGTAAAAAATACGATAAGCAAAAGGGTCAAATTGATTGTGATTTTGGCCCCGTGTTTGGTCAATAAATTTATTCCCAATACAATTTCAAAGAGACAAACAATAACCGCTATTGTTAGTGAGAAAGGGATAAAATAATGGAATATCCCTGCAAAATCGTTCGAGAATACTTCAAAGTATTCTGATAATTTTATCGAGAACCCAACAGGGTCATTGATTTTAATAAGCCCTGAAAAAATGAATAACGTCCCAACAAAAACTCTGAATATGCTTGTAATCCACTTCATTTATGTAGGTAATTTAATTTAATAAGTGCAAAAACAGAATAATTAATTATATCCCTATAATTGGCATCCACACCTTCAGAAACAAGGGTTTTGCCTTTTTGATCTTCAATTTGTTTAATGCGCAATAACTTCATCAAAATTATATCTGTAAAAGAACTAACCCGCATTTCCCGCCAGGCTTCATCATAATCATGATTTTTATTCTCGAGAAGCGATTTTGTTTGCGTTGACTCTTTATCAAAATTTTCCAACACTTCTTCAACGCTTAAATCAAGCGTTTCGTTTTCATGCATGGAAATCTGGATCAGGGCTATTATGCAATAATTAATAATGCCCACAAATTCTTCATAAATATTATCTGCAACTTTTTGTTCGCCTTTGGTCTCTATCGATCTAATTCTTTGCGCCTTAATAAAAATCTGGTCGGTGAGTGAAGGTAAGCGGAGAATTCTCCAAGAAGTGCCATAATCTCTTGTCTTTTTTTCAAACAAGGCTTTGCACGATTTAATTACCTCAGTATATTCACCGGCGGTATCTTTTTTCAAAATATCCTCTGTTTAAATTGAGTCACAAAGTAAGTCAAAAGCTATGAATTACAGTATTAATACCCGAGGAAAGATCATGCTTTTTGACAAACCCAGAATTATGGGAATTCTTAATGTTAACGATGACTCTTTTTTTGTGGAAAGCAGAGTAAAAACTGAAAAAGCACTTTTGAAGAAAGCTGAAAAAATGTTTTCAGAAGGGGCAGATATTCTTGATATCGGCGCTCAATCTACCAGGCCGGGTGCAGAAGAAATTTCACTGGAAAGCGAAATAACAAACGCAGTTTTCGCAGTAAATGCTGTTAAAAGTAAATTTCCCGAAGCGATCGTTTCAATAGATACCTATAGATCGGAAGTATTAAAAGCGGCTTATGATTGTGGTGCTGATATATGCAATGATGTATCCGGTGGCTCATTGGATGAGAATATGTTTCCGACCTTATCCGATTTAAAAATTCCCTATATCCTGATGCACATGAAAGGAAATCCTCAAACAATGAAAGATTTAAATAAATATGAGGACATGATTTTGGAAATGATTGAGTATTTTAAAGGAAAAATTCAGCGATTAACCTCTCTGGGAATCCACGATATTATCATAGATCCCGGATTTGGATTTGCCAAAAATATCGATCAGAATTTTTATCTTTTAAGGCAATTGAGAGCTTTTGATTTGTTTGAAAGGCCTCTTTTGGTGGGGATTTCAAGGAAATCAATGATTTTTAAAAGTTTGGGTATTGAAGCCGATGAAGCGCTGAATGGAACTACGGCATTAAATATGCTTGCATTAGCACAGGGAGCGAATTTATTGCGAGTTCATGACGTTAAAGAGGCAAATGAAACTATAAAATTATATCTTAAATACAATAGTGATAGCATTTATTAAAATAGGATTTTTAAATTTTACTCTGGTCGATTTTATCGACATATTTTTGGTGAGCCTATTGCTCTATCAGTTGTATAAACTGCTACGCGGTTCTGTAGCAGTAAAAATTTTCATTGGTCTTCTTTCAATTGTTTTGTTATACCTGATTGTAAAAGCGGCAAAAATGGAGCTTCTGAGTTCTATACTAGGCCAGTTTACCGGGGTGGGCGTATTGGCGGCGATTATATTATTCCAACAGGAAATTCGAAAATTTCTTCTCCTGGTTGGGAAAACTACCATCTTCAATAATGAAAACTTTCTCTTTGTCTGGCCCTGGAACAAAAGGGCACAAATGCGCTATTTTAACATTACCCCAATCATTGAAGCTGTAAAAACTATGGGTGGTTCAAATACAGGTTCACTTATTGTATTCAGCAAAAACTCAGAACTAAAATTTTATGCTGAATCGGGGGATATACTCGATTCTGTTCTTTCAAAACGGCTTTTGATTTCCATATTCAATAAGTACAGCCCACTCCACGACGGTGCCGTAATTGTTTATAAAAATCGCATTAAGGCTGCCAGATGTGTTTTGCCGGTTTCTGAAAATGATTCCTTACCTGCATCTATGGGTTTAAGACACAGGGCTGCTCTTGGTATGTCGGAAAATACAGATACATTAGTATTGGTGGTTTCCGAAGAGACGGGTCAATTTTCTATTGCAAGAAATGGCAAAATATATTCAAACCTTTCTCCTACTGACATTCGATATCGATTGAACAGATATCTGTTTGAAGAGGAAGAGGAAGAAGAAAAAGAAGATGAGGAAGGTGGAAAAGAAGTGCCATTGTTTACAGAAGACAACAGCACTTCATCATCGGAAGAAAACCCCTCTCAAAGCAAAGAGATCTGATCATTTGAAGAACTTTTCAAGCTCTTCTTCATCCATTTGAATAAATTTTATAAGATTTTCGGCATCATCCCGAAATTCATGATCCGGGTATTTTGCGATGAATAGCTTTAATTGATTGATGGCATTAAGGGTGTCGCCCATGTCGTGTAGAGCATTGCCCTGATAAAACAACATCATTGCGCGATTTTTATACTTTGGGTATTCATCATAAATCCTTTGATACAATCTCGCTGCTTTGGCTTTGTCATTTACCATTCCATCAAATATCTGAGCTGATTTAAATAAATAAGAAGGTGTCAGTGAATCATCCGGGAATTTATAGGTGAAAATCTCATATTCTTTTACCGCACCCAGCGCTAACTGAATGCTTGGGTTTTCAGCGGATTCAATGCTCGTTCTGATTTCAGATTCAAAACTGTCGATTTTAAGAACATGTTTGTCCCTAATACTCATTTCAGTCTCTTTTTCCTTTGAACAAGCTGCTATACTCAGAAAGGTCAGTAAAAAAATTATTAATCTCATATTTATTTAATCACATTTAATTCTTTACCAATTTCAATAAATGCATTTATGGCTGTATCGAGATGTATTCTTTCATGGCCAGCTGAAATTTGAACCCTGATTCTGGCCTGGCCTTTTGGCACTACTGGATAGAAAAATCCAATGACGTAAATCCCTTTGTCCAGTAATTTTTCTGCAAATTTTTGTGACAATGGGGCATCGTACAACATGATGGGGACAATCGGATGCTCTCCGGGTTTCAAGTCAAATCCTGCAGCCTCCATTTTCGATCTAAAATATTTTGTATTTTCTTCCAGTTTATCCCTCAATGCCGTACTTGCTGAAAGTATGTCAAATACGCGTATAGACGCACCTACGATGGAAGGTGCTAGGGTGTTTGAGAATAAATAGGGTCTTGATCTTTGTCTTAAAATCTCAATAATCTCTTTTTTCCCCGAAGTAAATCCACCAGAGGCACCGCCCAAGGCTTTACCCAAAGTTCCTGTAATGATATCGACACGATCCATACAATTTCTGAATTCGTGAACGCCTCTTCCTGTTTTTCCCATAAAACCGGTGGAATGGCATTCGTCCGTTAATACCATTGCCTCGTATTTTTCGGCGAGATCACAAATTTTATCTAATTGAGCAATGGTTCCATCCATCGAAAAAACGCCATCCGTTACAATAATCTTCTGCTTACAGGAGGAAGCGTCTTTTAATTGTTTTTCAAGATCTGCCATATCATTATGTGCGTATCTGAATCTTTGAGCTTTACAAAGCCGAACACCATCAATTATAGAGGCATGATTTAAAGCATCTGAAATAATGGCATCTTCAGGACCTAAGAGGGGTTCAAAAACACCTCCGTTGGCATCAAAGGCTGCTGCATAAAGGATAGTGTCTTCAGTACCTAAAAATTCAGATATCTTTTTTTCCAGTTCTTTATGGATATCCTGTGTTCCGCAGATAAAGCGCACGGAAGACAGGCCAAAACCATGGCTGTCTATGCTTTCTTTGGCTGCCTTGACCACTTCCGGATGAGAGGAAAGCCCGAGATAATTATTGGCGCAGAAGTTAAGTACTATTTTACCATTTGCCTCAATCTCTGCAGCCTGGGGAGTGCTGATTACTCTTTCTTTTTTGAAAAGTCCCTCATCTTTAATTTTTTGAATTTCTTCCTCTAAAACACCTTTAAATTGACTGTACATTATCGCTTGAATTTAGGTTTAATAATAGGTTTTGGTGATCTATTTAAGGTTGAATCTCTTTCTTCTTCCTTTTTCACCAGTTTATATTTTCTTCTGATTTTATTGATAAGAAATAGTTTTCTGGCTTCAAAACTTTTTGAATGCATTTTAGAAAATTCTTCTTGCCATAAGGCATTCATCTCCGGTTCATTTTTTTCAAATGATTCCTTATCAATTTTCTTACTGATCAGAAAGCTTTCGTAATCCATGAAAATAAAAATCCAAATTTATACAAATTAATAATCGCAATGGAAAGGGATTGTTTTTTTTAAATAGATTTGCCACGATCAAAATGCTTGCTTCAATATGAAAAAAATTCTGGTAATAGGGGCCAGCGGCCAAATAGGTTCTGAGCTTGTCACAAAATTGCGTGAGATGCACGGAGGTGAAAATGTGGTGGCTGCTGATCTTAAAAAACTTAAGAAATACGAAATAGAGGGGCCTTTTGAAAAACTGGATATATTAAAAGAAAAGCGAGTTCTAGATCTGATCAAAAAATACGATATCGATGATGTTTACCATCTCGTAGCTGTTTTATCGGCCAAAGGTGAAGACAATCCAATGTTTGCCTGGAATTTAAATATGAATAGCTTGCTGGAGCTTTTGGAATTTGCGAGGAATGGTATAATAAAGAGAATTTTTTGGCCCAGTTCAATAGCCGTGTTCGGAACGGATACACCAAAAAACAATACACCTCAAAATACAATAATGAATCCTGATACGGTCTACGGCATTACAAAACTGGCCGGGGAACGTTGGTGTGAATACTATTTTAGAAAATTTAATGTGGACGTTAGAAGTCTGCGTTTTCCCGGATTAATAGGTTATAAAAGTTTACCGGGCGGAGGAACTACTGATTATGCAGTGGATATTTTTCACAGGGCATTAAAAGGAGAAACCTTTGAATGTTTTTTACAAAAGGATACCAGACTGCCCATGATGTTTATGCCGGATGCCATTAATTCCATATTAAAAATAATGACGGCGAATCATGAAAATGTGAAAATCCGATCGAGTTATAATCTGGCGGCAATGAGTTTCACACCTGAGGAATTGTATTATGAAATTAAAAAGCATCGACCTGATTTTGAGATTGATTATAAACCCGACTTCAGACAAAAAATTGCTGATTCCTGGCCTGATTCAATCGATGATACTTCCGCGCGTGTCGATTGGGATTGGTCGCATGAATATGATTTGGAAAAAATGAGCTCAATTATTCTGGAAAACCTTCCGAAACATTTCAAATTTTAGTGAATGGCTTCAGCGTTTTTTCCACTCAGATGAAGTATATCATGTCTTAGTTTTTTGAATCCTTCATCAAGGTTTTTGAAATGGGCCTTATTGCGATTATGACCTTCAATATCGAGCATTTCCATTGTTCGAATATCTTCAATTGCCATCTCCGCAAGAAAAGCTTTATGTGATTGAATTGATGTCATTAATTTGTCCAGCAGCCTTCGATGGTGATCGAGATCATTTTGGAATTTACCCTCTTTGAGATTGGGGTTTTTCTGGACCAGTTTGGTGAGAAAAGTTATCTCGGTTTTTAATAGTTCAATTTCGGCTATCCATTCTCTATGGTCCTTGTGGATCTGGTTTAGTTTTCCGGTTATCATGACTTGTTTTATTTTGGTCTAACATTTGATTAAAATTTTGTAAGAGGATTAAGTTAGTTTTTTTCCGACGAATTCGAAAGTTATTTGAATGGAATTTTATTCTTTATCCAATAATTCTCCACAACCCAAATTGGCAGCCTGATCTGCAGTGATTAAAGTTTTATCAAGTTCAAATCCATTTGAATCCAATAGTTTCAATAGGAAAAGATCTATTTCTTCATAATGCTTGAATGCGAGATAATTTTGAATTTCACCTCTTCTACCTATAAGCGGATAGAGCATAAAATATTCCGGATAGATGTTTTCATTTTTCACGGTATTGTAAAAGCCATATCCGTTGACAGTCTCATAGATTAGATGATTGTTTCCAAGTCCATCCTTCCAAATTCTATACCTCAAAGCATTAATGCCTAATTGCTCAAATTCTGCTTTTTCATTTAGTTTCATGAGTTTCCAGCTGAAATCCTGGTTAAATAAAACCAAACTGTCATTAAGGACTGCCAAATCTTTCGCTTGAGCGATTTCTTTATTTTTTGTATTATATAATTTCAACTCAGCATTTAATTGCACTGTAAAAAATGGGAATTTCAAATCCATGAGTTTCAGTGAAGAAGTAAATCTGCACGGAATATAGATGGATTTCTCTGGATGAATCAGCCCGAACCTGTTGTTCTTATAAAGCGCAAGTGCACCTTCAAAATAGTTGGATATGGCATCGAATTCAGGTTTTAATATTTCTTTACCTTCAAAATTGTACAATCCGTATTTAGCCTTTTTGCTGACCCTAATCGCATTGGAATCGAAGACTTTTATTTCATCCCATTCGAGTGGAATAATTGTGTCACCAAGCGCGCTTATCAGTCCAAAATTATTGTCACTGCCTACAACAAAACAAAACGTGTCTACATCATTTATTTTATAAATCTGAGTGTTGATAACATCGTATTGTACAATTGGAAATCTGGCTCTCTTATTATAAATATATACACTGTCTGATATGAAAAACTTTTTATAATAGCTGTTAAAGCTTTCAAATAAATCGACACTCAAGGTATCTGAATAAAAAAAACATTTCCAGAGAGAGTCCGATTTAAAAGAGTAACCACTTTGGTCAAAATAAATTTCTGTTTCGCTTTCGGAAAGCAAGTTGATTTCATTGTCATATAATTTGTATTTCTTTTGATCAAAAGTTTGAATAAAATTTTCCGATTCGGAAACCAGCTTAAAGCTGTAATCAATAAGTGTGTCTAAAACATTATTTAGGAGAAAGGTATTGGCTATAGTGCCTGTAAATAATCTGCCGAATTCGCTGCGGTAGACGGTATCATAAACAAATTTCAATTTTGGTATATCGGGCCAATTCAGAAATTCACTTCCTTTTACAATGGCCCATTTCTTATCTTTTTTTAAAGCGCAGAGCCCTTTTCCAATATCGAAAATTTGATCGTACGCAATCTCCGACAGAAGTTTTCCGTTTTTTGCCGCCAGGGCTTTATTTCCGTCCAATTGGACAGAAATAAATGTGTCGTTCAATACCTCAAAGCCATCGTATAAAGCATTGCAGATTCTAAAACCCGAAACATGTACAAGGCCTTTTTTTAATCCGTTGGAATAAATGTAAATATCATTTTCAAGCTTTTCCAAATCGTGAAAAAGAGGCGGAATCCGGCCTTCTCCCCTGCTGTTGGCCAATCCCCATTTATCCGATTTTGAATAGATGATATAGGGCTGCCTATAAGGATTACATGCAAAATGATTTTTAACTGAGTCGATATCTAATTTAAACAGACTGTCCTGCGTATTTATTAACAAGTAGGACGATTTATCCTTTTGAGGAAACAAAAAGATGGGTTCGATGCTGTCATAGTTTTCTTTTTTATGTCTGATCCAAAGTTTGGCTTCATCTACTTTAAAGGAATTTGGAAAAGCAGTTATAAAATTTTCAAATGAAGATGTCCTGTTATCAAGCGTGTAGAGTTCAAATACTTTTTCTATGGCTTTTTCCTTATAAGGCGAGTGAGGGAATTTTTTTATAAAATTTTCATAGGAGATTTTATGTTGATCGCGGGTATGCGTTTCATATAATAACAACTCATAAATTTCTCTGGCCTCTTCAATTTGTTTTGAGTCGGGGTATTTCTCTATAAAATTTTTATAGGCCAAATAGGTATTTTCCCTTTTGGCTTTATAAAATGCGCATGAATCCCTCAACTCTTTGGCTTTGGTGTAAAATCTTGAAGTTGGAAAATTATTCAGGTAGTCAATAAATGTTTTTTCACTGGCATATTTTTTTGCTTCAAAAAACCCAAGACTGTCAATTTCCTCAATCAAGGTTTTAAAAGGATCAGAATCTTCTGATTTTCGGATGACAAATGATTTTTCCCAGCTTATTGATTTCATCCAAACGGAATCTCCAATATGTGCCCATTTGATTGCAGAATCGAGTTCTCTAAAAGGGCTTCCGTCTTTCTTAAAGTGGAGGACATGAACATATGCCTTCAATGCACCATGTGTGTTGTCTTTTTTTATTTGACTTAAGTGAAAAGAAGCCCGATCAAATTGCCCCTTGTCTATTTTTTTTAATGTCCTTATGTAAGGGTTTAATATCGTGCAGCTGTTTAATGCGAGGATTATCAAAAACGACGATATACATGCCTTTCTATAATTCATTAAAAAATCTAGCTTTATTAAATAGCTTTATATAGAATTTACAAAAATTCCCTATTTTCATTGCCCATTTGATTATTCAATCAAGAAACAAATATGAATGACTTTTATGACCTTTTTTTAATCGGCTTCAACTATTTATATAGCTTAGAAGCACTGCCACATATTGCTTTGATTTTGGCATTTTTTGCCATACTCAAAGTTACGGATTTCAAAAAAGGCTTTATCATACTCTTTAGTTTTTCTACCGGAATCCTGGTAAATATCCTGCTTTTGGGATTTAAAATATTTACGATTGAAAACAATATTTGGTTGGCAATTATTACTGCCTCCACCTTGCTTTTTGCCTTATGGAATTTCGGTCTGAGTCCGGATAAATTTCGTCGGAGAAAATCTAATATGAGCTCTCGATATCTTATAGCTTTCATTCTTGGTCTTATCCACGGTATATACATTTACTTCCTGCAATACGATCTTTTTATCAACGATCCGCTTATTCCGGTTTTTGGATATTGGACGGGCCTTTTTTTATCTCTTTTCCTGATCCTATTTATCAACTTTTTTGTTCTTTGGTTGTTATCTAATCTCCTCAGAGTTAGGGATGAAAGCTGGTTACAGGTAGTAACTGGAATTTCAATAGGATTAGCAATAAGTATTTATTTAACTTTTTAAAATTACAGGAATGAACAAGTCGCAGGCCGTTGTAGAAAAATTAAACATTTTATTGTCAAGTGAAATGCTCTATTACCAAAACGTAAGAGGCTATCACTGGAATATCAAAGGACCACAGTTTTTTGAATTGCACATGAAATTTGAAGAATTGTATAATGAAGCTGCAGCTTTTGCAGATGAAGTAGCTGAAAGAATCTTAATGTTAAAAGGGAAGCCTTTACATACCTATTCCGATTTTCTCAAACATTCCATCGTCAAAGAAACTTCCAATGTTTCCAAGGATTCAGAATGTGTTAAAAATGTAGTTCAACACAGCGAAAAATTACTGGCACTGGTCAATGAAATTCTTGAAATGGCCACTTCAAATGAAGACGAAGGCACCATGAATCTTATGAGCGATCAGGTAAATGTTATCGAAGCCAGATTGTGGATGTTTAGTTCCTGGTTGGCTTAAGATTACAGGTATTGAACCAAAAGAATTTGCACAATACCAATTAAAAAGCCCAGAACGGCACCAACTAATTCGATAAATCTGAATTCTTTTTTGAGAATTGCAAAGAGAAGCTCCTCCAGTTTTTCCGATGAAAATGATGCGACTTTTTCACTGACCATTATTTCAATATTGAGGTCTTGTTCAATTTTATCGACGTAGTTGTTTACGATCATCGGTAAAATAGATTCAATCTCATTGGTAAGCACATTTTTGATTTTTTGAATCGTGTTGTCATTTAAGAACATACTTAGCATGGGGAAATTTTCCTTGAGCTTTGTTTGTAAAAATGTTTCAAGATGTGCTTCTATAGTTTTGTGGATAGTTGCCATTGCTGCGGGATCATCTAAACTTTTTTTGATATCGTCGAAATGGACGAGGTTATTGGCCACCACATTTCCCAATCTTTCAGCTAATACATTTTGCCTTTTCGGAAAAATGCCCTGCAACTTATAGAAACCCAGATCTATTGGGTTTTTAGGATGAAAGAGCATTTTAATAGCCAGAAAATTGGTGAACCATCCAATTAAGGCTGCAATGATTGGTAATAAATAAATACTCATATCACGAAATTCGGGAACCTGGATTTAGTTCGCCTTTTGGAGCAACAAAATATAACTCACCTTTGTCATTTTCTGCCATCAGAATCATTCCCTGGGACTCTATGCCTTTAATTTTTCTCGGTGCAAGGTTGACCAAAATCAGCACGTCCATTCCGATTATTTTTTCCGGTTCAAAATATTCTGCGATGCCCGAAACTACGGTTCTCTGATCTATCCCCGTGTCTACCTTAATTTGAAGTAGTTTTTTAGTTTTCGCTACTTTTTCAGCAGCCAAAATTTTAGCTACGCGGATGTCCATTTTGGTAAAATCTTCAAAACTCACCTCAGGTTTGGAGGCTTCAATATTTACTTCAGATTGATTGTCCATTTTAGTTTGCTCTAGTTTTTGGATTTGTTTTTCGATGGCCTCATCTTCAATTTTTTCGAAAAGGAGTGAAGCTTTGTTGATAGAACTGCCGGATTCAATAAGAGGAAACTTTTTTGAAGAATCCCATTCTTGGAGCTTTAGATTAAGCATTTCGCCAAGTTGGTTAGAACTAAAGGGAAGAAAAGGGGCAGAAAGAATTTTTAATGATGCTGCAATTTGCAGGGAGAGATAGATAATTGTTTTTACCCTTTCCTCATCCGTCTTGATCAATTTCCAGGGTTCATTATCGGCCAGGTATTTATTACCTAGACGCGCAAGATCCATCAATTTGGAAAGGGCATCTCTGAATTTAAATTCTTCAAGTGATTTTTCAATTTCCGATGGGAAATTTTTTAGCCTTGAGATTACCTCTTGATCTCCCGTATTCAAGTCCCCGACATTTGGGACAAGACCATCAAAATATTTATGCGTTAAGACAAGCGTTCTATTTATGAAATTGCCATATATAGCAACTAATTCGCTGTTATTTCTTAGTTGAAATTCCTTCCAGGTAAAATCATTGTCTTTAGTTTCCGGGGCATTGGCCGTTAAAGAATATCTCAATACATCCTGCTTACCGGGAAAATCTTCCAGATATTCATGAAGCCATACCGCCCAATTTCTGGATGTTGAAATTTTCTGTCCTTCCAGATTCAAAAATTCATTGGCAGGTACATTATCGGGGAGAATATAAGAGCCTTCGGCTTTTAAAATAGTAGGGAAAATGATACAATGAAATACAATATTGTCTTTTCCAATGAAATGTATCAATCTGGTCTCCTCATCTTTCCAGTAATCTTCCCAGTTTTTATTGTTGGCTTCAGCCCATTCGCGAGTGGCAGAAATGTAACCGATCGGAGCATCAAACCACACATAAAGAACTTTTCCTTCAGCCCCTTCCAGGGGTACCTGAACACCCCAATCTAAATCCCTGGTCATGGCTCGCGCTTGCAGACCGCCATCCAACCATGACTTGCACTGCCCATACACATTTGATTTCCATTCCTTATGCTCTTCTAAAATCCATTTTTTTAACCAATTTTCGTACTTATCCATTGGAAGAAACCAATGACGCGTTTTTTTCAGTTCGGGTTTTTTTCCGCTTAAAGTAGAAACAGGATTTTTTAAGTCTCTGGGGTTTAAGGAACTTCCACAGTTTTCGCATTGATCTCCATAGGCTTCCGAATAGGAACAAATAGGACAAATCCCTTTAATATAGCGGTCGGCCAGGAACTGTTTGGCTTCACTGTCGTAATACTGCTCAGATTCTGTTTCTTCAAACACCCCTTTTTCATAGAGCGTTTTAAAAAATTCTGCTGCTGTTTCATTATGAACCGGAGAGGATGTTCTTGAATACATGTCAAAGCTTATGCCCAGATCGTCGAGACTCTTTTTAATGATATTGTGATATCTGTCGATTATCATTTTTGGACTGAGTCCTTCTTTTCTGGCGCGCATTGTTATGGCCATTCCGTGTTCATCCGAACCACATATAAAAGCCACATCTCGTTTTTTTAGACGAAGAAATCGCGCATAGATATCTGATGGAATATATACTCCTGCAAGATGGCCAATGTGAATAGGGCCATTGGCATAAGGCAAAGCTGCAGTTATTGTATGACGCTTGAAATTTTTGTTTGACATTTGAGTCATTTTGAGGCTGCAAATTTATAAAGTTTAAAGGCTTTATTGACATCTTTATTTTTTGCACTTGTTTTATTAAGTAAGGGAAATAGAAAAAACGTAATTTGCATAAATGATCGATGATCGAAATACACTTGCTGTTTTACTAAAGCAAATTGGCAAAGCAAAAAATTTTAATGAATTCTCAGATTTTACCTTTAAGCTGTTTGTTTGGCTGGGTGCTAAAGCGGTATATCTGAAAACAGAAGAATTGAATCAGAAATATTTTCTCACTTTTTTTTTAAAAGAAGATTCATCCATTATTAAGAAAAGAGTGAGCATAGGTAATGAAAAAAATTACATCACTGAAATTTACCCGAATTACCAATCTGAAAGAATCAAGGAATTTAATATTAACACAAGCTCTGCGAATGTTCAAAATGTCAATTTAAAGGTTTTCTGGGATCAAAACTTTGATTTAGAGTCTTTTGAAACAGAAATTGAATTGCTGCAACCTGTATTGACTCTTAAAATGGAGCAATTGCAATTAGACTCCAAGGTCAATAAGTACGAGGAAATGCTGGCCAATTCAATGGATGTTCTGATGCTTATCGAGAATAATGAGTTGGAATACATTAGTCCTCAGGCATTCAAATATCTCGGATATAACCTTGAAGAATTACAGGAAGCCGTGAATTCCAAAAGTATTTTTCATCCGGGAGATAAAAAAGAAATTGAAAAAAAAATAAGTCAGGATTTTGAGAAAAAAAGGCAATTCTCAAAACGTGAATACAGGGTCAAACTAAAGGATGGAAATTTCAGATGGATACAATGGGTTGTAAGACGAATATTTAGTGAAAATGGTGATCTCTTAAGGATGATCCTGAACTTCCGGGATGTAACTGAAAAAAAACAAGCCGAAGAAGAAATCGAACATCAAAAGTTGTTCTTACAGGAAATTCTGGATCGTCTTCCTATAGATATTTATCTAAAGGATTTAAATGGAAAATATATTTTCATTAATAAATCAGCGGCGAAAACATTAGGGGCCAGTCCTGAAAAAATATTAGGTAAAAAAGATTTGGAAGTTCTGGATGAGTCAATTGCTTTACGATTTTCAGAAGAAGATCAAAAGGTCTTTGATGGAGAGCACATCCAGGAAATTCGTGAAATAAAAAATAAAAGTATATCACGGACCTATCTTGTAAACAAACAACTTGTAAGAGTTGATAAACGCAAGGTCCTTCTCGGATACTCCGTCGATATTACAGAGCAGAAAGAAAATGAAGCTAAACTTCTGGAAAGCACTGAATTTATCAATAAAAGTATTCAAATCATTCCTGACAGCATTTTCATATTTGACTTGTCAAATTTTTCATATGTATTTACCAATGATAAGATATTTAAAAAGCTAGGTTACAGCGAAAAAGACGTTGGGAAAAACTTAAAAGCATTTATTAAAAAAATAATGCATAATGAGGATGTTAAAGCCTATTTCAAACAGTTAAAAGATATAAGAAAAGGGAAAAAGGATTTATATGAATTAGAATACAGGGTATACGACAAGGATGGAGGCGAACATTGGATGTATTCCAAGAAAACCCCAATGAAAAGAAATTCTAAAGGTGAAATAGAACAATTTGTCGGACTGACATTTGAAATAACCGATCAGAAATCCAAGGAGCAAAATCTTGAAAAAACAAGAGAGAAATTGGAAAAGGCGCTAAATGCCCGTGAGGAATTTCTTTCAATTATCAGTCATGAAATAAGAACGCCTTTGAATGCAATTTTGGGGATAGCAAATTTGCTTGAAAGTTCGATGCCCGAAGATGAAAAAGCTGAAATGTTGAATATCCTTAAAAACAGCGGCGAAAACCTGCTTTTGATGATCAATGATATTCTGGATTTTTCTAAAATCAGGGCAGATCAATTGCAGTTTGATATTTCAACCTTCAATATCGAAGAGGTAATCAATAATATTTGCAAAACCTATGGGCCTCAAATTAAAGAGAAGGGACTCATTTTTGAGCATTCTTACGATGGGAATATCTCCGAATATGTCAAGGGCGATCCATTGCGATTAAACCAAATTCTGAATAATCTCATTTCCAATGCAATCAAATTTACCGATAAGGGTAAAATTGTCTGTAATGTTCGAATTATTCAGGAAGATGTTGCCCGTCAAATTATTGAATTCAATTTGAAAGACACCGGTATAGGAATTCCAAAAAACAAGCAAAAAATAGTATTTAACCCATTCAGCCAAATAAATTCCAAAACAACCAGAAAATACGGAGGTACCGGTTTGGGATTATCTATTACAAAAGAACTTGTGGAACGGCAAGGTGGGGTGTTAAATCTAAAAAGTGAAAAAGGAGAGGGCACGGAGTTTTCAGTAATTATGGCTTTCGCGAAAAGTGTACAGAAAAGAAAATTCAATACTCCTCAAAATAGTGTGGTAAAAACATTTCCCAAAGGGAAATATAAAATCATGTATGTTGAGGATGTTGCTTCCAATCGCTATTTGATGAGGGCTTATTGCAACCGGTTAAATTTAGAACTGACAGAAGCAAAAAGCGGTGAAGAAGCTTTAAAATATGCAGCATCAAAGGAATTTGACTTAATACTTATGGATCTTCAAATGCCAGAGATGGATGGTTTTAAAACTCTTAAGGCATTTAGAAAAGCAGTAAACAATGTTCCTCCTGTTATTGCCATTACTGCTGATGTTTCCAGTAAAATTGCAAAAAATATAAATTCAGCCGGAATGCTTGATTACATTAGCAAACCGATGAATGTTGGCCTACTATATCAGAAATTAAAAAACATCTTAGAGCCTGAAAAAAATATTCATTTGAATTATGATATTCTTCAGCCTAGAACTGGTAAGACTGCGCATCAGAAACTGTTGGAAATTTATGGCGGCAAGGAGGAATATTTAGAATACATCAAGCAGGTGAACGATGAAATTGACCAATGCAAAGATCAAATTATTGATGCCTTGAATAAAAAGGATTTTAAATCTTTTCGCGAAATATGCCATAAACTTACTGGTCCGATAGGTATTTTTGAGCTATACAATCTGGAAGACAAACTGAACGCGATAAAATTTCAGATTACCTATGGAGCGGAAAGTATAAACTTATCAGAAATTAGCAAAAGGGTTACAGAGATCATTGAAAAAAGCAAGCAGCAAATCAATAAGGATCTTACAGAAGTTATTGTAAATTAGGAGTTTAATCTCGATTTAAAAACAAAATAATCCTTTTTGAACCAGGTCTTAAAATCATCTCCCGGATCTTCATTAAACAAACCAAAATAAGAAGAACCACTTCCGCTCATCGCTGCATAATAGGCATTATGATTATACATGACCTGTGATAAGCCTGCCAGCTGTGAGTATTTCTTTTCCAATACCATTTGAAAATCATTCTGAAGCAATTTTTTCCATTCTGTTTTACTTTCTTTCAGCGCAGTTTTCAATTTTTGACTAGGGGTCTTTGGATTTATTAATGAATAAGCAATTGAAGAGGAAATAAATAGTTTTGGAAATACAAGAATCAAGTAGTCACCTTTAAGACTCAATTCTAAAGTTTCAATTTTTTCACCTCTTCCATGCGCGATTGATGGCCTGTTTTTCACAAAGAAAGGACAATCACTGCCTAGATAAGAAGATAAACTCAATAATTCATTTTCGCTAATATTGAGGTTCAGAATTTTATTAATGCTCTGAAGCGTATGTACTGCATCCGAGGAACCACCTCCCAATCCGGCACCATGAGGGATAAGTTTGTGTAAATGAACATGCAAAGCCGGAATTTTATAATTCTCTGCCAATAGTCTTATAGCTTTGTAACACAAATTTTCTTCGGGTTTGCCGTCAATTGCATTTCCGGTAACGATAAGTTTATCCTCATTTGAGGGAACAATTTCGAGAATATCATTTAGAGGTATCGGATAAAGACAAGTTTCAATTTCATGATAGCCATCATCTCTTTTAGATTTAATTTGCAGACCCAGGTTTATCTTTGCATTAGGAAATGATAGCATGACGTGAATTTGGACAAAATTATAAGGAATTTAAATAATTGAGACAGATATATTCAGGCTTTTTAAAACCTCTTTTAGACAAGTTTACAGCATTACTTGTCCTGATTATAATTTCGCCATTAATGTTGACGATTGCGATAGCGCTCTATTTCAAACATGGCGAGGTAATATTCCGCCAGCAAAGACCGGGGTTCAAAGGGGAAACGTTTACCATTTTCAAATTTGCAAGTCTGAATACAGATCATGTGGCCGATTCGGCTTTGCGGAGATTAATCCGTACCACACATTTTAATGAAACACCGCAGTTGTTAAATATCTTAAAAGGAAATATGTCATGGGTAGGGCCAAGGCCATTGCTCCTGGATTATATGCCTTATTATTCGATGAAGCAGAACGAAAGGCATGATGTGAAGCCTGGAATATTTGGTCTGGCGCAATTAAAGGAAACGGAATTAAAATCCTGGGAAGAAAAATTCAAAATGGATTTAGATTATGTCGAAAGACAAAGTTTCAGTCTGGATTCAAAAATACTTATGCTATCAATAAAACAAGCCCTGTCAGGAAAATTATTTGACAGGGCCGATACTTTGAAACGATTCAGTGAGAATTAATTATTGCCATTTTTCAATAATGGCATCCGAAATACCTGTGCTGCTAAAGCCACCGTCGTGAAACAAGTTTTGCATGGTAACCATTCTGGTCAAATCTGAAAACATCATTACACAGTAATTGGCACAATCCTCGGCCGTAGCATTTCCCAATGGTGACATTCTTTTGGCATAATCAATAAAAATATCAAAACCTCCAACTCCTGTGCCCGCGGTAGTTGGTGTAGGAGATTGGGAAATAGTATTGACTCTTACTTTTTTACTTACTCCAAGTCTATAACCATAGCTTCGGGCAATGGATTCCAGAAGGGCTTTTGCCTGCGCCATATCGGAATAGTCCGGAAATACCTTTTGAGCAGCGATATAACTCAGCGCTAACACTGAGCCCCATTCATTCAGCGCATCTTGTTTTTCAGCAACCTGCATAACCTTGTGAAATGACAAAGCAGAAACATCAAGCGTTTTCTGAAACCAGTCGTAATTGAGATCGCCATAAGATTTGTTCTTTCGCACATTTGGACTCATTCCAATTGAGTGCAAAATAAAATCAAGTTTACCACCCAATATTTTCACCGACTCTGAAATCAGATTTTCCAGATCCTCCAGGGAGGTGGCATCTGCTGGAATAATTTGTGCATTGCACTTTTCTGCGAGTTTATTGATCTCACCCATGCGCATAGCGATAGGCGCATTGGTCAAGACAAATTCTGCTCCTTCTTCATGCGCTTTTAATGCGACTTTCCACGCAATGGATTTCTCATCCAAAGCACCGAAAATGATTCCTTTCTTTCCTTTTAATAATTGATGTGACATTATAGTTTTTTATGTTCTAGTAATTCTTTAGCACTTGCAATAGCGGAACTCGAATCCGACTTTCCGCTTATCATTTGTGCAATTTCGATAATTCTTTCTTCTCCTGAAAGTTCTCGTATTTCCGTTGATGTTTTTTGATCGCCGGTTTCTTTAAAGACAACAAAATGCCGATTGCCTTTAGCGGCTATTTGTGGCAAATGCGTGATGGCCAAAACCTGATGTTCAAGTGCTATTTTTTTAAACATCTCACCCATTTGGATTGCTATTTTGCCGGAAATTCCGGTATCGATTTCGTCAAAAATAATTGTAGGTAAAGAAGTCTTATCGGCAATTAAATATTTAATCACCAGCATCAAACGGGACATTTCCCCTCCGGAGGCTGCTTCTTTTAATGGCACCGGTTTTTGACCTTTATTGGCAGAGAAAAGTATATTCACCTGATCGATCCCATCATCGGAAAGAATTTTTTCTGTGATATCAATTTGAATTTGTGCCTCTTCTATTCCCAAATTATTTAGCAAAGCCACCATTTCATTGGCCAATTGATCCTTTACACTTTTTCTTGAATCGGAAAGTACTTTGGCTTTTTCATCGATATCTGATTTGATTTCGGCCAGCGATGATTCCAGATTGGCAATTTCCGTTTCGAGGTTTAATGATTTGCCCAAGTCATTTTCAAGCGCCTTTTGGATTTCCAATAACTCATTGAATTCTTTTACATGATGCTTGTCTTCGAGTCTTTGTATCAAATTAACTCTTTCCCTGAGCTCATTAAGTTTTTCAGCATCGATGTCTACCTGATCCAATAAGTTTTGACTTTCACCAAGAATATCTTTTAGTTCTATCTCCGCACTTTCAAGGCGTTTATACAATTCTTCATAGTCATTGGAATAAGAAGCAATTTTTTGAATCGCCAATATGGCCTCTCTTAAAATTTGCATTGCCCCGGGTTCTGACAAATCCATCAATTGCTGAAAACTTCCTAGCTGCAAATGTATTTGTTCAGCATTTTCAGCTATTTGAAGTTCATTTTCAATTTTATCCTTTTCATCTTGTTCTAAGGATGCTTCATCCAACTCCTTTAAAAGAAATGATTTATAATCTTTTTCTTTTTCGTCTTCTTCCCTGATGGCATTTAGTTGATTTAGTTCTGATTGTACTTTTGAATACTTTTGAAAAGCACTTCTAAATTCATTAAGCTCCTTTTGATTTCCGGCTATGGCATCAATAATGCTTAATTGATATTTTGAATTATTAACAAGGATAGACTCGTGTTGGGAATGGATATCGAGCAATTGCTCACCGAGTTCCTTAACCTTATTCAAATTGGCAGGACTGTCATTGACAAATGCCCGGGATCTGCCTGCAGAATTGATTTCACGGCGTATGATGCATTCATCATAATAATCCCATTCGTTTTCTTTAAAGAAATTTTGAAGCCGGTAGTTCTTAATATTGAACAGCCCCTCAATCACACATTTTTTATCTGCATCGAAAAGGGTTTTGGTGTCTGCTCTTGCGCCCATCAAAAGGTCAATTGCTCCGAGAATAATGGATTTTCCCGCTCCCGTTTCACCGGTAATGACTACCAGACTTGAATCGGGATTTATCTCCAGTTCCTTAATTAATATGTAATTCTTTACCCTTAGGCTATTGAGCATAATTCAAAAAAAATGGAGGGTAAAATTAAGAAAGCATTGACTAACCTTTGAGAATTTTATCGTATTCTTCTACCTGTGTTGGGTCAATCTCGGTCATTATTTTGTGAACCTCCTGTTTTTGAAGGGGAGCACCTTCCTGAAAGACATTTACGATTTCAGGCGTTTTGCCATTGAAATAATTATTGTACAATACTGAAATGGGGGCTCGTTTTCTTGTTTCAACGTATAATTTCAGACTTTCAACGATTTGTTTACGCGCATCTTCCGGCTCTTTAGCAAGTTTGTCAAATCCCTGACGGTGATAAACATAGACGCCTTCCCGGAATTTTTGAAAAGCCTGGTTCATTAGGTTTTCAATTAACCAATATCGCGTTAAGTTGCCTTCAAAAGGTTGCCAACCAGGTGCGTTTGAGGCTTGTTGTGCATTTTGCATTACCGTTTGAGCCTTTTGATAAAAGGCAGTCCCGCCCAGTCTGGAATAAGAATCGTAGTCTAAACCGATAATACAGTAGGCATAGAAGCCTAATAAAGATGTGAGGTTGGAATTAAATGTTTGCTCTGCAAATTGTAAGGGCTGCGATTGCGCGTATTCAAAATCCCAGTCTTTGTCGACAAAATTAAAGAGGAGGGATTCATAGCTGGTGCCGTATATTGGCCTGGAAGAGGTTATTTGAACTGTAGCTTTAAACCTGTTGAGCACAGGCATTTCGGTAATCGTGATAAAAAGGTTGCATTTTATCCTTTCCTCCGTGGTATAAATATCGTTGGTCCAAACATTATTATTCATGAATTCCCAGATAGCCTGTTGCATGTCATCAAAAATGGTTTTATCTGACAGCTGAATTCTATTTGCATCCACAATGACGCGACAATTGAGCTCCTGAGCCTTTAGATTAATGCCAAGGGAAATAAAAAATAGAATTAAAATGATTTGAATAATTCTCATCCTTTAAAATTTCTGATTGATTTGAGAATATCGAAGGCGAGCTCCTCTTTAGACTTCAACTCAAATTCAGTTAAATTATTATATCTGTCGAGTATAGATATTCTATTGGTATCGTGAGCAAAACCACTGTCGTTATCATTGGCTTTGTTCATGACTATTAAATCAAAATTTTTCCTGATAAGTTTCTCTTTGGCATTTTTCCGGAGGTTTTCCGTTTCAAGTGCAAATCCGATTAACTTTTGATTTTTTGTCTTTTTTTGTCCCAACTCGAAAGCGATATCCGGATTTTCAATTAATTCGATATTCAGATTTTTGCCATTTTTTTTCTTGATCTTATTTTCTGCTTTTGTTTTGGGCCGATAATCTGATACAGCAGCAGCCAAAACCGAAATGTCACATTTTGGGAATAGTTTTTTGGCTGTCTTTTCCATTTCCAAAGCGCTGTCTACCTTGTAAATCTTTAGATTTGGGTGATTATAATCGATGTTAACAGGTCCACTGATGAGTTCAACTTTGGCACCGGAAAGGCAAAATGCTTTGGCGATGGCATAGCCCATTTTTCCGGAAGAATGATTGCCAATGTAGCGAACCGGATCGATGGCTTCCTGTGTAGGACCGGCGGTAATTAAGACTTTCTGGCCTGTGAAATCACTTTTTTTTTTAAGCCCTTCGCTGATAATCTTTAATATATTTTCAGGCTCTTCCATTCTTCCCTTTCCCTCGAGTCCGCTGGCAAGTACACCACTTGTGGAATCAATTATTAAATTGCCATAACCCATTAATTTCTGAAGATTATTTTGAGTGCTTTGATGCGCCAGCATATCGAGATCCATGGCCGGTGCAAAGTAGACAGGACATCGCGCTGAAAGGTAAACTGCTAAAAGCAAATTATCACAAATGCCATTTGCAGCTTTTGCAATGGTATTGGCACTTGCCGGGGCGATCAACATAATGTCAGCCCAAAGAGCCATTTCAACATGATTGTGCCATTCTCCGGTTTCGGGATTCGAATATTTGCTCAGTACCGGATTTTCGGAAAGTGTGGATAGTGTAAGCGGAGTAATAAAATCTTTGGCACTCTCGGTCATTATGACCTTAACAATGGCACCCTGCTTTTTTAATAAGCGAATAAGTATTGCCACTTTATAAGCAGCAATACTACCCGTAACTCCAATTAGTATTTTTTTGTCTTTTAAAGACATTCTTTTTTAGATCAAAAGATCATCCTGACCGTCTTCCTTGCTTGGCTGTCTGAAAACAATTTTATCTTCGTGAAATTCTTCGATGGATTTCGCTGAAGGCTTGGGCATTTTTTCATAATGCTTGGAAATCTCAATCTGCTCTTTGTTTTCAAATATTTCCTCCAAATTGTCTACAGTTGTAGCGAACTCGGCGAGTTTTGAGCTCAATTCTTCTTTTTCTTTCACAGCAATCTGTCTTGCTCTTTTAGTAAGAATAATAATTGATTCGTAAACATTTTTGGTCTCGTCACACAGATCTACAACGTCTCTTGTAACTATTGATGCATTATTTGCCATAATTATGATTGATTATAATCTTCAATTTCTTTTAAACAATTTTCGTATATTTTTTCCGCCTCACCCAAATACTGGCTGGCCGGGTATTTATCAACAAATTCCTGATATAAACTTATCGTTTCATAAAAACGTTCTTTTTTCTTTGATTCGATGCTCTTTTTCGCATAGTTATATTGGGCATCAATTCTCAGATACTGAGCTTCTTCATTGTACTGAGAATCCGGATATTTCTTTCGGTAATTCTCCAATGACACCACGGCAGATTTATATTTTCTGATTTTATGATAAAGTTTGGCGCTTTCAAAGTACTTTTTATTGAGTTTTTTATCCAATCCTCCATAGATACGCTGAACTTCATCTGCAAATTCAGATTTAGGATATTTTTTTAGAAAAGACTGAATGGCCTGCATGGCATCTTTGGTGGTACTCTGATCCAAATCATCTCTCGGAGAAGACTCATATAGTGAACGACAATGCATATAATGTGCTTCCTGTGCAAATTCACTTCTGGGATAAGTCTGATAAAACTTTTTGAAATAATAGGCGCTCAAATACAACTGCCTTTGGTAATACTGACAATAAGCATAGTAGAATTCAGTATCTTCCGCTTCTTTTTTACCACGCATAAGTGGTATCAGCTCTTCAAAAAGCAAGCCTGCACGATAATAATCCCCTGCTTTATAATACTTTACAGCGGCATCGTATTTCTCGACAATGCTGGTCGATTTCTGTATTTTTTGAAATTTGCTGCAAGAAGCAAATACAAATAGCAGGACAAATAATAAAAATGAAAAGTGCCTTAATTTCATCGGGGCGCAAAATTAACGTATTTGTAAGTAATTGACAATTAAATCAATTGACTAACGCTAAATGTCCTGAGACTATTTTGAGATTGCGAATTTTTTGGTCTGAAATTTCTGACCATCCAACTGAACGGTATATAGATAAACCCCTCTTTCAAGCGAAGAAACATCGATGCTTGTCAGATTATTATTGATATTGATTGGCTTATTTATCAATTCAGAACCCAAAGCATTTCGGACAATAATTCTTCCCGAATTGAAACCTTTGATGTCACCGAAGGCAACATTCAGTGTATTGACGGTAGGATTTGGATAAGCATAAAAATCATTCTCATCCAATACCCTCGTTTTGATACCGACGGTAGAATAGGCTGTATAGACAAAAACTCTGCTTATTGTATCGCTGCTTGAATTTTGATTAAAGAAAACATATTTCACTACCGAAGTACCTTCAATTCCGCCACTGCCGTCATAAGGTGTTAAATAACCGATAAATGTAGAATCGCGTTCTCCTTGTGCAAGTGTTACAAAACTGGTTGAAAGGGAAACATTCGTTGGATAACAATCAATACTCCAGCAGAAATATGAACTGTGGCCAGTGGCCATATCCAATTCAAAACGCTCGACTCCATAGGTATTGGTATTGGATGCGGTATTTTCTAGCGTGATTTTTGCTTCCATTTCAGTGTAGAAATCTCCTGAGAGGGAATCAGAGCTTTGACTCACAACGCTGAGGCTCTGTGAAAAGGCATTGATGAATAGGAAAAGAATCAGTGCTGAAGTAAAAATATATTTCATATTAGCGCTTTGGTTTCTCTTATGTTTTAAGATTTTTTATTTTCGACCTCTCTTAAGAGTTTCAAAGCTTAAAAATAAACAGAATTACCCAAAATTCCATAATATGTTTTTTAGAACACTAGCAATTCTTTCATTTGTCCTTTTTTCAACACTTCTCTTTGCTCAGGAGAAGTCCTGGAAAGTTCCGAATGTAGAAATTAAAGATTTGAAAAATACTTCGGTTTCGGCATCTGAAATATACAATACCGAAGGACCAACAATTTTATCATTTTGGGCAACCTGGTGTAAGCCCTGTATACTTGAACTCAATACTATCAAAGATTATTATGTGGATTGGCAGGACGAAACCAATGTAAAATTGGTCGCCATATCCATCGACGACACCAGAAACATTGCCAAAGTTGGGCCATTGGCCAGAGGGAAAGGCTGGGAATACGACATCTATATTGATGCAAATTCTGATTTAAGAAGGGCTTTAAACGTAAACAATGTGCCGCATACTTTTTTGCTTGATAAAAACGGCAATATTGTATGGCAGCATAATGGATACGCTCCCGGTGATGAAGATGAATTATACGATAAAGTACTGGAAGTAGCTGAAATGAGCTCGAACTAGCGTAAAATTTGCATTTTGATTAAAAGACTACTACTACTTACTGTCCTGTCTGTATACTGTTTCTCAAATATATCTGCACAAAATTCAGATTTTAATTCGGGGGCCCTTAGTGGAGGGCAGTTGCACGGTGATTTTTTACTCGATGCACAATACTATGTGAAAGATAAGGCCATAAATGCACAGGAATTACCACAGGGGGCAGGAATGAATGCCTATGGTAATTTTAATTACACAGCCGGAAATTTCAAAGCGGGTATGCGACTGGAATCATATGAACCTGCACTTTTGGGCTTTGACAGAAGGTATGATCAGACTGGAATAACCTTTAGGTATGCCCAATATTTTAACGATCAACTCGATATTACTGTAGGTAATTTTTACGAACAATTTGGTAATGGTTTAACATTACGAGCCTATTGGGAATGGTACCTTGGCCTCGATAATAATATCGATGGGATCAGAGTGCATTACAAACCAATTCCAGGAATTATATTAAAAGGTATTATAGGAAGACAACGTTTTTATTTTGATCAAAGCCCGGGAGTGGTGAGAGGTCTGGACGGTGAATTTTCGATCAATGATATAGTTTCATCTTTTAACGAATCAAAAACACGAATTATCATCGGTGGAAGCTTTGTTTCCAGATATCAGGAAGATCGTAATTCTACCTTAATACTTCCTGAAAATGTTGCCAATTTTGCAGGAAGAATAAATCTAAGCAGGGGAGGCTTTAACCTCAATGCGGAATACGCATATAAAGTCAATGACCCCTCGACCATCAATCAAAACTCTTACAGCAGCGGTGATGCATTACTTGTCAACGCTTCATATACAGGAAATAATTTTGGAGCGAGCATAGGAATGAAACGCTGGGATAATATGGATTTTCGCAGCGACAGAGCCGCTACCGGATTTGATTTGTTCATTAATTACCAACCAGCGCTTACAAAGCAGCATACTTATAGATTGAGCTCACTCTATTCCTATCCGACAGTACCCCAGGGGGAAATGGCAATTCAGGCTGATGTTTTTTATAACATTAAAAGAGGGACTTTTCTTGGAGGAAAATACGGGACCAATATTGCCATTAATACATCATTGGTCAATGACATACCAAGAACACCCACCGGTGACAGTCTCAGAAATGATTATGTCTCAGATTTCTTTGAAATAGGAGATGAGGTGTTTTACAGGGATATTAATGTGGAAATCAGCAGGAAACTTAGTCGAAAATTCAAATTTACAGGTTCGGTGATTCGACAAATTGTCAATTATGTATTTCAGCCGGCTACATTAAGCGGAGATGCCTTGAAAGTAAAATCCTGGATAGGGATAATGGAAGGAACTTACAGCTATAAAGTCAATGACAAAAGATATACCTCAAGATTAGAATTACAGGTTTTGACAACTAAGCAGGATTTTGGAGATTGGTTTACCGGATTATTTGAACAAACCCTGACATCCCACTGGTATATTACAGCCCTTGGCGAATACAATTATGGTAATCCCAATGCTGACCGAAGGAATCTTTATTTATCCGGTGCTGTTGGATACAGAAAAGATACCTATTCCATAAAACTTGGAGGAGGACGTCAGCGAGGTGGATTTCTTTGTGTTGGAGGAATTTGCCGACCGGTACCTGAAAATACCGGAGTTACTTTAACATTGGCAAGCTCCTTTTAGAATTATTACTATGAAGAATATTTTATTGATTATTTCGGTTTTACTCTTTGCACTTTCCTGTGATGTTATTGATGGGAATGTACTTGAAAATGAAGGCATACCCGGACCCGTGGATACCACTGGAAACGATACGGTGGAAAAGAGTTTCGCCAAGAAAATTCTTATTGAAGAATACACAGGCCACAAGTGCGGTAATTGTCCCGGAGGTGCGAGAACTGTAGCTGATTTGAAGGCACAGGATCAATACAAAGATAAACTGGTGGTTATTTCCGTTCATGCGGGAAGTCTGGCCAATTGGGCCCCTCCCGGTGCACCTAAATTCACAACCAATTTCACGACTGCAGTTGGTGATGCCCTCGATCAGGAATTCGGCGTAAGCCTTACCGGAATACCAAGAGGATTGGTAAACAGAGAAGAAATCAGTGGCAGCAAACTTGTATTGCCCGGCACCTTTGAACAGAGCATTCAGGATATACTTGATGAACCCAACACTTTCGTTGCGATAACGGGAAATCTATCTTTCGATGAAAATACAAAAACCATTTCTGCAAGCATTAGCTCACATTTTAATGCAATCGTGTATGAAGATTTAAATATTAGCGTCTATGTTACCGAGGATAGTGTAATCGATTGGCAAAAAAATTATGTGAACACAGGAGACCCCAATTATCCGGTTGGAGACATAGAGGAATATGTTCACATGCATGTATTGAGAGGATCGATGAACGGAACCTGGGGAGATTTATTAAATGAAAGTGCAGGAAAAAGTATTGAAGAAGGTGCAAGTATAAGTAAGGCATTCACCTATCAATTGGAAGATGGGAATGATCCTTATTTCTGTAATGTAATTGCCTTTATTTACGATACCGAGACGGATGCAATCGTTCAGGTGCGGGAATGGCATTTGAAGGACATAATTGATTAAAATTTTGGAAACCTAATTCTTCCTTTCTTCTGTTGATAACGGATTACAGGATTGATGATGATGGTAACAATAATCAAAGAAGCACCTAAATAAAACTCTCCTGACATTTTTTCAGATTCCCCAAAAATTAGCAAGGCTAATAGTATACCGTAAATGGGTTCCATATTTACAGCAAGATTGACCGTAAAAGGGGTGAGGCGTTTCATAATTTCTACTGATACGCTAAAGGCGTAAACCGTACATACCCCGGAAAGAATTAAAAGATAAAACCAGTCCATTAGCGTTGGATTCAGTTGCAGTTCTCCATCTGGAGCAATCCCAAAATAAGTGTAGGGGATAAAAAAGATTGCAATGCTCAATGCAGCGCCGGCCATTTCGTAAAAAGTAATGGCATAGGGGTCGTGTTTTTTTGTGTAAAAGGCATTTAAAATTGAGAAAATTGCCGCCAGAAATGCCGAAAGAAGAGCGATCGATAGCCCGAGGGCATGATCAAATTCGAAACGGAAAATAATATAGAGACCAAGAATCACTGTAAGACCTGAAAATATTTCAAGAAAGGATATCCTTCTTTTGAAAAATAGTGGTTCGAGGAAGGCCGTGAAAAGTGTCACCGTGGCCATACCGGCCAAACAAACCGAAACCGTACTCACTCTTGCTGACAAAAAGAAAAATATCCAGTGGGCGGCAATTATGGTACCTGTAAAAAGCAAAGGAAGAATATCTCTAAATTTTAAAAGCAATAACTGTTTTTTAAAAATAAACCACATGGCCAGTAAAATGGCAGCTATTCCGGTTCTGTAGAATACCAATTCGATAGAAGGGATTTCTATGAGTTTTCCAAGTATTGCCGTGAAGCCCCATATGAATATGATAAAATGAAGTTTGAAATAATCTTTGTTCATGATTATTTCGGTACGTTGCGATACATGAGTAATGCCACTATTGCAAAAACAATACTCGGGAACAGGGCTCCCATCAAAGGTGAAAACCCACCCACCTGAGCGATACTTCTACTCATCATTACAAATAGAATGTACACAAATGCCAATACAAAGCCGAAGGCAATCTGAACACCTGTACCTCTTCTGTTTTTTCTGGAAGCAGAAATAAGGCCCATTAATGCGAGAATAACAATGGCCGCCGGGTATGTAAAACGTTCATACCTCTCAATAATATAAGGTTCTATGTTTTCGGCTCCGCGCATCCTCAATTCCCTTATATAATCCGTAAGTTCTGAGACCGTGAATGTCTCGTACAACCTTTCCTGGCGTTCAAAATCATCGGGTAAAAAATTCAAAGCGGTGTCCAGCGATCGGCCTTCAAGGTATTCTTCTCCTTCCGGCCCAAAATTGTGAATGGTATAACTATTCAAATGCCACTTTTCCAGCTCTTCATCCCAATTGATTTTCGGACTACTCAATTTTGAAAGCAGCTGATTGTCAACAATTTTTTCTATGGTAAATTTATAGCCCACTTCGAGCCGGTTATTGTAGCTTTCCATATAAACATAAGTGTCAGGTGATGTTTTAATATGGATATTTCTTCCATCGTAGTAATACTGATTTTTAAGATAGCTGAATTCAAAAGCAAGTCGGGTGGTATTGGCTTTTGGAATAAACCAGGCTATACCTATAAAATTGACCAAACCAATTAATATCGCTGCTAGAAAATAGGGCCGGGTAATCCTTCTAAAGCTGACTCCCGCACTTAACATGGCGATTATTTCCGTATGAGATGCCAATCTGGCTGTCACAAATATGGAAGAGATAAATACCATTAAGGGACTCAGTACACTGGCCCAATAGGGGATCAGGTTTAAAAAATAGTCGAAAAGGATTTGGTTGAGCGTGGCATCGGATTGAACAAAATCATCATTT
Source organism: Hyphobacterium sp. CCMP332 (assembly GCA_014323545.1). Classification (NCBI taxonomy): domain Bacteria; kingdom Pseudomonadati; phylum Pseudomonadota; class Alphaproteobacteria; order Maricaulales; family Maricaulaceae; genus Hyphobacterium; species Hyphobacterium sp. CCMP332. The sequence continues at coordinate 2,703,994 of CP058647.1, forward strand.
TTTTCACTCCAGTCGATTACACAAATTACGAGGCATAGGATGACCACTACAAAGACATAGGCCACCACTAGTTTTCGAAATATGTACCAATCGAGTTTTTTCACCTTACAATCTTCGGCTTAATTTTTCAATCATTTCCTTTTTCCAGGAAGAAAAGCTGTCTTCGGCTATATGCTGCCGGGCTTCTTTCATCAACCAAAGATAAAGCCCAAGGTTTTGTATGCTGGCAATTTGAGCACCAAGTATCTCATTGCCTATGATTAAATGTCTTAAATAGGCTTTGGAATAAGTTTTATTGATAAACAGGTCCACATTTTCGTCCAAAGTGCTGAAATCGTTTTTCCATTTCTCATTTCGGATATTGAGGATGCCTTCGGAAGTGAATATCATTCCATGTCTTGCATTTCTTGTTGGCATGACACAATCAAACATATCGATGCCCCGGTCTATGCATTCCAGCAAATTTTCCGGTGTGCCCACACCCATCAAATACCTGGGTTTGTTTTTTGGAAGGATATCCGTTACCCAGTCGCAAACCTCGTACATCATTTCATGTGGTTCTCCTACCGATAATCCCCCAATAGCGCATCCCGGCAGATCTGTCTCGCTGATGTATTTAGCCGATTCGGAGCGCAAATCCTTATAAACGCTTCCCTGAAGAATTGGAAAAAGGTTTTGTTCATAGCCGTATTTGCCCTGTGTTTTGTTCATTGCCTTAATACAACGATCTAGCCATCGGTGGGTCAGATGCATGGAATTCTTTGCATAATCGTATTCACAAGGATAGGGTGGACATTCATCAAATGCCATAATTATATCCGCACCTATTCCCCTTTGAATGTCTATAACGTTTTCGGGAGTGAATAAATGCTTTGAACCGTCAATATGCGATTGAAATTCAACGCCTTCTTCTGAAATTTTACGTGATTGTGCCAAAGAGTAAACCTGATAACCGCCGCTGTCGGTCAACAGTGGCCGCTCCCAATTCATAAACTTGTGAAGCCCACCTGCTTGTTTTAATACATCCATCCCGGGACGCAAATAAAGGTGATAGGTGTTTCCTAATATGATTTTGGCATCGAGGTCTTGCGAAAGCTCTCTCTGATGAAGGGCTTTTACTGTTCCGGCTGTCCCAACGGGCATGAAAATGGGCGTTGGTATTTTACCGTGTTCCGTACTAATCGTACCGGTTCTTGATTGTCCTTCGGAGCTTTTGGCCTGTATCTTAAATTCGAGCATTTCGGCGCAAAATTAATTTTTCTGTTCATCTGATAATAAATTTTGCTTATTTCAAATCCGAATGTTTGAAATATTATTCATTTTATCCTCAATATGTGCCCTGATTCAGATATTATGGCTGATTTCACAAATCGATTCTTTTAATTTTTTTTCTAAAAGAAATCCCGGGAAACCAATCTCAGTAATTATAGCAGCCAAAAATGAGTTGGAAAATCTTAAGAAACTTGTTCCGGCACTGAGAAATCAAAAGTATAATCGGGATTGGGAAGTCATTATTATTCTCGATAGATGCAGCGACGATTCACTGGCCTATCTCAAACAAGAAAAGGAATATTTTCAAGGTCTAATTATTCTGGAACAAAAACAGTCTGATATTCCCCCTGAAATTTCTCCAAAGAAAAATGCCCTAATGAAGGCTATAGAAATAGCAAAATATGATTTGATCTTACAGACGGATGCCGATTGTTATCCCAAAACTGATTTTTGGTTAAAAGAAATGGGAGAATCACTTAAAGAAGGTGATGTATTTGTTATTGGCTTATCGCCTTATGAAAAACACCCCGGATTTTTAAACAAAATCATACAGTACGACACAACCTGGACTGCAGGTAGCATGATTTATTTCGCCAGCAAGGGGAAAGCCTATATGTCCTTAGGAAGAAATCAAATGTTTCTAAAAAGCTATTTTCTTGGCAAGGGAGGCTTTGGTGAAAAAGTAATGGTTCCTTTCGGGGATGATGACTTATTGATCCAAAACCTGAATCCTCAAAAAAAATGCAATACATGTGTTACAAATGATGGACAAACCGTATCAATACCCGAAAGCAATTGGCACGATTGGTTTAACCAGAAACTAAGACATTTAATGGCGGGAAAATACTATCCAAATAATATTCTTAAAGAACTGATCCTCAATTATCTGACCCTTCCGTTTTATATTTTGCTAGCCATAGCAATTCTGATCTTCCCCGAATATTGGACCTATTGTTTGGCATTATTCCTCATAAGAAATTTGTTATATGCTTACCTTTTTAAGCGTTTGGCTGATAAAAGCGGATCGGAAATAAACATTGTTTTTATTCCTGTACTGGATTTACTTCATATATGTATTAATTTGGCGCTCGGACTAAAAAGCCGACTGAGAAACAATATCGAATGGCGATAGACAAAAGAAAATTTTCTGAAAAAGCGCTTGAAGACTTTAAGCTTGTGGATGCCGCAAAAGCCGGTGATCAAAAAGCTTATGCCGATTTGCTTCATCGTTATAGAAAATCGGTCTATCATATGATATTGAAAATGGTCAGGAATGTGGACGATGCTGAAGATCTCACCATCGAGGCATTTGGAAAGGCATTTAAAAATCTCAAAAAATTTAATCCCGATTATACCTTTAGCACCTGGTTATTCAGAATAGCCACCAATAATTGTATCGATTTTATACGAAAAAAGCGACTTCAAACCACCAGCATCAGCGGTTCGATGAAAGACAAGGATGGGGATTTCATACCCGTAAATATTAAGGACTCCAACCGAAATCCGCAGGAAGAGGCCATAAGAAGTGAGAAAATTGAGATCATGCAGGAGATCGTAACTCAATTGCCACCAAAATACAGACATTTGGTTCGACTGCGTTATTTCAAGGAATTATCTTATGATGAAATTGCCACAGAATTGGAAGCTCCGCTCGGAACGGTTAAGGCCCAACTTCACAGAGCAAGAGAATTGCTTTACGATTTTGTGAAACACCGCAAAGATTCCATCTGATTGAATTTGCTCAATAAATATTTTCCCGAACTTAAAGAGGATAAACTCAATACCTACAGGGATTTCCGTGAGGTTTTTTCAAAATGGAATGAAAAGATCAATTGTGTGTCCAGAAAAGACATGGAAAATTTTGAGGAGCGACACATTTTGCATTCTCTGGCCATTTCTAAGGTTATTTCTTTTCCAAAAGGGTCAAGTGTTTTGGATGTGGGAACGGGAGGAGGATTTCCCGGATTGCCCCTGGCCATAATGTTTCCCGAAGTTCAGTTTCACCTGATCGACAGTATTGGAAAAAAAATAAAAGTGGTTCAGGGCCTTGTCGATGAACTCGAACTAAAAAATGTTAAAGCAACAAAAATCCGATCTGAGGAAATCAAAGAAAAATACGATTTTATAACAGCAAGGGCCGTGGCAAGAGCTACTACCTTTTTTCATTGGGTTGGCCATTTAAAAAACAATAAGAGTCCTTATGAAAAACAGGGCATTTATTATCTGAAAGGAGGGGATATTAAGGAGGAAATGCTCGAGTTAAAACGCCCCTTTAAAATCTGGCCGATCAGCGATTTCTTTGAAGAGGAATTCTTTGAAACCAAAAAAGTGGTTCATTTCTGATCTTCGAGCTCTTCCTTTTTTATAATTCTGGTGTAAACTCCCGTTTGAAGTCCCTGTGCTTCTGTCCAGATGGGGGCAATCACTCCATCATGTGCTGAAATATTATTGTAATCGCCAAAAAATACGATAGGGTTGGGTACAAAGGATTCTTCATTGATTTTTTTATTGAAAAATGTTTCTCCTCCGTCCTTAGACCAGGCTAAAAATACCTCCGTTTCAGTACTTGTGAAATTTCGTCTGTCGTAAAAAACAGCATACAAATTCCCGTCGTTTTGATCTATTGCCATCCATGTGAAAAACTGATGGTTGCCGCTCGAATCCCTGTTGACTTTTATAGGATTGCTCCATGTTTCTCCCTTGTCTTCAGATTTTACTAGCCATACGTCCGTATCGGTTATACCATTTTTCTGATCGGCGTAATTAATATAAATGCTACCTGAATTTTGGCCATCGGATAAATCACAAAGGGTGATAGGCATGCCATTGCAACGCATTATTCCGGGAATGTCCATATCCCAACCGCCTACCTGGTTTACGACAACAATGTCATTCTCCAGCCAGGTCTTACCCCCGTCTGTGGATTTATCAAACCAAATGGTATCATTATAAGACCAGGACACATATATTTCGCCATTGGGGCCCACTGCGGGTACTGCGCCTTCCGTTGTTTGATCATCGTCAAGACAATTGCCAGACTTTTGGTTGATTCGGATTGCTTCGGACCATGTGGCGCCTGCATCTGTGGATTTACTAAAAAGAATATTACTCTTGTCATTCGGGTCAATGCTTTTGTATTCGTCGAATTGGGTCCAGGTGACATAAATATTATTGGTTTTTGGGTCCACCACCGCCCAGTGTTTATCCTGATCCTTGGGACTGTTCAATCCCATAAATGTGCCATTGTCAAAAGTGACGCCTCCGTCGGTTGATTTCTGACAAACTATTCGATCCAGCAATTCATCACTTCTCCAGTTTTTTCCGCTGGGATCGGATAGGTGTAAATAATAAAAATTGCCTTTGTAGTCCGCAACAATCACAGGATCGCCAAAAACACCATAACTGGATTTCAGTTTACCACTTTTCCATTTTTTGCCACCGTCCTTGCTGTAATAATAACGGTCGATAATGGCTCCGGCTACAATATTTTTTGGGTTAATAGGATTGATAGAAATACTTGGTTCGCAGGGATTATGCCCTTTGAGCGCCGATTGTTTTTCGAGAAGAACAATGTCTGAACTTTTGCAGGCCAGCATCGCAGCCAATGCGATCAATGTTAAATACTTCATTTTCTAAGCCTGAAGTATAATTTTTTCAAGAAAATCACCCACAAAATAAGCCAGAACAGCAGCTATGGCACCCAAAAGAAGTGTTTCCATGGAACTTCTGAATTTCCCTGCTCCCGTGACCATGGATTTTAAAAATCCCACAAGTATAAATGCTATACTGGTCAGCAAACAGGTCAATAAGAAGAGATCAATTTGCAAAGGGCGGATGAAATCCCAGAGATAGACAATCAAAGGAATAAGGCCTACAATAATAAAAGAAATGAAGGTAAAGAGACCTACACTAAATGGCGATTTATCGTCTTTGGCCATTTCCAACTCTTCTTTCATCATGGTGTCCACCCATACATCATCATCTTCAATTATTTTGGCAACCACCTGTTCCAAAAGTTCTCCTTCAAAACCTTTGGCTTCATAGATTTCTCTTATTTCATCAATTTCTTTTTCTCTTAAATGCTCAATTTCCCAATATTCTATGGCTTTGTGTTTTTCATAATTTTCATGCTCCGATTTAGCCGAAAGAAAAGCGCCTACTGACATTGAAAAACCATCCGCAATTAGATTGGCAAAACCCAAAATAATAATAACAGCACTATCAAGGCCGGCACCAACCGAACCCGCAACCACTGCAAATGTCGTTACGCTTCCGTCGATTCCTCCATAGACAAATTCGCCTAAATAATCCTGTATGCGTTGAAAAAAAGTATTTTTCTGATGGAGTTTTTGTTCTAGTTTTTGCTTCATGAGAACGCTTTTGAAAAAATAGTTTCAGGCAAATATCCGATTAAGGAAATTTTATACCAAAAAACGGAAACCAGCACCAATGACAATTGTTAGTTTTGCATCATGACAAAGAAAGGAATATTACTCGTAAATCTTGGCTCACCCGATTCACCCGAAGTACCCGATGTAAAACGCTATCTGGATGAATTTTTAATGGATGAAAGAGTAATTGATGTGCCTTATTGGTTGAGAGCGCTCATCGTAAAAGGCATTATTCTCAATTTCCGCCCCAAGAAATCTGCCCATGCTTATAAGTCCATTTGGACAAATGAAGGTTCGCCATTGATTGTAATTTCGAAGAAACTAAAAGAAAAAGTTCAAAATGAAGTTACTATTCCTGTAGCTCTGGGCATGCGATATGGAAATCCGTCGATTGAATCTGCAATTGATGAATTAATGGCCATCCAAGGCATGGAGGAAATCTTATTGGTTCCACTTTACCCTCATTATGCTATGTCGAGTTATGAGACGGTAGTAGTAAAAGCAGAAGAAGTTATTGCTGAGAAATATCCTCGCTTGAAAATACAGGTAAAAGGGCCTTTCTACGATCAGGAAGACTATATCCTTGCCTTAGCGCAAAGCATGTATCCGAACATTGCGGGAAAGGAATTTGATCATCTTTTATTTAGCTATCACGGATTGCCGGTAAGACATTTGAGGAAGAGCGACCCAACGGGTTCTCACTGCGCCAAAGCAGAAAATTGTTGTCATGTTGATTCTGAAGCACATAAAACATGTTATAAGCATCAGGTGATTCGAACGACGGAATTAATTGCGGAGTATTTCAATATACCATTGGCTAAATATTCTTTTGCCTTCCAATCTCGATTAGGGAGTGATAAATGGATAGAGCCCTATACCGAACCTACCGTTGAGCATTTAGCAAAAACAGGGGTGAAAAAACTGGCTGTAGTTTGTCCGGCGTTTGTTTCGGATTGTCTGGAAACTATCGAAGAAATCGGGATGGGCGTAAAGGAAACCTTTTTAGAAAATGGAGGAGAGGAGTTCACCTTGATACCATGTATGAACGATCACGAAACCTGGGTAAAAGTGTTGGCAGGATGGATCAAGGACTTTGAAAAAGAAAATGCCCTTTCTGTATCTAATTAAATCTATTAAATTTTGCAATGAAAGATACGATAGACCCGGGATCGTTTTAGTACCAACCACAAAATGCCAATTGATCAGGCATACCCAATTTCCGGTCCAAGATGGACCTTGCTTCTTACAAAATTGCCATTGCCAAAAGCGACGGCCTTGCCTTCTTCATTGAGCAATACGGCTTCTGCCATCATTGTTTTTCCCGAAACAAACCTGACTTTTCCATGCGCCGTAATTTTTCCGGAGCTCACTGGTCTTAGAAATTGTATGTTAAAAGAGCTGGTAAGTACAAATACATCTGTAATAATTGAATTGACGGCAAAAAAAGCAGCATCATCGAGCAATTTGAAATAGACCGATCCGTGAATTCCACCGAGGGCATGAAAATATTTGGGCAAAACATCAATGCTTATCCTGGCCGATTTATCCGAGATCTCGATTTCAGTAGATTCGAAGAACTCTGAATTAATATTGGCATTGAGATACATTTTTTCCAGCTTCTTAAAATGTGCATTCTTCATGATCAATTATTTAGATAAATATAAGCATTCAGTGATGTAGCAATGAGCATCCATATCAAATAAGGCAGAATTAGAATGGAATAATAATGGAGTACTTTTATATAGTAAATAAAGTAAAAGCCAATCAACAAAGTCAAGAGGCTGATCACCAAAAGAGCCCATAAAGTTTCACGATAATGAAAGAAAAGCGGATTCCATGCGATGTTTAGCAGCAGGGCAGATGTAAAAAGGATTACCAATAAAATTCTGTTTTCCGATATCTTCCATAAATAGGCGAGATAAACCGAAAAACATATCATTATGGTGGTCCAGGCAGCCCCAAAAACCCAGCCGGGAGGGGTCCAGGGAGCCTTATTTAAATCCTGATACCAATCCGATGAAACACCGGAGCCGGTAAATTTTGCCCCTATGGCCAAGCCCATAAAATTGAGAATAAGAAAGAGTAGTATTTTATAAAGCATACATTCAAATTTTAATCCACTAAACATAAACTTCACATCCCAATCTACCAATTGTGAGTGCATTTTAGGCCGATTAATTAAATGATTAGTATCATAATTTTTAATGATTAAATAATTAAGGATAAATTTGTCCGAAATTAAATTGATCTATAAATTTGCCGATAGAAAAACAAGAATTATGTTTTCAAAGGCCTGTGAATATGCGCTAAAAATTATGATTTACCTCTGTTCGGTAAAGGAGGAGCAAAAGCTTTCAGGATTAAAAGATGTGGCTCAGGCTATAGATTCACCAAGTGCCTTTACAGCCAAAATTTTGCAAAAGCTGGTAAGAGCACAGCTATTGGAATCTCTGAGAGGACCAAGTGGTGGGTTCAAAGTTGTTGCAAGACAAATTTCTCTATTGGAAGTCGTCAAAGCGATTGATGGAGATCGACTTGTGAGCGCTTGCGTATTGGGATTAAAAGAATGCAGTAGTCAGTACCCCTGCCCCGTACATGATAAATTCGTGGCAGTAAGGGATCATCTTAGTGGTGTACTATCCACTACCAATCTCAAAGATGTAAAAGGAGGGGTGATCATGGGCAACCGTTTTTTAAAGATTTAAAAAAATTTCAAACAAAAAAGGACTAAAATGTCCTTAATTAATAATTATGGAAAATATAGCAAGACAAAAAGTAGGAGACATTGTTGCTTCCAATTTTAGAACTTCAAAAGTTCTGACAGCTCATAACATAGATTTTTGCTGTGGCGGCGGTATAAGCCTTCAGGATGCCTGCCTGAAAAAAAATCAGAATCTGGCCACGGTTATTGCCGAACTTGAAGAGGTTTTTCAAACCGAAAATGATAAAAATTGGAAGGATTTCGAACTGGATAAATTAATCGATAGCATTGTTCAAAAACATCATGCCTATATCCTGGGCACAATACCGGCACTTCGAATTTATTTGGATAAGCTATGCAATGTGCATGGAGAACGACACAATGAGTTGTTCGAAATTCGATCATTATTTGAAGAAGGCAGCATTGCATTGCTGCAACATATGGAGAAGGAAGAAAAAATACTCTTTCCCTATATCAAGGCAATGGTCTCTTCTGAGCGCGATGGATTTCCATTATCAAAACCTCATTTTGAACACATTGAAAATCCTATTCAAATTATGGAGGCTGAGCACGCAACAGAAGGATTAAGATTTGCGAAAATTGCTCAACTGACAAACAACTACAGCTGTCCACCGGATGCCTGTCAAACATACAAGGTAACATACGCTCTTCTTCAGGAATTTGAAGAAGATCTTCATATACATATACATCTGGAAAACAATGTTTTGTTTCCGGCTTCGCGAAGGATGTTTAACAAACAGGTTGTAGGAAACTGATTTATCTCATGTTTTGCGCTTCGCTAAATCAAATATCGACACAAAAACTAAAAACAACTTTGAATCCCAAATAACATCATTATGAAAAAATATATTATTTCAGCTTTATCAATTGCTTCAATCATTTTTCTGGCTTCCTGTGGTGGAGGCAAAAGTGAGATTGAAAAGATAAGAGAACAAACTATGAAAGAACCCGTCGCTGAAGAAAACAGCGATGTGCCTGCTAGTGAGCGTATCACTCTGGACAATAAGGGTGTAGGAAGAATCAAGAATGTCACGCTTGCGGAAACCATTGATCAGGAAATGGTTGAACGCGGTATGGCCCTCTTTGAAACCAATTGTAGCGCCTGCCATAAAGTAGATAAGCGTTTTATCGGCCCTTCACCGAAAGGAATTATGAAAAGAAGAAGTCCGGAATGGATTATGAATATGATACTCGACCCTCAGATGATGGTTGAGCAGGACAGATGTGCCAAAGATCTTTTAGTCGAATTTAATGGAGCCGCTATGGCCAACCAAAACATGACTGAAGAACAGGCTCGTGACATTTTGGAATACTTCAGAACCCTTTAACTAAAACTTTAATATTATGAAAATGAGATTTTATTATTCTTTTATCATGTTCGTGCTTCTAGCACTGATATGGTCATGCGCTCCGGAAAAAGAGGCCGAAACTTCTTCGGATTCTTCTTCAATACCAGATAGTCATCCTATGGGGCAGGCCTCCGTTGTAGATGATGTGTCTGATCCGAATATTTTGCAGGTAGCAATTTCATCAGAACCTCATAGCACTTTAGTTGCTGCAGTTCAGGCTGCTCAAATAGAACACGTATTGGTTAATGCAGGGCCACTTACTGTATTTGCTCCTGTAAACGGAGCTTTTGATGCATTGCCCGAGGGAACAGTTGAAAATCTGCTCAAGCCTGAAAACAAAGGGGACCTTGCAACAATCCTGACCCGCCATGCAGCTCCCGGATCCTATGATATCGATGCACTCAAAAGAGAAGCCGATAAAGGCAGAAAATTATACATGGCTACCGGCGATTACCTTGAAGTAATAGTGGATGGCGAAGATGTAATTGTAGGAGGAGCCAAAATAGTTGGAACAGTTCCGGCATCAAATGGAATAATCCATGTAATAGAAAACGTGATCTTACCTTAAACTAACTTTAAAATGAAAATTAGAATATTATTAATCAATTGTTTTTTCATCGCTGCTCTGGCCTTCATGGTTTCATGTGGACAGGCGGGTGAGAAAAATGGAAATGGGGCCTTAGGAACAAGCATTGCCGAGAAGGTATATGTAGCCCCTGGCGAAAGAGACGAACAATATGGCTTTTTATCCGGTGGTTACAGTGGTAATCTTACCGTTTATGGATTGCCATCCGGAAGACTATTTAAGGAAATTCCTGTGTTCTCACAGTTTCCTACTTCCGGTTATGGTTATTCCGAAGAAACAAAGCCAATGTTAAACACATCGTTTGGATTTATTCCCTGGGATGATTTGCATCACCCGGATATATCGCAAACCAATGGCGAGCTTGATGGCAGATGGATATTTGCCAATGGCAATAACACACCAAGGATCGCCAGAATTAGCTTAAGCACCTTTGAAACTGAGGAAATTATCGAAGTTCCAAACAGCGCCGGTAATCACAGTAGTTCATTCATAACAGAGAACACGGAGTACGTGGTTGCCGGAACGCGGTTCTCGGTACCCGTTCCTCAGAAAGATATGCCAATAAAGGAGTACAAGTCTAATTTCAAAGGTGCCTTAACTTTTATTGCCGTTGAGCCCGAACATGGGCATATGGATATTAAATTCCAGTTGTTAATGCCTGGATTTAACTATGACCTTTCCCACCCCGGAAGAGGTAAGTCGCACGGATGGTTTTTCTTCTCTACCTACAATACAGAGGAAGCGAGTACACTTCTTGAAGTCAATGCATCACAGAATGACAAGGACTTCATCGCTGCAGTTAATTGGAAAAAGATCGAAGAGTTTGTAAATAATGGTGGCGGTACGAAAATGCCAGCCAATTATGCGCATAACGTATATGATGAATCCACACATACTGCAAAATCAACTATGAAGACTGAGGTACTCACCGTAAATCCATCGGATGTACCCGGAGCTATTTACTTCCTGCCTACACCAAAATCACCACATGGTTGTGATGTGGATCCAAGCGGACAATATATCATTGGTGCAGGTAAACTTTCTGCAAACATTACCGTCCATTCATTTGACAAAATGTTGGCGGCCATTGAAGCGGAGAAATTTGACGGCGATGCCTATGGAATTCCTATCATCAACTACGATGATGTATTGGCAGGTAGCGTGCAAAGCGGAGGATTAGGTCCATTGCATACCGAATTTGACGGAAGAGGCAATGCCTATACCACATTCTTTATCTCATCAGAAGTAGTGAAGTGGAAACTTGGAACCTGGGAGGTAGTGGATAGAAAACCTACTTATTACTCTGTTGGTCACTTGATGATCCCAGGTGGTAACTCAAGAAAGCCACATGGCAAATATCTTGTGGCTATGAACAAGATCACAAAGGACCGATACTTACCTACTGGTCCTGAAATGGAACACTCAGCGCAGATCTATGACATTTCAGGTGAGAAAATGGAATTGCTTTATGATTTCCCGACTCACGGAGAGCCTCACTATGCGGCAGGATGTAATGCCGAATTATTGGTTGAAAATTCGAAAAAAATCTATCGAATAGATGAGAATAATCACCCATATGGTATTAAATCGCCTGCTGATGCCCGTGTAGAAAGAGATGGCAATGAAGTTCATATCTATATGTCAACCATAAGGAGTCATTTTACCCCTGACAATATAGAAGGTATTAAAGTAGGTGATAAGGTGTATTTCCATATCACCAATCATGAGCAGGACTTCGACGTACCTCACGGCTTCTCAATGATAGGACAGGGAACTTCAGAAATTTTAATCATGCCCGGCCAAACCAAAACTTCACTTTGGGAACCAAAACGAGTTGGAGTATGGCCATTCTATTGTACAGATTTCTGTTCGGCACTTCACCAGGAAATGCAAGGTTACGTCCGTGTTTCTCCGGCAGGCTCAAATATTGAGTTGGCCTGGTCACTGGATGAGTAAATCACTTAAATCTTGGGGTAGGCCAAAAGGTCTGCCCCTTTCTTTTTTTTTGTAAATACATTTAAAATTATTGTCAATGAAACGCGCAGGGATTATCATGGTCTTAGGAAGTATTTTCCTTTTGGGAATATTTGTATTTCCATTATGGAATATTCGATTAGGCGCTCCTCAGTATCCTGAACCTCTTGGAATCAATATTTACATTAATGGGCTTCAAGGTGAAAATGAATTTGATATACAAAATATTGATGGTTTAAACCACTATATAGGAATGAAAACACTTCCTAAACCTGAAGACATGTGGGAATTTTCTGTATTTCCCAAAGTAGTGGCTTTAATGGCCGGTATCGGAATAGTCATAGGTTTATTGTCCGTTTTTATAAAAATTTCGCCCACCTGGTTTCTCATATGGTTTGTCAGTATGAGCGTATTGGGGGCCTTGGGTATTTATGATTTTAATCTTTGGCTGGTGGACTACGGAAGTGATCTTGATCCGAATGCCATCATGAAACTGGTTAATCCGGATGGTACTCCAATGCAGTACAATCCTCCATTGATCGGTCATAAAAAACTTTTAAATTTCGATGCCTTTTCCTATCCAAGGGCAGGAGGTATATTGCTGGGTATAGGCATAATTCTGAGTTTAGTGGCCTACTTTGTAGGAAAGAAATCACAATCAAGTACCTAAAAATACATTAATGATAAATAAAATTGCATTTCATCTTTTCCTGGCTGTCATCTTACTAATGCCTTTTTCATGTAGCAATGATCCCGAGCCTATCATTTACGGTGAAGATGCCTGTGATTTTTGCAGAATGTCAATAGTTGATCAACAACATGCCGCCCAATTGGTAACTGAGAAAGGTAAAAACTATAAATACGATGCCATTGAATGTATGATGAATGATTACAAGGATTGGACCAAGGTCCGGCCCGAACTTTTCCTTGTAAATGATTACCTAAATCCAGGGAAATTAATAGATGCGAAAAAGGCTCAATTTCTGATTTCTGAAAGTATTCCCAGCCCAATGGGCGAATTTCTTAGTGCATTTGGTTCTAAAGAAGAACTTGAGGAAGTACCTTATGAAAAAGGAAAAGCAATGAATTGGCTCGAACTCCAAAAACATTTTGAGATAAAATAAAACGATTATGAAATACTTTTATATCTACCTGGCATTTATGATGCTTTGCTTCAATAGCTATGCTCAAAAAGCCATAAAGATTAACAAAGATCAATGTGCTGAGTGCAATATGTTTATTAAAGATCTTGATTTTGTAGCTCAGGCAATAGATGAAAATAATAGCATTTACAATTTCGATGCCATAGAATGCCTTGTGAATTTCCTTAAGGAAATTGATGAATCGGGATTTAGTAAATTGTTGGTATCAGATTATCTGCGGTCGGAAAAAATGATTCCCGCTGCTGAGGCGTACTTTTTGAAGAGTAAGGAAATCGCCAGTCCCATGGGAGCTTATATTTCAGCCTACTCTAATAAATCAGAAGTCATTAAAATGCAAAAACTTAAAAAAGGTGAAATATATACCTGGGGAGAGCTGAAACAGTTATTTAAAGATTCCCGTTTCGGTTTGCTTGACCATCCGACACATCATCATCACAAACCCGGCTCTTATGCACCAATTGGAATTATGGGTGATCACCTTCATCACAAAGGGGGATGGATGTTCAGTTTTAGGGCCATGAATATGAATATGTGTGGAAATTTAACTGGTAGCACAGAAATAGCTGATATGAACGTTTTCAGAAATTATATGCTTGCACCACAGCAAATGAATATGCGCATGTATATGATTGGTGCAATGTATGCTCCGAGCGACAATTTTACGCTGATGATAATGCAGAACTATGTGGAAAATAGTATGGATCTCAACAATATGACGGGCATGTCTTTTTCCACGGAGAGTAAAGGTTTTGGAGATCTTAATGTAAGTGCGCTCTATGGATTGATGTCAAAGAAAAACAGCTCTTTCCATCTTAATATCGGCGTAAATATCCCTACGGGAGAAATACAAAATAGATATTCAACTCCAATGACCGAGAATATGAAATTGCCATACCCTATGCAATTGGGAAGTGGCACTTTTGATTACTCATTGGGAGGAACATACAAAGGTTCCGTGAAGCATTGGACATGGGGCATTCAGCCAATGGCCATAGTGAGAACTTCAAAAAACACTGAAAAATACCGATTGGGTAATCAACTGAATTTGAATACTTGGATGAGTTATGATATATTTCAATGGATGAGTTTGTCAAGTAGAGTATTGGGAACTAAAAGTGGAGAAATTCTGGGTTCTGACAAGGAATTAATGACTATGATGGCGCCTCCGGCAAATAATGAAAATAGCGGCAAAAGTCAAGTAAAATCCTATTTGGGCTGTAATTTTTCATTTGGTGAAAAGGCCTATTGGAGAAATTTCAAAATAGGTTTGGAATACGGAATACCTTTATACCAGGAAGTGAATGGAATTCAAATGAATGAAAAGGCCAGTTTTATTGCAGGAATGAGATATTCAATTTAAGGAGATGAGATCAAGGTCAATTCCGTTTACAATTCTTCTTTTTTTATGCATCATAAATTTTAATTATGCTGAAAATTTATTGGTGTGTGGGGATTGTCAACTGAATGATCTTCAAAAAGCCATAGAAAAATCCCAAAATGGAGATAGTATAACCGTTCGACCGGGAGTTTATACCTGTGTGGACTTAAACATTACAAAAAGAATTTCACTTTTTGGCGAAAAAGGAACAGTACTGGATGGCAAAAAGCAATCTTATGTATTGCGAATTATGGCAGACAGCATAACTGTCTCAGGTTTCGAAATTGTCAATTCCGGAAGAAGTTATACCAAGGACTACGCCGCCATCTATGTACACAGGTCCAATGGTTTTGTGCTTTCGAATAATGTTATTCGAAATTCATTTTTCGCCATGCTGATAGAAAAATCAAAAAATGGCATTATAAATGAAAACAAAGTTTTGGGTACGGCTACAAGGGAAGATCAGTCGGGGAATGGCATTCATTTATGGGATTGTGAAAATGTGTTAATTGCCAATAATGAAGTTACCGGTATGAGAGATGGGATTTATCTGGAATTCGTAGATAGCAGTAGAATTTTTAATAATTACAGTCACCACAATGTGCGCTACGGGCTACATTTCATGTTTTCCAATCATGACGAATACAGAGAAAATACCTTTGAAAAAAATGGCGCTGGCGTGGCAGTCATGTTTTCCAAATGGATCAGAATGTTGGATAATTTATTTATCAATAATTGGGGCAGCGCCTCCTATGGATTACTCCTGAAGGAAATCTACGACGGAGAAGTCCTGGGAAATAAATTTGATAAAAATACCATTGCTATTTATGTGGATGGCTCTTCCAGGGTGAACTATTCCAATAATCTTTTCAGGCAAAATGGTTGGGCTATCAAAGTATCCGGTGGCTGTTATACCAACATTTTCGAATCAAATGACTTCATCGGAAACTCCTTTGGCATATCCTACAATTCCATGTTAAACGACAATACAT
Source organism: Hyphobacterium sp. CCMP332 (assembly GCA_014323545.1). Classification (NCBI taxonomy): domain Bacteria; kingdom Pseudomonadati; phylum Pseudomonadota; class Alphaproteobacteria; order Maricaulales; family Maricaulaceae; genus Hyphobacterium; species Hyphobacterium sp. CCMP332. The sequence continues at coordinate 2,719,821 of CP058647.1, forward strand.
TCAATGGCAATTACTGGAGCGATTACTCGGGCTATGATTTGAATAGGGATGGCGTGGGCGATGTACCTTACAGGCCGGTCAAATTATTTTCTTATATCACCAACAAAACCCCCGAGGCGATTGTACTCATGAGAAGTCTTTTCGTGGATATTATTAATTTTTCTGAAAAGGTATCTCCTGTTTTTACACCGGATGCCTTGATCGATAATTCACCATCAATGAATCCATTCCAATGATACAGGTCAAAGAGCTGAGTAAATCATTTGCAAAACTTAAGGTGCTGGATGAGGTGAGCCTAAATATCGATAAAGGGGGAATCTATGCCATTCTAGGGCCAAATGGCTCGGGTAAAACTACATTTCTCAAGATATTGCTTGGCATGGTATTGCCTGATAAAGGCCAGATTTTTTATCAGGATGAAAATGTATTGAAATCACATAAATACCGTAGTAATCTGGGCTATTTGCCTCAGATTGCTCGTTTCCCTGATAATTTAGCGGTTAATGAAATCATATCCATGATTGCCGATGTGAGAAATGTAGCTTCAAATCCAGAGCCACTGATCGAATTATTCGATCTGAAGGATTTTATGGATAAGAAATTAGGCAACCTTTCGGGAGGCACAAGACAAAAGGTGAATATTGTTCTCACTTTCATGTTCGACTCTCCCGTCCTTGTATTGGATGAACCTACAGCGGGCCTCGATCCGGTTTCATTGATCAAACTTAAAGATTTGATCTATCAGGAAAAATCAAAAGGCAAGGTCATTTTAATAACCTCGCACATTATGAGTTTGGTTGAAGAACTGGCAGATGAAATATTTTTCTTGCTGGAAGGAAATATTTATTTCAACGGAACGATTGCTGAATTGAGATCAAGGACAAATACCGAGGATTTAGAACACGCAATAGCAAGCATATTAAGGAAATGATAAAAATTTTAAAATATAGCTTTTCGGATCTGATTCGCAGCAGATGGAGTTTTATCTATCTGGCATTCTATCTCATCCTGGCTTTTGTTTTATTATTTCTTAACAATGATTTATCCAAGGCTGTGATCACTTTGATGAATGTCATTGTGGTATTAACGCCAATGATCGGTACTATTTTCGGCATCATGTACTTTTACAATGCGCGGGAGTTTACAGAGCTCCTTTTGGCACAACCCGTGAAGCGATCGACCATTTTTTTAGGACAATACCTTGGAATATCTATTTCGCTGTCGCTGAGTTTGGTTATCGGATTGGGAGTTCCATTTTTAGCTTATGGATTATTCCGGTCAGGTGAAATTATCAATTTCACGCTATTGCTAATCAGCGGTACTTTTCTGACATTCATCTTTGTAGCACTTTCCATCAGCATTGCACTCTTTAATAATAATAAAATCAAAGGCTTTAGCTATGCCATTCTGATGTGGTTATTTTTTGCGGTGATCTACGATGGCTTAATTCTGCTGTCGATGATGCTATTTTCAGATTACCCGCTTGACAATTTTGCTTTGGCCGCATGTTTTCTAAACCCTATTGATATGTCGCGGATACTGATTTTATTAAAACTGGATATTTCAGCATTGCTCGGATATACAGGTGCCCTATTTCAACGATTTTTTGGTACGAATATGGGGTTGTTTGTCTCAATGGCTTTAATGTTTGTCTGGACCATATGCCCCGTTTTCCTCTTGCTTAGTAAATCCTCTAAAAATGACTTCTAGAAGTATTACAAATTGGCCATGAAAAAGGGGATATTCCTATTGATGATATTGGCAATTACAATTGCCATCAAAGGGGAATGATAATGTTATTGCTTTAAATCCATTTGAATGTTTCTATGAATTTGCCCCCAGTTTTTTAGCCAGTTCAGGTGAAATTTCACTGGCATAAGCCCCATAAGCATCCACCAAGAGGCCTTTCTTGCCATCTTTGGATTCAATGGCATAGAGAACACTCATATCCCCGGGATTGGTCATGCCTTCAAAACGATGTATTTCCACGATATCAAAGTCTTCCGGTTCGTATTTCAAATCTTTGTCAATGGATATGATATGGCTCTTTTCCGTGCTAAACTCTATTGTAAAACCTCTTTCTTTCAAAGCATTCATCGCCATCGATAGTGTATCGTAATTTTCCATAAGGATAAAATATTGATTTTGTGGTAAAATGGAAAATCAAATCCTAAAAATTTAAATCTCAGTTTATTTTTCTGATATATTCGAAATTTTTCACCAGCCTCATATAATTAACAAAACTGAACTATTATGTTTTAAATAGAAGCAGAAGCATAAAATAACACATCTATTTTTTTGTATTTACAGATTTACATTTTAGATTTATTATTCCTTCCAAATCATACAAGCATTGACCGCAGGGTTTTGCGGATTTTTAATCGCGGTTTTTTTAAGAATACACAACCGCCTATAATGTAAGGTATGACCTTCAATAAAGCCTTTGAGGCTACAACAAACAAATCCCTCTTAGGGGAAAATGCAATTTCTCATAAATTGACGAGGTTGCACAGACAGGAAGAATTTCGAAAGAAATACATTAGCCGTTTTAATGCGCTGTCGGTAAGGGAATTGCAGGTTTTAAATTTGATAATTCGTGATTATAATAATCCACAAATTGCCAAAAAGCTTTTTATTTCGAGAAATACGGTAGAGCAGCATCGAAAAAACATCAAAAAAAAATTAAGATTCAAAGGCCATTTTGAGTTGTTGCAGTATGCTCTGGCTTTTGATTTGATTTAAATTACCTTTTAGAGAAAATTGATAATTACAATGTCAGTTCAATAAAAAAATGTTTAATGGCTTAATCTGAAATGATATGTTGAACAAAAAAATCTACAATTGCCATACGCATATTTTTACCATCGATCATGTTCCGGACAAATTTCTCCCTCCTGTATTAAAATCCCTGGCCAAAAAAATCGTATCAAGAAAATTCGTTCGCGTATTGAGAAAAGTAGGTTTCAGAGACTGGTCTGAACTATTAAAAAGGTATTATTTCTTTATGAAAATCGGGGAGAAGGGAAGCCAGGAAAATATTTTCAAACACCTTCAGGGATTTTACCCTTCCGAAACGGCCTTTGTGGCTCTTTCCATGGATATGGAGTTTATGGGGGCCGGCAAAGTACCTGAAAATTTTGACGCTCAACTACTGGAACTCGAACTTCTAAAGAAAAAGCACAGCAATCATATTTACCCATTTGTTTTCGCCCATCCCGAAAGACAAGGTATTTTTGATATCGTAAGACATAGCATTGAAGAGAGGGGTTTTGCAGGAATAAAAATCTATCCGGCCCTGGGTTATTTTCCACATGACCCGCGTCTTGAAAAAGTGTATGAATATGCAGAGCAAAATTCCATTCCGATAATGACCCATTGCACCCGGGGAGGTGTTTTTTACAAAGGAAAACTGAGTACAGAAAGAAGAACCGAGCCACGCACAGGGGAAGTCTATCCCAAAGCTAAAAACTCGGTTTTTACCGATGTCTATTCCAATCCCGAACGCTATTGCCAATTGTTAAAAGACTTTCCAAAACTCAAACTCTGTTTTGCCCATTGGGGCGGTGCCAATGAATGGGATAAATTTCTTATGAACTCATGGCACGACGAAGCCAAAGACTCCTGGTTTTACAAGATCATTCAAATCATCAACCAGTACGAGAATGTATATACCGATATCTCATATACCCTTGCCGATCCCAAATACTATGCGACTTTAAAGTCATTTTTAATCTCCAATGAAAAACTCAAAAAACGTGTCCTTTTCGGCACTGATTATTACATGACCGAACAAGAGGTTTCTGAGCGGGCCTTTGGAATGAATCTCAGGGGTTTTATAGGTGAAGATATCTGGAATGCCATCTCAAATGAAAACCCAAAAAACTATTTGAATTTATAACAGTCCGATGAAGGTCCCAATAAAAGACCAGTCCCCGCAGGACCCCTCTCCAATTTGAGTTTACGGAAGGCCCGCCCTGAAGGCTCAAAGAGTCCTTCAGCGGGCCGTCAATACAATTTGAGGCAATCCATTTCAATAGGCCAGCCACTTAGATTCGAAGAGTCCTTCAGGGGGCCGTCGCCGCATTATAAGACAATCCGATACATAGTAATTCAACATAAAACCAACTATTCATATGAGGCCATCGCCGCATTATTAGACAAACCATCACTTAGAATTTCAACATTAACCCCACCAAATCCAAAGACCCTTTCTCAAAATTTTTAACAAAGCACAAGCATATATCAGATGGTTTTTGAGGATTGTTTAGTTTTGCATTTTCCTTCCAATACACAGCACATGGAATTTAAAAATATTGAGCTCTATTTCCTCAATTCAATATTGAGGATTTCCATCATAGGCGTATCTCTGATACTCATTAGCAATATCATTTTTTATCCTTCGGACTTAATCTCTATATCAATAGAAATTACAATTCTTACGGCCTGTATCCTTGCTTACTTTTTACGTCATAAATATGCCATAGCATCGGTCTTGATTGTTACAAGTATTACCATCGCCGCAGTTTCCTACCAAAAATGGATGTCACCGATCTCTACGGCCGGAATTCCCACAATGCTGATCATCGGATTTATTGTCTCCGTTATGCTAAAAGGTAAAACCATGTGGATTATGCATGGCTTAAGCATGTTGCTGCTCATTCTTGTCTTTGCACCTTTCGACACCGAACCGATTACTTCGAGCGTTACCTATCTGACCATTTATTTCGTCCTTGTTTTTGGTGCCTATAAAATCAAATCTGCCTACGATGATTTTAAAAGAAACCTGACCGATTCCAATGAAGTTTTGCAAAAGCAAACCTTGAAAATGGAAAATCAAAACAGGGAGCTTCAGGCCACGCAAAAACAACTGAATGAACTCAACAAAGAACTCGAAAAAAGAGTCAATGAAAGAACACACCGAATCAAGGATCAAAACCAGATTCTCATTCGCTATGCCTATACCAATGCCCATCATTTGAGGGGTCCCGTTGCGCGTTTAATGGGATTGGCTTCGGTTTACCGGCTCGATTCCAAAGAGAATGCCGAAGAAATAATCGATATGATGGCCCAAGAGGCTAAGGAAATCGATTCGGTGATCAAACAAATCAATGTGGATCTCGCTGAGAAAAACCTTGAAAATCTGGATTAAGGGCTATGTGTAAAAATGGAATCCAATTTGACATAAAGATCCTCCCATTTCGGATTAATAGAATTTATCAGGTTTATTTTCCATTCTCTTGTATATCTTTTAATTAGCCATTCCCGGTGTTTCGCTTGGTCGGCATCATCAAATTCTTCAAAATAAACCAATTTGCCAATCTTGTATTTGGCGGTAAAACTGTTTTTGTAAATAAAGTTTTTGTGTTCGTAAATTCTACGTTTTAGATCATCTGTGAAACCGGTATAAAACATTCGATGGTTTTTTGTAGTGAGGATGTACACATAGAATTTTGCTAAAACGGGCTTCATTTGGCTAAGGAGGCAAACTTCTAATTAACCTGGTGTCGAAATTATGTCAACGACCCCGTGACAAGCACGGGGATCTTATTATTTTGTGTGAAGCACAACTCTTTAAAAAATCAAAAAAAAGACAAGTCCCCGCAGGAACGTAGAGACTTGCGGGGCCGTCGACGCAATTGCGACAATCCGTTCCAACAGAATTCCATTTAAGGGTCGTCTCCAAAATTTATGACAATCTGTTTAAATAGGCCAGCCTTAATGACTCAAAGAGTCCTTCAGGGGGGCCATCACTCAAATTTGAGACAATCCGCTCCTTAGAATTCGCATCACAAATACGCTAAGATCAAATCCTTCTTCTCAATTCTTAATTTTTAAATCAAAAAATACCCAAGCTCGGGGATTGAATTTCATCTGAATTCTTTGGATTTTGAGATTAAAATTTAAAATGGAAAACGAGAAGCTAAAACTCTGGCTCGATTTCGGGAAATTTTTCCTCGGCACCTTCCTTATTGGTTTTGTAAGCCTTATCATAAAATGGGGCTTTCAGGATCGCGAAATCGCCATCAAAGAATCACAACAGGTAGGAGAATACGTGGAATACGCCTTACTGGAGGATGTGGCCGTGCGCAAACGCTTTGCCGAATATTTCAAAACCGTTTTGGTCTCCGACGATCATCGCGAACGCTGGGAGAAGTATTTTACACTAGTAGAAAATGAATTCAGCGAAAAAGTTGAACGCCGCGACAGTCTAATGCAGATTTATGAAAACCTGCTGGCCCTGGAATTTCAAAATGAGAATGCCATGGATACCTCTATGGTAGAAATGCCACCTCCGGTTATAACCAATTCCAGAAGCAAACTTGAAATAATACACCAGGAAGTGCAAGCGATTGATTCGGAGTTGAGAATCAAAGCCACAGATAAAAGCCTCGTCAAAAAGAAAGCGAACAGGCCTTTACTGCAGGAATTTACAGACACATTACAAGAGCAAAGCTTTAATTAAAATGTATTACTATAAACTCAAATACCTCAAAAAAGAAATTCGCGAAAGAACGGTCAAAGACCTGCTCAGATTGCGAAAGAATCTCGATGCCCAATTGCCAACAAAAGACGCTGATGACAATGTGCTGATCGGCAGCTGGAACATCCGCGACCTCGATAAAAATTCAAAACGAGGTTTTGGAAAGAGGACTATTTCCTCGCTCTTTTATATCGCCGAGATCATTTCCCGTTTTGATGTAATCGCCCTGCAGGAAGTCAATAATATCGGCAAACTTGAAGAGATCATGGCCTTGCTCGGTGATAACTGGGATTATATTGCCACCGACATCGTGCCCGGAGAGCTGGGCGGTAATGGGGAGCGCATGACTTTTGTTTTTGACAAACGCAAGGTCTGGTTTAAAAATATCGCAGGAGAGATTGTATTGCCTTCAAATCTCCTTATCAGCAAGGTGCAACTGGAAACACGCGGCAAAAAAGTCACCGCCGGAAAGCAATTCAGAAGAACGCCATTTATCGTTTCATTTCAAAGCAATTGGCTGCGCTTTGACCTCTGCACCGTTCATATATATTACGGTTCGAGTTCCGGTGATAAGCTGCAGGAGCGCATCGATGAGATCAATGCTATCGCCAAATATTTGAGCAAGAAATCGGATTACTATCTAAATCACGAAAACAAACACCTGATCATTTTAGGTGATTTCAATATTGTAAGCCGCCAACATGAAACCATGGAACAACTGAGCAAAAACGATTTTTTCATGCCCGAAGAAATAGGTTATTCCAACATGCTGCAAAGCAAAGCCTACGATCAGATCGCTTTTAAAAAACAGGGCCGGAATATCGATTACAATGGGGCGGGAGTGCTGGATATCTTTAAATGGGTGTACCGCACAGCCGATTGGAAAGATTTTTTAATTGACATGAAAGAATCCGCTAATTTCAGTAAGAAGGTGGATGATGAGAACAATGAAGCAGCAATAAAAAAGTATTACAAAGAGTGGAAAACCTATCATTTATCGGATCATTTACCACTTTGGGTGCAATTGACCGGTGATAATGCCAATGCCTATCTCAATAAAATTAAAGATTGATTTCAATGTTAATTTCAAAACAAATGATCAAAATTATAGGCCTGATAAAATTCAGGTATAAATAAATTAAAAGGAAATGAAAAAATTACTGATTACTATCCTTATTATCTCAAGCGCATTTTTGTACAGCTGCATGACCGTCCGGGTGGTGGCCCAATACGACAGCAATAATCCCGTACCCATAAAGGTGAAAAGAACAGTCCTTTTCTGGGGTTTATTACAACCAAAAGACGTTTTAACCGGTGAAATTTGCGAAAGCATTTGCAAAGTGGAAGCTAAAAATAATGGCCTGAGAATATTCGTGTCGGCGGCGACGCTTGGCATTGTGGTACCCATGCGACTGGACTACGAATGCTGCGCTTACGATCCGGGAAATTCAGAGATTTAAACCAATAAAACATGTCACTACCAGCAGGAATCGCCAAATGGAACATTAAAAAGTTCAGAAATGCCCATCAGAATTTCACACAGGAACTCGATGAAAATCAATCCTATCAGCTGTACCTGAACGATCCCGAATGGCAGGGCCTTTCTTCACTCGAACAGTACAATAAATGCACCGAAAACTTTCAATGGATCATAAAAGATGCATTGGACAGAAACATGTCTGTCAGAGCAATGGGAAGCGGATGGTCATTTACAAAAGTGGCCGTAAGCGATGATATCATCATCAATACCAAAATGCTGAGGCATCGATTTAAATTGACTGAAACCAATTTCAGCAGCCAGTTTAAAAACAGTCATGACATCTCCAATTATCATTTCCTGCAATGCGGCAATACCATTATAAAAATCAACGAATACCTGGAACAACAGCAAAACCCGGCCAAATCGCTTTGCAGCAGCGGGGGAAGCAATGGGCAGACCATTGTGGGTGCTTTTTCCACCAATACGCATGGGGCTTCCATTAATTACGGGGCCATTGCTGAAATGATCAAAGGCATGCATATTGTTACCGGGCCGGATCGCCATGTCTATCTCGAAAGAGCTTCGGAAAAAATTACATCCACTTCTTTTCACAATAAAATCAAAGCCGAATACATCGCCGACGATGCCCTTTTCAATGCCGCCCTGGTGAGTTTTGGCAGCTTTGGATGCATTCATGGCGTACTTGTGGAAGTGGAAGACAAATTTTTACTCGAACAAAAGCTCAGCCGGGTAAATTTTGACCAGCGCCTGGAAGAGGCCCTTTCCAAAGGGCAATACGAAAAACTACAACCCTATTTGCTTTACCAATATTCAGATCAGAATTCTCCGCTTTATCATGTGGAAATCGCCATCAATCCGCATGACTTTAAATTTGATGATCCCGAAAAAGGCGTCTATCTGCGGATAATGCACAAGGTAAAATACCGCGATAATTACCAGAGAATCGACCATGACAGCAATGGCTATACCTATGGCGATGATGCATTGGGATTGATACAATCCGTTCTGAATATGGTAGAGCACAACGCCGGATTTCTGAATCGGAAGCTGATTCCTATGATGGTCAATAAACTATTCAAAACCGCCTATGAAAGGCCTGATAATGCCATAGGCACCATCGGTGAGACTTTTAGAAATACCGTTTTTAGAGGAAAAGTATTCAGCGCTGCCTTTGGATTTGATCCTACGCATCTTAAAAAAGTGATTGAGCTTTGTCTAAAGGTGAATAAAAAAACCAAACTCGCCGGTATCTTGGCCTGTCGTTTTGTAAAAGGCACAGACGCCACACTTGGATTTACAAAATGGCCGACAACCTGCGTATTGGAATTGGACGGGGGCGACGTCAATATCAATTACAGCTTTGTCAAAAAATTGGCCCTTTTAATGGAAAGTGAAGGAATTACCTATACCATGCATTGGGGTAAGATCAACCGGCACATGAATGAAAACAGATGCCAAAATTCCTATGGAAAAGCAAAAATTCAGGAATGGAAAAAACAAAGATCCAGATTGATGAAGGAAGAAGTCCAGGCCATTTTTAATAATGAATTTCTCGATCAGTTCGGCCTTGACGAATACATTCCCTATGCAAGCAATACTTCTCCCATTATTTCATAGACTCCATTTGTACAAACAATCAATTCCTTTTATCCAAAGCAAATGATTCGCCATTATTCCTGGCAAAAATACCCAAGCTTGGGTATTGAAGCTTAGCATTGCTAGGCTTACATTTAATAATCTGAATATTAAATTATTGGATTAAACCAATATGCCATGACCACAGGACGGGTTTTTTATATCATCATTGTCACAATTCTAATAATATTGGGTGGACTTAATTTTCAGGCTCACTTTAATCCAGTAAAGGACTTAAACGATAAAATCTACGATATTATAATTTCCATAGGTGTGGTTACAATTCTGATGGAAAGAGTTCTTGAAATCCTGATCAAAATCTGGCGGGGTACAGAGAAAATCAAACTAGAGTCTGAACGTGACAAATTAAAAGAGCGATTAAATCTTGACAGACAAAAGTTCAAAGAAGGCATTTTGGATAAAGACAATTTTAAATCCACACAGGATGAATTTCAAAAAGCCGATGAGAATCTGGAGGAATTTCGCAGCGAGACCACAAAAATTGCCTTAAGATCAAGTTTTCTGATAGGGATTTTTATAGCGCTGGTAGGTTTCCGGGTTTTAGGTCCGATTTATACCATTCCTACTGGTTTTGAAGATTTTCAAAAGAATTTATTTTATATGTGCGACATATTTCTCTCTGCCGGAGTGATCAGCGGTGGTAGCGAAGGCCTGCATTTACTGACTTCCGTTTTGGGTAATTTTTTAAAGGAAACCAAGAAAAATTTGAAGGAGCAGAAAGCGGAATAGCACTATAGCTCCAATGAATAAATATTTAAATTAAACACGATACAAAATGCCAATTAAAAAGCTCAATTATTATACAAATCAAGGCACGATCTTTATTAAAGTAGACATAAAAAATGTTCCAAGCTGGAATTATCAATACACCGAAGATCAAGAACATACAAATAGTCGTGCCATAAATAGGAAAAAGGAACATACCATAGGTAAGCCACATGAATTAATCCGACCTCATCATAACTGGGTTTTTACATTGGATAATACCACAAATGATGAGATAAACAATGTAGAGATCAAAATAGAATGGTTTCAAATAATCGATGGACAAGAAGAGAAAATTGAAGAATGGGAAAAAAAGGATATCTCGATTGAAGCGGATGACGGAGATATTATTGAAGATAGAATTTTACTAAAACCAAGATCATGAGAGCTGCAATATTTATATTCATTTTGTTGATATTCCAATATACGATTAATGCTCAGTCGGATTCTACAACGATTGATGATTATTATGTGGATTTTAATGTTCCAGACCTTTCGGCATTTAGCATGTTAGGAATTGAAAATGATGAGATAGTCAGACCAGGTAACTTGAAAGAATTTGCTGCAGGTATATCCAATTTTGTTGACACTGACGGTTCTTTAAAACCGGCCCTCGGTTTGGAGTGGACTTTTATGAAGTCTTTTACTAAAAACAATCCTGGCCAGTGGAACAAAAGGTTTCAACCAAGAAATCTCGCACTATCATTCGCTACAACACAGCATGATTCCCTAGGTCTGAGATTGGGAATTGGATTTAAATGGGTGCCCATAGATAAAGGCGACCCTATGGGTGATACAGACTTTTACAAAAGCATATCCATTTTATCCACCGGTTATTTTGAGACTGATTTTTATAAAAAGAAAAAAGAATTTAATGAGAAAATGTATAAGAATCTAGGATTCAACCGTCAATCAATGAACTCAGATCAGGATAAGGTTTATGAAGCTATCTTCACAGAATTAAATACTAATGGAGAAGCACTGAAAGATTATTGTAAAAAAATAAATGCGGGTGAAATTGAAAATCTCGATTCAGTATTGATAAGCAAAATCTCGACCTTGATCGAAAATTCAAGTTTATTTGAACAATATGAAAGTAAAATAAGTGAATTAGTCAATCTATACACCGGTCTTATTCTTCAGCAATGTTCCGGTTCCAATATTACCTACAGTGAATTTATAAGTGAAATTATAAAAGAGCGAAAAGAAAAATACAAGAAGGATAATTGGAATGCCTTTGCTATTGAAATTTCAGGAGGTTGGGTTGGACATTCAATGACAGCCAATTATGAAGATCTGCGTCAGGAGAAATTATCATTTTTCACTGGGTTTTCACAACCGACATTTAATAAAGGAAAAAAGTTAAAAGGCCAATTAATTGGACAGATTAAATACAATATCAATTTAAGTAATGATTCAATTGATTTTAATGAATTTTCAATCGGATTAAGACACCTACTTGGAAATAGCGATAATCGAATTTCGGCAGAAGTGTATTATTCAAATGCTGAGCGTGATTTTAATCTTATTCAAATGACTGAAACCGTTTCCTATTTGCAATATTCAATAGGAACCGAACTCAAGGTAACTGAGGGCTCATGGCTGGAATTTGCATTTGGTGGACAGGCATTTTTCGAAGGAGGTAATGAGGACAATAGGATTTTGGCCAATTTCGGATTCAAACATGCCATTATGAACAAAAGAAGATTCAACAATTGAATAGAAAATGATGACCCCCGAAGAACAACGAATGGATCAAATCAATAAGAGTAATACATTGACGGCGGAAGAAATAATTCTATACGTTTTAACATTGATAATCCTGGTTGGATTGTCATTTTATTTTTGGCATATCCTTAGTTCTACAGCAGAACCGCATGCGAGTGCATTTATTAAGGAAGATGTAATTGGCCTTAAAATATCTAATGAAAAAATACCGGCCAATGAACAATTGCGATTGGAATGGATGAAGGCACAATTGCAAATAGTCAGCAAACGCTATGAATTGGCGAGCAGACTGAATGTTACCTATGCCTATGTAAAATACATCAGCTTTGTAGTGGGTGCCGTACTCTGTCTGTTGGGTACTATTGTCATTTTTAAAGGAGTGAGGCCTTCTCCGATAGAAGCAGGTATGAGTACCGATCAGCAAATCCGATTTAAGATTTCCACCAGCAGTCCGGGTGCATTTATGACCTTTCTTGGCACCGCAATAATTATTACCTCCATTACATTTCGCGGTGAAATCGTCAAAACAAACGATGTTGGAATTTTTATGAGTGATCAACGGACTCAACCAATGGTAGTGTCGTCAACTGATATTTCTTTTCTTCCAAAGGATCTACAGCAGAAACTAATATCCTTACCAAAAAAAGATCGTGAGGAATTATTCAAAAAGTCACAGCCTGAAATAATCGAATACTTAAAGAATTTAAAATAGATATTGATGCATTTAAAAAAGTTGATCTTCAGTAATTTATTTGTTTTAGCGACATTGTATTGTCTAGGTCAATGTCCAGCAGGATCATTTGAGCAGACAAGACTTGTTGTAGTTTGTGTTCCATATGGAGGACCTCTAGCAGGTGGTGGAGGTGGTGTAGAAGGTTTGTTTAAAACCTATGATTATATCTTTGCTAATTTAAGCAATGATCAGTTCAATGCATTATTAAACCAAGCACCCGACAATCTAAAATCAAATATGGAATTTTTTAATTCTTTTCGAATTGCAGGCACAAGTCTTACAGAAAATTTTGAAATAAAAGAATACAATGAGCCAATTGGTCAATTTCAGGATATTAATTTTAGTCAGTATTCTGATATTCTAAAAAATTTCAATACCAAGATTGGCCAGCTGGAGAATAATGAAAAATTGCTTAAAAAGAACAATCAATTGATCAAGGCATTGGAAAAAAGCCAATTTCAGGAAATTAGATAAACAAAGACAAGTTTGCTTGTAGATATATTTAAGATTGAATTTTGTTGGAATAGCACAATAAAAGAACCCCTCCCTGAAGCTTAGTTTGAATCAAAATTAGTTCTCTCCTAATTTCTTCTTAGTATCAAGATAATGGCACCTCCTTTGGTAACAAAAATAACGGTCGTAACGAAGCGATCGACAGGTGTGACTTTCAAATTCATTGCATTTCTAATGCCGTATTAAACCTGAATTAGAAATTCAATTTTCGGATGGGGAATTATGATGGGTAATTGGGGGAGCTTATATGACCTGATTGATCTAAGTTAGCCGGATGATCGGGATGCTTTGAGTTTTTCCAATGTTTATAAATGCTCATGATTCATAATTAGATATTTAGCTCCCACGAAATCAAAAGCCACGTTAACGAATTTATTTCCAGATTTTTACACAAAATATTGCAAATCTTTTTACCGCTCTTTATGTTTGTATTATATAGCGCCTTTGGCAAAGCATATTCGATTGTAATCTAACTTATAGTGAGTATGCCAAACCAAAGGCATTTTGTTTTTATAGGGGTATGAAAATTGGAAATCATGTAGCTATTCTTATCGATGATGCTTTTTTCCTGGAGCGCTATAATCGCCTTTATGCAAAAGGACATAATCCTGCAAAAGTAGCAGATAACTTATTTGAAATATGTAAAAAACATATCGCAAAAGATGAGTATTTATATCGTATATTTTATTACGATTGTATGCCTCTTCGAAAGAAAGCCCACAACCCGATTAGTTCAAGAGTAATCGATTTTGGGAAATCCGAAGTCGCAATATTTCGCCTCCTATTTTTTGAGGAATTAAAAAAGAAAAGGAAGATCGCTTTAAGACTTGGTTACCTTAAAAGCAATAATAAATGGATTATTAATCCAAATAAAACCAAGGAACTCTTAAATGGGAAGTTAAAAATTTCGGATTTAGACGAAAGTGAAGTTGTTTTTCAGATTCAGCAAAAAAGTGTTGACATGAAAATTGGATTGGATATTGCTTCTTTAGCATACAAAAAACTTGTAAATAAAGTTATTCTTATTTCCGGAGATGGAGACTTTGTGCCCGCAGCAAAATTGGCCAGGAGGGAAGGCATTGATTTTGTTTTGGACCCTATGTGGAATAATATTGATGATTCACTTTTCGAACATATAGACGGATTAAAATCAACTTCTCCAAAACCAAAAAAGGCCATTAATTGAAATTCAATTTAAAAAGGTCGCAAAAAGATACGGTTTTGACCAAGTATTAGACTTTATTATAAAATGGAGACAGTTTTGTCTGCGCATATACACTGCAGTCTCTTCGCCTAGCTTAGTGCATAAAAGCACGCTAAATGGAAAAGACTGAAAACACAAAAGCAATTGAAGAGAAAGATTCTCAAATCAATATGCCGATCTAGTCAAAAGCCCAATTGATACTATTTGCTATGCCCGCAAGAACTGAACCAAATGTTTGAGATGAAAAATTCGGAGATTTTGAGTTTTGGGATGATGTGGAATTTTATAAATAAAATTTGTCCATTTTATCTTCACATACTGTCGATATTTATTTCAATTCTACTTAGGACTTTTTTAGGATGAAAATTACTAATGCTTTCTTTAACTTGGTCTTGCAAAGTATGCTAATACAAAAATTGAATTCTTTAGTGACCAACCAAAACCCTGAACAAATTGCACGTGACAACATCGACAAGCAATTAAAAGCTTGTGGTTGGATCATTCAGGATTTGAAGCAAATCAATTTGAATGCTGGATTAGGTGTAGCAGTCAGGGAATATCGAACAGAAAGAGGACCTGTTGATTACCTACTATTTGTGAACAAACAACCAGTTGGGGTTGTGGAAGCAAAAAGAGAAGAAGAAGGTCACAGAATAGAGTCCCATGAAAAACAAGCTGAGGACTATGCATCTAGCAAATTAAAATGGATCGTAAATGATGAAACTTTACCATATGTATTTCTTTCTACTGGAGAAATAACGGAATTCTGGAATCTTAGAGACCCGAAACCACGGGCGCGAGAAGTGTTTTCATTTCTAAGACCCGAAACCATATTGGACGAATTAAAAAAGGAGGATACTCTAAGAGCTCGTCTTCACACTTTCCCAACACTTGACAAAGGGTCACTGCGCGATTGTCAGTTTAAAGCAATTAAAAATCTAGAAGAGTCTTTTGAAGAAAACAAACCCCGTGCGTTAATTCAAATGGCCACTGGTGCAGGTAAAACCTATACGGCTATTTCATCAATTTTCCGGATTCTTGAATTCGGTGAGGCCAAGCGAATTCTTTTCTTGGTTGACACTAAAAATTTAGGTGAGCAGGCCGAGCAAGAGTTTATGGCTTTCACTCCTCCTAATGAGAATAGAAAATTCACAGAACTCTATACGGTTCAGCGATTGAGGTCAAGTTATATCAATCCTGATGCGCACGTGATCATTTGCACAATTCAGCGACTTTACTCCATTTTGAAAGGGGAAGAACTAGACGAGAAAGCAGAAGAAGAGAATCCTAACGAGAAAGTAATCACAGTTAAGGAGCCGCTTCCAGTGGTTTATAATGAAAAGATACCTGTTGAGTTTTTCGACTTTATTATCATTGACGAATGTCACCGCTCCATTTATAATCTGTGGCGACAAGTTCTGGATTATTTTGATGCATTTCTAATAGGACTTACAGCTACTCCTGATAAACGCACGTTTGGTTTCTTTAATGAAAATGTAGTTAGTGAGTATCCACACGAGGAAGCGGTGGCTGATGGCGTAAACGTGACCTATGATACCTTTCTGATTGAAACAAAAATCACTATGGCGGGAGCAGTGATTGAAGCGAACGAGTTTGTGGATAAGCGCGAAAAGCTCTCACGAAAAAAGCGCTGGGAGCAGGTAGATGAAGAAGTGGCTTACACTGGTAAACAACTGGATAAAGATATTGTCAATCCTAGCCAGATCCGAAATGTGATCAAAGCATTTCGAAACAAACTCCGTGTGTTATTTCCGGAAAGAAAGGAAGTTCCCAAAACGCTGATTTTTGCCAAAACGGATAGTCACGCTAATGATATCATAGACATTGTTCGCGAGGAATTTGGCGAGAGCAATAGTTTCTGCAAGAAGATTACCTATCAAACCAAGGAAGATCCAAAATCAGTCTTATCTTCATTTAGAAATGATTATCATCCTCGTATCGCGGTTACAGTGGATATGATTGCCACGGGCACGGATGTAAAGCCTTTAGAGTGCCTGCTCTTCATGCGGAATGTGAAATCCAAAGGGTATTTTGAACAGATGAAAGGCCGAGGTACTCGGACCATCAAGTTCGAAGACCTGAAAAAGGTGACCCCATCGGCCATCGCCACGAAAGATCATTTTGTGATTGTGGATGCAGTAGGAGTCATGAAGGAAGTGAAAACAGATAGCCGACCGCTGGAACGCAAGCGGACGGTACCATTGAAAGACCTGATGCACATGGCCATGATGGGAGCGGTGGATGAAGACGTGTTTGTTTCACTTGCTGGCCGTTTGGGAAGAATTGAAAAACAGATTTCTCCAGAGGAAAAGGAGAAATTCAAGGAATTAACAGGAGGAAAAACCATCAATCAAATGATGAAAGATCTATTAGCGGTTTTTGATCCTGACCAAGTAAAGACGGAAGCCATCGCCAGACATAGTCACCCAACACCTGCGCAAGAAGAAGAAACCCAGCAAGAAATGGGTCGAGAAGCGGGAGGCCCTATAACAGGTGAATTGATTGAGTATGTAGATAATGTGCGAAAGAGCCTAGAGCAGATCATTGATGTAGTGAATATTGACGAATTGGAATTTGCAGGGTGGGATACGGAGCAAAAAGACAAGGCACAAAACATAGTCAATGATTTCAAAGACTACATCGCTGCGCATCAGGATGAGATTTTAGCGCTAAGTTGGTTTTATGCTGAACCTTATAGCCGAAAAGACCTGACTTATAATCTCGTAAAAGAGCTCTTGGAAAAGCTGAAACAAGACAAGCCAACCTTAGCGCCCATGCGATTGTGGCAAGCTTATGAACATTTGGATGGCTTACAGCACAGTTCTCCATTGAATGAATTGACGGCATTAGTGGCGTTGGTACGAAGAGTGGTTGGGCTGGATCAAAAACTGGTGCCATTTAGCAAAGTAGTAGATAAGCGATTTCAGGATTGGGTATTTAAGAAGCAGGCTGGACCAGTGAAATACACCGAAGAACAAATGACCTGGTTAAGAATGATCAAAGATCACATTGCTACTTCCTTTCATTTAGACCGAGATGATCTGGATTTTAGTCCTTTTGATTCAAAAGGTGGAATGATGAAGATGTGGGATCTATTTGGAGAAGAGATGGACACTATGATTGATGAATTAAATAAGGAGTTGGTGGCATAGATGGAAGAATTTATAGAATACAGTGAGCATTGGGAATCGCAACCTCTAGAAAGCATTTTGATGTATGTAATAGGGGGTGACTGGGGTAAAGAGGCGAATTTTTCTGATGAGGATTTCACAAAAGTATATGTTATTAGAGGTTCGGAATTTCGTGACTGGAGTAGAGACAAAGGAAGCACCGCCTCGTTAAGGTGTATTAAAAATTCTAGTCTTGATTCAAGGAAACTCGAACTCGGAGATATTTTACTTGAAATTTCAGGTGGTGGACCAGATCAACCTGTTGGTAGAACAGTATTGATTGACAAACAAGCTTTATCATTTGAACCAGAAGTCCCAAAAGTATGCACTAACTTTTTAAGACTACTGAGATTCCCAACTTCATTGGATAAGAAGTTTCTAAACTTCTATTTCACTTTTTTTTATAATTCTGGAGAGGTAACAAAGTACCAAGGCGGGAGCAATAATTTAAGGAATTTAAAGTTCAAAGAATTCTCTAGAATCCAGTTCCCAATCCCACCCCTCAACGAACAACACCGGATTGTTGCCAAAATAGAAGAGCTGTTTAGTGAATTAGACAATGGTGTAGAGAACCTCAAACTTGCACAAAATCAATTAAAAGTCTATCGCCAAGCCTTGCTTAAGCATGCCTTTGAAGGTAAGCTCACCGAAGAGTGGCGAAAAAAGAACAACCCAGAACCAGCCGACAAGCTGCTTGAACGCATCAAAGCAGAACGTCAAGCCAGATACGAGCAAGAACTGAAAGACTGGAAAGTAACGGTGAAGAATTGGGAGAAAGAGGGGAAGAAAGGGGTCAAACCTAGAAAGCCTACCAAGCCAAGTGAATTTCCTGAATTGAAGAAAGAAGACCTTGAAAAATTTCCATTGATACCTGATTCTTGGTCATGGGTTAGAAATAATGAATTACTTTATTATGTGACAAGTGGATCAAGAGATTGGAAAAAGTATTATTCCGATTATGGTTCATATTTTATAAGGACACAAGATATTAAAACCAATAAATTAGAATTAGAAGATGCAGCATTTGTGGATCTTCCAGAAAAGGTTGAAGGTAAAAAGAAGCCTAGTTCAAAAGGTGACTTACTTATGACTATTACGGGTGCCAATGTTGGCAAGGTTGCTATTATTGACCAGGAAATACCTGAAGCATATGTAAGTCAATCTGTGGCTCTGATGAAACCGGTTGACACAGAAATCACACCATACCTGCATAATTATTTTCAATCCAATTCATTTGGAGCAAAGATGATCAATGAATTGGTCTACGGAGTGGGAAGGCCAGTGCTGAGTTTAGAAAATATGCGCGAAGCAGCAGTTGCAATTCCTAGCCTTGAAGAGCAAAAAGTAATTGTTTCTGAAATAGAATCACAGGTTTCAATCATTGAAAAATTAGAGGAGGAAGTAAGTGCAGGCATAACAAAAACTGAAGCTCTCCGTCAAAGCATCTTGAAAAAAGCATTTGAAGGAAAACTAGTTGATCAGGATTCCAATGATGAACCTGCTTATGAGTTACTAATGCGCATTCAAGAGGAGAAAAAGAAGTATTTGGAAGAGCTGAAAAAACAAAGGAAAAAGACACCTAAAAGAACGAAGAAGATGAGCAAAAAACTAAGTGTTGAAGATGTACTCAAAGCTGCCAAAAAGCCCATGTCAGCCAAAGAAGTGTGGCAGCAAAGCAAGCACAAAGGAAATATTGATGAATTCTACTTTGAGCTTAAGAAAATCCAAGAGAAGATTAAAGAGGTTAAAAGAGGTAACGAATCATTACTGTCTATTATCGATGAGGATTGATTACGTTCATATCAAGTCAGGGTTTAAGAATCTTACTGACTTCAAGATTGATTTGGATCAAGGAGAGCGAGAAACTGTGTTACTTGGGTTGAATGCAACTGGGAAATCAAACTTTCTAGAAGCACTCGTAATCATATTCCGAGACTTGGACTTGGAGACACACAGTGGTCTTGAGTTTACAATCCGATATGAATGTAGAAGTCATGATATTGAGGTGGACTTTGAAAAAAAATCTGGTTATACGTTCATCGTAGATAGAGCCAAGCTGAAGTCAAAGTCAGAATTTTTTAAGTTGAAAGAAACTTACCTACCAAAGCATGTTTTTGTCTATTACTCTGGTATCAACAATCGGATGTCAGACCTATTTAATCCACACCTGAGGAAGTATTACGAGCGCATCACTTCAGACGATTCTCAATATTCAGAATTCAATGAAATTCCAAGAATTTTCTTGGTAGACAATATTCACGGGAGTATGGCCCTGGTGGCCTTCTATTTATTTCAGGAAAGAGAAAAGGAGACACTTAAGTTCTTAAAAGATGAATTGGGAATTCTTGATTTTGGCTCTGCTTTATTTGCACTAAAGAAACCTAGATGGGCAAAGGAATCAATTGAAGAAGATCGCTTTTGGGGCTCAAAAGGTTTGGTGCGCAGGTTTTTAGATGATCTATGGCTTTTTTCCCTTGCACCCATCAACAATAGAGAGGGCTACTTTCCAAATTACAAACATTCCGAGACTCAGGATCGGTGGTACTTGTACATAAAAGACAAACAGACTTTTATGGACCTAAAGGAATTTAAGTATTCAGATAAAACTAACTTCTTCAATGCACTTAACAGTCTGGATATCTCCGACTTGATTCATGAGCTTAGAATCAATGTAGTAAAGGAGGTTAAATCAGGTGAGATACCAAATAAAGAGCTTAGTGAAGGAGAAAAGCAACTACTAACTGTATTGGGAATGCTCAAATTTACAAGGGATGATGAAGCATTAATTCTATTAGATGAACCGGACACTCACCTCAATCCAATGTGGAAATGGAAGTTCCTGGATTACATAGATGATGTAGTCAAAAGACCTGAAAGCACACAAATCATATTTTGCTCACATGACCCATTGGTTATCGGAAATATGGAAAAGAGCCAAGTTCAGATCTTTAAGCGAGATGGTGAAGGTAAAACCCAAACACATCAACCAAGAAGAAGTCCAAAAGGACTAGGAGTAGCAGGAATACTTACCAGCGAGATGTTCAACCTTCCAACCACGCTAGATTCAGAAACTCAGGACTTAATCAACGAACGTAATATTCTGCTTTTCAAGGAATCAGAGGGAAAAATGAATGAACAGGATATGGTTAGATTGAAAGAATTGTATGAAATTCTGAACTCACAAGGGTTTTCTCAGATCTTCAAAGATCCGCTTTATACTGAGTTTGTCAAAGCTTATGAGAAAGACCAAAAAGAATCTAAACCAGTTACGATCTCAACTGCTGAATCAAAAGAAAGTAAAGCACTTGAAATTGTCAGGAAGATGAAAAAGGATGAGAAATGATATTTATTGATATAGATAAACTTTCGGTCGAAAAAAAGTGGCTCGATAAGTCAAAAGAACTGTTGCAGGATCTATCTAAAGCTGTGGATTCGGAAGCTAGGAAAAAAATCATTGATAAGGTATCCAGTCAGAAACACTGGAAGCAACTCAAACCTGCCTTGAAGGCATTATCCTACGGTAAATGCTGGTACTCGGAAGCTCGTGAAATTTACTCTCATTATCACGTTGATCATTTCCGTCCTAAAAAACAGGCAGTTGATGATGTCTCTGGTAAAAAGATAATACGTGATGGATACTGGTGGAAGACTTTTGACCATTGCAATTATCGCATAGCAGGAAGTGTGGGAAATACGGCAAAATCTGACCATTTCGCTGTAAAAAGGAATTGCGCTACCTGCCCTGATGACGACTGTGATGATGAAATATTTTACTTATTAGACCCAACAAGGCCAAATGACCCTAAAAAACTTACAGTAAATGAAAATGGATCTATGAGTCCATCAAATCCAAATGTTGATCATTGGGATAACCTTCGTGCCTCATATACTATCGACAAGCTTGATTTAAATTATGAAGATTTAATGGAAGAGCGGAAGGTCAAATGGAGTATAGTAAATAGGCTAGTCAATGAGGTAGATCAACTAGACCGAGAATACAACGAAAATCCTAGTGCAAGTCGCGAAGAGAGATTAGTCGCAAAATTAGAAGAAGTAAGAATATTACTGGCTCCATGCGAAGAACTATCATCAACTGTAAAAAGCTGTCTTAAAGCATCTAGGAGGGATTGGGCATTAGAACTTCTTACGGAGAATATTGATGTTGATAAATACTGTAAAGATTACGTAATACCTGAAGAAAAGGAGGAAGAAGATGACAACAAGTAACCTAGTAGCCAAAATATGGTCCTTTTGTGACACCTTGAGAGATGATGGTGTAAGCTATTCAGATTACCTGGAGCAGCTTACATTCTTGCTTTTCCTGAAGATGGCAGATGAGCAAGAAAAAGGACCACAGAAAAGAAAATCAGGTATTCCGGATAAATATAAATGGGAAAGCATTGCCACTAAGAGTGGACCTAAACTGGAAGCTCATTATATAGAGCTTCTGCGAGAGCTCGGAAAGGAAAAAGGTATGCTGGGCCAAATCTTTACCAAAGCCCAGAATAAGATTCAAGACCCTGCCAAGTTAGATCGTCTAGTCAAGATGATTGGCAAAGAAACCTGGGTCAGCATGGATGCCGATGTAAAAGGAGACATGTATGAGGGGCTTTTGGAAAAGAACGCACAGGATACTAAAAGTGGTGCTGGCCAGTATTTCACTCCTAGAGAATTGATTACCGCCATTGTAGAATGTGTAAGACCAGAACCAAGAAAAACCATTGCCGATCCAGCTTGTGGAACAGGCGGTTTCTTTCTCTCCGCTTATGACTTCATCAACAACCGAGACAACTATAAGCTGGACAAAGAAGATGTTCGGTTTCTCAAAGAAGACACCTTTCACGGCTGGGAAATCGTAGCATCAACAGCCCGAATGAGTTTAATGAATCTTTTCCTTCATAACATTGGAGGACTAGATAAGGAGCCACCGGTGAAAAGAGAAGATGCCTTATTGACCAAACCAAGTGATCTATTTGATTATGTGCTGGCGAATCCACCTTTTGGCAAAAAGAGCAGCATTACCATCACCAATGAAGAAGGGAAAGAAGAAAAGGAAGACCTTAGCTACAATCGAAATGACTTTTGGGTAACTACTACCAACAAGCAGCTAAACTTTCTTCAGCACATTGTTTCCATGCTCAAAACCACCGGAAAAGCAGCTGTAGTGCTTCCTGATAATGTATTGTTCGAAGGAGGAGTAGGAGAGACTGTTCGAAAAAAGCTGATGGAGAAGGTAGACCTACATACCATTCTACGCTTACCAACAGGAATTTTCTATGCCCAAGGGGTCAAGGCCAATGTGCTCTTCTTTGACGCCAAACCAGCCGCTAAAGATCCATGGACCAAAGAGGTATGGATATATGACTATCGAACAAACATCAGTCACACGCTGAAGAAAAGTCCGTTGAGGTATGAGCATTTGAAGGAATTTGTAGAACTCTACAATCCCAAGAATCGTCACGAGCGCAAGGAAACCTGGTCGGAAGAAAACAAAGAGGGCAGATGGCGTAAATATTCGTATGACGAAATACTAGCTAGAGATAAAACGAGTTTAGACATCTCCTGGCTTAGAGATGACAGCATGATTGACCTGGATAACCTTCCAGAACCGGATATTTTAGCCGCAGAAATCATTGAAAACATTGAAGCGGCTTTGGAGAGTTTTAGGGATGTGGCTTTGAAATTAGAGAAACAATGAATTTCTGGGATTATATCTGGTATTTATTTCGCCCGATAATAGACAGGCTTTCTCGAATGTCGAGAAATATATTTTTTGTTCAGTGGTTAATCCAGATTAGACAAAGGTTAAATATAATTGTGGATTTAAATTACGATTTAGAGCAACAGGAAAATGGCATTGAAGATCATTCTAAAGAATATTATCCTAAATTCCATGATTGGAAAGATCAAGATAATGAAAAGTTAAAACTAGCTCTTGATCGTGCATGGCAAAATAGGGATTTTGAGATTAATAAATATTGGCAAAGAGCAGCGTATTTTTGGGGGTTTATTGTTTTGTTAATTGGTGGCTATTTGACATTAAAGAATTCAAATAAGGGGGAGGGTATTCTTGAGAAAAACTCTGAATTTGAATTATATATTATTCTTTTGGGCATCATTTTCAGTCTTGCTTGGTACTTAGTTAACCTCGGAAGTAAGCGCTGGCAAGAGAATTGGGAAGGGCATATCGATGCATTAGAGAATGAAATTACGGGTCCAATCTACAAGACCCTTTATAAAACTGGAACATTTTATTCAGTATCAAAAATTAATAGCATTCTGAGCTTCTCAATACTAATTGCCTGGTTTGGATTGTTTATAAGGTTTTTCACTGATCCAAAACAAAATAAATATGAATTTATTGATTTTGAATTAGATTTTTCATTTACTATAGCCCTACCAATATTTATTTCAATTTGGATTTGTATTCAGCTTATCAAAACGGGAAAAAACTCCTTTAAAGAAAAAAAGGGTTATTTTTTACAAAGACCAAGTAAATAATCAAATGGATTTTTATGGACTTAATAAAAGTAAATTTGTAGAAATCACCAACGCCCCATTCATACTAAATAGGCTTATTCAATCAATGGTGAACACATTTCATAGTTGACCAGTCTATCTCTCATTTTTGCTTTGGAATTAAAATTTCTTGAAATATTTCTTACTATGTCGCTGTAGTTGTTATATACTTTTTGATCATTTTGATTTTTCCATTGATAATAGTAGGGCTTGATAAATGCGCAGTTGTCATGCTCAAATATTGTATTCAACAATGTTCTATCGGATATTCCACAGGAATGCCCCATAATCAATACATGGAAGAAATCACTTTCGATAAATTCTAAAAGTCTTTTATAGTTGTTTCGGTTTGAGTACTGAATTGATTTAATAAATTCCAAATACTTGTTATCATTTAAATATTCAATTCTTTTATACTGCTCATCCAACTCATCTCCGAATCCAAAAATGATCGGATTGTCATCATTTGGATAAATTGAACCATGAATTTGAATAGGCATGACACTTGGACTTCTTACTTCAACCAATCTATTGAGATTAGGTTTAATATAATTTAGATGAGTTGAGGTGTAATTAAAATTTAATAACAAGGTTGTATTCGGATTAAAGTCAAAATGTGCTTTACCTTGCTCTGAAAACATATAAGTTTTCAAACGATTTTTAGGATCATGAGAATGGTGAATTTGATCAATGATTTCCCTTTTTTTTCCTGGAATTTTGATTCTGTTTTCATAATTATCTCTAACCGAAGACAGGCTGTCTTTTAAAAGTTCAAATTCTTGATTTGAAAGCTTCTCGATTGAATCTAAGGATAAATTTTTTAATTCAGTCGGATGAAACATATGATCATTTAACTGAGATTTGATTCTTGGATTATCGAGTTTGTATTCTGACTCAACTTTGGTCAAATATTCATTTAAAAGAAGAATCGTATTATGGAAGTCAGAGTTCAGATCACCAATTGTGTACTTTTGGACATTGGAACCAATAGGAGCTTCTTTTTTGCGTGTATCAATTACTCTATTTAGCTCATTATAAAATTCTTGTTCAATGTCCACCCATAATTCAATGTGAGATTTTTTTAGGATATTCCAGAAAAATCGATTCTTAATGATCAAACCAGAATTAAAATCTTCTAGAATTTTTGATAACTGAGTAATTGAAGCATTCTGTAAATGTCGATAAGGTATTTGTCTAATTGCTAATTCATCATTTTCAAACGGATGTCCAATTGGTGTTTCTTTTAGCCTTAGAATAAGCTGTTCCCAATAGTGGTTTATAAAGTCTCTATATCTGGTTTTAAGACCATGGGCTAAATCGAAACCATTACCTATGAGAATTATTCTATTCATATCATTTAAACATTCATAACTTAATTACCTTCAACTTGTCCTCGCCCGCCTGCTCAACATGTAGACTTGCAAAAAGAGTTTAAATATCACCATAGTATTTTTTAGTCCAATATTTATAAAATACACTTGAGTCCAATTCAATCGCCTGAGTATTTGATAGCAACGGCTTTAATTCCATAATTTGAAGAGGTGGCATATACCTTATTTCCAACCAAAACCCCATCTTTGAACTACCCAATGCAGAAGTGAGAAAATATCTTTTAATGAATATCAATTTGTTATTTTAACCAGGTTTTAACTTCATCAATAAAATCAGGAATCGTCAGTTCATTGATTTCAGACGAGGCAAATTTTTCGGCCTCAGTGGAATTATGGGTGCCTGCGTATTTATTCATTTTAGTTCTAAATAAATCCGTGTTGAAATCGATAAAATCTGAATATACTTTTTCTGAACCATTTAAATCTCTTAAACCAACTGTTTCTGAAAACCAAGACCTTATGCATTCAATCAACTGGCCTGGATTGTCTTTGTGATTCTTAATATCCATGCCATTTATGTCTGAAATGGCTTTCATATAATCGTATTTCTCTGACTCAAGAATTAAAGACCTTTTGTCATTATAATTCGGATGAAATCGTCGAAGTCCGTAATCTATACCTAATTCGAATGGCATATTTAACCTGAAGTATTCATTGGCTGATTTGGCCTGGAGCCTGGATATATCATGAATGGCATATCTTGATTCTTGAATTAATCGAGTTATTTTCTCCAATCTGGATAATCCAGAATCTGAAGATTCTAAGGCTAATCTTGGATTGAATTTAAAATAGAGAATTGTAAAAAGAAGTGTTTTTAAAAGTTCAAAATACTTATCATCAAATGGGCAATTGATGAAAACATTTTGGTTGTAATCTTTAGGTTTTGGCACTAATGTTTTTTATCACGTGGTGGAAAAGGATCATTTCCATATGAATTTCTATTTTGAATTGTTCCGTCTTTTTTGTGAATAAAAAGTTCCGTTTTTTCGTTTTTGCTTATCGCTCGACCATATTTGATAGCTTTCTCTTTAGTTTCAAATATTCGTGATGATCTTGTGGATCCAGATTTTTTCACTGACCATCCTCCACTTTTTTGAGACGGGATTACATGATTAGATTTCTTTGCCATATTTATTTTTAGTTATTATAAAAATAACCAATTTTAAAAATCTCAAGTTTCATTTTAATATTTTTTTATCAAAATAAACTTTATTTTGCGTTAGCGATTCTTAATCAGACAACTCCTAATTCGGGATAGGTTTTTTTATCAGGCAATCGTACTTTTTATTCCATATTGTTTATTGACTTAACTTTCTTCCAAATACAGAATCCTTCACCATCGCTCTGCGCCAGGCGGCCAAAGGGCTAAGCTGCATGGTTTAATGTGAAAACAATTTGGAGCATTAATAAATTGATTAGGAGTAGGAAATGCAGTTTTGATATTTTACAATAGCTTCACATACAACACTTCAACGGTTAAACAGTTAAACGTCTTTTGATAATCTAAAATTTCTGGATACCCTTGCCTGCCGAAGCTTATTTATCTACCATAGCTTTAGCGAAGGTAGAAGCGTAGGCAGGCGGGGATTTCTCCTATTGGGGCGGATTTCTTTGTTTGTTATTAAAAGAGGCTGAATGTCACACATTGCATTGACGGCCCCCCTGAAGGACTCTTCGAGCCTTCATGACTTAAATTATTTAAACGGAATATCTCAAATTGTGACTATGGCCGCCCTGAAGGACTCTTCGAGCCTTCATGACTTAAATCATTTAAACGGAATATCTCAAATTGTGACTATGGCCGCCCTGAAGGACTCTTCGAGCCTTCATGACTTAAATTATTTAAACGGAATACCTCAAATTGTGACTATGGCCGCCCTGAAGGACTCTTCGAGCCTTCATGACTTAAATCATTTAAACGGAATATCTCAAATTGTGACTATGGCCGCCCTGAAGGACTCTTCGAGCCTTCATGACTTAAATTATTTAAACGGAATACCTCAAATTGTGACTATGGCCGCCCTGAAGGACTCTTCGAGCCTTCATGACTTAAATCATTTAAACGGAATATCTCAAATTGTGACAATGGCCGCCCTGAAGGACTCTTCGAGCCTTCATGACTTAAATTATTTAAACGGAATATCTCAAATTGTGACTATGGCCGCCCTGAAGGACTCTTCGAGCCTTCATGACTTAAATCATTTAAACGGAATATCTCAAATTGTGACAATGGCCGCCTGAAGAGCTCTTCGAGCTTTCAGGGCGGGCCTATGAACAATACTTTTGGGTGGGCGCTTGGGACTAGGATATTATTTTGGCTTTGCGAATTTTTTTACAGCAGGGATTTGTTTTTGCTTTTGGT
The DNA here is from genome assembly GCA_014323545.1 of Hyphobacterium sp. CCMP332. Taxonomy (NCBI): domain Bacteria; kingdom Pseudomonadati; phylum Pseudomonadota; class Alphaproteobacteria; order Maricaulales; family Maricaulaceae; genus Hyphobacterium; species Hyphobacterium sp. CCMP332. Next base: position 2,747,865 of record CP058647.1, read on the forward strand.
GCAATACCACAGATTCCTTTTTAAGTTCAATGCTTAGCGATGCTTCACCATATGGAAATCCATCGAGATAATACATGCCATTGCCAATCGGATAGGCTCTCATTTCATTAATGCTTGTTTTTGGGTAAAATCCATGATCAAAAACACCCTTTACCTTTTGCTCTTCATCAAAGTAAATGATGAGATCAAGATCGCCCTTATCTCCATGCATTCGCATCAGGCCATGCCTTTCCTTCACATAATACGGAATAATTGAAATCATTTTGCCCACTTGTTTTTTCATCATATTCATTCCAATCCTCATCAATCCGAAATAAGACACGAATTTCATTTCCGAATCACAATATTTGGCGAACTTCCAGTATTTTTTTCGCTCAAGACAGTCTGCGATTCCAATCATTCTTAATTCTGATTCCGATACTCCGGGAAGACTGGTTTTTGGAATTATACGGCTCACAATGCCATCGGAGTAACTAACATTTATAAAAGTATCAGTTGGAGTAAATGTCAATTTGGACTGATCTTCAAAATAATAGTCCCCTGAAAAAAGTGAATCAGAAAGCGCTAAGCTCAAAGGCTCAATTGTCTCGCCCTGCGAATATTTCCATATCCTTGAGGACCATTCTCTCAGCATATTCACGCTTTTGCCAAGGGCATGAATGTCTTCAAAACTGCGGTTCGTCAGAATGACATGATGCTCATTGCTCTCTGCTTTAAAACTTAGAAAACTCACAAAACCATTGTTTGCACCATCGTGCTCTATGATACCATTTTCAGCAAATTGCCATCCATAGCCGTATCTGCCATTGGCAATTTGTGGTTTTAAAAATGCAGGTCTCAGCTTTTCATTGAGAAAATCTTCATTTTGAATGATAAGGATCCATTTTGAAAGATCGGCCGCTGTCGAATAGATTCCCCCGGCTCCCGGGTACCAGGAAGGGTCAAATACCGGGGCGGGTTTTAAAAGATCATTTCTGTATCCGTAAAAAGGCCTGGCCGCATGAAGTGGCTCTCCAAAACAGGTGTTTTGAAGATCATGAGCCGCAAATACCTTGGATTCCATATATATCTTATAGGTTTGACCGGAAATATTTTCGATGATTGCCGCCAGAAGGATATAGCCCGAATTGCTATAACTGAATTCCTCTCCGGGTGAAAACAATAGTTTGGCATCGCTGAATCTATTGATCAAATCCTTTAAAGCAATTGGCCTTTCTTCGGGCATAAAAATTTCCAGTCCCTGCTCGGTCTGGTATAAACTTGGTATTCCGCTTGTATGCGTTAAAAGCTGATGAATGGTAACTTTTTTCCATCTATCGCTAGCGTATTCACCCAAATAAGTATTGATAAATCCATGCAGATCTAATTTGCCTTCGGATGCAAGTTGAAGTATGGCAGCAGCGGTAAATTGTTTGCTCAACGAACCGATATCAAAAGCTGTATTTATTGAAATTTCGGATTGATCTACGTCCCGGCCGCTTGTGTATTCCAATACAGCATTGCTGTCTTTTTTGACCAGCACAACACCGTTAAAATGCCCGTAAATTTTTTCTGCTTTGAAATACTCATAGAGTTGCGCCCGGGTAATAAACGAAACTAACAGAAAGAAAAGACCTACAAACTTTTTCAATATTCTTTGCTTATTTGACGCCGCAAATTATTGCTAAAAAACAAAGAGGGAAATGTTTTTAATCTAATTGTGACCAACAACCATTTTATGATTATGAACAACAATACACTTTTGGATAAGCTAAAGCAATGCTATCATTTACTTTCAGCTAAGGAGCGTATTGCACATATTTTTATCTGGATTTCCGGGCTCGTTCTTATCAATATTCCTTCCTGGGACATTACCGTTGGAGAATTTCACAGCCAGGATTATTCGCTGATAGTTCCAGGTATTTATGGACTGCTCATCAACATCACTTTGTTTTATGGAAATACCTGCCTGGTCTATTTTTATATAAGAAAAAACAGAGCTGAATATTTTAAACAAAGCAGTCTGCTTTTTTTAATACTATGTTTTGTGGAAATACTCCTGGATACAATCTTTTGGTCGGCTTGGAATCAAAGATTTGAGGTTCCTATTGTTCAAAGTATAGTATTGGGCACGTTTTTAATGAACGCCATATTTTTTCTGCTGCCCTCATTTGTCTATGCTGTCGTTCTAATATTAAGAAACGAAAAGCCGGTAAAAGAAAAAATTAGCATTAAAGACGGCATGCGAAATGTTCTGGTAAAGCCCAAAGATATTTTGTTTATTGAAGCCGATGGTAATTATGTGAAATTTCAGCTAAAGCATCAAAAATATTTGGAGCGCAATACTTTGGTTCAGGTTTTGGGCAAACTCCCTTCTGAATTTATTCAATGCCATCGTTCTTATATTGTTAATACCGAACAGATCCGGGAAATTCAGTACAGCACTATTCAGATTGGTGATTTCACCGTACCCATAGGCAGGAGTTATAGAAAAACACTGCGCATACTCAATTAATTGAAGAATTCAGTTAAGCATGTTCACACAGCACGAGAACAGTTTGAGCTTTCAGGGCAGGACTTTTACTATTTAAACGCATTTTAACGAGCTCATCGAGCTCGTGAAAGGTTCCTCATTTTCAACTCTTTATAAAGAGGCCATATGATCCATCATTAAGTCAATATAAGTATTGATTAATTCAATCGAATATTGCTTGTATTTGGCTTCATCCGCTTTAAGTACGTAAAACCCATCTTTTATTTCTCCTGTAGCTTCGAATCCATCTTTATTTGGGTGACTAAATTTTAAAATCGTACTTAATTCTCCATATTTTAATGAGGGAGTTAATATTTGCAGCGATGCTCCTCCGTGTATACTGGATTCCAGTAGCATTTGTCCGGTTGTTTTTCCTTCATCGAATAATTTTGAACTCTCAATCTTTTGTCCAAAAGAAAGAAAATTGATGTCAAATCTAGAAATTACCGCATTGGTCTTCATGCTCGGTACTGCTTTAAAATACATCGTATTGCCAACAACTTCGGGATACACAGGCCGATTGTTTTGTGTAAATGTTCTTGCTTTGACTTTTTTGGTAAAATTTGGATTTTGCACCGATTTTTCGACTTTTGGCTCTTCCGACTTTTCCTTTAACTTATCGATGTTCTTTGCACTGAGAAATTTATTATAATCATCAATGCTATAGCCGAATTCTGTTAATTTCTTCTCTAAATATTTACCGGTTTCATCTGCAATTTCCTGAAATGTATCATCGCTTACACCTTCCAGAAGAAATCCATATTGCTGACCAACTTTTCCTCCTGCTCCGGTACCAACATATTTATAAAAAGCTGAGGTATAAAACGTAATAGCATGAGAAGTCAGTATTCCCGATTTTTCCTTTAAGGTTTTTTTCATTTTTGTATCTACAAAAACCTTTTTATCTGTTTCACTTAAAATGGGTACTTCGGCAGATTTATTTTGTGATGCCAAAGCCTGCGCAAAAAGATAGTTCATTCCCAAGACAAGGAAGGCTAAAAAAAATAGTCCCTTTTTCATGATTATATATTTATGTGATTGGATGTTATTTTCGAAAATGTACGCTGATTAGGTTGATTGAAGCCTTTTATGTTATTTATTCTAAATAAATCTAATAATAAATTTAATATATCATATATATAATAATATATATTATGAAATTCACACAGCTTTTATTTGTCTTCAATGACCCGGCATATCTGTTAAAACAGGCATAAGTAATTATTGCTTTCACTATATTTTGATTAAAATTCTTTAATGCCACAGTTTGGATTTCAAAAATGAAAAGCATTTTTGTATAGGTTAGTTTGTAAGTCATTTATACTTTTCCTTGTTTGCAAAAAGGATGTTAAAAATCATTACATTTTTTTGTCACAGCGATATTCAATACTAAATAATTTATACACCTGAAATCAAATACATTAGTAAATAATGTCCTCAATAGTGAAGTTTCCATCTACCAAAAATTTATTCTATTCAGAAAAATCCTCAGCCCAGAACAGGCAAAAAAAAAGCACGAATCCAATCCGTGCTTTTTTTTATTCAAGATGAAGGATTACTGCTTTATAAGCGTAGCGGTAATGGTATGTTCAGTCGTGTCGAATTCTTCTATTACGGTTGCTACAATCTGACTTGTAGTAATTGAAACAATCGTAAATGTACTGGTGTCGTCATCGTTGCTAATTTCAGTTAAGAGGGTTTCACTTGAGTTGAAAGACCAGGTGCCTTCATCATAAACTTCACCTCCCGTACCTGCAGAATCACAAGATATTGCACCTTCTTCGTGGGCATAAGTTCCATCGGCATTCCAGTTAAGAAGATCATCCCTGTCGCATTCTTCGAGGAAATTATTGTAAAAATCTGTTACAAGCGTTCCATCTCCCCGATCTACGGCCGGCGCGATAGTCATAGCTGTAATTTTCCATTTTCCCTCTGTAAGTAATTCGGTTTTTGATTTAGAAGTTCCTGGTGTATTGCTACTGTCATCATCGCCACAAGCGATAAATAAAGACGTAATAATTGTTAATAAAAGTAAATTTCTCATAGTTATAAATTTATTCATTTGGCAAATCTATGCATCAATAATTACAAATTTATTAATGGCAATTTATTTATTTATATCCAGCTTGTTTCAATTTTTAAGAAACTTAGTAACGCTGCCAATTCAAAATCATATAATTAATTCAATCACAAAAAAAGGAAGCTTCATTTAAGCTGCTTCCTTTGAAATTAGGATTTACAAAATGTTTTATTCCCTTCCCAGCATCCAGCCTATAGCGCCGCCAGTGATACCCAGCATAATGGCCGTTACAAATGGATCCACAAGGGTAGCAGTAAGGTTCATGGCATTGCTGGTGCCGTACCAGCTGAGGTTGAGCCCAAAACCCAGTATAAGCCCGATAATGGCGCCGCCTTGTAAGCCGCCCATAAAGGTTTTGATCTGCGCCCAGGTACCGAAAATATAAACCAGCAAATAGGCCTGAAATACATTTCCGAGTATTAATGCCCACCAGACCATTTCATCTTCCGCCCTGTTGAGGCCTGTTGCCGATCCCGAATTGCTAACATAAAAATCCATGAGCAATGCGCCGTAAAATAGCCAGCCCAGTAGAAACAATACCACAAAGCCAACAAGTGTCGCTAAAATTCTGCTTTTAATTGTCATAATGTATTGGGGTTTAGTTTTTTACATATACAATTTAAGCAATATTTATAATATTTGATTCTATTTTGGGAATTATGAGATTCTTGCCTGCCGAAGATTATGCTAATAAGCGTAGGGGAGGCGGGATTTCTTTTTTTGTTATTTAATGAGGCTGATTGTCACTCATTGCATTGACGGCCTCATAATAAAAATTCATTTGGAACAGATTGTCAAAAATTTCATCGACGGCCCCGCAAGTCCCCCGTGACAAGCACGGGATCCTGCGGGGACCGGTCTTTTGTTTTGGGCTGTGTGAATTAAAGTTTTTCAAATTAGAATTATGTCTCCCACATTAAAATAAGGTCCCCGCAGGAATTGCGGGGCCGTCGAATCAATTGCGACACTAACTTCCTTAGAAGTTCCTTTCCTTGGCTTGATGATGCCTCTATTAAACAAATTTTATGTCTATATACTAACCACAAAAAACCATAGAGTGCTTTACACCGGTTTTACAAATGATTTGCACAGAAGAATATATGAACACAAAAATTTTATATACGAGAACAGCTTTACTGCAAAATATAAAATATCTAAGCTTGTTTATTTTGAAGAATTTGATGATGCTGATCAGGCAAAACATCGAGAATGGTTGATAAAGAGATATAAAAGGGAATGGAAATTAAATCTAATTAATTCTATAAATCCGAATTGGGAAGATCTCTACAATACTTTGTAATGACGATCCGCTAGTAGGACTCTTCGAGCTATGATAAAGTTCTCGATCTAATATTTCGGGAAACCCTTGTCTGCCGAAGATTATGCTAATAAGCGAAGCCAGGCGGGGACTGGTCTTTTATTGGGAGTTTCAATTGATTGATTGTCCTTTTTTAACAGACGAAGTTTTAACGAAGTCTGTCATATTGTTATATCAACGAAGTTGATCATTCTTCAGCACTTCCGACTTAATGAGATTTTTGAAAAGCAGCTTTGAAAATTCAGGAAGAAATTCATCAAATTCTGAATAGTCGAAATCCCTCGATCGGCCGGTCCATACCAATTGCCCTTTTTTGAGTTCATAGAAATTGACTTCCAGAAAATATTTTGAATTGACAGAAAAATACCCCGGTCTGTACACCATCTGATAGGTGTTTCTATAATAATTGCCGAAGCGTTCATAAAACAGAAAAGGCTCATATACCACCTCGGGTTCGATGTACCTTGTCTCATTGATATTCACAAGAGTTACAGTCAATACGCCATCATAGCCTTTGCCTCGCATTCTGGTTTTGGCATTTTCTACATCTTCGAAGGGTTTTCCGAGCTCGGGCGGGAAAAGCGACATGCCGTTTCCGGTCGAAATTCTTTCGAGTCGGGCGGCATAGACAAATTCATTTTCAATTGAAGATCTCAGATTCACATTGTTAATCAGCCCCATGATCAGAATATTGTCAAATGACTTTTCGTAGTCATAGGAGGTCATCCATGTGCGCAGAATATCTTCACTGGCACAGGAGAATAGGAAGGCTAATATTAACACTGAGACTTTACTCGTCCTGAACATGGCTTTAAAGATGTGGAATTTGACAGGAAATGCCAATTGACTAAGAGGAGAATATCGTTTATTAATATTTAATTAATGAAACTGATAGCTTTTACAAAGCATCGGAAGCTTGGCTGCATGAGTTGTTTAATTAAAATCAGTTATTGAAGAACCATTCATCATTTGATCGCTCTAAAATTTCGGGAGACCCCGGATTTCCCGATAGCTATCGGGATCCGGGGATAGTTTTTTATTGGAACAGATTTCTTAGTTTGTTATTTAAAGTGGCTGATTGTCATACATTGCAATGACGGCCCCGTAATGAGCTTCGCTTCTACGGGGACTTATCTTTTATTTGGAGTTTCAATTGATTGATTTTCATTTTTAAACAGACGAAGTTTTAACGAAGTCTGTCATCATGTGCTTTACACTGACAGCCATAGGCTCGTCATGTGTAATCACCGAAGCTTAAGCGTAGGTGATCGTCATGTACTTTATACTGACAACCCGAGGCTCGTCAGGGATCATATTTATTATACCTCACCTTCAAAAAAGAACCCAGGTCTTTGCCAAAACTCCCTTTTTGATTTAATTCCTGATTAAAGAAATCGACCAGCAATTTTCTGGAAATCTCCAAAGCCCGAAAGGGATCAACGGCATATTTATAGGCACGTGGAAATAATATCGGCCCGTCGGTAAGCGAATTATGACCGAAATCAACCAGTTCAATCATGTGTACTGTTGCTTTTCGATTGTCGATGAAATCGCGATAATTTTTTTCTGCATAATACCAGGTACCTGAACTGCAAAGCATCAGTGAGGGAATACTTATTTTGCCTTCAAACCGCACATCTCTTGGAGGGATTCCTTCCATGGCAGTATAAGCTTTAACTTTTTTATTACTGGCAGCCAGCTGACCTGCAATTCTGCCTCCCAGTGAATGGCCGAATACACCAATGCTTTGCAGATTTATTTTTGAAGTAAATCGGCCCGCCGGGTCATTTGCATTTAGCTTCTCTATTTTATTGAGTACAAATTCTATATCGGCCATACCCAGCTTTACGGCATTCTCATAGAATTCATCCACTTTTTCGTAGGGGCCGGCCATAAGGCCTTCGGGTGGGGCAAAGCGTTCGGATGTTTTTATCTCTTTTCCATCGGGAAGCAGCATATAACCCAATTCGGGCATATCAATGGAAGCCACTACAAAGCCGTGACTGGCTAATTCTTCAATAAGGCCGGTATAAGCAAATCGTTCCATGCCTCTTCCGGGAATGATTAAGATAAGCGGTGCGGAAGTTATTGATTTGTTAAAAGGGGCGTACAATTTCGAATGGGTATTCACCATTTCGTATTGGCTATTATTGCCTGCATACAAGGCTTTTTGGGCAAGTGAATCCTTTTCCGCCGGATACCATAATTGCACGGTGATGGTTCTATTATCTCCTTTATGTGAAGAATATGACATTTCTCGATTGCCGTCGGTCCAGAAAAAACTCATGGTGCCAATCGGAAATTCACCTCCAGGAGCAGGGAGTGGAATCGAATCATTTTTGGCTAGTACGGAAAATGAAAATAAAACGAAAAGTATTTGAAGACCGGACGTTTTCAACATTTTAATTCAAGTTAGAACGATTTAAGTTAATTAAGAGACCTGTAACCTCAAAATTAGGCTTAATTCTTATTACTCGATCATTAATTATTTGATTCAGTGGCAAAAACAAATTTCGATGTCATGATTCTCTCGGATTTTTCCCATGTGACATTTTGAGAATTTTTAAAAAAACGAATCCAGCCTTTTATTACGCAAGTATTCATAAACAAAAAATAATATGGGATATGAATGACTTTATATTTTATTGATTTGTTTCTGAGCAAATAACCAAAGAACGCTAAAAGATAAAACAAGATTTGAGCAGTAAATACTAAAATAAAAATCAGTCCCTGAGATAGTAGTAAGGCATTGATAGGAACAATTAAGAATAGTGCCAGCGGTGTGAGCGTCCATCGGAAAACACGATGAGATAAATATTGAAATGTTAATAGTGGGTGTTTCCAAAATTTAAGTAGTGAAATGAGCCGGGTTATCGCCTGTATTCCACCAGCAGAAATCCGAACCTTTCTTTTCTCCTCTTCTTTCATATTTAATGAACCTGTTTCAGTTGCAATGGCTTTTGGTTCATATTCTACTTTGAAACCCCTGGATGCCAGACTCATAGTCATAAAAAAATCTTCGATAATTGTGTCTTCTTTTACTTCGGAATACAATTGCGTCCGGATGGCAAATAATTCACCTGCGGAACCAACAAGGGTATTTAGTTTTGCATCCATCTTTTTTAGAAATGATTCGTATTTCCAGTAAAAACCTTCACCTGAAGAACTGGCAGTAGCATTCTTGTCTTTAAGTATCACTTTCTCTCCGGAAACAACTGCTGTATTTTCATTTGAAAAATGCTTAATCAATTCGAAAATGGCGTTTTTATTGAGCATTACATTAGCATCTGAAAAGACAGTAATTTGACTTTTGATTTTAGGCATAATTCTATTTATTGCATTTATTTTACCTCTCCGCTCGTCTTTATGGTAATGAATTATATAAGGGTACTGTTCAATAATTTTCCTGCTGGAATCGGTAGAACCGTCGGTGACAATGGCAATTTTTAATTTACTTTTCGGATAGTCCAGCGAAAGCGAATTCTTAATTTTTTGAGTAAGAATCCTTGATTCATTATACGCTGCAATTAATAGTGTTACCTCTAATGGATTATTTTCCGGCTTTGGAGATTTGTTCTTTTTAAAGCTATTCAGCAGTATTAGCACAAGTCCGTATCCGATATAAGTATAAGCTATGATGGCTAATAGAATATAGAATGTTATTTGCATTTTTTATTTCAAAACTATGGTCAATCCCCTCTTAAAAATGCATTATTCGATAATCGACAGGTTGAACGGGTTGAGATACACTTAATTATCGACGAAAATATTTTCAGGGATCGCATGTGTTGTTATGTATTTACCTTGAATGAAAAAGTGCCCATAAAGAAGTCTTTGACTGCCCATAAAATCGCTTTTTTATGCGAAATATTTTGACTTAAAAATTGCCTTGGAAAGGAAATCAAAATGTAAAACATCATGAAAAAAGAAAATTTCAGAATACTGCTGTGTTTCATTAAGAATTTCAATCGGTTTCTGTTCTGATAGTATCTTTTCAAAGGACTGCCTTTCCCCGTGCTCATAGATTCTTTGTGTAGAATGTAAACATCATGAGCGACCTTAATTTTGAAACCTCTTTTTTTGAACTTCTCTGACCAGGCCAGTTCTTCATAGTATAAAAAATACTCTTCAGGCATCAAACCCGCTTTTTGAATGGCCGCTTTGCTTAACATCACAGCAGCTCCATGAAAATAATTTGTTTCACTTGAGCTCAAATTGGTATTGAATGTAACCTCCATTCGATTTCTACCTGTGATGGAATTGATTTTGGAAAATCCGGCATATTGGATTGATACAGGATTTTTATAATATCGAATAATAGGGCTGATTGCGGCAATTTTTTCATCAAAGTGTTTTAAAAGCTTTTCGATGAGATTTGAGGGCACTTCAGTATCATTATTCAAGAGCAAAATATAGTCACCCTCAGATGCTTTTATCGCAAGATTGTTAGCGCCGGCAAAGCCAAGATTTTTTTCAGAATGAAAAATTTTAAGGTCTGGAATAATGTTTAAAAATTTCTGATCGGAATTAAGTATTCTCCCATTATCTACAAGAATAGTTTCTACATTTTTATAACTCAAAGCCTTTATGCTTCGAAGCAATTCACAGCTGACTTCTGTCTGTCGGTAATTAACAGTGATAATACTGACCTTAGCATTCATATTTATAGGGGTTTTTGAGCAATAATGTGAATGGCATTCCCCGATTTGGTATTATCCAGAATCCTATCAAAATGAATTAATAATTTGCTCAGTGGCAAAATGAATAAATGACAGATCGAACCGATTTTTTTGGCTATATATGTGATTTCCCAGGCCAATCGTGAACACAAGCCATCCGTGGATTTAGCACTGACAATTTCAAAACCCTCGGCAGAAACTCTATTTTTTAGTGATTCCAGATCGTACACCTGGCCTATATGTTCATCTCTTAACCATTCCTGATGTTCTTCAAAATATTTTTGAGGTAGAATGGTTCTTTGTTTCAAATTGGGAATTTTTACAAGAAATAAACCTCCGGGCTTTAGTTTTCTTTTAACTTCTTCAAAGGGCATCTCCTCAGGCAGAATATGTTCAAATACGTCGATTGAGAAAATAAAATCATAATTGCTCTGATATAATTTTTCGATGCGATTGGCGTATGGCTTTATGTTTTTATTACCTGCTTTTTCCAAAGCCTGGTTCAAACAACTTATTCTGTTATTATCAATATCCAAAGCATGTATCTCAGCATTTGGTAACTTTCTGGACAAGGCAAAACTGTATTCGCCGTAACCACAGCCAAGATCCAGAATTTTTGAATTATTATTCAATTTGAAACTTGGATAAATGTCTTTAAATACCTTAAATCGAGCATAATTACCAATATTTGTATACCCAAAAAACCTGGAGATGATTTTTGCAATAAAAGGATATTTGCTCATTCTATTGCTGGTGAAAATTTGTTCTTTCCCGAATTGAAACTTCATTATGATTTTTTTAAAAAATTTGAAAAATTAATTGAAAAACTATGTGACATGTATTTTTTATATACGATGAAATGACCACTTAATATTGTGAAAAGGATAGCTGTAAGTGTAGCTATAGCCGCTCCTTCAATGCCTAATTGTGGAATTAATAAAAAATTGAGCACCAGGTTAGAAACAAGGCTAAACGCTAAAATTTGAGTATTTAATTGCGGTTGATTGATAGCGTCAATTGACAGCCCAAGCACTCTTCCAAATGGCTTGATTACTGTTGCAATCATCAAAATGTATATAAGTGAGAATGCATTTTTCAGGTCTTCAGAAGAAAATATCTTTAATATAATTTCAGGTGATATCACAATTATTAGCAGTCCGGGTATAAGACTGATTATCATTATGGCTATTGACTTAAAATAAATAGGATCAAACAGCAATTGCCTGAATTGCAGATAGTATTTTGAGAGTTTTGGGAATAAAAACTGCGATAATCCATTCAAGGGGATTTCAATGTAATTGATCACCTTAGATGCAAAGTGATAGAGTGCAATGGCTTCCTTGTTTACAAATAAACTTAGAATTAGGATATCAGATTTATGAAATAAAAGGGAAAGCAAATTGCCTGATCCGGCATATTTACCAAACTTAAAAAGTTTTAAAATCAGGTAATAATGAGGTCTGCAATAAGAAATTTTGGTACTCAGCAAGTAATATAACAAAACTGTTAGGGAGGAGCATAACTGGACCCAAAGTAAAATTTGGATATCGAGCATGTCATAATAGAAAAGGAGGAAAGTTGCTGTTCCACTCAAAAGAGTAAATAATAAATTGATTTTAAATTGCATTCTGAGATTTTCATGCGCGATTAAAATGGAATTGATAAACTGAATAAGTCCTGAGGAAAGACTTGAAAGAATTATGAAATAGAAAAGCTCAGGAATGATATTCATTAAACTCAAAAACATCAAAGGGATAGACAGGAAAACGATAATGCCTAAATTGAAAATAAATGCTGAGCTAATCAGTTTAGCTTCCTGCAATGGGTATTTATGAATGAGATTTATCAGATCATGATGTATAAAACCTTGACGAAACTGGTCAATAATACTTGCCCAGGTAATGAATAGCGCCCATTCTCCCAAAGCATTGAGATCGAGCGTACGGACAAGCATGAGATATATAAGGAAATTTGAAGTGAATAGCAGTAAATGATTTGCTACAGCCAGGCTTCCTGAAGAAATATGGTGAATAATTGCTTTCATATTATTTTTTTAATGTTTCTGCGTAAACCTTAGCCGTTTCTTCACTTAGCTGAGACCAATCGTACTTTTGCATTACATGTTTTCTTGCCATGCGGCCCATACTTTTAATTTTAGAAGGCTCATTGTATAATTTGAGAATGGCCCTGCGGAAGGCTGATCTGTCATTCACATTGCATAAAAAGCCTGTTTCGCCATCAATTACACATTCTCTTGTTGCGGGCAAATTACTTGCGATGGAAGGAATAGAATTAGAAGCAGCTTCCATAAGAACTATTCCCTGAGTTTCATGAAATGATGGCAATATAAGAGCCATGGAATTATTTAACTCCTTGTCGATTTCCCTCCGGGAAAGGGCACCACGAAAGCTCACTCTCAACTTTAAACACCTGCGTTGAACTTCTTGCTCGAGCTTTTTTTTAAGGGGACCTTCTCCAATAATAGATAAGGTTATATCCCATGGCAGGCTTGTCATCAAACTTATAAGAAATTCTATATTTTTAATTTTTGTTAATCGACCTACGAATACCAGTTTTTTAGTCTTTGATGCCACCTTATTAGGGCTTCCGATTTTTATTCCGTTTGGTATAACCTTTATGTGTTTTGGGGGTTTAATTTTTTCCTGAGATATGAAATTTTTGAGCTGCTCATTTACCGTCAGTACTTTGTTAGCCAAAGCGATTTGTCTACGTTCCAAAGGAAGACTTACGAGTTTATATAATTTTGAGCCCCATTTACCATTATCAGAATGTTGTAGTTCATCTTTCAATAAGCCGTGGATGGTTTGAACATATCTGGTTTTGCCGCTAGCCTGATTCAATAAATATCCACTTCGACCCTGCATATGAACTATGTCATATTTCTGCGCATTTTTATTTACCCAAAATTTTAGTGATAAGTTAAAGAGCAATTCTTCGGCTAATTTTGAAAAGGGGAAAATATATCTCCCCGGCAAATACGGAAGCTCAATGATTTCAATTCCTTCTTTTACGAACCTTTGGCTCTTGAAAAGTGAACCTGCGCAAAGGATACTTATATTGTGACCTCTTTCCTGAAGTTCGCGACTCAGATCCCAGGTATGTGTTTGAATTCCACCTTTAAAATTCCAGGGAAGACTTTTGCAGAGCATGAGTACATTTAATTTTTTTTGATTCATTTCTTCTTATACAGTTTGTTTCCGCGAATAAGGCCGAGAATTAAAAACAGTAATCCTACTGTCAGAATAAAAAGCCATGGCATTCCTTCAGACATCATTTTGAAAATGTTGAGTGTGAATAAATTCTTTTTTTGATTGAGGCATTAGACTCAAACTTTTGATTGTACTATGGATTAATTTAGGAAGCGCCAGAATCAGGTTGGCCCCATGTTTCAAAATCCAGTTGAATGGCGTCAGAATTATATAAGTAAAGAGATTTAATAAGAATGCCGTGAGATTAATAATGGCAAGTGTATCCAAACCACATATTAGTGAGATCAATCCAAGAATGAGAGAAGCAATGGGAATTAGGGTTCTTGGAGGAAGTGCCAGTTGAATAACTTTATGGAAATAATCAAAATTCCCTTCGTTTAAGGCTTTGCAGGCATAAACAAAGTTTTTTCTGAAAAAGCTATATTGAGATTCCAACCACCTTGCTCGCTGTCGACTCATTTGATTAAAATCCTGACATTTCTCATCCTTGACATGTATATTGCCATCGTAATAGATTTTGATTTTCATCTTTGTCATTAATAATTCCATCTCCTTATCAAATCCTCCTATGGCCGATAGTTTTGGAATAATTTCAAGAAATTTCACTTTACTCAGTAGCATTCCTGAGCCTGATAATTTAGATGATAGTCCAATGACATTTGCACCCTGGCATAACATTTTATGATTGGCTATTTCGGCCAAAGCATCGAAAACTGAAGCCGGAGAATTTAATTTTTTAGCTTGTCTCAGAGCCTGAACTGCTTCATAACCAGCGCAAAGTAATTTTGAGGATCGTTTCAAAAAATTCTTCGACATTATGTTATCGGCATCCAGAATTATTTGACCTTCATAATCTGAACTTTTAACAAATTCATTCACTGCATTCAAGGCTTTGGCCTTTGTGCTGTTTTTAAAACTTACTTTAAATACAATAACCCCCATTTCCCTTAGTGCGAGATTTGTTTCTTTTTTCATTTGATCAGCAATAACCAGGATATCGTAAAGGTGGTTGGGGTAATTAACTTTAAAGTTTTCGCGACAAGAATTGAGGATCACAGAATCTTCCCGATAGGCAGGAACTACAATCAAAATTTTTTTGAAAGCATGTCTGCCATTAAGACTATTGATCTTTCTGAAGTCAAAAAGAGAAGCAATTCCAAGTATAAACTGGTATAGGATGCTAACAGTGATGTAAAGACTTGGTATAAAAATTAGATAATTCATGAATTTTCTTTTTGATCAATTTTGTGAATAATAAAGAGGAATGGAATGGCTAAATTCATGATCATACCGGTGGGCATTTGACCAAAGACCTGATTTCCGTATGAACTAAAAAGGACGCCTCCAATGGCCGCATAAAGTGCCAGCGCATAAGATCTCAGATTCTGACTTTTTATGTTACCGGTAACTTTGAATCCCATGGCCATGATATACATTAGAGTAGCGATGTGAAATGTAATTCCGACTATTCCTGTTTCTGCCCAAATTTTAACGTACCAGCTGTCTGTAGCTGTATTGGCCATCAAGGAGCCAGGATTAAATCTAAAACCCCAATAACCTGCCGTTCCAATGCCTCCACCAAATGGTTTGTCAGCAAGATATTCTCCAAATACTTTCTGATTTTGTAACCGTACCATTAAGGAAGGGTTATTTGGATCAAGCGCCGATCGCATTCTTCGAACCTGTTCAATCCCCTGGAACATAAACGTGTATTTAAGAATCAGGAATATTAAGAGAAAGAATATGATGCCGCTAAACAGTACTTTGAAATTTCGACTTGCAATAAGATAAAAGAGTCCTCCAAAAGCGGGAATAGCCAATGCACCTCTTGTGCCTGATATTGCAAAACCCAGGAAACAGACTAAGGCCGCGATAAGAAAAATTGATTTTTTGAAAAAGCTGTGTGGACCGAGAAATAGCACTGAACAAAGCAGAGATACCATGGCCTGATTCGCACCGAATTGACCAGCATCGCTGTAAAAAGAGAATACTCTTAAAACTCCGTGAAGAATATGTTCATCCTGATGGTTTTCTGCAAAAAGCCAATGATTTTCAGCAAAATCTAAAAATCCAAGCTGTTGCTTGAATCCCCAGATAGTTCCGAGGATAGATAAAGCGATGAGAAGATAAATGAACTTCTCAAGATCTCTTTTCTCGTCGAAAAAAAGGAATACAATACCAAATGAGAGAATCTGATAAAAACCAATACCTCTCATGGCATAAAACCAGGCCAGGGCACCATTGCCATTGGGATTTATAAACTCAATGCATATGTAACCAAACCAAATTAATGATAAAATAAATATGTCATTGTTCAGTCTTTTCCATTTTACATTCTTATGAAAGGCAAGCCCTATCCATGCAAGAAAAAGTATTATATCAATACTCAGGCCCCAGGGAATGCTTATGTACCTTGAAAAACCTGAAATGAAAAATGCCATAACAAAGGAGAACCAAATGGCTTGCTTTGGTTTTTTAATAAGGGTTGCCGGTATAAATATTAACAGTGGAAGCGAAATCAGAAATATAATTCCTTGCAATTCAAGGAAAGAAACAAGTAATACAGATAAACACAGAAATACAATGATCCACAAACGCAATTTGCCTTTACCCGTGTTTAATGATTCACTTATTCTAATGTTTATCATATTGCAAAACTAGATTCGCAATAGGGCTTATTTGAGATTATTAGATGAACGATGGAATCAAATCGACGAATGAATTCATACTGTCGATAAATGGTAAAATACTTTTTAGAGATAATTATTAGCCTTGAGAATTGAAATTACTGTTATTCTGCAATTGCCCTTGCAAACTCAGCTGATCTGTTTTGCCAGGTATTGGCCGCGCTGAATTCAATTCTGGCATTGATGTCCTGTTTCTTATTTGACTGTAATGAGGCTTTTATTGCCTCGTTATACTCTGATGAAGTCTGAGCAATGGCAATTACTTTTTTAAATGAGAGTATATCTTCGGAGAAAGCCGTACTGACAACCGGTTTTGCCATGGCCAGATATTCATTAATTTTTAAGGGATATATATACCTGGTGAATTCTGTATTTTTAAAAGGAATGATACAAACAGCTGATTTTTGAATTAGTGCAGCGGCATCTTTTTGATTTTTTGGACCCAAAAGAATAAAATTACTATACATCTCCGATAGCAGATGAGCCTTTTCTGATTTAACGGGCCCTATAAATTGAAATTTTAATTTTTTGTTCGACTTTAGCAGCTCTCTCAACAACTCAAAATCTATTCGATCATCTACACTCCCCAGATAACTGACAAGTCGGCTATCTGAGTATGTAGGAACATAATTGAATAATGTGTTATCAAAACCGTTGAAAACAGTTAACACTCTTTTTGAACGTGTTGAAAACTTATTTTTTAGGGCAGTAGAGGAAGTGATAACCAAATCAGCCTTAGAGGCAAAAACGCTTTCATGTTCAGCATTTTTTTCTTTTGCCCATTTCATGGCTTCAATATTATCATAACTATAATAGATCGATTTTTTTGGAGACAAGTACTTTCTTAAATCAGCCCATTTCGGATTCATGGCGTTGATATAAATACAATCTTCTAATTTGAGCCTGGCATTTAGTTTTTTAATGCTTTTGCTCAATACATTTTGATTATATCTCTCGATTGTTTTCTTAATGGGTTTAAAAATTGGAAAAATGGGAGGGGCATTGAATACCAATATCTCGGATTCGTTTTTGGATTGTACTTTACGAAATCTCGATTTTAAACCTAGAATTCGCAGCCTGGGAATGTTTGGTTTGCTTAATAGGTCTTTCCAGGTATAGTGAT
The DNA here is from genome assembly GCA_014323545.1 of Hyphobacterium sp. CCMP332. Lineage (NCBI taxonomy): Bacteria > Pseudomonadati > Pseudomonadota > Alphaproteobacteria > Maricaulales > Maricaulaceae > Hyphobacterium > Hyphobacterium sp. CCMP332. The sequence continues at coordinate 2,765,494 of CP058647.1, forward strand.
AGTCAAGAAAGACAATGTTGAAATCAATCGCCAATGATTTCATTAATTCAACTGTAGATTTTTTATAGGACGAATCCCAAGATGGAAAACTATGACAGACAAGGGTTTGACTTTTATTCATTATGAGATTTGTATTGAAGTTTGTGACTGATTGATTAAAATTGATTTTACCATTTTGCGAAATTGGCTTCTATTTCTTGGGATTTCACCAATGACAGTTTCCATTTGGTCAGGTTTCAGGCCATTTAGCATGATATGCGGTCTTTGCCGGCTATTTCTTTTTATCAATTTCAAAGCCTGCTTATCAGCTTCGGTCCACTTTCTGGCAGCATTGCAGACCAAAATGTTCAAGTCGGTTTCCCTGAGTATTGAAATTGGAAAAGAATGATGGAGTACAGCGGGAATTTCATATATAATGATATCATTAGCTTCAAGAGCTTTTAAATTATAGTATTTATCCAGGTCATGTAATCCCTGAAGGTTGGAGTAGGCCTTTTCTTCCTTATGGATCTGTGAAGAATCCCCCTGCCTTCTGCTATTTGTAGTCTGTATTACATGGTATTTTAAATTATTCGTACTGGCGTATTCGCTTATTTTTTTCAAAAGAAAAGATTTTCCTTCTGATTCGTAATTGCTCAGGAAGGCTATTCTTACAGGTTGATGATTTGCTTTTTTAAGCGAATGAACATTTTGAAAAAACAGATTCAATGCCATATGGACTATTCTTGAATATGGAATATTTTTATTTTTTCGTTTTGCAATTAAAGGCAAGGCGCCAATAACATTCAATCCCGTGGTTTCTTTAGTAATTTTTGGGTTTTTTAATGAAGAATCGGTCAATTCCAAAGCAGTAATTATGAATAATGGAATAAATGCACCGGCAACCAAAGAAAGCACAAGCATTAAAACCCTTTTTGATTTTTCAGGAACAGCAGGAAAAAAAGGAGGGTCTATGACCTTGAGATTACTTGACATCAGCATATTGTATTTATGTAATCTAGCCTGATTATAACTGTGTAGATTTTCCAGGTATTCTCTTTCAGCGACGTCAATTTCTCTTTCCAGTCGCTTTAATGTGGACCCGAGAGGAGCAAACCTTTTATAAATCTGACCATATTCTTTGCGCATCTCTTTCATGGCTTGAATTTTAGCCCTTGACTCCACCTTAGTAATATTTTGATTCAACCATTTTGTAAGAATGTCCTTTGTATGCAATCCTTCTTTAGATGTGTTGATGTCTAAAATATTAGTAGCAGTAGAGTTGATCTCAGACTCAATTCCAATTTTTTTTCTCTCCAACTCAGACTTTCTCCAAATCGCATCCTGACTGTTGTTGGTTTCGGATAGTTCAATGAATGCGAGCTCGGAACTAATTGAACTAAGCTCTCTTCTTTTTTGAAATAATTCTTCCTGAATTAGGGCGAGTAAACTTTGATTATCAAGGTTTTTTTCGAGAATGGCTACTGCTGAATCTGCAGCATTTAAAATCTTTATTTCTTCCTGATATTTTTTATCCAATTCCTGTTTGTTGCCGGATATAAAGCGCGTTTGTTCATAATAATTGATGATTTGATTTTTAACACTGAAATTGAGAAGTTCATTTTCAGCATCCTTAAGTTTTGCTGCAGTTTGCTTTGTAGCCCGATCAAAGAAAGCCAATACTGATTCAGTTTGCCCCTCTTTTATGGCCTTATGCTTTCTTAGAAATATTCTTGTAAGGAAGCTGAGTGTTTGTTCACAAAAGTAGGGATCAATGGTTTTGTATTCCATTTTTATCATATCAGAATTGCCCTCCCTGCTTATTGAAATTTCTTCCAGCGATTCCAGGCCAAATAAGCGATGTTTTGAATGTAGTACTTCATATACTATGCTTTCTTTATTTTTTTCAAATTGCCTTTTTAATTCATGGTATAATTCAATTGAATCCTTTTTTAGCTCTTGCCGAATGGAAAAACTTTCGATTAATTCTGTCAATTCGTCACGGTTTGCATCCAGCACTAACAGACGGCCCATCTCCTGATCAATAATTGATTTTCCAATTAATCTTAGGGAGAGTTCGATAAGTGTTTCCGTGGAACTGGCAAGATTAATCAGATTTTCAATCTCATTATTTGTATAGGCATGGTCCACTCTACTTCCCTGTTCACTTTCAATATTATATCCTGAAACCAATCCTGTGTTGAGCAATGTATGGGAAACGTACTCCTTTTTCTGACCATTTGTAAACCAGAATGTAAAAGTACTCAGGAGCATGGCGCTTAACACTATGGTTTTGACATGCTTTAATACCATTTTTATAAATTCTTGTAAATTCATATTTCAAAGATTGGTTGGCCAACTAATTCAGTTAATAACCTCGCACATAATTGTGCCTGGCTTTTTGCTTTTTCAAAATTCACTTTGCTTGAATAATAAGTGTCGATGCTGCTTTTGTATACTTCAATAGAGATATTTCCCTGGCGAAAAGCATTTTCAGCAAAAGACTTATCGGTTTCATAGGTGTGGACTATCTCCGATAATAACTTCAGTTCTTTTAAGTGATATTCCAGATTATTGTATTGTTTTATAATCTCTGAATTTAAAAAGCTGAGGCTTTCTTGTTTCAAATGTTCGAGCTCCTCAATTCGAAATTCTTTGGCTTTTATCTGATGCTTACGGTTAGCAATTTTACTGACAGGGAGATATAGATTTATACCCAAATTATAAAATGTGTTTTTTCTATTGGTATAGTTTAATCCCTGGATTCCACTGTTATTGACCTCGTCAAGGACATTCCCTGTACCGTAATTTATATTTCCGGTTAAGAATATATGTTCCATCCAGTTTTTTTTGAGCCCGGATATTTCCTGGTTTATATTTAATTGCTGTGCTTCCATGGCTTTAAAAGCATTGGAATTATCTTGAGCAATTTGAAGGAGAAGTTCAAGGGGTTTCAATTTGTTTCCTGCACTTATTTCGGATTGTCCTTTAACCATTGAAACATGGATCAATAGATATAAAAACATTATTATTTTAATTGCATTCATGATTTTATAATTGAGATTTTTGAATAGTTCTTGACATCCACCATTGATTTTTCATAAATGGTTTTTCTAAATAATAGTAGGCAGGGATACTGATTAAAAGTAAAATGAGGAGAACCGGAATTCCGCTAAGTATAAGGTTTAAAAAATAGTTTTCAGATTTATGGATGCTGAAGATGAACGTATAAAACCCTTCAAATAAGGGCAGGTGAATGAGGTATATGGTATAGCACATTCCCCCTATAATCGTGGTGATTTTGTTTGAAAATAATAATCTGAACCATTTCCCTTTAAAAACTGAAATAAATAAGAAGATTAGGGCCGTTTCCATTATAAGACTGCGGATCAATTCCTCGGACCAGGTATATTGGATAAGGAGGAGAGAGGGAATAAAAACAATGTCCCAGAAATATGATTTTCGTTCAAAGAAATTGCCCCTGCTGTATAGGTCTGCGATAAAAATACCGGTTAAAAAATGTTGTAAATGGCCAAGGAGGCTCAACTTAAAAGGTATTAGCTGCCAGGCACAAATATTTTGTACACAAATGAATATACCTATCAAAATCAATATCAGAAATCTTCGACGCTTAATTCCTCTTACGTACAGATAACCAAAAACTAAAAACGGGGCAATGAGGTAATACTGAATTTCAACTTCCAGTGACCAGGACACAGGATTGATTATTGAAAGGTCCGTATATACGATGTTATGAATGTAAAAGATACTACTGAAAAAATGACCGAAAATGCCCTGCCCCCATCCCGACTTAATTGAAAAGACGATCATAAAAAAACTCATCCACAAAATATAAGTTGGTTCAAGTCTTGTGATGCGTCTTACAATGTATTTCCTATAGTTAAAATTTTCCTGCCTGGAGTTTTTAAAAAATGGAAGGGATATTATAAAACCGCTCAGGGTAAAGAAAATAAACACCCCCACAGAACCTCTGCTTAAAAGAAATGAAAACTGCTCTTCAAATCCGCTATTTAAACTCAGATCCGAATTGTATTTTATAATTCGCTCATTAAGATGCTGCATTAAAACCAGCATTATGGCCAGAAATCTGATACCATCAATCAATGGGATATATTTCCCTGTTGAAGTTTCTCTTTTAAGTAGTCCTGTTAATTTCTTAGCTACATTCATATTAGACACCTTCATTTTGGATCATGGCAGAAAATGTTTTCAAGAGGATTCCCAAATCCTTGAACAATGAATTATTCAGGGCGTAATTATTATCCAATTGTATTCGTCTGCATTTATTCATTTTATCTTTTCCTTTTTCTGTGACCTGCCATAGTCCTGTTATACCTGCTGGTGCCATAAAGCGTGCAACGGCTTCATCTGAAGTCAACTTTTCTGCCTCATACAATGGAAGAGGACGGTTTCCAACTAAGGACATATCACCTTTAATTACATTGATTAGCTGTGGTAATTCATCAATACTGGTTTTCCTGATGAATTTTCCGATCCTGGTTATTCGTGGATCATTTTTAATTTTTACAAAGGCATTTTCTGTTTCTGAGTATTTTTGCAGATAATAATCATTTTTGTCAATAATGAATCCATCCTGAATCAGCGAATTATTAGGTTGAAAATATGCAATTCCAGATCGCGTAATTATTTTTGAGTTAATTGTTGATTTTGCTTCGCTCTTGTATTGGTTTTGATCTGCCAATTTTTCGATCATTTGATCCGCTTCTGTGATCATTGATCTAAATTTGTAAAACTTGAAAACCTTGTAGTTCTTACCGGCTCTTAAGGAATAGTAAAAAACTGGTCCTTTTGATTCCAATTTTATTGCCAGTGCTACCAATACAAGAAGCGGGCTTAGTAATATGAGAAGTAAAGAGGCCGCAGCGATGTCGAATATTCTTTTTAAGATGAATGATTTTTTAATTGAGAGCATATTTTTTTTATTTCAAAGCTATTTCTAAGTGCCTGGATCATAGAATATTTTCGATGGACAGGAGGATTCTCCCGATGGACGTAATGGAATTATCGATAAACAAAAAAGCCCGAAATCTATTTCGGGCTTGTGTTTTGATTGTGATACTTGACTTTGAATTCTTATGAAACTTGTAACTTTGAATTAACCAATTCTACATTTTCAGAATTAATTAATCTACTTATTCTCAATTGTAATTCTTCCGGGTTGAATGGTTTGGAGATGCTGTCTTTTGCACCAAGACTCAATGCATGAATTCTCTGATCACTTTTGTCTTCATTCGTAAACATCAAAACGGGTCTGTTTCTAAGTAAAATGTGAAATTTTATATCTTCAAGGTACCTTGACTCTTCGGAATTCGCAGAGCAGTAATGGGACACAATAGCATCGGTAAAAAAACCAATTTCTACTTCTTCAAAAATACTCTTGAAGCTTTTAAATGATTTGACATTGTAATATTTACTTAAATAGTTATGCAAAAATAGTCGCATCATCGGATGCTTTTCTACAATCAGGATGTTCTTTTTCATGGGTTTTTTGATTAATTACAATGCGAATGTATTTGCTCAAAAAAAAATAAAGTGAAAAATTAGATGAGTTGTGAATATCCTTCGATTTGTTGCGCATTTTCATAGACAAAGGATTTGAAATCTCAACTCTGAAATAAGGAGATTAGATACTTCTTTAATTCTTTTTCTACTTCGATAGAAATCCCAAAATGGGAATAATTTCCGCATTCGAGAAAATTAATAATGTTTTTTATTTATAAAGTGCTGATATTCAATTTATTAAAATTTGGTTTGAAACTTGTTCATTGATTTCGCGTCTAAGCGAAGAGAAATGAATCAATTTGACATCGTATATAAACTGGATTCTGAATTAAATATTTTATTCGGCAACGAGGCTTTTTTTAATACTCTGAAATTGGACAGGCAGGCTGAGACATCCCTTTATGAAATTATATCTGAAGAGCATCATAAAGAGCTCGATGAATTAAGGGTCAGTCTTGAAAATAGTGAGTTTGAAAAACAATACATTGAATTGCCGTTTAATGATAGATCAAACGAAATAGTATGGCTGGGCCAATCAATAGAAAAAAGCAGTACTAAAGTTGAAAATCTCAAATTCATTGCTGTAGCCAAAAATCTCACTGAGAATATAAAAGCCAGAAAACTAGTGCTTTCAAATGAGCAAAAGTACAGAGAAATTATTGAGAATATAGATCTGGGCTTAATGGAAGTTGACCTTGAAGAGAATATATTATTTGCCAATGATTCATTTTGTAAAAGTACAGGCTTTAGTCTCCAAGAGCTAAAAGGAAAAAACGCGAGCGAAGTTTTTTCACCAGAGGATTCTCAATTCAGAGAAATTATCAGTACACACAATAAAAGGAGATTCAAGGGTGAGTCGAGTATTTATGAGATGCGTCTGACAAAAAAGGATGGCACACATTGTTGGATGATGATCAGCGGTGCACCGGTTAAGAATATTAATGGGAAAGTAATAGGCTCAATTGGAATTCATCATGATATAACAAATCGCAAACTGGAGGAAATCAATAAGAAGAAGTTGCTCGATGAACTGGAGGCCAGGAATGATGAATTATTAAAAAAGCAAGAATATTTGAATGCGATTAATGAATTTGTCACAGGACTAATGCATGCCAATACCATAGAAGATATTGTTAAAAAAATTACAGAAGATACAATAAAGAAATTCGAATTTAAAGACTGTGTCGTCTACCTTCTGGATGAAAGTAGAAAAAATCTTTTTCAAGTAAGTGCTTATGGTCCCAAAGATAATAAAGGTAAAATAGTTAACCCCATTGTTATTCCATTCGGTAAGGGCATAGTCGGAACAGTTGCCAAAACAGGTAGGCCGGAGATGATCTCCGATACAAGTCAAGATCCTAGATATATTGTAGATGATGAGATTCGTTTCTCAGAGTTGGCAGTACCAATAATTGCCGATGATGAAATAATAGGTGTGATAGATTCAGAACATCCAAAAAAGAACTTTTTTGATATTGATCATTTAAAGACGCTCACCACCATTGCAAATTTATCCGCTACCAAAATCAAAAGTTCGATTATCAGATCCAAAAAGAAACTTTCGGATCAGGCCTTGTCGGAAAGTGAAGAGAAATTAAGATCAATACTAAACTCAGCTCTTGATGCAGTTATTACTATTGATGAAAATGGGATCGTAACTGAATGGAATCCCCAGGCTGAAATACTCTTCAAATTCCGCAAAGATGAGGCCATTGGCAGAAAGCTATCGACATTAATTATCCCGGAGGAATTCAGATTGATGCACGATAAAGGAATGGAGCACTGGAAAAAAACCGGTGAAGGACCTGTATTAAATAAAAGAATTGAAATTACCGGCATTAATAAAGATTTGGAAGTATTTCCAATTGAATTGAGTATCGTACCTGTAATAAGCAAAGGTCAGCATTTCTTTTCCGCATTTGTAAGAGATATTACACCAAGAAAAAAAGCCGAAAAACAAATGCAGGATGCATTAGAGAAGCATAAAGAATTAAATGAGCTGAAATCAAGATTTGTCTCAATGACATCACATGAATTCAGAACGCCTTTAACGACTATTAAATCCAACATTGAACTTCTGGAATGGCAATTGGAGAAACAGAAGATGCAGATAAATCCGGGCATGAATAAAAACTTTGTGAGAATCGGATCTGAAGTAAAAAGACTTACAGAGTTAATGGACGACATATTGATAATAGGTAGAATTGAATCAGGGAAAATTCCATTTATTCCGGTATCGAATGATTATGTTTTACTAATGAAAGAGATTCTTGAAAATTCATTTTCAAGAAGGAAAGATGGAAGAAGCGTTGAGTTTTATTCCAATTGCGAAAAAATTATAGGCGATTTTGATCCAAACGTTTACGATCATATTATAAGTAATCTGATTTCAAATGCATTTAAATATTCCAAAGGCAAAGGAAATCCAGAACTGCATTTGAATTATAAAAACGATTATTTAGAAATTAAGGTAAAGGATAAAGGAATAGGAATTCCTAAAGAAGACCTTGAACAGCTCTTCGACTCTTTTTACAGAGCTTCTAATGTTGAAAACGTACAAGGTACAGGACTGGGCTTGGCAATAGTAAAAGAATTTGCTCAAATGCACTCCGCTACTATCGATATAAGCTCTGAAGTCAATAAAGGAACAGAAATCACAATAATTCAACCTTTAAACCTTAGTCAGAATAAAAGTATTAAATCCAATTCTATTTCAAATTAAATTAAAGAGACATGAAAAAATTCAAAATTTTAATCGTAGAAGACGATAACTTAATTGCAGAAAGTTTACAAGATATAATTTTAGCTCTTGATCATGAAGTTGCAGGTATTGCGGGCAATGCAAAATCAGCAATGGAAATGATACAACTTGAAAAACCGGATCTTGCACTTTTAGATATCCAAATAAATGGAAGTATTGACGGACTTGAACTGGCTGATATGATTAAAGCTGAATCCGATATTCCGTTCATATTTACCACGGCATTTGCAGATACAAGCACGCTGGAAAAAGCAAAGGAACTTGGGCCCTTCGGTTATATTGTAAAACCTTATGGTATTAAGGATGTAAATGCGGCCATTCAAATTGCAATGAGTAATCATTCTTCTGTTCAAAGTCTAAAAAAAACCAGTGATCAGGCAATGCTAAAGAATAATCACCTCTTCGTAAAAGCAGATTCCAGGCTTATTAAAATTAAGGATGATGAGATTTTATATGTGGAAGCAAAAGGGGATTATGCCATATTCAAGACTTCCTCAAAATCATACGTGGTTCATTCTACCATGAAAAATATCGAGAATAAATTGAGCAGTCGTAATTTTGTAAAAGTACATCGCTCATTTATAGTTAACCTGGACAAAATCGTAGATATTGAAGATACTAACTTGCTTATAAATGATAAAATCATTCCAATTAGCAGGTCAAACAAGAATGCTTTGATGGATAGAATTAACTTGATTTAATGAAAATCAGCTTCATGTCTCGACCTTCAGACCTTCATCTGAAGGTTTTTTTTTGTCACTTCATCGATAGATATTCTCAATTCATCGAAAAAACCCATCTATGGAAATTTTATGGGCGTATTTAGTAACATGAAAACATTAAAAATAGCAATACTGATAGCATTTGTAGCGGTTTACAATCTTCAGGCAGAACCATCAATTAATAAGTCATTTTCGGAAATTTCATTAAACAGTGATTGCACTTCAAAAAGTGAAATGAAATCCGATAAGCTCAATGCGATTAATCTTTCCACAAGTCTTGGTATGCTATACTATCAAAAGGCTATAGATGTGGTTGGCAAGATCAATGGCGAAGAGGACATTTTAAAGATTTTCAAAGTTCAACATGAAATGGTAGAATTATTACAGATTTCTCTTACCTATACTCATATGGCTTTAGTATTAGATTCCTCCAATGAAAAAGCAATTGTTTTGGAAGAAAATATCAATACAGCTTTAAACAGACCTTTTCAGAATAAACATTTGTTGACAACGAAATAATGAATATAATTTATAAAGAGTAAACCCAATGAATTGGCTCATTGGGTTTTTTTTTGTCATTAACTGTACTCAAGTTTGAATACTTTTGGTGGAATATGGCATTCAATATTACAATATTTTCCTTCTAAGCTCCTCCCGTTTTTTCTCAAATAATTGGGCATCCATACTGGTAAAATCTTTGGCTTGAAAAATACTTTTAATTCGCCCATCCTCGAGATAGGCGATGTCCTGGCAGATTTCCTTTAGGGAGGATGAAATGTGCGAGCTGAGTATTATGGTTTTACCTTTCTTATTTTCCTGCAAGAGGATTTCCTGTACCAGTTGAAAAGACTCGGCATCGAGGCCGTTGAATGGCTCATCGAGAATCAGAATGGCTTTGTCCAGACCCATACAGCCAATAATGGCCAGCTTTTTCTTCATTCCAGTTGAGAAATTATCGACGATACCACTCCCCGGTAAATCCATAATCTCCAGCCAATGTGCCGGTTCAAAATTCGGATTGTTCAGCGTAAAAAAATGCAAATACTCCGAGGCCATCATCCTGGGGTAGAAATAATTTTCCGCGGGTAGAAATGCGATTTCTGAGTCTGTTAATTTCGGATTTTCACCTGGCTCTTTCTCTAAACTAATTTCTCCGCTATAGTCCTTTCTCAATCCTTTAATACAATAGAAAAGGGTGCTTTTTCCAGAACCATTTGATCCCATCAATCCGTGTATCCGACCGCTTTCCCATTGTAGCTCGATTCCTTTTAATACTTCGGCGTTTTTTTTATATGAAAAATACAGGTCTTTTATACGGATCATAAATAGCTGTTTAAATTAAGAATGGCTCTTTTTCGATACCTCCAGAGATAAATAAAGGGAATAGGAATGGTAAAAGGAATCAAAAGAAAGGCCAGCATAATGGTCTGCAGACTTTGCATATCCGAATTGTCTTTGCCGGGTTCGTAAAAGCTAAATTTCAAATAAATACTCAGACATTGATGCACTGTCAACAATATGAAAATCCCAAATAGAATTGGAAATATTTCGATGCTGAGTACGACTGTTAAAATTAAAAGGGGCGTGCCGGAAATAAGATAATAGTACAAATGTTTTTTCAGATAATAATTCAGAAAAGCTCTTGCATTTTTTCCATAGGCCTGTATAAGTATCTGACTTTCATTGTATTGCAGCAGACTTAGAATTCTCAAATGCAATATAAATATGGCGAAAAAGACAAATGAGATGTGAATCACCTGGCATGCAGCAAGTAGTAGTAGTATTAGGTAAACAATAAACCCTTTTCTCAGTGCAATGGTCCAGGGCAGCAGGGCCAAATGAGCGATGGGAAATTTAATAAGCTTTCCAGTCTGAACACCTGATTTTAAGTCCAGGGAAAGAAAAAACAAAAAGGGAATAGAAAGGGCTGTGGCCTTTAAATTTCCAATTAATGCCAATATCAAAAGCAGAGGCAATGCGAACAGGCTATTTTGCAAGAATCGGATCCAAAAAGGAGAGGCCCCTAAGCTGATCAGAAAATCTTTTTCGTTTGGAGCATTGCTTTTGCCTGAAGAAAAAACGGTGGCAAAAAACAGGGCCGGAATTAGCGGGATTAAAAAGACCCAGATGGAAGAAAATGGGATGAACGGCAATATTTGAAAGAGGAAAATCAATCCTATGATGCTTAGAATTATTATCCTTGCAATACCAATTTCTGCAAGCAATCTGAAAAACTGATTGAAATGTACTCTGCAGAGATGGATCAATAAATTCAGATGGAATTGCATTCCTAATTTTAGTTTTTTTATTTTTTTGATAAAAATTTCAACACAGACAAAACGAAGATTGCATTGAATATTTTAGACGTACAGGATGTTTCTAAATCTTTTGGAGAAAATACCGCCCTGCAAAACGTTAGCCTGAGTATCTCAAAAGGAGAAATATTTGGTCTTCTGGGCCCAAACGGAGCGGGAAAATCTACCATGATCCGGATAATCACTCAGATCATCAAAGCAGATAGCGGTGAAATCTTAATAAAAGGCGAAAAGCTAAAACCCGAGCACATCGAGGTAATCGGTTATTTGCCCGAAGAGCGCGGTCTTTATAAGAAAATGAAAGTTGGCGATCAGCTGATGTATCTGGCGCGCCTGAAAGGACTTGAAAAAAGCGAGGCTTTTGAAAAGATAAAATACTGGATTAAAAAATTTGAAATTGAGGAATGGTGGAATAAAAAGATTGAAGACCTTTCAAAGGGCATGCAACAAAAGGTCCAGTTCATTTCTACGGTAGTGCACGATCCGGATATTTTAATTCTCGATGAACCGTTTTCCGGTTTTGACCCAATTAATGCCAATTTGATCCGCGATGAAATACTCCAGCTTCGCGATCAGGGCTGTTCGATCATTTTTTCTACCCACAGAATGGAATCCGTAGAGGAGTTATGTGATCATATTGCCCTGATCAATAATGCCAAAAAAATCCTGGATGGGCCTAAATTCGAAATTAAAGAAGCGCATAAAAAGCATTCTTACCGTGTGGAATACAAAGGGGATGATTTAGCACTGGCAGCCCCCTATGCCATCAGCTCTAATGCCACACTTCAGAATACAAACAAGGAGACAGTGATTATTGATCAATCAAAAGGAGATCCCAATGAGCTCATCAAATTATTGGCGCAGAAAGTAGAGATTCATTCCTTTTCCGAAATTATACCCAGCATGAATGATATTTTCATTTCAAAAGTACAGGAGGTCAATCATGGATAAGATCTGGCTCATTTTACAAAGGGAATACCTGACCAGGGTAAAGAAAAAGTCATTTATCATTATGACCATTCTGACGCCGGTTTTATTCGGTGCAATGATCTTTTTTGTGGCCTGGTTTTCAACTAAAAAAGGAGATAAAAAGGTCATAGAAGTCCTCGATGATTCGGGTTATTTTGAAAAGAAGCTGAAAAGCAATGAAGAGGTTAATTTTGTATTTATCGGCGGTGATTTGGAAAAAGCCAAAGCTGATTTTGAGGCACATGGCAGTTTTGGGCTTTTGTACATCCCTAAAATAGACATCGACAAACCCGATGGATTAAAGCTTTTTTCAGGACAGAACCCAAGTTTTGATTTGGTCAATATGATCAAAGGTCAGATCAGCGAGGAAATTCGTCAATTGCGTATATCCGATTTGGATATCGATGAAACAATGCTCGATAAACTCAATGTGGATGTCAATCTGAAAACCCTGAACATGACAGAAACCGGGGAAAAGGAAAGCAATGCGGGTGTCAATTTTGGAATCGGTTATATCGCCAGTTTTCTGATTTATATATTCATTTTTCTCTATGGTGCACAGGTCATGCGGGGAGTGATAGAAGAAAAATCAAGCCGAATTGTGGAAGTCATTATTTCTTCGGTAAAACCCTTTCAACTGATGATGGGAAAGGTTTTGGGCGTAGCGGCAGTGGGTTTGACCCAGTTCGTAATATGGGTGATCCTGATGTCTGCAGTCTCGGCATCGGCCAGCACCTTTACCGGAATCAATGAACTCAAAGATAATCCGGCGGTCACAAGAGGTGCGGATGTGGATTTTGAACAAATGGAAAACAATGAGGAGATAGCGGGAATTTTCAGGGCCATAGAAAACATTCCCATCGCACAAATCATTTCTCTCTTTATTTTCTATTTTTTGGGCGGATACCTGGTCTACGCTTCGCTATTTGCCATGGTGGGTTCGGCAGTGGATTCCGAGGCCGACTCCCAGCAATTCATGCTTCCGATTACCATTCCTTTGCTATTGGCTATTTTTAGTTTGGGCCCCGTTTTAAGCGATCCCAATTCCCAATTGGCATTTTGGTTGTCGATGATCCCTTTTACTTCGCCTGTGGTAATGATGGGCCGTATCGCCTATGGTGTAGCCGGCTGGGAAATAGCCTTATCCATGCTCTTGCTGATCGGCGGTTTTGTTTTGACCACTTGGGTAGCGGCGAGGGTTTACAGAGTGGGAATATTAATTCACGGATCGAAAGTGAACTACAAGGTCTTGGTAAAATGGTTTTTTCAGAATTGAACAATATAAATTAGAAATTAGAAATTAGAAATTAGAAATTAGGAATGAGCAATGAGCAATGAGCAATGAGCAATTAGTTTAACTTTTAGCCATTAACCATTAATATTTTCTTTTCTTCGCTCTAAATTTGAAGGGGACCCCGCAATGCGGCTTCGCCTTATGCGGGGATAGTCTTTTATTGAGGTATTATTATTTGATTCAACATTTTCATGCATGCTCATGCGAATTTCAACTTTCAACTTTAAACTCTAAACTTTAAACTTTAAACTTTTCATTTAGAACATAAAGTAGTTTTTGATCCAACGATTTTCTAATTTCGCGGCAAATTTGAACGGTCATGTTAAACTTTAAGGAAATAGCTTCTGTATCTATCATTTTATTCTCTGTAATAGATATTCTGGGATCGATTCCCATCATTATAAATCTGAGAAAGAAATTCGGGCATATCCAGTCTGAAAAGATATCCATTGTGGCCATTGTGATCATGGTTGCTTTTCTCTTTTTGGGAGAATCCATCCTAAAATTATTTGGTATTGATGTCTATTCATTCGCCATTGCCGGTGCAATTATCATTTTCTTACTCGGTATGGAAATGGTGCTCGGTGTAGAGATTTTTAAAGCCAGCCCCGGAGAGAAATCCTCATCCTCTGTAGTGCCCATAGCTTTCCCTTTGATAGCAGGAGCCGGTACCATGACGACCATTCTTTCTTTGCGCGCGGAGTTTGAACAAATCAACGTACTGGTCGGTATTTTTGTCAATATGGTTCTGGTTTATATCGTTTTAAAATCCAGCAATTGGCTGGAAAGAAAAATCGGCCAGGCGGGTTTTAACATTTTAAGAAAAGTCTTTGGAATAATCCTACTGGCCATTGCCATTAAGCTCTTCAAGCAAAATGTATTGCATTAAAAGAAGATGCCCAGATCGAGGGAAATAAAATTGATGGTGGCTTTTTGTTTTTCACCCTGTGGCCCGGGATCGGTTTGTTCCGATGCCAATACCATTCCGCTGTCATTGGTGAGATAAGCTCTTTTATTCAATTGATTTAATATTCCCTGATGGTAGCTAATGCCTGCAATGGCTGTGGTGTTTCCGGATATGTTGTATTCGATTCCCGCACCTATTAGAATACTCAAATTGAACAATCTTGAGTCATCATTAAAGTCACGATCCTCAATTTCCACATTGATATTGCTGTTGGGATCTGTAAAGTAATCTTCTGAACGATTGTAATTCACTGCAGCTACGGCTCCAAATTTCCCATAATAGTTAAGGGCATTTAACAAGGTGGTTCTCATTTTTAATGCAAGTGGCAATTGCACGGCGCTGGATTTAACATCGCTTTCTCCTCTTACTTTAAACTCCTGACCGAGTTGATTTCTGTAGATGTCCGGATAGCTCAGTTTTCCTCCGTAATTCAACAAATGCAATCCTGTGCTCAGAGAATAAGTGCCTGAAAAGAAATAATCCACATTAAAGCCCCATGACCAACCGGCTTTTGCTCCATTAGAACTGTAGGGGTCCGAACTAATGTTATACCAACTCAGATTTGGTGCAATGCCCAATCCAAATCGCACATCGCCGCTGTAATATTCCTGCGCCTGAAGATTATTGATAGAGAAAAGAAATAATACAGTGAAAATTGTTTTTAGGAATGTCTTTTTACCTTTCATCATTTCTTATTATTTAGAGCAATAATCAATGCTAAGTATTTCATGGCTCATTCGCAAATTAATACAATACCGGATAAAACCATTCTTCTAGAAGCATTGCAACGTGTAAAAAAATATATTCACAATACGCCCGTTTTGCAGAATAAGGGCATAAATGAAATCACCGGCTCAGTTTTATATTTTAAATGTGAAAATTTTCAGAAAATTGGCGCTTTTAAATTTAGGGGTGGAATCAATACGATTTTCCAGCTGAGTGAAGAAGAAATGCAAAAAGGAGTGGCCACCCATTCATCGGGAAATCATGGTCAGGCGGTGGCATTGGCGGCTAAAATGAGAAATATCACGGCCTATATCGTTATGCCCCAAAATTCAACCAAAGTCAAGATAGAGGCTGTCCGGTCTTATGGAGCAGAACTTATTTTTTGTGATAATTCTTTACAAGCCCGTGAAGATAAACTCAATGAAATCATCAGCGAAACCGGCGCTCATTTTGTACATCCTTATGATGATTATAGAGTGATTGCAGGTCAGTCAACATCAGCGCAAGAGTTAATTCAAGACTATCCCAAACTTGACATTATAATTACACCAATTGGTGGGGGAGGCCTCATTTCAGGAACTGCCCTGGCGGCAAAATATTTTTCACCCAGGACCGAAGTCATCGGTTCAGAGCCAGAAGGCGCCGACAGCGCAGCGCTTTCCCTTCAAAAGCATCGCTGGACGACCATTGCTGATCCGGAAACCATTTGCGATGGATTAAGAGCTTCGATTGGTAAGAAAAATTTTGATATTATTTCAAAAAATGTGTCTACGGTTTTTCGTGTCAGCGACAGGGAAGCAATTTCAGCTATGAAACTGATTTGGGAGCGAATGAAAATTGTAATTGAACCTTCCTGTGCCGTACCTTTGGCGGCGATTATTAAAAATAAGGATCGCTTTAAAAATAAAAGGGTCGGACTGATCCTCACCGGAGGAAATGTCGATCTGAATAGCGTCTCTGAATTGTTCAAAGAAATTTAAGATTGGATAAACCTAAATATTCACTCATTGTACCCGTCTATAACAGGCCGGATGAGATTAAAGAATTGCTGGAAAGCCTGGTGCCACAAAGCTATGATAATTATGAATTGGTTATTGTAGAAGACGGATCGGACATTCCCTGTGAGGATATCGTCAGTCAATATCAGGACAGCATCGAAATTCGCTATTTTTTTAAGGAAAATGCAGGTCCGAGTTATGCCAGAAATTTTGGCATGGACAAAGCCCTGGGCGAGTATTTTATATTTTGCGATTCCGATTGTATTCTGCCAAAGAATTATTTTCAAAATATTGATGAAGAATTAAAAAAGGAAAAAGTTGATGCTTTTGGCGGCCCCGATCGAGCGCATCCGAGCTTTAATGATCTTCAGAAGGCCACGAGTTATGCCATGACTTCTTTTCTTACTACCGGCGGAATTCGCGGAGGTAAAAAAAAGGTGGATAAATTTTACCCGAGAAGTTTCAATATGGGCATTTCCAGAGAAGTCTTTGAAAATGTAGGTGGTTTTCCCAAAACGAAAATGCATCCTGGCGAAGACATGGTCTTTACCATTGAAATCATGCGCAAAGGCTTTAAAACAAAATTATTGGAAGATGCTTATGTATTTCACAAGCGTAGAACATCATTGGCAAAATTTAAAAAACAGGTTTTTAATTTTGGTTATACCCGGGTAATCATCAGCAGGCTTTACCCTGAGACCTTCAAGATATTTTATGTCTTTCCGAGTCTTTTTATACTCGGCAACCTGGCATTGCTGGCCTTGGGATTTTACCAGCCGGTATTT
Organism: Hyphobacterium sp. CCMP332; assembly: GCA_014323545.1. NCBI lineage: Bacteria > Pseudomonadati > Pseudomonadota > Alphaproteobacteria > Maricaulales > Maricaulaceae > Hyphobacterium > Hyphobacterium sp. CCMP332. The sequence continues at coordinate 2,782,554 of CP058647.1, forward strand.
TTCATTCCAATATCGCTTTACATCGTTCTGTTATTTCTCGATGCGCTGTTAAAAGAAAAAAAGCTGAGCGTGGCATTTTTATCCATTGCCACAAGTTTGACACAGCTTTGGGCCTATGGAACGGGTTTTATTAAAGCATGGTGGGATATCAATGTGAAAGGACGGGATAAGTTTGGAGTCATTTCCCGCAAATAAATTCTGCTTATTGGCTAAAGCGTTTACCAGTTTTCACTTTTCCCATTGCTAAACACATGCCCAGATGCTATGATCAGGGTTTTGATAAAAATTTCCCTTTCCTCGACTTTTAAGTGTTTTGACATTAATCCCGACAGGGATTTTTGAATGCGCTGAACATCGGCTTCCGACCATAAAGATGGCAGGAACAGATCGATCATTAGAGCATAATTCTGTCCGTATTGTTCAAAGTCACGGATAATATTAATGCTAATATCTTTTGGATCAACTCCGATCAAAGAGGCCCATTCGCTGCATATATCTTCAAAAACCAGGTTTTTGGAAATTTTGCTCTTGATATAACAATTTGCAATAGGCATTTTAGATAATTATTCTATAAAAATATAGAAATCAGACATTCTCTGACCTATTTCAGATCATTTGATCGATTATTTTTTTAGAAAGGGTTTCTCCAATGGATAATGAAGAAGTAGCAGCGGGAGAGGGGGCATTGCAGCATTAAGTTTTGCTTGCCATAAACGCGATCAATGTTTCAAAAACTTCCCTCTGACCAGGCCGTTTTCATTTTGAATACGATATTGGTAAATACCAGAAGGCCAACTTGTAATATTAATTTGAGTTTTATGCATTGCTAGAACTTGCTCATGCTGTAACTTTCCCTGCATGTCATATATCTTGATTTGTGAATGTTCTTTATCTGTGCTTAAATGGATATTGACAATAGCATTAGCAGGATTAGGATAGACCATAATGCCCTCATTAACTGAGATTCTTTCATTCAAACTGGACACGATACCATTGCTATCGGTGGAGACCAGCCACATCGACTGTCCGGGGGGAATAGGATTGTTGAAATCTTTGGCGTCCCCAACAAAATAGATTCGGTCATTGTAGATTTGAAGGTCATAGATGTTATGAAACTCTTTAGAATTAATATTACTGTAGAAATATTGTGGCTGATACCAAATACTATCGCCATTACAGGAAAGTTTTTGCAAAAAACAATAGAATCCAGCCGTATCAGGATCGACCAGAAAATCAACTACATTACCACCAACGACAATATCTCCATTCGGGGTTTCATCAATAGATGTTGCCAAGTTGTTGCTGCTAAACCTCCAATCTATGGTATATTCCCAAACCTGATTGAGATTGCTGTCTAGCTTTTCGACATAACTTTTGTTCTCTGGTGAGATAAAATCTCCATCTGTGGCCGCTGAAGCGCAGGCCAGTCCACCATCCTGGGTTTTGACAATATCCCAGACCCCAATACGCCGATTGGAAGCAGAAATATACTCATCCAGTACATTGCCTTGATAATCCATTTTGATGACCCAGTTTTTATCAAAACCATTGCCTAACTTTCTAGCTCCTATAGCAACAGTTGTGTCATCATACATAGTAACAGAATAGCTTCCTTCTTGAATGGCTTGCGTTCCTAAATTCTTTGTTGTTAATAGATTCCCGCTAGTATCAATTATTATATATAAAACGTCTACATCGTAGCTGCTCACAGAATCTGGTTGTTTAACAAAACCACCAATTATCGCTAATTTATCTGAACCAAATAAAACGGCATCATCCACCAGATAATCAATATTCGCAAGACTATCCTGATACTCAACGGTCCACAATATGGCATTATAGAAATCTCGCTTTTGAACAAAAAGTCCTTGGTTTGTTTTTACCCCTGCTGTATCAAATCTGAAATCACCGATTATGTATTTATTACCATTGGAATCAATAAGGAGTTTTTCAGCCTCATAAGCACGAAGGGTATCTCCCACAAGATCAAAATACTGAAAGTTGCCATTATGAGCATAGGTAGCTATATAGCCCAAAAGTGCAATGTTATTGCTATCTATATAGGGGTATGTAGGTCCGACAATATGAATATGAGTACTATCTACAACCATTGAATAACCTGATGCAGAAGCATTGCTAAAAGGCTCCACTAAGTTTATTTGCGCTTGACCAAGAGTAAAAAGATAGATAAGCGATATAGTAAGGGGTGTTTTCATTTTAAAAAGCAAAAGAGATCGGATGATCTCTCTTGCTTCAATTTTATGTTAAAATTACAGATTTATTTAATAATACTCAGCTTACCGGCGATGATCTGCTCTCCGGATATGGCCTTGTAATAATACAGACCACTCGGCAGGTTCTCAGTGGAGATCGTCTTCACTGGTGCTTTTGATTTTATATTCCACTGCTTTAACCGTCTGCCATTGACATCTATAATACTAAGCGCAATATCTTCTCCCAACGTTCCGCTAAAGCTAAAGCTCACATAGCTTTCTGCCGGGTTGGGATAGACCTTCGCCTGAAAGAGCTGCTCTGCAGTTGTGCCTGTGAATGAAGCCCGTTTGGCTCCTTCTCCCAAATCTATTTCCGGCAGATAGAAAAACTCTCCAAAGTTGACCATAAGCAGATTCTTGGCAATGGCCCCTGTGAGGTCATCATATGCTGCCCAGTCATCGAGCAGGGATTTATCACTAACATCCAGCGCATTTAAAGCCTTACCTGCATTATGCCAGGCTTCCTTTTGATCGATCAGCGCTTCAAAACGATCAAATTCCTCTGACCAGTAGTCGCCTTCGGGTAATTTAGTACTGAGCGTGTTGAGCTCAGTCGCGGCATCTTCAAAGCGCTCTTGATGCGTGAGCCAGTTGATATAGGCCATGTGCTTGCTATGCCCCATATTGCGGGTCATGTAATGCTCGATAGAATCTGCTAGATAGCCATTGGGGTCAAACAAAAAGCTACGTAAAATGCGGCTATTGAGCACTTCCATACGCCCTTGTATTGCGCCCATTTCAGCTTCAAGAATCCCAAGCGGGGTCTCCTGATCCCAGTTGGCCACAATCAGATCGATTGCATTCTGATCGAGGGGATTGGGAATCTCGTATTGCAGCTGATCAATAATGTCTCCACTTTGGGTGGCGTCGGGGTTGGCTAGAGCCACTTCAAGCAAAAGCGCATCGGGCAAAACACCGATATTGGCTGCTTCCATAAAAGCATCTTTCGATAGCGGGGAGTTGGTCAAAAGCTCGTTACGCAAGTTCCAGGCATCCCCTGTCCAGCTGGCCTGAATATCTGCCAAAAGCTGAGGGGTTGAACCACCATCTACCAACTGACTACGGTTATAGAATAAATTGGCATAGGCAGTGTCTAGTGAAGCATACTCAGAATTATTGGCAGAGCGGGCCGCTTCCTGATTGGTGCTGGTATCTATAGGGTTGCCACCACCTAGTTCTTCAAATGAGGAAGGACATTGGTTAAATTGTGCTTGAGGCACTGGATTAAACCAAACTGGCGTTGTGTGATTAGGTTGATTGACTTGATCCTGATAATAATTAACAACATTTAACACCGCCACCTTATAATGACTTTCGCTCTGAATCCCAACTGGATCAAATTTATTACCTGCAGAATTTCCGCTGGCTCCTTGGGAGGACCTGATACCTGAAATAGCAGCAGAATAGTTCGTTGAAGGACTTACCACAAAATCAAAGGCATTGCTGTTCATGCTATCGCATTTGAATTCAAGGCCTTGATCTGGTTCCGCTATGTTCCAATTAATCGCTTCTCCAATCATGGCCAAATGCATTTCGGTTAACGTATTTAGGTAGACCTCGTTGGAGGCTGTGCCAGAGTTAAAAATACGAATGCCATAGGCGGGATTTTCCATATCAGGAGCCTTTGCTATATGATTCCCTTCAATATGATAGCCGGTAGAGGTAAAAGAGGTAATGGCGGTGGAAATTCCTAGATTTTCAATTCGCCCAACAGAAATGTTATTGCGAGTTATCTCAGCTTGATTAAGCCCTGATAGCATAATGGCATAGTCAAGTGTATCAAAATCACTTTGATCCACTATCACCGTCTTTTCCGAACCTGTGCCACTAGCGTGTACTCCCAAATGTAAATTATAGAAAGTGGAACGCTTGGCATTTACAGAGGTAGATTTAGGAATCACAGCGATGGACGCATCGAAGGCAATAATTCCTGCGCCTCCTTTAAGGTTGGGCCGGAAATCTGTAGTCTCATTTCTAAATGAGCATCCTTTTACCTTGATCTGCCCTATATTGGAAAGTCCAATAAAGCGGTTAAAATCAGCGCTACCAGTAACGGAGTCAATAACAAAATCATCATTGACCAAAAAATCGCAATTAATGAAATAACTCAAATCACCCACAAATGTCAGGGAATCAGTGGCTAGAGTATTTTGAAAATTACACATGTTTACAGAATAAGAGTTATTCAAAAACTTGGAATCAACAGCTCTAATAATCCCTCCAAAGTGAATGGAGTCTCCTGAATTCGGCCCTGAGGAAACGATATGATAATTTCGAATTCCATGAGCAGAACGTTCAATAACAGCACCATTTTTTAATTCAACGATTCCTGAAGTCAAAGCATTTTGGGGCTGACCAGGCGTACCCCAAACTTCGATACCACGCCAAAAGCCCTCTCCACAATGATCATTGTCAACCGAGCTAATCCGCCCACCATCAAGGTTGAGTTTTCCACCTTGCTCTACTATGATTTTGGCATCGTGTTGCATAAAGAGCTCGCATGTGACTGTGACTGTGGCACCGTCTTTTATTATCATGTTTTGGTAGATACGACTATTATCATCGAATAGTCTATCTGAACTAATTATCAAATCCGGGTTAATAGGATAGCACTCGTAGACAGCATTTCTTACGTTAGTAATAGCAACACTTCTATTAACTTGAGCTACTTGTAAATCGTATAAGGTATTTCTGGGGTCCCCTCCACCGTTTTGATTTTGAATATTTTGAGGGCATTGATTGGCATGACCTAATCCAAAGTTATGACCAAATTCGTGTAACCAGCCCCTTCGATCATGCTTCCACCCCGGCGGGCAATATGCAGGGCAACAAGCATTTATTGAATCTGCCTTAAATCCTCCGCTGCAGTGATATCCGTTTTGTTTGGCTACCCACCGGTCGAACATATCATCTGTGATAAATCCATTTAGTACATCCATATCCCTTTGTGGAGTAAATGCGCAGGCTCTTCCATCTAAAACCGTATCAAACCCAAGAAGATTGATAGAATCAAATTGTAATACCCATCGCTTGTAACCGATTTCTGATCCAGTGATGTACACATTTATTGCATCATTTTTAATGTTATTATGTGCAGCATAGTTAATGAAATAGGCACGAGCCAAATCTCTATGATCACAGACATATTTATTATCTCTATTCCACATAGCTGAATCAATGATTTCAATTTTATCGTGAATTCGAAACCGGACACGCACATCTTGAAATACATTTATTTTACCATCAGGTGTCCATGAAAGACCACCATTACCACCTCCTTCCCAATTACATTTCGTGCTATCAGCTTCATTAATGAAAGCCAAATTTGAATAGCGCCTATTGAGATCAATGGAAATGCTGTCTAAAAAATTACTGTGTACAGGGTTTGAAAGATCGAAGTTTTTTTGTTTGGTACTGTCTTCATGAAAAATGACCAGCCGAATGTTTAAAGTACGGATGGGTAAAGTCGTATCGACAGTCACTGTTGTATCTGGCAGGTATTTTCTAAGCTCTGAAACAGAGGCTATATAGGCTGGAGAATTATTGCATGTTAGCATAAAGTTAAAATTCTCCACATCTGCAGAGTCCAATCCACAACCCCAATCCATAGGCGAATCTTGAGAAATTCCCATGAAAGGGACTATTGTTAAAAAGGAGAAAAGGAGTACAATAAAAGTTTTCATAACATATATAATTTAAATTGAACATAACATACCCGTTATAATTGTTGATTTGGGTGATCGTCATGCCTCAATTTCCATTACTGTCATGAGATGGGAGGCGATAAGGTCTTAGAAATTTTTATGAACCTTTATCTTAAATTTAGTTGATAAATTAAGTATGTCAATAACTATAGGAACTTTTAACAAACATTAACTAAATCTAAAAATTGATTTCTGGAAAACCTTATAATATAATTTAACCTTTTTTAAGTGAAAAATTATAGTTGAAGAATAATCTTATTAGATATTGTTTCCCCAATCGATAAAGAAGAGGTAGCAGCAGGAGAGGGGGCATTACAGACATTTAAAACTCTTTTGCTTTCCAAAATCATAAAATCATCTAACAAGCCACCTTCCTTATCGCAGGCTTGTGCTCTTACTCCGGCACCACCGGGAATCAGGTCATCGGATTGTACTTCCGGAATTAATTTCTGCAAGGCTTTGGTAAAAGCGGCTTTTGAATAGCTTCTGTAAAATTCACCAATGCCGGTTTTCCAGTATTTAAAAGCCACCTTTTGAAAACCCGGCCAGGTGAGTGTTTCAAAAAACTCCGAAAGATTGACATCTGATTTTTTATAACCTTCGCGGGCATAGGCCAACACCGCGTTGGGGCCTGCCTCTACACCACCGCCTATCATTCTTGTAAAATGCACACCCAGAAATGGAAACGCAGGATCGGGAACCGGGTAGATTAAATGCTTGACAAGGTATCGCTTCTCTGGTTTTAATTCATAGTACTCACCTCGGAAAGGCACAATTTTCAAATTGACATTTTGATTGCTCAGGCGGGCGATTTTATCGGAGTACAGACCCGCGCAATTTACAAGCATGGAACTTTGATATTCTGCTTTTTCCGTTTTAATAATGCAGGCCTCTTTTTTTAATTCGATGTCTTTCACCTTATTGTCAAAAGCGAAGTCCGCACCTTTTTCAATTAGCAATTCTTTGAGCTTTTGGCTCATGGCTTTGTAATCGATAATGCCGGTTTGAGGAACCCTCACGCCTTTGATTCCCCGCAAATGCGGCTCGATTTCTTTCATTTCTCCCTCTTCAAGCCATTTGAGATCTTTTAATCCGTTTTCTATGCCCCGATCGTAAATATTATGCAATACCTCTAATTCGCTTTCATCGGAGGCTACGATAATTTTTCCGCATAGTTCAAAAGGAATGTTGTGCTTTTTAGCAAAGTCTATCAGTAGCTGATAGCCGCGTATACAGTTTTTGGCTTTCAGGCTGCCGGGTTTATAATATATGCCAGAGTGAATAACGCCGCTGTTATTACCGGTCTGATGTTGAGCCACATCGCTCTCTTTTTCTATTATCAGAATCCTGGTATCGGGTTTTTTAATCTGCAGCTGATAGGCGGTTGACAAACCAACTATTCCCGCTCCAATAATGCTTACATCGTACATCTTAGAAAAAATTTAAGCGAATTACGGAATATTTTATCCGCCACAACCAATTAATCTGTTCCATTTAGGACTATCGACTGTCTGTGAGTCGTTATCCTCAAAAAAGACACGATATCCATCTTTTTGTTTGCTGAAAATGATTTTTCTCCCTCTGGAATTTTTTAAAGTCTCGATTTTTCGTGCTTCGGGAAAGTCATTGGGAAAACTGAATTCCGGAAAAATATTTTGATAGGCTTTGAGAACTTCGCTGATATTGGGATTCTGATTAGGCGCCGGCATTGGATTTTTGAATTGTCTCAAAATCCTTTCGCATTTTTTTTAGAAGCTTTTCTTCCATATCCTCAGTGCCTTCAAAGGCATCCGCAATGCTTTCTACCACGTTAAGAAATTTCTTGCTCATTTTCTCATCAAAGAGTTCTGTATTGTCCTTGATGGCATTTAAGGCATTCGTATAGGCTTTGTCAATGGTAGGTGTTATGGCAGAATCCAAAATATCAAAACGCTGCTCTGCAATCCATGCATCTTCTTTGAATTCTTTTCTAAGGATTCTTTTGAATAGACGTTTTTCTGAACTTTGGATATCTCCATCTGCCTTAGCAATACTGTAAGCTAAGGAAGCCAATGCTTCTATTAATTTTGATTTACCTGTACTCATGTAGGAAATATTTCTGCCAATTTAAGAAATGGACATTAGACCAAAAAAAAACTTACCTCAAAAAGATTGAAGTAAGTTTTTAATTTATCTATATAAATAGATTAAGCCAGTTGAGCATCTAATTTTTTGGATAAAATATTTTTAGGAACTGCGCCTACCTGCTTATCCACAACCTCTCCGTTTTTAAATACTAAAAGAGTTGGGATACTTCTGATTCCAAATTTTGCAGAAACTCCGGGATTCGTATCAACGTTTACTTTTCCGATTACGGCTTTGCCATCGTAATCTCCGGCCATTTCTTCAACGATTGGTCCAATCATTTTACAAGGCCCACACCATTCAGCCCAGAAATCAACAAGTACAGGCTTGTCGGAGTTTATGACTTCTTCAAAATTGGAATCGGTTATTTCTACTGTCTTTCCCATTATTAAGTTTTATTTAGTGATTTAGATTTTTACAAAATTAGAAAAAATGTTCTGTTAAATGAGTAATTTATACGACAGACCCTCTATTTTGTCGAGTTGTGAAAATAATTCATCATTTGGATCAACCGTATATTTCCTCGATAAAAATTCAATTTCTATTTTTTCCAATGGATCTCTGACAAACATTTTCAAAGTGCATTTACCCGAGTTGCCGGATACCACTTTATCAATTTCATCTACCATACTGTGATCAATAACGGCTGAATGTAAATAGAGTTCAATTTTCTTCGCCTGATTCTGTCTTACTTCTGACAAGAGTGACATTTCAAAGGGTTGAAACTCCCAATCCGATTCTTCAATAGGTGCTTTGGGCTCATTTCTCAGTTGCTGTTTTTTGGACCAGCGCAGATCCATTTTGCCCTTTGTATAGAGGAAAGTACCGGGTTTAAAATAATTTGCCATATTGACATAATCATCGCCCATTCTGAAAATTTCTATGGCCCCGCTCATGTCTTCGAGAGTCATTACAGCGAATGGCGTTCCTTTTTTGGTTTGTCCGGTACGAACCGCGGTAACCATGCCTCCAAGTCGAATATCATTGGCGGCTTGTCTTGGAATATTTTCAATGTTATGAGAGCAAATATGTTCCAGCTCTACTTTGAATTCATCCAGTGGATGTCCGGAAATATAAAAGCCGACCACTTCTTTTTCGATGTTGAGTTTTTCTATTTCTCCAAAGGGTTCCAGGTCTTCGATCCGCGGTTTGGGCATTTCAGTTTCATCTCCTCCGGCACCAAATAACGATGCCTGCGAAGAATTTCTTTCTGCGCTGATCCGCTGTCCGTATTTGATTGCCTTTTCTATGAGATTTTCATCGTTTTCCGCGGCTTCCAGGTATTGTCGCCGGTGATAATTCCCAAGATTGTCGAAAGCGCCGGCCATTGCCAGAGCCTCATAAGTTTTTTTATTGACCTGTCTTGAATTCAGACGGCTGGAAAGATCAAAAATATCAGTAAATGCTCCGTTTTCCTGTCTTTCATTAATAATACATTCTACGGCTGCATCGCCGGTTCCCTTTATCGCGCCAAGGCCAAATCGAATCTGTCCTTCATCATTTACATTAAAATACTGACCGCTTTCATTGACATCCGGACCCAAAACCTTAATGCCCAAATGTTTGCATTCATCCATAAAGAATGTCACCTTTTTGATGTCATTCATATTGTGGGTCAGCACCGCCGACATATATTCGGCAGGGTAATTGGCTTTTAGATAGGACGTGTGAAATGCAACGACGGAATAACAGGTTGAATGCGATTTGTTAAAGGCATAGGCCGCGAACGCTTCCCAGTCTTTCCAGACTTTTTCTGCAATCTCTTTATCGTGGCCATTTTTTTCACAGCCTTCGAGAAATTTGGGTTTGAGCTCATCGATGATCTCCTTTTTCTTCTTACCCATAGCTTTTCGGAGAAGATCGGCCTCGCCCTTGGAGAATCCGGCGAGTTTCTGAGATAAAAGCATGACCTGCTCCTGATAAACTGTAATTCCATAGGTTTCGGCCAAATATTCCTCCATATCAGGAAGGTCGTATTGTATCTCTTCAATACCGAGTTTCCTTTTGATGAAATTGGGGATATATTCCATTGGACCTGGCCGGTAAAGAGCATTCATTGCAATCAGATCCTGAAATTTATCGGGTTTCAAATCCTTCAGGTGTTTCTGCATTCCCGGACTTTCAAACTGAAAGGTCCCATTGGTCAAACCCTTTTGATAAAGCTCATAGGTTTTTTCATCATCCAGTGGAATTTCATCGGGATCGATTTCTATGCCATGTCTTTCCTTGATTATCCGAATGGCTTCCTTAATAATGGTCAGCGTTTTTAAACCGAGGAAATCCATTTTGAGCATTCCGGCCGATTCCACGACTGAGTTGTCAAATTGCGTCACCAGGAGGTCAGCATCTTTTGAAACCGCCACAGGAATGAAATTCGTGATGTCTTCGGGTGTTATAATCACGCCACAGGCATGTGTTCCGGTATTTCTTACCGAACCCTCAAGTATTATGGCTTGATTAATGGTTTCGGCTGCCAGGTCATTGCCCTTGGCCAACGCCTTTAGCTGTTCGGCCAGCATTAGCTGATCGCTACGCAGACGTTCTGCTAACGATTTTTTATCGAGGTTAAATAATTTATTCAGCGAAATATCGGGCACCTTTTTGGCCACCTGGTCGGCTTCGGAAAGAGGGAGATTCAATACACGGGCGGTGTCCCTGACCGAGGATTTTGCGGCCATTGTTCCATAGGTGATGATCTGAGCCACCTGGTCTTTTCCGTATTTATTGACAACCCAATCGATAATTTTGCTTCTGCCCTCATCGTCAAAATCTATATCAATATCGGGCAGTGAGATACGGTCCGGATTGAGAAATCGCTCAAAAAGCAGATCGTACTTAATGGGATCTACATTGGTAATACCGGTGCAATAAGCCACGGCAGAACCGGCTGCAGAACCCCTTCCGGGGCCCACAGAAACACCCATTTTGCGCGCCTGATTTGTAAAATCCTGAACAATGAGGAAATATCCGGGATATCCTGTTTTTTCAATGATGGAAAGCTCAAAATCCAGACGCTCCTTTATTTCAGTGTTGATTTCCGGATACCTTTTTTTCGCTCCTTCAAAGGTCAAATGTTTGAGGTAGGCATTTTCTCCCCGGTTGCCTCCGTCTTTTAAATCCTCAGGATCTTTGAATTCGTCTGGAATCTCAAATTTTGGCAGTAGCACATCTCTTTCCAGTTCATAGGACTCAATTTTGTCGGAGATTTCCTTTGTGGTTTGGATGGCATTAGGGAGATCTGCAAAAATAGCCTTCATTTCATCCTGCGATTTGAAATAATATTCTTCGTTGGGAAAACCGTATCTGAAACCACGGCCTTTTCCTATGGGCGTGCTTTGCAATTCGCCCTCTTTGATGCAAAGCAAAACGTCATGCGCATTGGCATCTGTTTTATCCAGATAGTATATGTCATTGCCCGCAAAGACTTTGATATTGTATTTTTCTGCAAAGCCCAAAAGTACTTCATTGACCCTGTTTTCCTCTTCCAGTCCATGCCGGTTGAGCTCCAGATAGAAATCATCGCCAAACGTTTCTAGCCACCACTGCAGAGCTTCTTCTGCCTGGGTTTCACCTACATTTAAGATCAGCTCCGGAATTTCACCTTTCAATCCACCGGTGAAAGCGATGAGGTCATCCTTGTATTGGGATATCAGCTCTTTATCAACCCTGGGCACGCCAAAATAAAATCCGTCTTTATAGCCGAAGGAAGAAATTTTGGCGAGATTTTGATAACCGTTTTTGTTTTTTGCAATAAGTGGAACCTGGTATCTTTTATCCGGATTGTCTTTTGTAAATTGCCGGATGTGACGGTCCTCGGTAAGGTAAACCTCACAACCGAGTATGGCTTTAATACCTTCTCTTTTGGCCGCTCTCACAAATGAAAAAGCACCAAACATATTGCCGAGATCGGTCAGTGCGACCGCATCCATATTATCGGATTTAGCCTTTTTTATAATTCTATCAATTCTCGAAACTGCCTGAAGAATTGAGAATTGCGAATGGTTATGCAGATGGATAAATGTAGAATCTATCTTTTTTGCATCTGCAGTATCTACGATCAGAGAAGGGTCTTTTTGCTTTTTGGATTTTGCAAAATTTGCTTCTTCGAGATTCGGCGACTGATACTTTTTAAATTCTTTTTGTTGCTCTTTTAAAAGCGGAATGATGTTGAGATCAAGCAGACCAAAAAAACATTTGGCAGTGGCATCAACATCGAAAGCTGCATCGTGGGCATCACCAAACCCCTCACCAAAAAGTTTCTCGTGAAGTTCGGTCAAAGTAGGCCATTTGAAGCCTCCCCCTCTGCCGCCGGGAATTTTGCAAAAATCAGTACCAATATCCTTAGTGTCGACGATTTTGACATTTTCTAAAAGATTTCTTTGCTCTGTTCTAAGATATTCCGCCCCGACAATGTTGATATCGAATTCTATATTGTGGCCAATGACAAATTCTGCTTTTTTTAACTCATCTGAAAATTGATCGAGAACAGAATTGAGTTCATCACCATCTTTTAATGCACGCTCAGTAGATATGCCGTGTATTTTTTCAGAATTATAGGGAATTGTAAAGCCATCAGGTTTTACAATGCAATTGCCCTGACTTATCAGGCCTCCACTGAAATCGTGCAGTTGCCAGGCCATTTGTACCAGTCTGGGCCAGTTGTCGAAGTCGCTTAGCGGAGCATTGTAGTTTTTTGGTAATCCTGTCGTTTCTGTATCGAATATGATATACATTCCCGGAATTTTTCTGAGTGGAATTCAAAATTAGCAAAAAGGAGGATGGAGATTTAGACAATTTATCCACAATTTGTAATCTTGTGTTTTTAATTCAATGAGGCATTAGCTTCCACCTACGCTCCTGAAAATTATCGGAGCTTTGGTTAAGCGTAAAATATGGAGTGTTAGCTCAGTTGGTTTAGAGCACTACCTTGACAGGGTAGGGGTCACTGGTTCGAATCCAGTACACTTCACAAAACCCGAAACAAAGAAGAGCAATCAAATTTTAATTCAAAGCAAATGTATTTGACTTTGAATTAAAATTTGATTGTTAATCGCTTTGCGATTTTTTATTTCGGGTTTTTACCTCCCCAAACCAGGATCGCCGAAAGAAACGTAGTGAATTGAGGCAATCCCGTATGCCTCACTAGATCCAAAAGAATTTTTTTAAACAATCAAAGTGAAATTCATTACCAATTTTATTTGTAAATGAATTTTGCTGTTTGTTAATCGTGAAACGATTTATTCTTTTTGATTTTTACCTCTCCCAAACTGGATACCTTGAACAAATTTGGAAGCAATCCAGAATGCATCGCATTTCCCCCCAACCTCGTCCGCGTTTGTAACGCGGATGCCATAAGAACACATAATCAAATTCCATGTATGTTGATTAAAAAGCAATTTCATTCAATTTTTTCAATTTCAACTAATCCTTTTTTTGCTGCAATAATCTCTTGCACTACTATAAATATATTCGCCCGGTGAATCAACAATCTCATCGACTACAGGATTATTGTGAATATAATCGATCTTATTCCAGATATCTATATCATGCATCCCAATTGCGTGATTATCGTCTTTCCAGATTTTGTAGTTTTTGGCTCGCCCGACCCGTTTTGCTTCAAAGGCAAAAATTCGCTTTATCCATTCTCTTCTGCTTTCATAGATCTCATCCATTTCTTTCATAATTGCTTTGGAAGTAAATTTTTTAAAATCTCTTAAAAAATCTGAAATTCTATTTGGCGCTTCAACTTTGCAAACCAGGTGTAAATGATTAGTCATTATAACCCAGGCATAGACTTTTAGACCTTTATTAATGACGCAGTAATTCAATGAATCAACAATTATTTGCCGATAATTCTTTCTTGAAAACAAATCCACCCAATGAACAACAGTGAAGGTTAGGAAATAAATATCATTTTGTCCTTGAATAAAATACCGATCTCCTGCCATTAGATGAATATCGGAAAAGAATTCAAATGCAGTTTAAATCAATGATTGGAACTACATTTTTTCTTTGTAAAGCAATAGTTATGCGTTACAAACGCATGATCATAGTATCCTCGTTGCGTTACGCTAAATTTATCGGCCAATAGGCGGACGAGGACGAGTGCGGGGGCTTTTCTAAGGCCGCAGACGCTAACAATACTGAAAAACTTGATAAAGTTCTGCATCCAGATTACCGGATTATTATGAACCGATTATTTGGATCTAAGGAAGTTTCAGTTATGAACAAACCTCAATACTTAGAAAAAATAGTAAGCAAAGAGTGGGGTGGTGTTAAGCGAGTAGTCAATGTTGAAACGATAATCTTTAACGAAAACTCTGCTTCTGCAATTGTTGCTTATAAAGGAGAAAAGATGTCATGGAAAAGCATAATACATCTTGTTAATTCTGAAAACAACGAATGGCTAATTATTAGCGAAACACCCAAAATGTAATAGTCTTGGCCCGTTTATCGGGCCCTTTTTTAAATCTTTTCACTCATTTACTTTCACTCGTCTTCGCCTGCCTGCCATGCCTATGGTTATTTGCTTAACCTTCGGCAGGTAAACCGGTCAGGCAGGTTTGTAACGAGGATGGTAATAAATCCCAGTATTCATGCTGCCCTACATCTAAAACCTGCTTAGAGGCAAGTAGACTATGCCATGACAAAGTAGAGATTACTCCTCCAAACGATACTCCTCTTCCCCTGAAATATAGGTACTGAGAACTTTTGTATACCTCAATTGGATTTCTTCAACCTCCATGATATCCCTGTCCAAAACCACAAAATCAGCATCTTTTCCCGATTCCAGACTTCCTTTTCTTTCATCTTCAAAAACAGAATAAGCCGCCCAGATTGTCATTCCTCTCAGTGCATTTTCTCTGGAAATGGCATCTTTCATTTGAAAACCGCCTTCAGGTTTGTTTTCGGAATCCACCCTTGCAACAGCAGCGTGAAAACCGTAAATCGGGTTGATATCCTCTACTGGGAAATCGCTACCCAATGCCAGAATACCGGCATTATCCAAAAGTGTTTTATAGGCATAAGCATAATTGATCCTGTCTTCTCCCAAACGCTCATCTGCCCAGTACATATCGGATGTGCAATGGCTGGCCTGAACAGAGGGTATAATTTTATTCTTATTAAATTTTTGAAAATCCTCAGGATTGAGCACCTGCGCATGTTCAATTCTCCAGCGTCTCGCTGTATCATTTCCCAATATTTCATTGTAGATATCCAGCATCAAGCGATTGGCCGAGTCGCCAATGGCATGTGTATTCATTTGATACCCCAGATCGTATATATCTTTTGCAAAGGCCTTTAGATTTTCAGGGCTACTCAACAGAAAACCCGAATTTTCGGGATCGTCACTGTAGGCTTCTAAAAGACAGGCTCCCCTTGAACCCAGGGCACCATCGGAATAGACTTTAAAACCCTGAACCTGAAGTCTGTCGCTTTTGAAAACACCATTTTCTTTGGCAAATGCAAAGTTTTCTTCTTCAGGGTTGAGCAATAAATTTAATTTGATTTTAAAATCACCACTTTGATACAGAGAGTCACTTATTTCAAACCATTCCATCTTTATACCACAATCCACAAGACTCGTTAATCCCACTTTCAAACAATTTCTTTGAGCTTCCAGATAGCTCAATACGCGAACATCTCTTTTTTCTAGAGGCACAAGATTATTTAATTCTGTTTCGGCATTATCGAGTAAAATACCCGTTAAACCATTTTCATCTTTGATTAGCTTTCCACCTTCAATGACTGTATTTTCGTCAAATCCCGCCAAATCAAGTGCTTTTTGGTTTACAAGCGCAGCATGTCCATCCACGCGTGTCAATAAAACGGGGGTATTTGGAAAAATAGAATCCAGTATTGCTTTGTTGGGAAATTCTTTTATCTCCCATAAGTTTTGATCCCAACCTCTTCCAAGGATCCATTTGGAATTGGGATATTTTGTTCGGTGAGTGATAACACGAAGAATTATCTCATCAAAGCTCCCGGATCCTTTGAGGTTGGCCTTCTGTAAGACATTTGCATATCCAAAAAAATGTGCATGAGCATCGTAAAAACCGGGATAAATTGTCTTTCCATTAAAGTCTTTTAAATTTTCGGATTTGTATTCAGAAAGAATTTCCTTTTCATCGGCGACCTTCAATATTTTGCCATCAGCGATAGCCATGGCGTTAAAAACATCAAAATTGCTATTGACAGTGTATATTTTTGCATTGGTAATGATCAGGTCTGCTTTCTCTTTGCTCTGGCATGAAAGCATAAAACCCAATAAAAGTGTGAGGATTAATCGATGCATATTCCCGAATTCGTATTCTTAAAAAAGCTGTTCTAAATTTGAGGGTGCAATATCTGAATTTACCTGCATTTTCACATAAGATCAAAGAGAGCGAAGGCAAGAAATATATTTTTGATGCCGTTCGAAAAAAATATGTTTTTCTCAGTCCCGAAGAATGGGTTCGTCAACATCTGATGCATTATTTGATGATGCACGTTCAAATTCCAAAATCACTCATCCGCATAGAGAGCAGCCTTAGCTATAATAAACTGCAAAAAAGAAGTGACCTCCAGGTCTACAACCGAGACGGACAAATTTTTTTATTGGCCGAATGCAAATCGCCCGAAATAAATCTCAATGAAAAAACGGTAAAACAAGTTTGTCTTTACAATGAAACCATAAAGGCACCCTATCTGCTAATTACAAATGGAATTGACCTTTTTTGCTGGTCTTCGCAAAAAGATGATATAGAATTTTTAGAAAAAGTACCTTCTTTGCCCGACTAATCAATGTATTTTTCAACCGGCGTAAACGGCATTCCAAAGGCATCCGCCACGCTTTCATAAACGATATCACCGTTGATTACATTTAATCCGAGTGCCAGCTCCCTATTGTCCTGACACGCTTTTTTCCATCCCTTATTGGCCAATTGCAAAGCGTAAGGAAGCGTTGCGTTGGTCAAGGCAAGAGTAGAAGTATAAGGTACGGCTCCGGGCATATTAGCTACACAGTAATGTACAATATCATCCACCATATAAACCGGATCCTGATGTGTGGTGGGTTTTGATGTTTCAAAACATCCGCCCTGATCAATGGCAACATCCACCAAGACACTGCCCGGATTCATTAATTTGAGCATATCTCTTGTGATCAGTTTTGGTGCTTTGGCACCATGAACAAGCACTGCTCCTATAACTAGGTCATGCGTGGGCAATAATTCCTTGATATTATGCTGGCTGGACATAAATGTATTGACATTAGCCGGCATGATTTCCGAGAGATAACGCAATCTTGGGAGACTCAAATCCATTATTGTAACATCAGCGCCAAGTCCCGCAGCCATTTTTGCCGCCTCTGTCCCAACAATTCCACCACCAATTACCATAACTTTAGCCGGTCTTACGCCCGGGACTCCTCCCAATAATATGCCACGGCCTTTCATGGGTTTTTCAAGCCATTTTGCACCTTGCTGTACCGACATTCTTCCGGCTACCTCAGACATTGGTACCAATAGGGGTAAACTTTTATCCGATTTTTCAACGGTTTCATAAGCAAGACAAACAGACTTGCTTTTAACCATTGCTTTGGTCAATGGCTCATATGAGGCAAAATGAAAATAAGTAAAAAGCAGTTGACCTTCGCGAATAAGATTGTATTCCTCTTCGATTGGTTCCTTTACTTTAATTATCATTTCTGCTTTTGCATATACATCTTTTATTGTGGGCAGAATTTTTGCGCCAACCTCCGTGTACTGCTCATCGGTAAATCCGCTACCAAGGCCTCCGTCTTTTTGAATATATACTTCGTGATTGTTTTTTACCAATACCGAAGCACCACTAGGCGTTAATGCGATTCGGTTTTCATTGTTTTTTATTTCCTTGGGAACGCCGATAATCATATTGAATATTTTTATGTAAGATAAATTGCTAATTATTTAAATGGATTCGAGTTATCAGGTTTTTGCATAATACTCGTCCCCGTGAGATCTTCTACAACCTCAATTGTAAAAGTCAACTCAGTTTTTGGTTTGTTCAAATCATTGGAAAAAATATAAATTTTTTCATCGCGCTTGGTTTTGACACGCGGAGTGATGTTGACTTCCATCTCAGCTGTTTCGCCCGGTTTAATAGATTCAGGCGCACTTAACACAGTCACGCAATTGCATGAACTTTGAAGGTCTTTTAATTTCAGTTCGCTTTTTCCACTGTTTTCGATTATCAGCTTTTTAACGACACTTTGGCCCACTTCCACCTTGCCGAGATTAAAAAAATTGTTGTCAAATCCGATGACAGGACTTGCCGCCAATTCTTCGGGGCTGTATTTTGGTTGCGCCGGCTTTCGAATAACATTGCCTTTGATGGTTAAGCGTTTTGAAGGCTCATCAGCATTTGATGTAATAGTAATTGTCTTATTAAAAACTCCCGGTCTTCCTTTGGAATTATAAGAAGCTTTTATTTTTCCTTCCTGTCCTGGAAGAACAGGTTCACGTGTCCAATAAGGCGTGGTACAACCACAGGATGCCCTAACGTTTTGAATAATAATCGGGGCGCTGCCTTTATTGGTAAAAGTAAATTCATGACTTGCGATATTGCCTTCGGAAACTTCGCCAAAGTCATGTTCTATTTTATCGAAATCAAACTTTCCTTGTGCTGAAACCATTGAATAAGTAGAAATAAATAGTATCGCTAAGGCTAAATATTTGTTCATTTTTAGTGACATATTTTAAATTTTAGCATATTATCTTGTAAAACAGGATTGCAAATATAGGCATTGAGCTTATATCTCACATTGGAAAATGGCATCGATTTGACTATTTTTGCAGTCCCAAAAATAATTTTCATGCCAGCCATTAAAGAAAAGAAATCCCAAATAAAAACCGATAAAAAAGAGATAATAAAGGACTATAAACTCGCTTTGGAAAGCCGTGAAGCAAGTTTAATGGGCCGAAAGGAAGTTTTTATGGGGAAGGCCAAATTCGGGATTTTTGGCGATGGAAAAGAAATTCCACAATTGACCATGGCCAAAGTTTTTAGAAACGGGGATTTCAGATCTGGCTACTATCGCGATCAGACATTTATGATGGCGATCGATCAATTAACAGTAAAGGAATTTTTTGCGCAGTTATACGCACATACCGACCTTGATAAAGAACCCGCGAGTGCCGGTAGAAGTATGAATGGGCATTTTGGAACGCGTTCTCTTGATAACAAAGGCCATTGGAAGGATTTAACAAAAATGAAAAATTCTTCGGCTGATATTTCACCCACGGCCTCACAAATGCCGCGATTGGTGGGTTTGGCTTATGCTTCCAAGCTTTACAGAGAAGTTAAAGCCCTTGCCGGTAAGAATAAATTTTCGAATAAAGGTAATGAAATTGCTTTCGGCACCATAGGCAATGCTTCCACTTCGGAAGGTATGTTTTACGAATCAATTAACGCTGCAGGTGTCTTACAAATTCCCGCCATCGTATCAATTTGGGATGATGATTATGGAATTTCTGTTCCTAAAGAATACCATACCAGCGGTGGAAGTATTAGTGAAGCTTTAAAAGGTTTCCAAAGGACAAAAGACAAAAAGGGATTTGAAATCATAGCTGTTAATGGCTGGGATTATTCCGCTTGTATTGCTGCTTTTGAAAAAGCAGAAAAATTTGCTCGTGAAGAGCATGTGCCCGTAATTATTCATTTCAAAGAGCTTACTCAGCCACAGGGCCATTCAACATCGGGATCCCACGAAAGATACAAGTCCAAAGAACGACTCGAATGGGAAAAAGAATACGACTGCATAAATCAGATGCGCTTATGGATGCTTGATCAGGGTATTGCTGATGCAAAAACTTTGGACAAGATTGAGGAAGATGCCAGGAAATCAGTAAAATCTGCCAAAGAAGAGGCCTGGAAGGAATTTACCGCCTCCATGAAATCAGATAGAGACACTGCTATTCAAATAATGAATGAATTGGCAAGCGAAGCCGGAAATAAGGAAATAGCAGAAATAGCAAATGCACTTTCAAAGACCTTAAATCCATTAAAACTCGATACGCTCAAATCAGTTAAAAAAGCCCTCAGACTGGTGCGTGGCACCACTTTTGGCAAAAAGGAAGAATTGCTTTCATGGCTGGAAAACACAAATAAAAAACACTATGAGGAGTACAGCTCACAGCTTTTTAGTGTATCGGATCAAAATGCATTAAGCATTGAACAGGTAGAACCTGAATATTCAGCCGAAGAAAAACTGGTCGACGGAAGGGAAGTTGTTCAGGCCAATTTTGACAAAATTTTTACTAACTATCCGGAAGTTTTTGCCATAGGAGAGGACCTGGGAAAAATTGGTGATGTGAATCAGGGCTTTGCCGGATTGCAGGACAAATACGGCGTAGAAAGAATAACAGATACCGGTATTCGAGAATGTACCATACTGGGCCAGGGAATAGGGGCTGCCCTGAGGGGTTTACGGCCAATTGTAGAGATTCAATACCTGGACTATATTTATTATGCCGTACAAATCATGGCTGATGATTTGGCTAATGTTCAATACAGAACCAAAGGAGGACAAAAAGCGCCGGTAATAATTCGCACAAGAGGCCACAGGTTAGAAGGTATCTGGCATTCAGGCTCGCCGATTGGAATGCTATTGGGTAGTCTTCGTGGTATCCATGTTTTAGTGCCTAGAGATATGACACGGGCGGCGGGATTTTACAATACAATGTTAAAGTCTGATGAACCGGCTTTAATCATAGAATGCCTGAATGGTTATCGCTTAAAAGAAAAATTACCAACAAACATTGGTGAATTCACTACTCCCCTTGGAATTCCCGAAACAATCAGGGAAGGCAATGATATTACAATTGTCACCTATGGTTCTATGTGTAGAGTAATAATGGAAGCAGCTGAAGAATTGCAAAAAGTTGGAATATCTGTAGAAGTCATTGATGTCCAGTCGCTCTTGCCCTTCGATATCAATCATAAGATTGTCGAATCAATTCAAAAAACAAACAGGGTAATTTTCGCAGATGAAGATGTTCCCGGAGGGGCCAGCGCATATATGATGCAAAAAGTTATAGAAGAGCAAAATGCATATAGATGGTTGGATTCTCAGCCAAGAACGCTTAGCGCGCATCCACACAGACCTGCTTATGGTTCAGATGGTGATTATTTCTCCAAACCCAATCCTGAGGATGTTTTTGATCTGGCCTATGAAATTTTAGCTGAAGCAGAACCGGATAGGTTTCCCGACATTTACTAAAGAACATTAAAAACCCAGGGTCGTTGACAATTCAACAATTCATTTCTCACCTCTCGTCCCTCAGTCTTCGCTATCATATCCTCTTCTTTAAGGAGATTTAACCACAGGATCTGTCCTTACTGTATTACTTCGATTTAAGGCTCTGTCGTAAATAAAAAATTCGAGCACAATTGTATCTGTACTTAGTACCGGCGTAAAGCTTAAATCTATTTCAAATCTCACCGTTCCATCGACCGGTTCATCAATAATTGTTTCTGAAATTCTTGGAAAACGAATAGGGGGGTGGTAAATGGTATCATTGATATCGCAATTTTCTGAAATGCCGTAAAAGCGATTGATATATTCTTCCCCATTTTTTACAAGCAATGACAATTCAACATTTCTTCCGGTAGGATTGTCATAGGTTTTTACAATTGTATCCGTTAATGCTTGGTCGGAATTTAGTACCGGAACTGTTAACGTGTCTTTATAATTGCATGGATCGGTAAAAGGAGCAGTGACATAAAAACTTGCATTAAATGGAGGTGAAGCATCTTCGTCATTAGCATTCAGACCCAGATCGGCATTTCCATCTTCAAAATAAAAAGTGATTGCAAAACGGGAACCTTCGATTCTATCAATGTCCTGAAAAATAATGTATGGAACATTACTGTATTCCGGTGGGGTACGACAGGAATTCAGGATAATCAGGATTAAAGAAATTATCCAGATAAAGCTTCTATTCGATATTTTTGAATTAAAGAATTGCATATTTAATATTGCAAATGACGGCAAAAATTCAAGAATTAAAGGATTCCGTATTAAAAATGTCAGATCGAGATTTTAACGACCTGGCTCTTAAAATATTTGACCTCCAGTACGAATTAAACCCAGTTTACAGGGAATTCGTTTCAAATCTGAACTTAAACCCCAATCGTATTAACCATTGGAAAAACATCCCCTGTTTGCCCATTTCCTTTTTCAAAACGCATAAAATACTTCTCCATAAACTAAAACCGGTCCAGAAATTTCTGAGTTCAGGTACGACGGGGCAGGAGAGAAGCACAAAGTATCTCACTGAAACTGATATTTATAAAAAGCTCTCTAAACAGATTTTCGAAAAGGAATTCGGTTCTCTAGAACAGTATTACATTTTTGCTCTTTTACCTTCTTACCTGGACAATAGTGAATCTTCGCTCATTTATATGGTCAATTATTTTATAAAATCGTCTGGATCGAATGGAGGAGGATTTTACAACCGTGATTTTGAAAACCTAATTACCGATCTGGAGGAAGCCAGAAATACTGGAAGAAACATTATTCTCTGGGGTGTGAGTTTTGCACTTCTTGATCTGGCTGAAAAATACAGTCCTGATTTAAGTGATATAATGGTATTTGAAACCGGCGGTATGAAGGGAAGGAAGAAAGAAATTACTAGGGAAGAACTGCATCAGATAATCCGCGAAAAGACAGGGGCAAAGGAGATTTTTAGTGAATATGGAATGACGGAATTGATGTCGCAAGCTTATTCTTTCGGAATTACTAAATACCGAATGCCTAATACCTTGCGCATACAGGCGATGGAATTAAATGATCCAATGAGTTCTGAGAGAAATGGAAGAATAGGATCGCTGAATATTATTGACCTTGGAAACATAGAAACATGCTCCTTTATTGCCACGGAAGACCTGGGAAGAGTTTATGAAGATGGAACTTTCGAAGTTCTGGGAAGAAAGGACAGTTCTGAAATTCGGGGTTGCAACCTTATGAGCGCTTAAAATAATTATCAATTATTTTAATCAACGAAGTTTTAACGTAGTTGATCAATGGTTAAATACGAATTTTAAAATTTGTAGGTACAGATAATTGCCAATTTCTAATTTCTCAAAGGTACTTTTTCACATCTGCTTCCGAAATCACATCATTTCCCATAATAACCAGTCTCTCCACTACATTTCTCAATTCCCTAATATTTCCGGTCCAATCGTGATTAGATAAAGCGGCAAGTGCTTTTTTATCGATGTCTTTTGCCTTGGTACCGTAGTCTTCTGCGATGTCTTTTAAAAATTTATCAACCAAAAGAGGAATGTCTTCCTTTCTGTTGTTTAAAGGAGGAACCTTAATTAGAATGACACTCAATCTGTGATAGAGATCCTCACGGAAGTTTTTATTTTCAATTTCTTCCTGAAGATTCTTATTGGTGGCTGCCAGCACGCGCACATTGGTATTAATATCTTTGTCACCACCCACTCTGGTGATTTTGTTTTCCTGAAGTGCCCTCAACACCTTGGCCTGTGCACTTAGGCTCATATCACCAATCTCATCGAGAAATAAGGTGCCGCCTTCGGCCTGTTCAAACTTACCGATTCGCTGCTTCACCGCAGAGGTGAATGAGCCTTTCTCGTGCCCAAACAACTCACTCTCAATCAACTCCGATGGAATCGCTGCGCAATTGACTTCTACGAAAGGACCTTTGGCACGAGAGCTGGCATCGTGCAATTCCCTTGCCACCAGCTCTTTACCTGAACCATTGGCCCCGGTAATTAGCACCCTGGCATCGGTAGGTGCTACCTTGGAGATCATTTCCTTTACCTCCACTATCGCCGATGATTCCCCGATAATCTGATGATTTTTAATGACTTTTTTTCGAAGGGTTTTGGTTTCTTCAACAAGCTGGCCTTTCTCGAGGGCATTTTTTATTGATATCAGCAGTCGGTTCAGGTCGGGTGGCTTAACAATGAAATCGAAAGCCCCTTTTTTGGTGGCTTCAACGGCTGTTTCAATCGTACCATGTGCCGAAACCATTATAAACTGGGCTTTTACCTCTGTTTCCTTTGCTTTTGAAAGTACTTCCAGCCCATCCATTTTTGGCATTTTTATATCACAGAGTACTATATCGAAATTTTCGGTGATCAGCTTTTTAAGACCTTCTTCTCCCGAGGCTGCTTCATCCACTTCGTATTTTTCTGTTTCTAGTATTTCTTTCATGGCTTCCCGAATGGAAGCTTCGTCATCGATAATGAGAATTTTTGGCATATATCTTTTTAAATAAATATGAAATACCGCCCTGTAAGCCGGATTCTGTCACCCAAAGATTGCCAGAGGCTCTGCTTTGGGGTCTTATCATTTATCTAGCCCTGATGTCGCCATCAGGATCCAGCGATCCACCCATTGCACATTTTGAGCGGGCAACTCATGCGCAATATACTTGATCTTGCAACCCACAAGGTTTACCATGCCACCAATGTCACCATTGGCGCGGTGGGCTCTTACATTGTCTGCCGAAGCAAATTATCCCACCTCCTTGCGGAGGCGGGCCCACCTTTTCACCGTAGCCGAAAAGCGCGCCAAAGGCTCAGCTTTAGGGCTGTTTGTTTTCTGTTGCACTTTCTGTTACTTACCCGTTTTACAACGGGATCAGTACCTTCCTGTTAGGAAGTGTGGTGCCCTCTGTTGTCCGGACTTTCCTCCTGAAAGCAGACGCAAGCGCAAACTTCCCGGCGATAAGACAGACGGTATTTCAAGACACAAAAATAGGACTATTTATTTTATCCGGACCAATGTGGCACCATATCCGAATTTCTCTTTTTGAGCATCTTTAAATGATTTGATGTTTTGGTGTTTGCTTAAAATTCGATGCATTTCCATTCTAAGTTTTCCATTGCCAACACCATGAATGAAAGTGATTTCATTCATTCCCGAATAAATCGCATTGTCAAGCATTTTTTCAAAATGATCCAACTGAAATTTCAATATTTCAGAATTTTCCATTTTAGGAGCATTGGGCCATAAAGCTTCAAAATGAAGGTCAATTTCAGCATCAGGTCTATGAATTTCTTCACCTGAAACATCGGTTTTGCCAATATTTTCGGCTAAATGCTCTTTGAGCATATCGGTATCAATATCAGAACTGTCTTGATCTATTTGGAAATAATATCCACTGGTTTTTAAAAGTGGTATTTCCACTGCTTCCCGGAAAAAACGTTTTGACCTGAACTTATAAGTCTTTAAGAAAGGCGGAATGATATTATGCTCTCCCTTTCTGCTAAACAAAATTGCAAATTCGAATTCCGGCCACTTTTCAATTTCATCTAATTTTAAGACCTGAATTTCAGCGTAGGATTTACTATACAAATGCCCCGATTCAATGCCTCGTCTTTTACTTTCCATATTTTCTGAAACACTAAAAGGACAATTAAAATCTGTGTTATTGATCAGGTAGAGTTTTAATTCATTTTTGTCTATAAGTTCAAATGCGAGAAAAAGCCCTGTGGCTGCTACGGCTTTTGTTTCAGTAGCTTTTTTATCCTTGATTTTTGTATAGGGGCTTTCATACCTTTTGTCGGTTTCAAAGTACTCTGCCTCCTCTCGGTTTACAATAGCAAGCTCCTGTCGCAATACGGGATAGGTAAAACCTTCGTCAATTCGAATTTCTACCAGCTTATCATCGATAATTTTTGTTACTACTCCTTCTTGTTTGTCGCGTATCATGCGAACCCTGTCTCCAATATTCATAGCTAAAAATATAGTGGTCTGAAAAGTACTTTATCTCTTTGAATAACTAAAGTTGGCCCCGGTAACTTGATGCCATCCAAAATGTAAATAACTGTATTGAGCCATTTATTTTGGCCTTTTAAATGACTCAAATCAGGATCCAGACCCAAATAAAATTGTCGGTAGGGGTGGTAGCCCAAAATTCGATTGGGGCCATCTCTTGCGATCAACATATCCTCGGCTCCATAGCCTAGCGCTATGTTAACCCATTTGACAAACCTGTTTTCTGATTTGACAAAGGCATTTATATCAACAGATAGCCAATAACTTTGCCCATTATAATCCTTAAAAATTTCTTCATAAAAATTACTTCCCAACAATTGCGGATTGTCTTTGGAATAAGAAGTTCTGTGAAATGAAAATTTAGGTTTAATCCGGATTTCATCCCAGAGGTAAAGTTGTGTCATTAATATTCCTGACCCGGCAGCATTGGCAATCAGATCGCCGTAGGAAGCGCCGTAATCCTGTGCGAAACCATCCAGAATTTCTACTGGTGTAAGCATTAAAAAACCGGTTAATCCTCCCCAAAAAACAGCTTTTTTTCTTGGGACGCCTGCATTTTTTAATAAATCATATGATATTCTTCCCAATTGGTAGGAGGAATAAGCATGCCCTATTTTATCAACCTGTTTCCATTGACTATTATCATTAAAAAAATGAAAACTTCTTTGTTCGGAATCCGAATACCAAAGTGCCTGCAAACCAATTAATGTTCCGGAATATACCGCGGCTGTCCCTATAAGATAGGTATTGAATTTTCTCGAGTTAAATTCGGTGCTGTCCTGGGCATGGGCGCTTAGCAAAAACCCAAAGGCAATAATAAAAAGAAAGGGCCTTATCATTGTTGCTCGATTGTAGGTGTGTCCTTTTCTTCATTTCTGGCTTGATCGATTTTCTGTATAGGTATTTTTTTCTTCTTCGGTTCTTTCTCTTCTTTTTTTAGAAATTCAACAAAATCATCAAATGATTTGGTGTATAACACACTTAAACCCGTAGTATTGGTGGATCTTGCACCCGGTTGATAGACATTGGAATTATTGCGGTTAAACATTTTGGCTTTTAGTTGTCCATCCTGTGTCAAAGCGTATTCAATGGTCCAGTCTCCGATAATTGTTGATACGTCTGTTTCATTGGTGGAATTGGTAAAGCCCCCTTCTCTTGTTACCCTGAGCCTGCCTTCAAGAAAGGTATATGACAATCGCAATTGCAAATCATTTAAATCTTCCTGGCTTAATCCGCTTAAGTCAAAATTAATTTCTAGGTTTTCATTGACAGAAGAAACGTAATTGCTCAACTGATTGGTTAAAAGTTCGCTTAAATTCCTACCAGCAGGCTGCTGGTAATTGGATTCTTCCTGTGAAAATTGTCTTAAAACTATAAGGCTAAAAACCTGTCGATTCAAATAGTCTCGGTTGTTTTGAATCTTATTCTGAAAAGCCAAAAGGTCATTGTTAAAATCATAACCCTGATAAACAGGAGGATCAATAATATCTATTCCAAATTCAAATTCGGGATTTAAAAGAGGACCTGTTAAATGCAGGTTTACGCTGACCGGGCTTCTTCGGGTTGCCTGCGGACTGTTGAGAAAAATAGAATCTGCCGACTCCATTAAAGGTTTTAAAGGCACCGATTGTGTATAAGTTCCTGTAAGATCAAGTTGGCCCTGATAGGGGTCTCCGGACCATGATATTCTTCCACCTTCCTTAACATTAAATTCTTTATTGACGATATTGAGGAGGGTGAAATTATAACTTCCTTTTTCTATTTCGTAAAAGCCATACATATTAAAATCACCTCGGGTATCTATTTCTAAACTGAGCTCTCCCTGACCTTGTCCTTTTATTATATCACCGGTCTGGCGATCGAGAATTATTTCCATTCTGGCCTCGGGGGTAATATTTAAATTTAAATTCATACTTACGCCGGAGAGGTCTACATTAAATTCATCTATTATATTTCCATCATCTTCTTTTTCGAGTTCGCTCAGGAAGGTTATATGCGACTGTTTTTCCAATTCGGTATAATTATCCGTTGGAATATAAACATAGGTTCCTCTTTCACTTTGCAAATCTGCGCTGATCTGAATGTCTGAAAATGAACCTAAAAAGTTAACAGAACCAGAAGCAAAAGCATTTCCGTAATAGAGATTATTATCGTCGCTTGATGTATTTAATATTTCAAACCTGTTCAAAGATGCGCTTAGGTCAATCACAAAATTCGTAAAGCCATCATGAAAAATACCACCATTTAATATTGCCTGATTGCCATTTTTATCTTTCAAATTAAGATTTCTGGCAGAAATATTATCCGTATTAAATACGAGTCTGTCACTGAATGAATAATAGGTATTGAGATAATTAACCAACAAACCTCCATCCTTGATGGCCACCCATCCTTTCAATACTGGTTGGGAGGTAGTACCGTTTAAGTTTAAATACCCATCGGCAACGCCATTAATATTTGAGATCAGATCAGATGCAAAGGGTTCTATGATATTTAGATTTGTGCTGTTAAGCTTTGCAACAATATTTAATTCTGTGGAATCGCCGGCAGGAACAACCCTGCCTTCCAGTTCAAGAATCTTTTTTCCCAACCTGTCTATGGTAAATTTTGAAACAATGGCATTAAGCGAATTATCCCATTTTGATGTTCCGGCAATATCTCCGACTAAAAATCCCTCTATGGTACAGTCATTGGCACGAATCGTTCCGTAAGTTTGAAATTGATTATAAATATTAATAAAAGATAAATCGGAATTTAGCACACCACTTATATTCCTTCCTATGATCGGGTTTAAGTTTCTGAGGTTGAAATCTTTAAATTCAACTTTCAAAACTGCCTCAGGATTTCTTGAAATGCTTCCGTTTATTGAGATGCTTTCGTATTTGGAATTGAAGTTCAGGTTGTCAATTTTTATTTCATTTTGTTTAAATACTACCCGGTTTTGATCTTCAATATCCCAATTATTCTCAAAAATTTTAAAATCACTTTCTGTAAATGAGAGTACTGTTGAATCAATTTTGAAGATGGCCTTTCCGGCAAAATTGACAAAATTGGAATCATCAAATTGGCGGAATGCCGATTCAAAATTGATCTTAGTATCATTCCACAATACCTCGGTCATCAAATCTTTGCCTTCAATAACATTTGGTATGATTTGTTTTTCCGAAAATACATAGGCAAATGCCAAAATTTCGCTGCTATCGGCATATTTTGAACTCGAGAGGTCGAATTCATTATTGTAAAACTGATAGTTGTCGTAAATCAGTGTATCAATGCTCGTAAAGAGGTTAAAAATATTTGTATTGCCTACGGAAAAACGACCTTCAACTTTTGTATTGGTAGAGATATAAAATTCCGGATAAAATAAACTTACAATGGGGTTGATATCATTAAAATCGATATACCATTCTGCGGAATATTTATTGTCTGATTTAATTTTTGACCCATAGTATTTTTTTATGTCCTCATCGTCATTTACTATTTGCAATTGATATTCTTTGAGAATCATTTGAAAATCATTGTAAACAGATTTCAGTTTAAAATTGCCCTTGATATTTGCGTTGAATAAATCTGAATTAATATCAATATTTCGAATCCCTTCCGCAAGTTGTGAAATTATACTCATGGTATCCAATTCAAGATATTTATCATCGTAAAACACCTCTATTTCACTTAGATTTCCATATCCTGAAGTTTTATCAAATGTCAATCCTGCAAAATCCAGATCGACTTTTCCTTTAACAAAACCCTCTTTTTCACTCAGATTAATTCTATCGAGATCAGCATTAATTATTTCACCTTGAATGTCGATTTTTTCAATTTCCGGATCCAGATTAATAAGACCGTTTAGCACGACATTGAGAGCGCTGTCTTTTACATTAAAAGATCCATCAAAAAGATTTTCTTTTAAATGCGCATTGAAGTTAATTTCATTGTACTGATAACCGTAAATCACAGATTTACTCAGCGTTGCTTCCATTTGCATGTCGGCTTCTTTGGCATTGAATCCTTTTCCATTGACATTGGCCTTGATATTAATTGTTTTTACCAGATCTTCTCTGCCTATAAGTTTGCCAAGTTTGAAATTTCTGGAGCTTAATTTACCGCTGTATTTAGCCGGTCCTGAATCGGGTACTTTAAGATTCATATCAGATCGCACTGTTCCGAGACCCGTTTTAAATTCACCATCTGCTACAAAATCGTAATAAAAACCATCAAAATTTCCGTTGAGATCAACGTAATCGAGATTTTGAAGATAAGGCCGGGCTTCTTCATTGAAAAATCCTTTGAGGTCGTCCATATTGAGATGGGAGCTTTTAATTTTTAAGGAAATAATTGAATTATCTATTTCGGGAAGACCTTCAATGCTCAGATCGCCATTTAAATAAGAGTTTCGCCCATAGACAAGACTGAGATCTTTAAATATAAATGAATTTAAAAACCCTTGAAATTTTCCATTGATAAGGAAATTTTCATTTTTTCTATTCCAAACAGGGACAAAATAATTAATATCTCCCGTCCAAATTCTTGTATTTTCAAGCGAAAACTTCATTTCAATCTTTTCATTGAAATTTGACCAATCGGGCCATTTTGAAAAATAGAACTGAAGACTGTCTTTGATATGGCTTTTATTGAAGCTTATGTCTGTGTTGTATAAGAGCATATTTGAGGAAGTCATGCGGAAATTTGTATGCGACAAATTGAAATCATTTTGGCTTCTGTTGTCTACAAAATTGAGACTGTCTATATCGCTCATTATTGAATCAAAATGTACGATTAAGTTTTGAAGATTAGCATTAATCTTATTAAAGCGTATATAGTCCGGATTAAACTGACCAGCATCTACCGGACGAACCGTATCTCCTTCTAAAATAAATGTACCTGAACTCATTAACACTTTTTCCAGGGATACCTTGAACTGATCTTTTTTTAGACTGTCCGGCGCTTTGGGAGGGCTGAGTTTGTTTGCAAAGTAATTAATATTGAAAGTGCTGTCTTCTTTCGCTTTATGAAGATAAAAATAGGGTGAAAGAAGCTCTATATCGCTCAGGTAGAGCGTATTATTAGCAAAAATATTTTTTATAGATACATCGGCACTCAGACTTTTTACATAGATCATTGTATCCTGGTGATGATCCAGAATGAGGGCGTCTTTTAGGTTTAATGTTCTAAACCCGCTTAAATAAAACTTCCCAACACTAATATCTACATTGTAGTCAGAAGAAATTTTTGAGGTGATTTTCTGAACGATATAGGTCTGAACAAATGAGCTCCTTGAAATTAAGCCAATAATGCCCACCAATAAAATTAAGGCAAAGATTAGGTAAACAAGGGATTTGAAAATCCCTTTAAAGATTCTTTGTAATTTCGCGGCGCCTCTTTTCAATTTATGAATACAATAATTTTAGCTATCGAGTCTTCCTGTGATGAAACTTCTGCTTCAATCATAAGCAATGCTAAGGTCTTATCAAACATAATTGCTGATCAGGATGTACACAAGAGATTTGGAGGAGTAGTTCCCGAGTTGGCTTCCAGAGCGCATCTTCAAAATATAATTCCGGTTGTGCATCAGGCAATTTCTGTCGCAAAGATAGATAAAACGCAGATTCAGGCCATTGCTTTTACCAGGGGGCCGGGATTGATGGGGCCATTATTGGTAGGGCTGTCCTTTGCAAAATCAATGGCACTCTCTTTAAATATTCCTCTTATTGAAGTAAATCATATGCAGGCGCATGTTTTGGCTCATTTTATAGAAGATCCAAAGCCCTCATTTCCATTTATCTGTCTTACCGTTTCCGGAGGTCATACACAATTGGTGCTTGTCGAAGATCATCTAAATATGAAAATAGCCGGACAAACGCTTGATGATGCCGTTGGTGAAGCTTTTGACAAAGCGGCTAAGCTCCTTGGTCTTGGTTATCCGGGAGGGCCAGAGATTGATAAGCACGCTGCACTTGGTGATTCTAGTGTTTATTCTTTTCCCATATCCGATATGCCCGATTACAACTTTTCATTCAGCGGTATAAAGACCTCGCTTCTGTATTTCTTGCAGAAGAACTTAATGAAGGATCCGGATTTTATTAAATCAAATTTAAACGATATCTGTGCCTCCTATCAAAAGACACTCATTGATTCCCTGATGCAAAAGTTAGAAAAACTTGCTGAGGATAAAGGAATCGGGGAAATAGCAATTGCCGGAGGAGTTTCCGCAAATAAAGGTTTGAGAATGGCTATACAAAGTACCGGCAATAAAAAGTCCTGGAATACCTATATACCGGATTTTCAGTATTGTACAGATAATGCAGCCATGATTGCCATGGCCGCACATTATAAATTTTTAAAAGGGGAATTTTCAGACCAGGCCATCACGCCTTTGGCCCGATTATCTATTTAAAGATCCTTGTAGGCATATTCATCGAGGAATTTTGTCGAATATTTTCCCGATTTGAAGATTTCATTATCCATCATTTTTATATGAAAGGGGATGGTTGTTTTAATACCTTCAATTACAAACTCTTGCAAGGCCCTTTTCATTCTTACCAAACATTCTTCCCTGGTTTGAGCGCTCACAATCAGTTTGGCAATCATAGAATCGTAATTTGGTGGAATGGTATAGCCCGCATAAACATGTGAATCAACCCGTACTTTATGACCTCCCGGAATATGAAGGTTGGTAATTCTACCGGGACTTGGCCTGAAGCCATTTTCAGGATCTTCAGCATTGATCCGGCATTCCATCGAACAAAGTTTTGGAAAGTAATTCTTACCGGAGATAGGAATTCCTGCCGCCACCTTAATTTGTTCCTTGATTAAATCGTAATCGGTAACTTCTTCAGTAATTGGATGTTCGACCTGAATCCGGGTGTTCATTTCCATGAAATAAAAATCACCGTTTTTATCAACAAGAAACTCTACTGTTCCGGCTCCCTCATAATTTATGGCCTGAGCACCTATTATTGCGGCTTCACCCATTCTTTCTCTCAGATCATCATTAAGTATCTGAGATGGGGTTTCTTCAATAAGCTTTTGATGTCTTCGCTGAATGGAGCAGTCTCTTTCTGAGAGATGACAAACCGTTCCAAACTGATCGCCTATTATTTGAATTTCTACGTGTCTTGGCTGCTCTATGAATTTTTCCATGTACAAGCCATCATTTCCAAAAGAGGCTGCTGCCTCCTGTTTTGCACTTTTCCATGCTGCTTCAAATTCATCGGCTTTTTTGACAATCCGCATTCCCTTACCACCACCACCGGCGGTTGCTTTCAGAAGAACAGGGTATTTCATTTTCTCAGCCAATTTCATTCCCTCCTGGACAGATTTCAATAAACCATCCGTTCCGGGAATTGTAGGAACACCGGCCTTTTTCATCGTGGCTTTAGCGGAAGCTTTATCGCCCATACCATTGATCATGTTGGCACTGGCACCAATAAATTTTATCTTGTATTCTTCACAAATAGCGCTGAAATCAGCATTTTCTGATAGAAAACCATATCCCGGATGAATTGCATCTGCATTGGTTATTTCTGCAGCTGCCAGCAACCGCGGTATATTCAAATAGCTTTCAGAGCTTTGAGGAGGACCAATACAAACTGCTTCATCAGCAAATCGGACATGCAAGCTTTCTTTGTCAGCTGTGGAATACACGGCAACCGTACTAATGCCCATTTCCCTACAGGTCCGGATAATTCTAAGAGCTATTTCGCCTCTATTGGCGATGAGTATTTTTTTAAACATAGAAATATCGCTTATGAATCTCTTTTATTAACTGGGATCGATCAGAAATAATACCTGATCGTATTCTACAGGAGAAGAATTGTCAGCAACTACTTTTACCACCGTTCCTGAAACATCAGATTCGATTTCATTAAAAAGCTTCATTGCTTCAATAATACATATTGTTTGACCGGCTTCAACTTTGTCACCAACATTGACAAAAGATGGAGATTCCGGATTTGGAGAACGGTAAAATGTACCGATCATTGGTGCTTTTATCGCTACGTATTTTGAATCTTCATCTGCAGTACTCTGGGTAGGAGCGGGAGCAGAGGCAGATGGGGCAGGACTTGGCGCAGCGGCCTGCGGAGCAGGATTTTGAACCGGAGCCGGTGCACTTACTACCTGAGTTTCACCGTGTTTTTTAACATGTAATTTGATTTGGTCTGTTTCTATGTTGACCTCGTCCATTCCACAAGTGGAGATGAACTCAATTAAATCCTGAATTTCTTTTGCTTTCATCGTCTATTCTTTTACGCGTTCAACATACGAACGAGTTCTCGTATCAATTTTAAGTAGTTCTTCGTTATTTATAAAAAGAGGCACCTGTATTTCCGCCCCGGTCTCCAAAGTAGCAGATTTTGTTGCATTTGTAGCAGTATCTCCCTTAATTCCGGGTTCGGTATAGGTTACCTGTAAATTAATAAAGGCCGGCAATTCACATGATAAAACACTTTCTGTTTCAGCATGAAAAACTAATTCAACTTCCTGACCTTCTTTAATTAAATCGGCATTTTCAATTTGATCATCGGGCAAACTCAATTGCTCGTAGGTGGAGGTATCCATAAAATGGAAGCCTAAATCATCTTTATATAGAAATTGATGAGGACGTCTTTCAATTCTTGCTGTTGTAACTTTTACACCCGAATTAAAAGTGTGGTCAATTACTTTTCCGTTTCTAAGTCCTTTTAATTTGGTTCGGACAAATGCGCCACCTTTTCCCGGTTTAACATGCTGGAATTCCACAATGGTATAAAGGTCATTGTTGAATTCAATACATAATCCGTTTTTAAAATCAGCAGTTGATGCCATATTTTGACTAATATTAAGAATTATATGCCCATTTCACAAAACTGGCTCCCCAGGTAAATCCGCCTCCAAAAGCAGCCAAAATAATATTGTCGCCTTTCTTCATTCGATTTTCGTATTCCCAAAGACATAAAGGGATAGTTCCATTTGTAGTATTGCCATATTTATGAATGTTTAGCATTACTTTGTCTTCATTCAATCCCATGCGATTTGCGGTGGCATCAATAATCCTTTTATTGGCCTGGTGTGGTACGAGCCAGGCAATATCTTCAGAGCTAAGATTATTTCTTTGCATTACTTCATAGGCTACATCCGCCATATTTTTTACGGCAAATTTAAATACCTGAGCGCCTTCCTGATGCACAAAATGTTCCCTTTTGGCGATAGTTTCGTTACTGGGAGGCCTTCTGCTTCCTCCGGCTTTTTGGTGAAGAAATTCATAACCCGAACCATCGGAATACAATTGAGAGTCAATTAGTCCATTCCCTTCTTCATTGGCCTCCAGCAATACAGCACCAGCACCATCTCCAAAGATTATACAGGTTGTTCTGTCCTTGTAATCCACAATGGAAGACATTTTATCAGCACCAACAACAATTACTTTCTTGTGAAAACCACTTTCAATTGTTTTGGCAGCCTGTGTTAATGAATATAAAAATCCGGAACATGCGGCAGCCAGATCATAGCTATAGGCTCTTTTCGCGCCAACTTCATTGGCAATAATATTGGCTGTTGCGGGGAAAATAAAATCTGCGGTTACCGTGGCACAAATGATAAGATCAATATCCATGGGGTCGGTATTGGTCTTTTCCAAAAGCTTTTTTACTGCAGGGGCAGCCATATGTGATGTGCCCTTGTCTTTTCCTTTTAAAATTCGTCTTTCTTTAATTCCGGTTCGGCTGGTAATCCATTCATCATTGGTTTCTACCATGGTGGACAGCTCTTCATTAGTAAGCACATAATCGGGCAAATGTCCCTGCACTCCTGTTATTGCCGCTGTAATTTTGGCCATAATTAATTTTTAAAGTACTCCTGGATTTTGTGAAAAAGACCCGATTCTACCATTTTTTCAGCCATTAATAGGATGTTTTTAAAGGCTTTGGCAGTTGATACACCATGTCCGATTATCACATTTCCATTGATTCCAAGAATAGGGCTTCCGCCAATTTCTTCATAATTGAATTGATCAAAATAGGAATCAAGTTTATTTCTTTTCGATAGTAAATCATAAAAATTTTCTGCCATTTTCAAAATCACATTCCCGACGAAGCCATCACAAACTATAACATCTGCTTTGTCGTTGAAAACATCCCTACCTTCGATATTGCCTATAAAATTTAAATGAGACACTTTAAGATATTGATGTGCAGCCTGGGTATGTAAGGAGCCTTTTTCTTCTTCTTCCCCAAGATTCATAAGGCCAATTTTGGGATTTTCAATTTTTAGCACTTCTCTCGCATAGATATCACCCAGTTGGGCAAATTGCGTGAGCACATCGGGTTTGCACTCGGCATTGGCACCAACATCCAGAATTACACCGTAGTTACCACCTTCTTTTGGTACAAGCCCTGCTATTGCAGGTCTGATAATACCTTCAACTGACTTGACGCTAAACATAGCACCAACATGCATGGCTCCTGTATTACCTGCACTGCAAAATGCATCTGCTTTTCTAGCCTTGAGCATTCCATAGCCTATGTTTATACTGGATTGTGGTTTTGCGCTAAGGGCCTTAACAGGGTGTTCGCCCATGCCAATAACTTCAGGGGCATGCACAACCTGTATTTTGTTTCGATACTTTTCAGGAATCTTAGGTCTGATTACCGCTTCATCTCCAATAAGGAAAATAACGGTTTCGTCCTGAAGAACATCTGCTGCCTCAATGGCACCCGAAATTGCTTCCTGAGGGGCATAATCTCCCCCCATTGCATCAAGTGCAAGCCTCATAATTTATGCTAATACTTCTTTTTCCATTACCACCTGGCCTTTGTAATAAAGTTTTCCTTCATACCAGTGTGCTCTGTGAAACTGATGAAGTTGGCCGGTAGTGGGACAAGTTGCCAATGTCTTAGCCTCAAGATTTTTATGTGTTCTTCTCTTGTCTCTCCTTGTTTTGGAAATTTTCCTTTTAGGATGTGCCATTTTCTATTTATTTTAATTTTTTTAATGCTTCCCAGCGAGGATCAATATCCCCTTTTTTGTTTTTGTCTTCTTTAATTTCAGTTTTGTAGAAAAACCCTTCCTCCTTATCATTTTTATGATCCGGATGAATTTTTTTCATCGGAATATTTAATACAATATATTCATAAACCAGCTGACCCATATCAATGGATTCTGTGTTGGCTGAAATATGAGTGATGTCTTCTGTATCATTTTCCTCGTATTCGCTGTACTTGTACAAATGCTCGTGTTGAACTTTTAAGGGATGATTGAATTTTTTCAGGCTTCTGTCGCAAATCAATTCAACGGTACCATCAATTCTAAATATAACCCTTATCAGTCTTTCACTTTTTTCCAGACTGAGCTTAACCTCAAGCTTACCCCTTTCTACAATACTATTATCAAAGAAATCAAAGAACTTATCTTGGATATTGAAATCGTATTCATAAGTCCCGTTTTTCAGATTGATAATATCAACCCAATAGTCCTTTCTTTTCATGACTTTTTCAATATCGAGGCGCAAAATTAAAGAGAATCACTCAATTAATAAAAATAAATATCAGTATCCTTAATAATTTTCATTTCTCTGCCTTGAAATATCGATGGCCATGAACAATGCCTTGCGAAATGAACTCTCTGAAGCAATGCCTTTTCCCGCAATATCAAATGCAGTTCCATGATCGGGAGAAGTGCGGATTAGGTTGAGTCCTGCAGTGAAATTAACACCATCCTCAAAAGATATCATTTTAAATGGGATCAATGCCTGATCGTGATACATGGCCAGAATTCCATCAAACTTTCTGTAATTACCCGAGCCAAATAAACCATCGGAAGGATAGGGGCCATTGATAAATTCACCTTTCTCTTTAAATTTTCTTATTAGCGGAGCAATTATTTCCACTTCTTCAAGGCCTATTTTACCGTTTTCTCCTGCGTGAGGGTTGATGCCCAGGACAGCGATTTTTGGTTTGGCTATACCAAAGTCTTTTTTCAAACTGCTTATCAGCAATTTTAATTTTGAATTGATTAATTCAGAATTAATTTTAGATGCGACCTCAGAAATTGGATAATGGCCCGTAACCAATGCAATACGCATTTTGTCCGAACAAAGCAGCATAATACTTTCACTAGCTCCTGCTTTTTGGGTAAAAAATTCCGTTTGCCCCGGAAAATTTAATCCGGCATTTTGAACGTTTTCCTTATTAATAGGAGCAGTTACGCATGCATCTATATTTTTTTGCAACAAATCTTCCGCGACAGCATTTAAACTTGATGCCGCCAGCTTCCCACATTCCTCATCAAATTGTCCGCTTTGAATTGTAATCTGTTTTTGAAAACAATCAATGACATTGATGCTTTTTGGCCTGGCCTCAGATACATTTTTGATTGAATTAATCCGGATATCATTTAAGTTTAGTTGCTTACGAAAAAAATTCAGAACATAGGATGGACCATAAACAATCGGGATGCAATATTTGAATATCTCTCTGTGGTTAAAGCATTTTAAAATTATTTCCGGCCCAATACCATTTATATCTCCAATGGAAATTCCAATTTTAATTAAACTCTTATTCTCCTTCACAATTTGTAATTCTTTTTGCTTATAAGCTCCTTTGCCCAAAGATAGGCAATTTCCAAAGTCTCAAAACCGGCCCGATGAAACAAAATCAATCAAAAAAATACGGATATGTTAGGGCTAAAAAAAGCCTTGGCCAGCACTTCTTGAAAGACGAGTCTATCGCGGAAAAAATAGCAAATGAGCTGCAATACGATACTCTAAAAACGGTAATTGAAATTGGACCCGGGATGGGTGTATTGACAAAATATATAGTCGATAAAATATCAAATCCCGATTTAAAATTAAAATTGATTGAATTGGACCGGGAATCGGTGGAATTTCTCAGGAACAAAGAGATTTACCAAAAAGATAATATCGAAATAGTTTCTGAGGATGTATTAAAACTGGATTGGCAAAAATTCCCTGAACCAATAGAATTAATAGGTAACCTTCCCTATAATATTTCTTCACCTATCTTTTTTAAAATAATCGAAAATTATTCTCTTATATATAAAGGAGTGTTTATGGTTCAAAAAGAAGTGGCAGATAGAATTTGCTCAAATCACGGTTCCAAAACTTATGGAATTTTAAGTGTACTGCTACAGTCGCTTTATACTTGTACTCCAATTTTAGATGTGGCGCCAAATAGCTTTGTCCCTCCTCCAAAAGTCAATTCCTCCGTATTTAAGATTGAATTAAAAAAAGATGCCATTGATAAAAAGCTAATGAGTATCTTAAAGCCTGTGGTAAAAAAGTCCTTTAATAATCGCCGGAAAATGATGCGAAATACAATTGGAATTGAATTGAATTCATTAGGTAAGGAATTTGAAAAATATTTAACATTGCGACCGGAACAAATATCTGTTTCCGAGTTTATTTTTATAGCAAAAGCATTAGCAGATAAGGCAGGATGAATTTTGAATTAACACGTGAGTTTCTCGATGAGGTAAAACTTGCAGTAAAGGAGGATAATGCCGCCTTTGTGCAAGAGGTGCTGGATGAGTTATTTCCTGCGGATATTTCCCAAATCCTGGATGAGCTCGATGCCGAAGAAGCGCGTTATGTTTTGGATACACTTCCAGTTGAGGTCGGTGCTGAAATAATAATTAATCTCGAAGATGAAAATCAAAAAGACTTCATAGCATCATTCTCTCCCGCACAAATAGCGAGGTTTATCAATTTTATGGAATCGGATGATTCCGTAGATATTCTGCAATCGCTTCCGATAAAACTTAGAGAGGAAGTTATTTCATTTATAAAAAACCCTGATAAGGCTAAATCCATACTTGACCTATTGCATTATGAAGAAGATTGTGCAGGCGGCCTGATGGGAAAAGAACTCATTAAAGCCAATATAAATTGGAATGTGGTTCAATGCATAGAAGAAATTCGAAGGCAAGCGGGAAGGGTCAATAAAATTTACTCCATTTATGTGGTCGATGATGAAAACAAATTACTTGGAAGGGTTGCTCTAAAGAAAATCATTCTCGCTGAGGACAATACAAAGATCGCCGACATTTACGATCCGGACGTACAGGTGGTCGAAACTTATAAACAGGAAAAAGAGGTAGCACAGCTTATGCAGAAATATGATTTGGAAGCAATTCCGGTTGTAAATCTTCATGGTCAGCTATTGGGGCGAATCACCATTGATGATGTGGTGGATGTAATAACCGAACAGGCTGAATTGGAAAGACAACTAATGTCCGGTATTTCA
The DNA here is from genome assembly GCA_014323545.1 of Hyphobacterium sp. CCMP332. Taxonomy (NCBI): domain Bacteria; kingdom Pseudomonadati; phylum Pseudomonadota; class Alphaproteobacteria; order Maricaulales; family Maricaulaceae; genus Hyphobacterium; species Hyphobacterium sp. CCMP332. Next base: position 2,822,668 of record CP058647.1, read on the forward strand.
GCAGATATTGATGAAGATGATTCCGTGCTTGAATTATCAAGAGCCCGTCTTCCATGGCTGGTTGTTGGTATGGTTGGTGGATTGTTGGGAGCTCAGTTTATTGGAATATTTGAAGGAGACCTCATGCTAATTCCGGCCATGGCTTTTTTTATTCCTCTAATTACTGCTACAGGTGGAAATGTTGGTATTCAGTCTTCTTCCATAATTCTTCAAAGTCTTGCTGATAATAGTCTGATTCATCAGGGCTATTGGTGGAGATTAACTAAAGTATTGTCTGTTGCTTTGTTGAATGGATTTGTTATTGCCATATTGGTATTTGGATTTAATATGATTCTGGGTCAATCACTGGTTTTGTCAACAGTAGTAAGTATAGCTCTCTTTTCAGTTATTCTTTTAGCTTCAATTATGGGAACCTTTACTCCGCTTGTACTCGATAGTTTCGGAATTAATCCGGCCCTGGCTTCAGGCCCATTTATTACTACAGCGAACGACTTATTAGGTCTTGGCGTTTATTTTCTTGTAGCACATTTACTGCTCGGATTATAATGAATAGACACTCAGTTCTAATTGTCAACAAAATGCATAAATCCATAGTCCCTTTGCTGGAAAGACTGGGACTAATAGTTAATTATCAACCAAATATAAGTCGGGAGGAAACCTTAGATATAATAAAAGACTATTTTGGAATAGTCGTGCGCAGCAAACTCGATCTGGACTCGGAATTCTTTACAAATGCGCCTTCGCTGAAATTCATTGCCAGGGCCGGTGCAGGTTTGGATCAAATCGATTTAAGAGAAGTTCAAAAAAGGAATATCGAAGTATTTAATGCTCCGGAAGGCAATAAGGACGCATTAGCGGAGCACAGCATAGGTCTGATGCTTTCATTGCTTCATAAAATTGTAAAGTCCAACAATGAAATACGCCGGGGCAAATGGTTAAGAGAGGACAACAGGGGATTTGAATTAAATACCAAAACTGTAGGGGTTATTGGTTTCGGACATATGGGGAGAGCATTTGCAGAGAAACTTATTGGATTTGGTTGCTCTGTGATCACTTATGATATTAAGCCAAGTTTGGATCTGCCATCACATGTTAAAAAAGTATCCTGGGAAGAATTTACACAAAAATGTGATATCGTGTCTTTACACGTCCCGTTGTCTGAAAGAAACGTTTATCTGGTTAACGATTCATGGATAAATGACTTTCGAAAAAATATTTGGCTGATAAATACCTCAAGGGGAAAAGTGGTAAAACTTGTAGATTTGATAAAAAACCTCGATAGTGGTAAAGTAAAGGGAGCGGCACTTGACGTGCTTGAAAACGAGAAATTCGATTCACTTTCAGACTCTGAAAAAGCTATACTTCAAGACCTTGTAAACAGAAATAATACAATTTTAACACCACATGTGGGGGGATGGTCTTCAGAGTCATATTCCAGAATAAATGAAGTATTAGCATCCAAAATCGAAAATTTTCTACTCCAAAATGGGTGATTTACATATTTAAAAGAGAAGATAAGAACCAAAAAGAATACTAAATAATTGTATAAATGAATTACCTTTCACATTTTTAGACCTTGAATAATTTTATGTTTATTAGAATTATCTAAAATTGATGTATATGCTGAGAAAACTACTACTACTACAAACCTTCATCATTGCATCTTTTTCACTCGTACTAGCACAAACAGGAAAACTCTCCGGTAAGATAACCGATATGGAAACTGGAGAATCCATTCCTTTTGCCAATGTTACAGTGAATAAAGGTGGAGTTCAAAAAGGAGGAACCGTATCTGACTTCGATGGAAACTTTTCAATAACACCTCTTGTGCCGGGAGAATATAACGTGGAGGTTTCCTACGTTGGCTATGCTCCTAAAAAGATCACAGGTGTGGTTATAAATTTTGAAAAAACAACTCGATTGGATATTCGAATGAATTCAGAATCCAAAGTACTCGAGGAAGATGTTATAATTTATGCCGAGCCACTGATTGATCCGGATAACACTTCTACCGGTTCTAAATTATCATCCAAAGAGATTGAAAAAATTCCTACCAGGAATATTTCTTCAATTGCTACCACGCAGGCAGGTGTGACATCCTCGGATGATGGTGGAACGATTAACCTTCGGGGAGCTCGATCGGATGCTACGCAATATTTTGTTAATGGGGTTAAGTTATTGCCTGGACAAACACCACAGGTACCTGTTGAGGCCATCGCTGAGGTTTCAATCTTAACTGGTGGTATCCCTGCGCAGTATGGAGATAACGTTGGTGGTGTAATCAGTTTAACAACCAAAGGACCATCTTCAAAAATATTTGGAGGAATTGCAGGTGAGACTTCAGTACCTTTTGATAATTACAATTACAACCTTCTCAATTTTAACGTTTCCGGACCTATTTTACAGGAAAAAGATTCAACCGGGAGAGCTTTGAGAACCAAACTAGGTTATTTTCTTGCTGCTCAATACGATGGTGCCGCGGATCCTGACCCCCCTGCAATAGATATTTATAGGCTGAAAGATGAATATCAGAGTCAGCTTGAGCAAAATCCATTGTTCATAGATGAATTTGGAAATACCAGATATGTGTCTGACACCTTGACAAGAGAGCAATTCGAAACTTATGATTTCGAGGAAAATGAGAACAGACACAATGTTAATGTCAACGCTACTTTTGATTGGCAGCCATCTGAGAGCATATTAGTATCTATAGGTGGAAATTTGAGAAACTCTGAGTATAAAGAATTTAATACCAGAGGAGTAGACCCCCAGAGATACAAGAGACTTCTAAATTACGATAACAATGGTGATCGCTTGATAAGGCAATACAATGTATTTGCGAGATTTACACAGCGTTTTAAAAACGACAGAAGCGATGAAGAGAATACTTCACTTATAAAAAATGCATATTATCAGGTGCAAGTCGATTATTCCAGGGATATTGATAAAACCTACAATAAGGAGTTTGACGAAAGCTTATTTGAGTACAATTATGTAGGGGAATACAAAAGAACAACTGATACGTTGACCCCAACTTTATTTGAGCAATTGAATTCATTGGGAATCGATCCTACTCAATTTGGAATTAATACAGATGGGTCATTTAATGGTCCTGTTATATATAAGAATGGAGACAGAGATGATGATACAGTATTAGTTCAAGCTAATGTTCCATGGATTGTGTATAATACAAATGCCGATACTTATACTTTTACAGGGGGAAATCAGAATCCAATTACTTCTCGATATACGGATTTCTTTTTTAACCGTCAGGCACTGGCCAATGATCCTATTACCGACCTGCAACAGCTAAATACATCTCAGGGAGGTTTACTTAATGGTCAAATCCCGAATACAGTTCATGGAGGGCTATTTCATAATGTGGGAACCCCACACAGAAATTATAATTTAAGCGTAGATGAACAATTCAGGGTTTCAGCTCTTGGTGTTGTTGAATTAAACAATCACTCTTTTAAATTGGGTTTTGAATTTGAACAAAGAACTCAAAGACAATTTAATGTTTCTACAACAGGAATTTGGAATGCAGCTCGTGGTGCAGCACTTTCGGGAACTTCATTAGAAGGTGCATTCCTTAATCAGGCACCAAATACATTCCTTGATACCATCTTAATCAATGGTAATCCAACAATTGTACCGGTGTTGGATTTTGGTTCCTGGGGTGAAAAAGAGCAAATCAATGATTCTGTAACTGTATTCAATTTCGGGATAAGAAATCAATCGAATCCAAATGGAACATTCCATAACAGGTTGAGACAGGAATTTGGTTATGCTAATGATTACAGAATAAATGTTGATGAATTAGATCCTAAAGATTTAAGTCTTGAATATTTCAATGCTGAAGAACTACTTAACCCAGGTGGCGGTGGAGGAAATGTAGTTTCCTATCAGGGATATAACTATTATGGTGAAAGAACCAATGAGAATTCTACATTTAGTGATTTCTTCACTGATTCCCTTAACAGACCAATCGCCGCATGGAGACCAAATTACGGAGCGGTATTTATTGAAGATAAATTTGAGATCAAGGATTTAATTCTTCGTTTGGGTGTCAGAGTAGACAGATACGATGTAAACCAACCTGTCCTTAAAGACAGATATTCATTGGTTGATTTAAGAACTGTTGGAGAGTCAAATATGAATGCATTCAACCAAGGATCCTTTGCTACTCCGGGTAATGTCGGTGATGACTATGTTGTTTATGTGGATAGAAATCCGGATGAATACAACGGCTCAAACCTGGGAGAATTCAATGTAATAGGTTTCAGAAGTGGCGATCAATGGTTTGATGCTCAGGGACAAACTGTATTGGGGGCTTCTAATCTCGGAAACGCCGGTGTGTTTCCTTGGTTCGATGTAACTTCATTTACAGGTATTAAGAAAGAAATTTATGACGAATACAAAATTACAGAAGATGCATTTGAGGATTATGAACCGCAAATTAATGTAATGCCGAGAGTATCTTTTTCATTCCCTATTTCTGAAGAAGCCTTATTCTTTGCGCATTATGATGTCTTGACACAAAGGCCTAGTAGAAATAATGTTTTCACTAGTACATATTTCTATTTCCAGAGAGCGGCAGGTGGAAGATTGAATAATCCAAACCTAAGACCACAAAGAAATGTTGACTATCAGGTCGGTTTCCAGCAGGTATTGACAAGGTCATCCTCGCTTAAGCTTTCAACTTTCTACCGTGAAATGAAAGATCAGATTTCCTTAATTGTAATCGATGGAGCATATCCGGTTTCGTCTTGGGAAACATTTGGAAATATTGACTTTGCAACTTCAAAAGGTATAACTGTAGAATACGATTTAAGGAGAACAAACCGTTTGGCCATAAATGCTAATTACCAATTAGCTTTTGCAGATGGTACTTCTTCAGGAGAATTATCAAATGCCAGATTAATCCAATCGGGTGTAAGTGCAAACCTCAGAAACCCTATTCCTTTGAATTGGGATGAGAGACATCAGATTAAAATTAATATCGACTACAGATTCAGAGATAATGATGGACCTGGTATTATGTCCAAACCTATAAAAGATGATGAAGGAAATTTATTACTTGATGACGAAGGGATGCCTAAGAAGTCAGGTGGATTTAAATTACTTGAAAACTTAGGTGTGAACTTGCAGTTGATTGCAACATCAGGACGACCATTTACTCCACGTGGTGGTGCCAACCCTAATCCAATTTACGGAGGAGGTAATAATGAAGTAGTTGATGGTGGAGTTAACGGTGCAAGGTTGCCTTGGAACCTCAGATCTTCTTTAAGGGTTGATAAATCAATCTTCTTTGGAGGAAATGAGAGCAAGAAATCTTTGAATGTTTATGTATATGTCAGAAACCTTCTTGGTTTGGAGAACATTCAAGGTGTTTACGGTTGGTCAGGTGATCCTACAAATGATGGTTATCTGGAGTCAAAACTTGGACAACAAGATATAAATGCTAATCTCTATCCGGATTCATTTTCGGATATATACAGAATGGCTGTTCAAAACCCGGATAATTTTGCGCTTCCTAGAAGAATTGTTTTAGGTGCAGCATTTAACTTTTAATACAAAGAATTTAGAGAAAATGAAAAATATGATATTCCGCAATATCCTTTCAATTTTATTAATCTCCAGTACTGGAGCAATGGCTGATATTGATGTAGCCGGTTCCGGTAAAAAGGGCAGTAATCAAGGCAATTTTAGAGTTGCCAATGAATGTGCCCGAGCTGCTTCTCGAGAAGTACTGGAAATTAACAACGTAAGAACTACACTTCACAATGGTGGGGACATGTGGTGGACCGTTGTTTCGCCAAGTGCTGCGCGATACGAGATTCCAAAACAGGATGATCCAAGTGCACCAAAACAGCATTCCTTATTTGCCGGCTCCGTTTGGATTGGTGGTGAAGATCTTACCTCAGGAGATCTGCTTGTATTGGCAAGTACTTACAGACAGTCACACTATGCCTTATGGCCTGGTCCTTTGTATGCCACAGGACCTGATCAGGGAACAATCTCTACAGAAGAGTGTGCAACCTGGGATGTGCATTTTAAAATAAGTCGAGAAGAAATTGAGCAATACATCGACGACTTCCAGGCAGGCAGGATTCAAACGGTTGAAGATATTCCTGAGCCTGTACTCAATTGGCCTGGTAGAAATAACCCATACATAACTTCCCCTGATGGAGCATTTGATGATCAGGTGGTTGATATGGACCGCGATTTGGCACCCTTTGATGAGTTTATTCAAATAGAAGAAGAAGGTGCCGGCGATGGTATTTACGATCCATTACAAGGGGACGTGCCATTTATATTTGGTGATGAAGGCATCTGGTGGGTCATGAACGATGCCGGTAATGAAAAGGAATTTGGAGGTGTAATCGGAGCCGCTCCTCCTATAAACATGGAGATTCAGGTTATGGGCTTTGGATTTGCAACCAATGATGTATTAAATGACATGACTTTCTATTGGAACAGACTCTTAAACCGAGGAAGTAGAATTATTAGTGAAACCAGAATGGGTCAATGGGTTGACCCTGATTTAGGTTTTGCCGGTGATGACTATGTGGAAGTAGATGTGCCAAGAGGTTTGGGTATATGTTACAATGGAGATGAATTCGACGAAAGTATCACAGGTTATGGTGAAAACCCACCATCAATTGGTGTTGATTATTTCGAAGGACCCTGGGCCGATAAAGATACCATCGGAGACGGAATTGATAATGACCTTGACGGCTTGATCGATGAGCCGGATAGGGGATATGCCGTTTATGAAGGCGATGGCATAGATAATGATAAAGATGGTGAAATTGACGAGGTTGATGAATTGATCATCATGTCCAATTTCCTTTATTACAATAATAATAGCAACCCTACTAATGGTAACCCGGGATCTGCTCAGGATTTTTTCAATTATTTAAAAAATATTTGGAGAGACGGTACATTTTGTACTTATGATTTAGCACAAGGAACTCAGCAATCCTCTCCTCCTTGTGATTTTATGTTTCCGGGTTCTTCTGATTTGGAAATAGGTTGGGGACTCGGCGGTACTCCAGATCAACCTTTTGCAGGTCCTCAGAATGTACCATGGGATGAATCAGTTTCAGGTAATCAGCCCGCTGATAGAAGAATGCTTCAGTCAGCAGGTCCATTTACCCTTGAACCGGGTGCATTGAATGAATTGACCATTGGAATTCCATGGGCGCGTACAGGTGCCGGTGGTGCAAGAGGATCTTTCAATAAATTAAGAGTAGCTGATGATATTTGTCAAAAGCTTTATGACAACGACTTTGAACTTCTAAATGGTCCTGATGCTCCGGATGTGACCATCACTGAACTGGATCGCGAGATTATCATTACCATCGAGCCGAGCGAGTTCACCATTGTCAACCAGGGTGAGCGTCAGGCGATGAACACGGAGACTTATCGCGAATTTGAAGCCAATATTGGAGACTTCTACAATTTTGAAGGTTACCTCTTCTATCAATTGGCTGACAATACGGTTACCGAGGCCGATCTTGACAACGCGGACCGTGCCAGACTGATCGCGCAGTGCGATGTTGCCAATGGGGTGACCACGATCATCAATTATGAAAACGATGTGACGCTGGGCGAAGATATTTTTGTGCCGATCATCAAAGTGGAAGGCCAGGACAATGGCATTTTCAGAACGTTGAGAATCAGCGATGATGCTTTTGCCGAGGGCGATCCGAAATTGGTGAATCACAAGAGCTATACCTTCCTTGTGCTCTCTTACGGTTACAATGCGGCAATGGCGCAGGCCAACCTGGGCGATAACGTAGGGGACCGAAAAGAGCAGCCTTTTATTCTGGGTCGTAGAAACGGTATCCGGAAAGTGGCGGTCCCGCATCCGAACGTAGGGCAGGTGCTGAACTCGGGCTATGGCGATGAGTTTGTGCTGACTGCCGAGAGCGGCATTGGCAACGGGGGCAACATCCTGGAGTTTGTCGGAGGCGTGGAAGAGAGCATTTTAAACAAGACGCCATTTGAGCGTACCTACAGAGCGGGCTCTGGCCCGATATCGGTGAAGGTCTACGATCCGAAGCTGGTGAAGGCCATCGACAACATGGAGCTTCGTTTGACCAGCCGATTGCAGTACAACAGCGCTGATAATGATTACAAATTCCTTCCGGGCGATACGCTGGTTTCGCTGGGCAATTACACGGGACAGGAAGTGGATAACTCCTCGGGAGCCACGATCGCTTATACGATCAGTCCTTACAAACGTCAGACTAAAGGAAGAGCGGTTGTGGTACGTGAAGTACCGGAGCTGGAGACCTCCGATAGCAAGACATTAGAGATCCGGATGCTGAACGGGGATGAGAACGGGGCCTTTGTCCGGGATGTGATCGCGATCCGAAGAGAAGGCGGCGAGGAGAGTTACCTGGGCGGTACCAAGCGTCCGGCCAACTTCTGGCTGGAAGGCGACAGTTCATCGATAGCTCAGGCGATCGACTTTAAAGAGCATGACCTCTGGACCCTTGAAGGGAACGGGGTCGTGGTGAAGGGCGTTGTGCCGGTGAGCGCCGGTGGCGAGCAGACGGTGCCTGAGTTTGGTTTATCGGTACAGATGAGCCGCGGCTTTAACCCGGGTTTTAGAAACAGGGATAAGGGCTTTGAGGAGAACGGCTTCCAGGACGCGAGCATTGAGTACGCCGACCGTCTTCAGGATTGGCTGATCCCGATCGATTTTAGTGATTTACCCTGGATCGGACAGGCCCCGCGTTCATTGACCACCTATGATCAGCTGGACGTGTATCAGAATGTATTGGATGGCTCCTGGAGCACCTGGTTATCGACCAAAGCGGCCTTTGCCGATGAGAGCATTGCTCCTGGCGTGGACGCAAGAAACCCCGAAGGCTGGGCCTATATGCAGGACTTGCCAAACGTGGACGTGGTCTTTACCCAGGACAGAAGCAAGTGGACGCGTTGTATGGTAGTTCAGATGGCACCGCCAACGGTGAGCATTGTGAACCCGGTGGTGAACAGGGTACAGAAAAGCGAGTTGCTGAGCGTCAACAAAGACGGGCAACCGGATGGCGCAGTGGCGGCCTTCCCAGATGGCAGCACCGATCCGGCGACAGGCTATAGCTGGTTCCCGGGTTATGCGATCGATGTGGACAAGGGCATACGATTGAACATGGCCTTTACCGAAAACAAACTGGTCGACTCGGTGCTGGGTAACGATGGCTTGTACAACCCGACCAGCAACGATACCAATAATCACTACATCATTGTGACCAATATGGAATACGACTTTGAAGTGGCAGGACAACCGAGTGCTTACCAGCGCTTGATGGACAGCACCTTCCAGGATCAAACCACCAGTCGAACCAGTCAGTACAGGGTGACCTACGAGGAGACCTTTAGCTGGATAGGGATGATGAAGATCAATCCGAGTTTTGCCTCGCTGCCGGTGGAAGACCGCGGCGATGTCAGGATCCGCCTGCGAGTGGACAGGGATTACGAGGCCACCGAAAATGGCGTGCCACCGACGTATACCTTTAGCACGATAGGCTCACAGGCGATCCTTGCAAGCAAGGAGAAAGCCCAAAGTGATCTGGATATCATAAGATTGGTACCGAATCCATACTACGCTTATTCGGAATACGAACAAAGCCAGGTGGATAAAAATGTCAAGATCACCAATTTACCGGCACAGTGTACCATCTCGATCTTCTCGATGAACGGATCACTGGTGCGACAGTTCAACAGAAATGTGGCAGAAGATGTGGCCGGATTGGGTCTGAGCAGTCAGAACTGGGAGTTGACCAATGAAGAAGGCATCCCGATAGCCAGTGGCGTGTACATCGTCCATATCGATGCCGGAGAACTCGGGGAGAAAGTGGTGAAATTCTTCCATATCAACAGACCAATTGACCTTGATACTTTCTAAAAAATTGAAATAGAGAACTATGAGAAAATTCTATATATATAAGTTGATCTTTTGTTCACTTTTTATCTCTACTGCACTATTTGCAGGAAACGATAATAAAAGAGGACAAGCCGGTGCTACTGAATTATTAATAAATCCCTGGTCGAGAAGTTCGGGATTTGCAGGAGCCAATACTGCCATGGTAACAGGTGTAGAAGCTATGCGATTAAATGTAGCCGGCCTTTCACAAATAAATAAAACAGAAGTTATTTTCAGTAATTCCAATTGGCTCGGTGGAGCTGGTGTATCGATTAATTCTGTTGGATTTGGACAGAAATTAGGAGATAACGGCGGAGTAATGGGCGTATCCCTGATGTCCATGAATTTTGGAGAATTTATTGAAACTACTGTAGAGTTGCCGGAAGGAACTGGTAGTACTTTTAGTCCTAACTTTTTCAATATAGGATTAAGTTATTCTAAGGTATTTTCAAATAATATCTCGGGTGGTATTACGGTAAGAATTATTTCTGAATCCATACCGCAAGCCAGTGCTCAAGGCGTTTGTTTTGACGGTGGCGTGCAATATAGAACCGGTGAAAGGAATCAGTTTAAATTCGGTGTATCCATGAGAAACCTTGGGCCAACGATGAGATATTCGGGTGATGGTTTAAGTTTTAGAGGATCTCCTCCGCAAGGCGGTGGTGATTATCAACTTCGTCTTGATCAGAGATCGGATAAGTTTGAAATTCCATCTTTAATGAACATTGGAATATCCTATGATTTCCAGCCGGGTCTTGAACACAGAATAACTCCTGTAGCTAATTTTGTATCCAGTACTTTTACAAATGACCATATTCAGATTGGTGTAGAGTACGGATTTAAAAACTATTTAATGCTAAGAGCCGGATTTGATTACAGAGATGGTATTTTTGATAGCGAGCTTCATACGGATGCATTTAATGGACCTGCATTTGGAGCTACCTTACAATTGCCATTTGGAATTGAAAAGGACAAATCTTTTGGTGTTGATTTTTCATACAGAACTACAGATTATTTCAGCGGAACAACTTCTGTTGGAGTAATATTATCGTTGTAAGAAATAATTTTTATAATTTTGCATTGGGAACGGCCAGTAATGGCCGTTCTTTTATTTTATACATTTTACAACCGGTATGGCAAATTATTATACTAAAGAAGGCTTACAAAAACTAAAAGATGAATTGCATCATTTAAAAACAAAGGTGCGTCCCGATATTTCAAAGCAAATAGCAGAAGCGAGAGACAAAGGTGATTTAAGCGAGAATGCCGAATACGACGCCGCTAAAGATGCTCAGGGTTTGGTTGAAATGAAGATTTCCCAATTGGAGTCTTTGGTAGCAGAAGCGAAAGTCCTTGATCCATCAACTTTAAACAATTCTAAAGTTTCCATTTTGACCAAAGTTAAAATTCAAAATGTTAAAAATGGAGCAGAATTTACTTATTTACTGGTCTCCGAAGAAGAAGCAGATTTGAAAAAAGGAAAAATATCGATACAGTCACCCATTGGAAAGGGTCTAATGGGAAAAGTTAAAGGAGATGTGGCGGCGATTGAAGCTCCTGCCGGAAAAATGGAATTTAAAATCATTGATATAAGCATTTAATGTCTGGCCTGTTTCTAAAAATAATTAAAGGAGAGATTCCTTCATACAAAGTGTATGAGGACGAAAATACCTTTGCCTTTTTAGATATCAATCCGGCTGCCAAAGGGCATACTCTGGTTATTCCTAAAAGGGAGATTGACCTTTTATGGGATTTGGAAAATGAAGATTACAAAGCTGTTATGGATTCAGCTAAAAAAATTGCCATTGCAATTCAAAAGAGCGTAGAATGCAAAAGAGTGGGGATGGCAGTTGTGGGTTTGGAAGTTCCACATGCGCATGTTCATTTAATTCCTTTAAATGCAATGTCAGATTTCTCTTTCTCTAATAAATTGCAATTAAGCGAAGAAGAATTTAAGTCTATTCAGAAAAGAATTGTCAGGAACCTTTGATCCTGTCTTTGTTTTCCTCAGCAAATTTAGCCCAACTTTTACTGGATCTTTGATTAATCCCCTTTTGATAGTGATGACACATGGCGACCGCTATTGCATCAGTTGAATCCAGATAAAAATCCTCTTTTGTTTGGATTTTCAATTCTCGTATTATCATCTCGGCCACTTGTTCCTTTGAGGCATTGCCATTACCTGTAATGGATTGTTTAACCTTTTTTGGGGCATATTCCACTACAGGGATATCTTTCTCAAGACAGGCGGCAATTGCAACTCCCTGGGCACGTCCCAATTTTAACATAGCCTGCACATTTTTGCCATAAAATTGCGCTTCAATTGCCATTTCATCGGGCATGTACTCAGTAACAATTTCTTTTATGCGATCTTGTATTTTTTTGAGTCTTAGATGATGATCTTTATATTTATCAAGTTTTATTACACCATATTGAATTATATCCACTTTGTTTGACCTTACGCTAATAAGTGCATAACCTGTTATCTTTGTTCCGGGGTCTATTCCTAATATGATTTTATCGCTTTTCAATTCTTTTTTTTACAAAATATTTAGCAACAAGGTAATTAAGAGATATGCTAATTACGCCAAAATTGCTATTGTAATTTTAAGTATTTGTGTAATTGCAAACCGTATATTATTTGGTGATTTGGAATTGCAATCTTTAAAGTTACAGCATATTAACATCTTTCTGACTTTGCTGCTTCTTTCACTGATTAATTTAATTATAGAAAGTAAAGCCTGGCAATATATTCTACAATCACATCAAAAAATTAATTTTAAAAATGCTTTTCGAGTAGTTTGCGAATGCTATCCAATAATGAGCTTTTCAAGTAATTTTTTTGGAGCGGTTCTTGGGAAGCAATCAATTTTTGGTACTCGAAAAGTTGGAACCAATATTTATAAGAACATTACTTTTGGAATCTATCAAAGCATTTCTAGTATTATTATTGGCCTTTTTGCTATTGTTTATTTTGGTTTTGGAACTATTAATGTCTTTGATAGTTGGAATGATGCTATTTATATCCTAATCGCCCTTTTTATTGTCTCCACCTTATTTACCATTGTTTTGAAGAATGGCCTGGAAAAAATTAAAATACTTTCAATGACTTCTTCCAGGTCCATTGTATATTATCTTCAATATATGTTGGTAATTCTTCACTTTTACGACCAAAGCCAATTTACATTGGCTATTTCAATTATAGCACTGTACTTCTTAATTAAGACGTTTATACCTCTGTTAAACATTTTTGGAGGGATTGGGACACGGGAATTAACACTTTCGGTGCTTTTTACTCAATTGGGAATGGATGCCACATATATCGTATTTGGAGCAGTGATGATTTGGTTGAGTAATTTTGTATTCCCGAATATCCTTGGATTAATTTCATTTTGTAAGAGAAGATTTGCTTAGTCTCTTCGTATTTATAAATGTTTTTTACGCAGGTTTTATCCTGTATCTTATTGTTTTCTTAGTAAAACAGAAAAGTCATTCCATTAAATTAGAAATTGACAACTTGAAGCCGGTGTCCCTTATTATTCCAATGAGAAATGAATTGGAAAACATTCCCAATTTATTGCTTGGCATTGAGGATCTGTTTAAGAACTCTAAAAACTTTGAACTAATACTTATCGACGATAATTCGGTCGAGGCCACTTTGGAAAAACTGAAAGAATGGCATGACAATTTTGAAAATAAGGACAAAATTGAAATCCTTTCTATAAAAGATGGGATACCTTCTAAGAAAAAAGCGATTAGCAAAGCTTTGGAAAAAGCTAAATACCATTGGATCGTGCAAACGGATGCCGATTGTGAAATTACAAGCACCTGGTTTAATTCAATCCGACAAAAAAATAATGATAAATATAATCTGATTGCCGGCCCGGTAATTTTTAAGACCGAAGGTTTCTGGTCTTCTTTACTGACTGTGGAATCCTGGGCCCTGGTATTAATATCTTACCTGGGTTTTCAAAAAGAAAAACCACAAATGTGCAGTGCGGCTAATTTATGTTGGGACAGATCGGTTTTAAAAAATCAGGCTTATTCAGAAATAATTGAAATGGAGGTTCCTTCAGGAGATGATGCCTATCTTCTAAATTATTATAACTCTGTCTATCCAAAAAAGAACTATTATGAATGGAGCCGGGGGTCCTTATTAATAACCAGAGCTCCCCGTTCTTTTGCACAATTTGTAAATCAGCGATTACGCTGGGCGTCAAAATGGGGTGCGATTAAAGGACTTTCACAAAGACTCTTTCCTATTGCTTTGTGGGTTTATCATTTCCTTCACATTTCGCTAATTCTTGCATTAAGCCTAAAAGGATATTTCCAAATTGTTTTAATCGTGATTTTGCTTAAAGCGCTTCTCGAAATGAAAATGCTCAACGAAGTGGCTAAAAACTTTGAGCATTCCATTAATTTGCTGTATGTCCTGGTATTACAATTTCTTTATTCCCCCTATGTTGTAATCTTCGGACTTTTGAGCCAATTTGCAGTTTATCGCTGGAAAAATGTAAATCGATGAACGATGTACAATTTGAAATACTGGACGAATTGTATTTTGTAATATCATTTAAAGATATACGTGCTTCACTTGATATTGAAAATGATACTCTTCTTCATCAATTAAGGGAAATGGTAAAAAAAGGATGGGTAAAATGTTTTGAAAAAGAAACAGAAATAGCCATTAGCGATATAGATTATAGCGATGAAAAATTTAAAAGCTATTTATTTTTAGCAAGTAAAAAAGGATTATTTGCACATAATTCTATTTAGCTAATTCATTGAAAATGGAAGAATTAAGTCGAAAACTCATAATACAGGAACTCGAGATTAACTCTCTGTTTGAGATCAGTAAATCTATCAATGAAAACAAGTCAGTTGATGAACTCTATAGAATTTATGAACATGCCCTTAAATCACATTTGAAAATTAAGCGTCTTGCTTTGTTTGTGGAAGACGAAGCCTGGATTTGCAAGGTAAATTTTGGCACCAGAGAGAACTTTGAGGGCGAAGAAATTCATCCGAAAGTATTGGACATCAAAGAAGAATGTCAGATTCTGAAAAATGTAATTTCTGAAGCTTATAATGGATTTCAACTCGTTTGCCCTATTCGTCACGATAAGCACATAATCGCTTATTTACTTTTAGGAGGAATGTACGATAAAGGTAAAATAGCGATTGAAATAGACATTCCTTTTGTACGCACATTTACAAATCTAATTGTAGTGGCAATAGAAAACCGAAGATTGGCACAAGAGGCCATAAAACAGGAAGCCGTAAAAAAGGAATTAGAGATAGCCAATCGTGTTCAATCCAATTTGTTCCCCGAATTTTTACCTACCAATGGCAAATTGACGGTCGAAGCCAGAAATATTCCTCATCAAAGCATTGGTGGAGATTATTACGATTATGTTCCATTTAATGAAGGCTTCTTTTTATGTGTGGCCGATGTCTCTGGAAAGGGTGTACCTGCAGCACTCTTAATGTCTAATTTTCAGGCGGCATTCAGAACTCTGGTCCGGCAAACCAAAGATCTCAAGAAGATTATTCATGAACTAAATCGATTGCTGATACAGAACGCCAAGGCGGAACTCTTTGTCACCTTCTTTTTATTCAAATTTGATGAATCAAAAAAATTAATTGAATACGTCAATGCAGGTCATAATCCAGGATTGTTGATGGCAGAAGGCACAGTTAATGAACTGACTGCCGGAACCACTGTGCTTGGAGCTTTCGATAAACTGCCCTTCATGAATTACGAGGAAATTAAAGCGAATAAATTCAAATTGATATTATTTTCCGATGGGGTAAGTGAAACAGAAAATGAAGACGGCGTGCATTTTGGAGAAGACAGTATCATTAAAATTCTTAAGAAATCCAGCTCAAAATCGGCCAAGGTAATTTGCGATACGATTTTAGAAGAACTCGATCATTTTAGAAAAAAGATGCCATTTAATGATGATCTGACTTTGGTTGTTTGCGATAAAACATGATTTTCCCCTTTAAAACACCCTTTTTTATCCAAATGATTTTCCCCGCTCTGGTTTGGAAAATTAATACGAAAGAAAAAATCATCTATCTCACATTTGACGATGGCCCTGTGGAAGAAGTCACCCCATTTGTACTTGATGAGCTAAAACAAGTAAATGCCAAAGCCACTTTTTTTTGTATTGGAGATAATATCCGAAAACACCCACATATTTACCATAGAATAAATGCCGAAGGCCATATTACTGCCAATCATACATTTAATCATTTATCCGGTTGGAAAACAGATAATCGTGAATATTTTGAAAATATAAACAAATGTGAATCCTATCTTAAACAAAATCAAAAACTGTTTAGACCTCCCTATGGCAAACTGACATTTGCTCAGATGAGAAAACTAAAACAGAACTATAAGATTATCATGTGGGATGTACTCTCCGGTGATTTTGAAAAAAAACTTGATTCTGAAATGTGTTTGGAATCCTGTATAAAAAAAACAAGTCAGGGTTCTATTGTTGTTTTCCATGATAGTTTTAAAGCTTTTCCAATTCTAAAAGAGGTATTACCTAAGTATTTAAAGCACTTTAATGAATTGGGTTATAAATTTGAAGCCATTCAATTATGATTGACTCTCACGCGCATATTTATCTCGATCAGTTTGATGAAGATCAAAATGAAATGATTGAAAGAGCCCAAAAAGTGGGTGTTTCAAAAATTTATATGCCAAATATTGATTCTTCATCAATCGACAGAATGCTGAAAACAGAAGATAAGTATAAAGCGTATTGTATTCCAATGATGGGCTTACACCCCTGTTCTGTTAAAAGTAATTTCGAAGAAGAATTAAAAATTGTAGAAAATCATTTATCCAATCGTAAATGGTCTGCCATCGGTGAAATCGGATTGGATTTATTCTGGGATAAAAGTACTCTTGAGATACAAATTGAAGCATTAAAAATTCAGATTGAATGGGCCAGGCAATACAATTTGCCTATTGTACTTCATTGCCGGGATGCATTTGATGAATTATTTAATGTACTTCATGAAGTTGGTACTGATAATCTCAAAGGCGTATTTCATTGTTTTACCGGAGATGAAAAGGAACTCAATACTATCAATGAACTGGATTTTTACATAGGTATAGGTGGTGTTTTTACATATAAAAAGCAAAATTTGACCAATATTATACATAAAGCGAAAAGAAATAGAATTCTTCTTGAAACGGATAGTCCTTATCTTGCTCCAGTACCGAAAAGAGGAAAACGAAACGAACCTTCTTATCTTGAATTTATAAAAATGAGATTGGCAGAGGTATTGAAAATGGAATCAAATGAACTTGAAGATCTCAGTTCAAATAATTGTATAGACTTTTTTAATTACTAAAATGTTCAGGGAAATAACAGTTGATCAACATGGCCTAAAGAGTGATAGTAAATTACTCTTAATTTATACCGGCGGTACTTTGGGTATGTTGGCCAGGGAAAAAGAGGGATCCATGGAAGCCCTGAATTTCGAAGAAATACTGGAATTTATTCCTGAATTAAAAAAGTTGAATTGCGAAATATCCATTTCTGCATTGGAGAAGCCCATCGATTCTTCGGATATGACCCCATCTTATTGGATATTATTTGGTGAGCATATTTATAAGCATTACAATGATTACGATGGTTTTGTAATTATTCACGGTACGGATACTATGGCTTATACCGCCGCTGCATTGAGCTTTATGTTCGAAAATCTTGATAAACCAATAATTCTAACCGGTTCACAAATGCCATTGGGATTAAATCGTTCGGATGCGAGAAATAATTTAATCACATCTCTTGAAATAGCAGGGTTAAAACGAAACTCTAAACCACTTATAACTGAGGTTTGCGTGTTTTTCAACAATTTATTGTTAAGAGGAACAAGAGCCAAAAAAATTGAGAGCGATCATTTTGACGCTTTTCATTCAGAGAATTTTCCCGAACTGGCCGAAGCAGGAGTTGAAATTGAAGTGCATGAGCACTATTTATGGAAAACATTGAATGATGGCAAGTTAAAATTCAGAAATAAATTCTCATCTGATGTGATCAATTGGAAAATATTCCCGGGAATGCGAATTGGAGGCATATCTGATGTTTATCTTAATGCAGGTTTTAAGGGTATTATCATTGAAACCTTTGGTTCAGGCAATGCTCCAACCAATAAGAAGTTTTTAGATGAAATTAAAAAGCTTATCAATGAAGGCGTCTACATTTACAATGTTTCTCAATGTTTGGGAGGCAGTGTAAAGCAGGGCCGATATGCAACAAGCAAGAAATTGGATGATTTTGGCGTTATAAGCGGAAAAGACATCACATCGGAGGCAGCCATAGTAAAAATGATGTACATTTTGGAGAATTTTGAAGAAGAAGGTGATATACGCCATTTGCTGGAATCTTCGCTTCGCGGCGAATTGACAATTTGATTGAATTCAAATGAGGGCTAAAACTTGCATATACCTTAATTTCTTAATTTATTTGTACGCCCTTGAAAAGGCATGGGAAAAGAGAGGGAGAGGTGACCGAGCGGTCGAAGGTGCACGCCTGGAAAGCGTGTGTGCCCCAAAAGGGTACCCAGGGTTCGAATCCCTGTCTCTCCGCCATGAAATGTAAATAATATAAATAAAGAATAAACACGTATAACTAATACCTAAATTATGAAAAAGCTAATCAATACCTTGATGCTTATTGCTTTAATGGCCTTTCAGGCTCCTCTTCTTATGGCGCAGGATGCCGATGCTGAGACAGGAGATGAAACAGAAATGACTTCAGATACAACAGAGGCGGACACTGCCGCAATGGAGGAAGCTGAACCTGTTGAAGAAGCAGCCCCACTTCCTACGGTTGAAGAATCTGAGCCAATAGAAGAAGAATCTACTTTTCACCAAAGAGTAAAAGAAAAATTTATTGAAGGTGGATGGGAGTTTATGGGGATCGTTCTTCTGTGTTTGATTCTGGGATTAGCCATTTCAATTGAAAGAATTATCACATTAAACCTGGCAACGACCAATACTAAAAAATTATTGGATGAAGTTGAGGATGCCCTTAACAGCGGTGGCGTTGAAGAAGCTAAAAAAATATGTGCTTCTCACCGAGGTCCTGTTGCTTCTATATTTTCTCAGGGATTATTGAGAATTTCTGAAGGTATAGAAATGGTAGAAAAATCCATTATCTCTTACGGTTCCGTGGAAATGGGAAGACTAGAAAGAGGCTTGGTTTGGATATCTTTATTTATCTCACTTGCACCAATGTTGGGATTCATGGGTACTGTAATTGGTATGATTGAGGCTTTTGATTCTATTCAGGCTGCCGGTGATATTTCACCTCAGGTAGTAGCTGGTGGTATTAAAGTGGCCCTCCTTACAACAGTGGGTGGTTTGATTGTAGCTGTAATTCTTCAATTGTTTTACAATTACAATGTGGCCAAAATTGACTCATTGGTAAATCAAATGGAAGATTCTTCCATTGCATTTATTGATTTGTTGGTAAAACATAATTTAGACAAGTAATCCAAATAGAACCAAAATTATGGATGGATTTGATATAGTATTGTATATAGGATATGCCCTTATAGTTATTGCAGCAGCAGGTTCAGTTATTCTGCCACTGATTAATTCTCTGGGTAATCCTAAAAGCCTAATCCAGTCGGGAATAGGCATTGTAGCACTGCTCGTTATTTTTGGAATTTCCTATGCACTCTCAGGGAGTGAGGTAACCAATGTTTATAGCGAATTTGACGTGGATGAATCCGGGTCTAAAACAATAGGTGGTCTGATTATAATGATGTACATGTTAATTGGATTAGCTGTTATCGGTATAGTATTTACTGAAGTCAATAAAATGTTGAAATAATGAGAAAGAAAGACAGAGGAGGCGCTGAGGTAAACTCCAGTTCTATGGCAGACATAGCATTCCTGCTTTTGGTATTCTTTCTTGTGACAACGACTATTGCCAGTGATAAGGGTATACCAATGGTACTCCCCCCTAAATCCGATCAACAGGATGAAGTAAAACTTAAAGAGAAAAATATCTTTAAAGTTTTGATCAATTCTAAAGATCAGCTTTTAGTTGAGAATGAGCCAATGGAAACCGAAGCGATTAAAGATGCGGCCATGAAATTTCTCAATAACAGAGGAAGAGATCCGCAATCTTCAGATAGCCCAAAAGATGCTGTCGTTTCAATTAAAGCTGACAGAGGTACATCTTATGAGAAGTATCTGACTGTTTTGGATGAGGTAACCGCTGCATATAACCAGTCAAGAGCCGATTATCTGGGTATTTCTCTGGAGGATTTTTTAAATCTGGACATGGAAAACTCCGATCATAAAAGAGCTTATGATGCAGCAAGAGCAGAATATCCGCTTCAAATTTCTGAAGCTGAACCAACAGATATAGGAGGATAATATGTCAAAGTTTAAGAAAAAGGCAAGTTCAAAACAGGAAATACCGACATCGGCATTGCCCGATATCATTTTCATGCTTTTATTCTTCTTTATGGTGACTACAGTTATGCGTGAAAACACCATTAAAGTTGAACAAAGAATACCTCCTGCTTCTCAGCTAAAGAAAATTGAGAGGAAATCATTGGTAAGCTATATGTATGTGGGTAAACCACAGTCCTATCTCGTTGATCAATTTGGTACCGAGCCTAAAATTCAGGTAAATGATGTCTTTATTGAAACCGACGAAATAATCCAGTTTGTCGAAGAAGAAAGAAATAAACTGGATGAAGTTGAAAGGGATCAAATGATCATTTCACTGAAAGTGGATAAGGAAACGAAGATGGGAATAATTACAGACATCAAGTTGGAATTGAGAGATGCCAATGCCAGACTCTTGAATTATTCTTCGAGACTGGGAGATGTTGTGAAGTAAGATTGTCATATTTTTATAAATTGAGCCCTGAAGCTATTCGCCTCAGGGTTTTTTTATGGAATTAAACAATAAGAAAATTATCAGAGCCTGGTGCATGTATGACTGGGCCAACTCGGTTTACAGTCTTACAATCACTACGGCGGTTTTTCCTATTTATTACGAGACCATAACAAAAAATGCAGGACAAGGCGACCTCGTAGATTTTTTCTTCTGGAAATTGCCAAATACAGTCTTATACAGTTATTCACTTTCATTTTCATTTTTATTCGTGGCATTTATACTTCCCTTGCTTACAGGTATAGCTGACTACAGCGGAAAGAAAAAGATGTTTATGAAAATGTTTGCTTATCTAGGCTCATTGGCTTGTTGCGGAATGTATTTTTTTACTTCGGCTAAAAATGTAGAATGGGGCATTACATGTTCTGTTTTGGCAAGTATTGGTTACTCTGGTTCTTTGGTTTTTTACAATTCATTTTTACCTGAAATTGTAAGCGAGGACAAATTCGATAAAGTCAGTGCTCAGGGTTTTTCATACGGCTATGTGGGCAGTGTAATTCTATTGATTATCAATTTGTTAATGATACAGACACCTGAATTGTTTGCTTTGCCTGAAGGCTCATTGCCAGCCAGAATTTCATTTATAATGGTAGGGATTTGGTGGATAGGGTTTTCCCAATATACTTTTTACTATTTACCCGAAAATGTTTACGACCGGGAACCACAGGATAATATTTTCACCAAGGGTTATAAAGAAATAAAATCGGTATTCAAGTCATTAAAAAATTTACCGAATTTGCGGAAATTTTTAGTATCCTTTTTCTTTTACAGTGTTGGTGTACAAACCGTAATGTATTTGGCACCATTATTCGGATCCAAAGAATTGCAGCTTGAAACTTCCAAACTAATTCTTACGGTTTTAATCATACAATTGGTAGCCGTTGGTGGATCATTCTTATTCGCCAAGATTTCAGAATTGAGAGGCAATAAATTTTCATTGGGCCTGATGATTATTTTATGGATAGGGGTATGCATTATGGCCTATTTTATCCAGGGTGAAATGGGCTTTTATATTTTGGGCTTCCTGGTAGGAATGGTGATGGGTGGAATACAAGCACTTTCACGAGCGACTTATTCTAAACTCATACCTGTCAATACCATTGACCATGCATCTTATTTTAGTTTCTATGATGTGACCTATAATGTTTCCATAGTCATTGGTACATTTGCATATGGTTTAATTGAACACATAACCGGAAGCATGCGCAACAGTGCTATCGCACTTGCCGTTTTCTTTATTATCGGTTTTGCCATGTTATTGTTTGTATCTGTTCCCAAAAGAAATTTGAGTGAAAAGGAAATATAGCATCTTAGTTTTTATTCTTTCATTGACCCAATTTGTCAATGCACAATCTGATTTTATAGATAAAATTGAAATAAACCTTATTCCGGGTAAAGTTCAGCACTTAAACTTATCAGAAGAGCATAGCAGCCTTGCTTTTAAATCTGCCAGAAAACTGGAAGAATTAAGCGTGAAATTGGATAATGAAATTGTAGAACTAAAGCCGGATATGCATGTAGAAAATGAAAGTGTCTATACATCTTATCTCATTTTTTTAAATCCAGGGTCAAAAAGCCTATCTATTTCCTCACAATTCAGAACAAACCTTCAGTTATTTCTCCTGAAAGTACCTAAAATCAATGTCAATCAATCTCTTTCAAAGCTCCAAACGGATTCATGTGAAAAACCAGCGGGCATAGATCAGGATGTTTGGAGATCTGGGCTACCTGCGCCAACAGTATCTCCCACTTTAAACCAGGTGAATCATTGTGTAATTCACCACAGCGCAGGCTCAAATACCGCCACAGATTATACAGAAGTAGTCAGGAATATTTATCTATATCATACCGGCGTCAACGGATGGGATGACATCGGTTATAATTATTTGATAGCACAGGACGGGACCCTTTTTCATGGAAGAGATGGTCAAAATTTATATTCCGATGATAATGTAAGAGGAGCTCATTTTTGCGGAAAAAACACAGGTACGATGGGTGTTTGTTTGTTAGGTGATTATACTACTGTTGTTCCTACTTTGGCTGCACTTAGTACTCTGGAAGATTTACTTCTCTGGAAATTGAATAAGGAATCCCTCCAGCCCGCTGACAGTGCCCGACACCCTTTGCCGGGAGGAGCCTATTTGGGTAGAGTGGTCGGTCATCAGGACGGTTGTGCTACTGCTTGCCCAGGCACGTTTTTATATGCGGATATCCCGGGAATAATTGATAGTCTTGAAAATAGAATAGACAATTGCCTGACTCCAAGTTCAATTCATTTTACAAATACTTCTTATGAATTAGCAATATACCCTCAACCCGCTTCAGATATTATATTTATAAGGTCAGAGGAAAACGGAATGTTATACATCTTTGATTTAATGGGAAGAGAAATCTTAAGGATCAAAAAAACTAAAAATCCATTGAAGATAAATACAAATGCCTATCCCCATGGAACTTATACTTTAAAGCTCTTGAATAAAGACAGGCAATTGAAAGGCAAAATTGTAATTCAACCCTAATTTCCTTCTGTAATTATTACAGTTACCTTATTTTTTTTACCGGCTTCCAATGGAATGGTTTTTTCACTTTCACCATAGTTATCAGCCTTTCCTTTTTGAGCTTGAATATAATAGCTTTTAGCGGCCAGGTCTTTGTACAAGACTTCACCATTTGAATCGGTGAATTTTTTACCCTCAATGGCATTTTTACCCGCCAAATAGTCATCTTCCGAAGCATATAGCATGACTTCAGCTCCTGCCTCGGGATTTCCTGTGGTGTTAAGTACAGTAATTTCTAATTTGGTTTTTAACAGTTGTGCATTGCTATTTATCCAGATAAAGGACAAGGCAATAATTAATAATAGTCTCATAACTTTTTCTTTATTTGATAAACGTATTCAGTATAAATAGATTTTAAAAATAAAATAATTCTAAATCGTAAATTGAACCTGCATCTGTATAGCATGAATTTCAATATAGCTGAAAATACTAAAATCCACATTCAATTTTACAATTGGTCTCTAATTTTCCTTTGCATTTTTTTTTCTACTAATGACATCAGTGCTCAGTTTTATCGACTGGATAAATACTCAGAACTGGATGGTTTAATCTCATCTTCCGTCAATACTATTTTTCAGGATAACAGGGATTATATTTGGCTGGGAACAGAAAAAGGTCTTTCAATTTACAATGGTTATGAGTTTAAAAACTATACAAAAGCCGATGGACTCAACAATAATTTTATAAAATGTATTTATCAGAGTTCTGATAATAGTATCTGGGTTGGAAGCAATGAAGGAATAAATAAAATTAATCCTTCACTGGGGCCTGATGCACCATTTATCAATATTCAAAAAGGCCTGATTGTAACCTCAATAATTGAGTACAATAATGCCATGTTCTTTAGCTCAAACATTGGATTACATAAATTGATAAACAATGATTCAATTGAACTAATTGAATTACCCAGAATAAGGGACCTTAACCTTTGTGAAGGGAAACTTTTAATAGGTTCTACCAGTGGATTATACGAATACCTTACCGAAAGCAAATCAATTGAAAAAATATGGGCTTCATCGGGATCTGAATCTGTAAGATCAATAATGGATAACGGCAATTCATCATTGCTGATCGGCACTATGAATGAAATTATTGAATTAAACAAAGACTATACCTCAAGTCATAAAATAGCCGATGTTGAGCGCATTTCACATCTTATGCAAGACTCTCAAAAACGCACATGGATTGCCTCTGAAAATGGATTGAATATTTTGACGGATGATAGCTTAAGATCATTTAAAGATTCCGATTTAAAAAAAACCTGCTCTTATGTGTTAGAAGATCGCGAAAAAAATATTTGGATTGCCGGTATTGATGGATTAATGAAATATTCAGAATACCCTTTCGACCGAATTGATTTTACAAGCTCAATTGAAAGCAATGGTATTAGTGCAGTTCTCAACAGCACTGAAGGAAAACTGTGGTATGGCACATCAGCAGGGCAGATTTGGATCGAAGATTTAAAGGGAGATAAATATCAATTTGAGCCGGTGAATCAATATTCAGGCAACAAACCCATCAATGATATATTTGAAGATTCCAATGGCAAAATTTGGATTAGCACACTTCTCAATGGTGTATTAACATGGGATGGGAATAATCTGCAATCTCTAAAGGATCCCAAAGGGCTTCTTCGGTTTTTTATTTTTGATATTGAAGAAGCATCCAATGGTGCAATGTGGTTTGGAGGAGCGAGAGGCTTGATAAAATATGAAAATGACGCTTTTGAATACTTCACCTTCGCTAATTCTGATCAAACTCCTTTTGTCAATGATATTTTCATTGATTCAGACGAACGAATCTGGCTTTCATTAAATTCCGGACTTGGAGTGATTAGAAATAATAAAATTTTCAAATTCTCTGAATTTGAAGGCATTAGCTGCAATCAACTCAGTGCGACTAAGGAAAATACATTTTATGCTGCGACATCTACGTTTGGAATAATTCGATTTAAATTTTTTAATGATTCCATCAAGTTTGAAGCAGATATAACGATTCAAGAGGGACTTGCAAATAATAATGTTAATGCCCTTCATATTGATGTAAATGAAAATGTTTGGGCCGGAACAGAATTGGGTATAAATAAAATCAAAAATGGAAATCCAACAGAGTTATTCAAGGTAGGAGAAAATCTAAAAAGGTCGAAATGCTTTTTGCGAGCAATTGCAGAAAATAGCTCAGATATATTAGTCGGTACCTACGACGGAGCCATAAAAATTTCCAAAACTTCGGAAAAAGATACCTATGTAAGGCCCAAAACTTATATCACTAAAATCTCCATCTTAAACGACAATTTTGATAGCACTAAGGTCAAGCAGGATGGTTTTGTTTATAATTTACCGGTAAACCTTCGATTGCCATATAATGCGAATTTTATTGCTTTCAGTTTTGAGGGACTTTCATTTGAAACTGCCGAAAGACCAGAATATCAGTTCAGGTTAAAAGGATTGGAGAAAGAGTTTTCGGAACCCGGTAAAGAACGAAATTTTACCTATGCCAATCTGGATAATGGGAAATATACATTTGAAGTCAGATCGCGTAAAACTAATGAGAAATGGTCGGATGAAGTTGCCAGTTTTTCTTTTGAAATAAAACCTCCATTTTGGGAAGAATGGTGGTTCCGGATTTTGATAGTAACACTCTTTTTTGGTTCTATTTTTTTAATAGTAAATGGCAGGATACAAAACATAAGAAAAGAAGAAAAAGAAAAATCAGACTTGAACAGGAAAATAGCAGAATTCAGACTGACTGCTCTAAGAGCCCAAATGAATCCACATTTTATTTTCAATGCCCTTTATTCGATTCAGCATTTCATAACCACAAATGAAAAAGAAGCAGCTATTAATTATCTGGCCAAATTCGCTAGTTTAATCCGCTTGATTCTTGAGAAGTCGGATAAAAATGAGATTCAGCTTTCCGAAGAGGTCAAAATGCTGGATTTATATCTGGATCTTGAAAAACTCCGTTTTGATAATAAATTTGAATACGCA
The DNA here is from genome assembly GCA_014323545.1 of Hyphobacterium sp. CCMP332. Lineage (NCBI taxonomy): Bacteria > Pseudomonadati > Pseudomonadota > Alphaproteobacteria > Maricaulales > Maricaulaceae > Hyphobacterium > Hyphobacterium sp. CCMP332. The sequence continues at coordinate 2,849,102 of CP058647.1, forward strand.
ATACAGGTGGATCGGGCCATTCATGAAGAAGATACTGCCATTCCTTATTTACTAATACAGCCTTTTGTGGAAAATGCGGTAATTCACGGAGTTGGTTACAAGAAAGAAAATGGCCTCATCAGTATTAAATTTTTACCATGCGATGATGAAAACCACTTGCTTTGTATTGTTGAGGATAATGGTGTGGGACGAGAAGAGGCTGAAAGACTAAAAAAACCTAGCCCAATAAAAAGTCAATCACTGGGACTCAAAGTAAATAATGAACGATTGGAAATTTTGAATCCAAATAAAATAAAGGAAACATCCGTGAAAATTACTGATCTTTCAAATGAAAAAGGTGACCCTGAGGGTACAAGGGTAGAAATTAGAATTCCAATAAGCTAAGCTTATGATCAATTGTATAATAGTTGATGATGAAAGAAGAGGAAGAGAGGCCCTTTCAAATATGATTTCTGAATACTGTCCTCAAATCCAGGTTTTGGAGACTTTAGAGTCTGTAGATCAGGCATTAAAAGCAATTTCTGCACTTAAGCCGGAATTGGTTTTTCTGGATGTTGAGCTGCAGGGGGAAACGGGTTTTGATTTATTGGACATGGTTCCAAAAATTGATTTTGAAGTCATATTCACCACCGCTCATGAACATTATGCGCTTAAGGCCATTAAATTTTCGGCCATTGATTATATTTTGAAACCTATTAGCACGGAGGATTTAAAAGAAGCTGTTAAAAAGGCCGAAGAAAAATTGTCAAATAAATCACTACATGAAAATTTTGACATTCTCCTCAAGAACATAAAAAACTCCAATAAAAAACAACATAAAATTGCTTTGGCTTCCTCGGACGGATATATGTTTACTGAAGTGTCTGATATTTTGTATTGCACCGCGGATGGAAATTACACCTACTTTTTTACCAAAAACACCGGTAAAATTCTGGTTTCCAAAAACATCAAAGAATACGAAGGGCTTTTAAATGACCATAATTTTTTCCGTATTCACCGTTCTCATTTAATAAATATGGATGAAGTTAAAAAATATGTGAGGGGAGAAGGTGGCTATGTCATCATGTCCGACGGGTCATCATTAGACGTTTCCAAGCGGAGAAAAGAGCAATTTATTTCTTTACTTGCGAAGTAGTTTATGCTTCGTTTTTTATTCCTTTTATCAGTTTGCACGATCATTTTATCTTGCTCGGAAAAAAGTGAAATCTTCAAAAATCAAGCCTTTGAATATCAAAGAGATTTCAATCGAGATGAAATTTGTGCAATACTAATCCACAAAGATCACAGACAAGGAGATAGTTTAAAGCAATTTATTAATTCTAATGATCTGGATGTCCAGTATGAATTGGCCCTGGCATTTGCTTCTATGCAGGAATGTGAATTGGCTGCTTTATTATTAGACAAAGCACCCTTTATAGAATATCCGACTGTCCGAGCGATGATTTATTATGCATATGGTCAAAGTTGTAGAAATGCGAATACCGAAAAACTTCTGGAATTGGCAAAATACGAAAAGGACAGTCTTGCACAGGTACAATTGGCTGAAGCCGTAGGGAAATCTTCCAAATCCGAGGATTTAGTTTCATTCATTAATAAGAGCAATTTATTTAATGATTATGCCATCGCGCGATGCTTGTATCAGTTTTCACAGCGTAATGTGTTCTACGATAAAAGCATAGAAAAAATGGTTGGTCTTTTGGAACACGGATCTTCAAAAGTGAGAATGACTGCTTCTAACATGCTGGCAAGATTAAAAGGCGAAGACCTGGTAAATTATGCAGAAAAGCTCATCGAAGTTTTAAAATCTGATAGTTCTGCAGGGGTTAGAATGAATATTGCTACAGCCTTTAATAAAATTAATGGTTCCCAATTTGCAGAGACATTAATAGAAATAGCTTTGGACAGTACCGAAAATTTTAGAGTCAGGGTCAATGCCATCAACTCGCTGAATTATTATCATTATGCGACTTATGCACCTAAACTAATTTCATTGTTTAATGAATCTAAGCTCAATATCCAATTGGAAACAGGCGGCTATTTTCTAAATCGTTGTGAACGTACAGAATGGAATAAAATAGCGCTGCTCAAGGATAATTCACAAAATCCGCAGGTAAAAGCAATGATGCACGAAATCCTATTGAAGTTTGCAAACAAGGATGAAAAACCGGCGGTCAACTCACATATTCTATCCAACATGAACAATGAAATTGACCCATTTGCAAAGTCGTTTTATATAAAAGCCCTTAAAAGCTGGCCGGATAACTATAATGTTCTGGCAGATATTGTTTTAGGCTCTCATGATCTTGTTTCTAAGTCCAATGCAATGCAAGTCTTTTTCGAGTTAAGCAAAGCTGATATGTTTAAAAGTATTAGTGATTATCAGGAGCAAAAAACAAGAAATAAACTCATATCCTATTTTAGTCGTGTTTTTCAAATGGCCATATTGTCGGGAGATCCGACATTAATCGGATACGGTGCCAAAGGTTTGAGAAATGAAGAAATAGATTTTGTAGGACAATTGGAAAACACTGACTTCATAGCAGTAACCATGAACAATATTCCATTGCCAAAGGATATAGAAACTTATATTGATCTTGAAAAAACATTGGCATTTGTGCAGGGGAAAGAAATTCCCAAAAAAAGGCCTCCTTTAAATCATTTTGTTGATATCGATCAGTTAAAATCATTTTCTTCTTTAAAAAAGGCCAGGGTCAAAACCAATAAAGGAGCTTTCCAATTGGAATTTGATCATAAAATGGCTCCGGCTACCGTTGCTAATTTTATAGAACTGAGTCAAAATAGCTTTTATGATTCACTGAGGTTTCACCGCGTTGAAAATAATTTTGTTGTTCAGGGCGGATGCCCACGAGGCGATGGATGGGGTTCATCGGGAGAATCCATTCGATCTGAATTTGGCCCAAAATATTATAAAACCGGATCTGTAGGCATGGCCTCTGCTGGTAAGGATACCGAAAGTTGTCAATGGTTTGTTACGCATTATCCCAGCATTCACCTTGATGGTTCTTATACCAATTTTGCAAGGGTCACAGAAGGGATGGAAGTAGTTTTTAATTTGGCAGTAGGTGACACTGTTTTAAGCGTAGAAATTTTCCCATAATAAAAAGCCCCGATAAGATATTTATCGAGGCCAATCTTTTATAGCTGATAATTATTTTCCAAATGCGTAATAAAATTCCCCCTCTTTGCCCGGGTAAATTCCTTCCAGCATGACACCACCTTCTTCATTTTCAATCATCTTTAAAAAGTGATCGGTATCTCTTACTTCTTTTTTATTCACCTTAAGGACAATAAAGCCGGGTGCGATCGAAGTGAATCTCCTCACTTTTCCGGGACCTATTTTTTCAATTTTTATGCCATTGCTGAGTTTTAATTCTTCTTTTTCGGATTCAGTCAATTCACTGACCGAAATACCTAAATCCGATAATAATTCCGGCTTTTCAACTTTGGCCAGATATTCAGTATTTCCATTTTTATTGTTAAGTACTACGAGATAATCCTTTTCGTCGCCATTGCGCAAAACGGTTATATTGACCTCTTCACCCGGACGTTTTCTGCCCACTTTCTCCTGCAACTCAGGTGAACTTTTTACTTCTGCACCATCCACAGCTATTATCACGTCTCCTTTTTTTATTCCCGCCTGGGCTGCCGCACTATTTGCAGTAAGGGAATCGACCAATACTCCGGTATTTGTTCCCAGATTTTGATCATCCGCTATCATGGGGTTTACATTTCTGATCATGACCCCAAGGAATCCTCTTTGAACCGTTCCATATTCGATTAAATCCTGCGTTACTTTTTGAACTATATTCGAGGGTACCGCAAAAGCATAACCGGTATAAGTTCCTGTAGGAGTGGCAATGGCAGTATTTATTCCAATTAAATCACCATTGAGATCTACCAGCGCCCCCCCGCTATTCCCTCGGTTTATTGCGGCATCTGTTTGAATAAATGATTCTATCGCATAGTTATCCCTAAGTATATTGATGTTTCTTGCTTTTGCACTTACGATACCTGCAGTTACGGTAGAGGCCAGATTAAAAGGATTTCCTACAGCCAATACCCAGGAGCCTACTTTCACCTGATCGCTATTGGCAAAAGCCACATAAGGCAAATTTTCTTCATCAATTTTAATAACTGCGAGATCAGTAGAAGGATCCGTACCTATTAGGGTAGCCTCAAAAGTCCTGTTATCGTTGAGGGTAACTTCTAATTTATTTGATCTGTCTACCACATGATTATTGGTGACGATATAACCATTATCAGCAATGAGTACACCGGATCCCGAGGCCTGACTTTCTCTTGGTTGGCTGGGAAACATGTCTTCACCAAAAAATTCTCTAAAGGGGTTGGGTGGCATCACCGGATTTACATTGTTAGATACAGTTGATTTGATGTGTACAACTGCTTCTGTAGTTTTTTCAGCTGCATAGGTAAAATCCAAACCGGGAAAATTGCCCTGTTCTCCCGGCTGACTTGCAAATACTGCTGGAGTGTTCGACTCCTTTAGAATGACCTTTTCGCTGTCTTTGTTAAATAAATGGGTTATTGATGTTGCCAGTGCGGTACTCAGTATCGCAACAAGCAAAACAAGCTTGATATTTTTCATTTCTAATAAGTTTAATTATGACAATTCTTCAACGCCTTGACCTGCGTTTTTCTTGCATTTTTATAAACAATCTTTGTGCCAATGCGGGTTAATGTCAGAATGACATTTATATAAGTCCCTGATTTTTGAGTTTTTCTAGGTCGGCTGGCGAATCTATATTGGGTGATTCAAAATCTGTAAAAGCCAGTTTTATTTTGTATCCGTTTTCTATCCAGCGCAATTGCTCCAATGATTCTGAGCTTTCCAGATTTGATCTTTTCAGTTTACAAATTGCTTTTAATACATCACTTCTGTAAGCGTAAATTCCAATATGTTTGAAATAATCATTATGAGCTAGCCAATTGCTTATTTCGGGTTCATCTCTGTTAAATGGGATCGGATGCCTGCTGAAATAGATTGCATCTCCGTTTTTAGCAAAAACAACTTTTACGGAATTGGCGTCGATTAACCGGCCGGGATCAGTGATTTTCTTTGCCAATGTTGCAAGTTCTACTTTTTGAGGATCGAGTATGTCAATTAGGGCTTCGAGCTGTCCCGGATCGATAAAAGGCTCATCACCCTGAATATTGATTATGAAATCTCCATTAAAGCCCGATTTCTCATAGGCTTCAAAACAGCGATCTGTTCCGCTGGGATGTTCTTCTGAGGTCAATATAACTTCTGCACCTATTCTCAGTGCCTCATTTTTAATTCTTTTGTCATCTGTAGCAATGACAACTTTTTCAAAACCCGAACATTTTTTTGCCTGTTCATAAACCCTTTGGATCATTGTTTTTCCGGCAATATCAATCAATGGTTTGCCCGGAAAACGTGTAGAAGCGTATCTGGCAGGGATAATACCAAGTACTCTCATCAGACTTTCTTTACTTTTAAGGATGTGCCTTCCTCGCTTACAACAACAATATCAGAGCCCTGATCAATATGTTCGCCTCTGGAATAGGCATCGTAAATTTCATCGTCTATAATAACCTTTCCGCTTGGTCGCAATATGGTGTGAGCCTTTCCTTTTTTACCCTGAAGACTCATGGTTTTAAAATTTGATGAATAGCCTTGGGATCTCTCAAAAGTTGTTTCAAGAGCGATTCTTTTAAACATATTTGATTGACTCAGCCGTACTCCGCCAATAAACATTAGGATGATTGCTCCAAATAATCCGGCGAGAATGCTGGCCAGGGAAATAAAAATATCTGTGTTTGGTACAAAAGTAAAATCAAGCCAGTCATTGTTGAGCATTACCAATACCAATCCTCCAATTGTAAAGGTCAGACCGGCAATTCCCGCAATACCAAAACCCGGAATAATAAATACTTCAAGAATCAGCAAAACAATTCCAATAGCAAACATCAATATTTCCCAATTAGCAGCCAGGCCGTTCAAGTAATAGGGAATAAAATAAAGAATGGCAGCAATCAATGATGCCAAAATTGGAAAACCAACTCCGGGAGTTTGCAGCTCAAAATATATTCCACCTACAATAATTAAAATTAGAACACTGCTAATAACAGGGTTGAGAAATATTGAAATGATTTTTTCAGCACTGTCTACTTCAAATTCGATAATCTCTGCATTCTCCCAGCCATTTAATTCAAGTATTTCTTCAATTGATCTCACCTTAGCCTCACAATAGTCATTCTCAATGGCTTCATCGACTGTAAAAGTCAAAACCGTTCCTTCAGGACTTACAGTATCTAAATTGATTTTTTCATCAACCATGGCTTCGGCAATTTTAGGATCTCTGCCTTTGGTTTCCGCAGTGGATCGCATGATAGAACGCATAAAAGATTGGTATTTATCTGGTGCGGCCGCACCATCCTGAGTTACAACAGTTGCAGCACCGATGTTTGCTCCGGGTGCCATATAAATACTATCACAGGCAATGGAGATAAGTGCACCTGCTGAGATTGCTTTGGTGTTAATAAAGACATGAATAGGTTTATCGTATTCAAGAATGGCATTTCTAATGTCATTGGCATCTGTTACCGCACCTCCATAGGTGTCCATTTCTATGATTACTGCATCCATGCTATCGGATTCAGCTTTTTCCAATGCCAAATCAATCAATCGATTTGTTCTCGGATCGATATTTGCTTTTAATTGTACTTTAAGTATTCTCTCATTTTCTGCTTTGGAAATATTGAAAACAGAAAATAGAATTAATACAGCGATTAATGATAAAAGTCGGTTCTTCACGTTTTTAAAATAAAAAATCTTTTGTTAAAGGATAAATCCCTTCATGCACAACAAATAACATTTGAATCTGCAATTACGCGTATTGAAGTAGATTTATTTACATCAAACATATGGATAACACAAAAAGACAAAGAAGATTCAATACTTTTCTTCAAAATATCTGCTAATCACGGATTTAAAAAGGAGAAATTAAATTTTGTGCAAAAGGGAAAAGATTTCATTCTTAATTCGGTACATAATGATTTTCTGATTCTAACAAAGATAATTGACCCGGGAAATCCTGAAGACAATGAGATTATAATAATTGATACTAAATCAGAAAAAAAGGTAAAAATAGTAAAGGGTTATCGCTTCCTTGGGTTTAAAGATTATAGTACCTGTGAAATAGAAAAATCAGGATTTGAAACGACTCACAGGGAAGCTATTGATCTTTCAGAATTCAGGCGAAATTCGATATCAAAATCCACGAATTTATTACACCCACAATTAATTTTCCCCAGCCAGGAATTATTTGATTCAATTGAGAAATATTTAAATAATATGGTCAACTTGGAGCTAATTGCACCAATTGAAATACTGGAATACAATCCTTATGTCTATTTATGCGTTCATTTTGAAGAAGAAGGTTCAATGTGTAAACGACTTTTAATACTCAATAAAGAGGGGGAATTAATTTTTAATAGCAAACTTTACGATAAGCTTGAGAAACGTATAGCCGACTCTTTTTTTGTTTCTGGCAATTTTTTGATTTTTGTATCCCAATTCAATGTTCTCAACATATTAAATATTAAATCTGATAATGCGAACTAAACTTTTATCGACAATCACATTAATGCTTTTGGTATTCGGTTTTGCATTCTCAAGACCGGATTCGGTAGGGGTAGTTCAAAGAAATGGTAAAACATTTATCAAACACCTGGTTGAGAAAGGAGAAACACATTTTGCGATCAGCAGAAGATATGGAGTGAATGTCAATGAAATTATCGAATACAATCCAGATACCAAAGGTGGGCTTGTAGCAGGGACGATGATCGTTGTACCCTTTAAGGAATTAACAGGTAAAATACATGTGGTAAAAGCAGGTGAGACACTTTTTAGTCTTTATCGAATGTACGGTGTGAGTGTAGAGCAAATCAAAGAATGGAATAATTTGACTGACAATAATTTGCAATTGGGACAAAGAATTATTGTAGGCAAAGAGGAAAACAATAGCGAAAGCCCTGAATCCGAAAAGGAAAAAGAAGAAATAACCGGGAAAATCCACGAAGTCAAAAAAGGGGAGACTCTTTTTTCCATTTCGAGAATTTACAATGTCAAATGGCAGGACATTAAGGTTTATAATGGTTTGGAGACAAATAATTTAAGCGAGGGCCAAAAGCTGGGAATTCCACCTTCCAATATAGAGGTATTGAAGAAGGAAGAAATCGTTGCGAACATTGATACAATTGATCGTCCGGATAAGCATATTGTTAAAGCCGGAGAGACCATGTATTCCATTAGTAAAAAATACCAGTTGAGCAGTAAAGACATTATTGAATGGAATGATCTATTAGGTCCAGATATTCAGATCGGGCAGGAGTTGGCCTTGAAGGCCTCTGAAAAAAACAATCTTGTCGCCAGCCCAAAAGAGAAGACTGATCCCATTGTCACAAAAGAAGAAGAGTACATGAAGGGCGAGCCAAAAGTAAAGATTACCAATATTGGAGGGCATGAAAAAGTGATAGAAAAAGGAATGGCCGAGCTCATTGAAGGAGGCACTGATACCAATCGTTTTCTGGGACTACACAAAACCGCTCCTATTGGCACAATCATTCAGGTCAAAAATGAAATCAATGGCTACAGCGTATTTGTGAGAGTTGTGGGAAAACTACCCGATATAGATCTAAACAAAGACATTGTATTAAAAATTACTCCGCGTGCATTTGAAGCATTGAAGGGAGTAGATAAAAAGTTCAAAGTGGAAATTTCCTGGTTGCCTTGAAGCACAAAGAATTGAAAGAACTTCTTGATGAAGCCTACAATCATTATTCATCTTCCGATTTTATTGTAAATGATCCTATACAGATACCCCATGCTTTTACATTAAAACAGGACATTGAGATTACAGCCTTTTTTGCTGCCATGCTGGCCTGGGGGCAGCGTATAACCATTATTAATAAAAGCAAAGAATTGTTTCGTTTAATGGACAATGCACCTTATTCCTTTGTTATTGACCATTCGGAAAGCGATTTAAAGCCCTTGATGAAATTCAAACACAGAACATTCAATACCACCGATTTATTGCACTTTATAAGTTTTCTTAACTATTGGTTTTCAAATAATGAGAGTCTGGAGACCGCTTTTAGTCAGCACCTGTCAAATAACGATACAAATGTTGAAAAGGCTCTGATAGGTTTTCATAAAACGTTTTTCTCTCTAAAGGACTCCCCGGAAAGAACAAGAAAACATGTGGCTACGCCAGCAAGAAAATCGGCATGCAAGCGATTAAATATGTTTTTGCGTTGGATGGTTAGAAAAGATGAGTATGGTATTGATTTTGGAATGTGGAAATCCATTTTGCCGCGACAATTGGTATGTCCTTTTGATGTTCATGTCAGCAATGTCAGTCGCGATCTGGGACTGGTTAAAAGAAAACCAGGCGACTGGCAAACCGCACTGGAATTGACTGAAAATTTAAAAAAATTTGATCCTCTAGACCCTGTCAAATACGATATAGCGCTATTTGGGATTGGTATAAATGTGAAAATTCATTGACCATTTTTGGACATTCAGTCCAATCTCGGCCATTTTATTTTTTTTACAAAGCTTACAACCATCAGATAGTCAAATAGATAGCCTTATGGTATAAAAATTGGTATATTAATTCCAAAGATTGTGCTATGGACTCTTTATCTATCCAAATACCCAGACTTCAGGGCGAACAGGAAATCGAAGTTGATGTTAAAATCAACGGAATACGCAAGACATACAACTATCGGATTGAGATATTTTTCTGGGAAGATTGCAAAACTCCCAAAGACGACCGCGCGGGCTGTATTCGGGAGTTGGTTGAAAAGTACGATCCCAGCTGGGAACTAATACATATTGGTAATCCTACGGAAGAGTACATTCCCATTACTTTTAGAAAAAAAAACGGTAAATAATCCTTACCTGAGCACAGTAATGTATCCTCCAACGGGCTCATCCAGATGCTGAAATACAGCCTGAAAGAAATAGGTACCCGACGGTAAATTATCCGCAGCCCAATCGCCTTTATAATCGGAAGTTTTATATACTTCTGTTCCGTATCTGTTAAATATTTTCACTTCCGTTCCGGGGTATAATTCAATATTGTCAATTTTCCATGTGTCGTTTTTTCCATCTCCATTGGGAGTGATCACATCGGCAACCTTGGCTGTATTTAGGAATATGACCAGGAATTCATTGGACCATGACTCGTTTTCTCCGCCTCCTTCAATAGCGCGAACTCTAAAGAAATGTCTGAAACCATCATTGGCGGAAAAATCGGTGTATGAATTGGCGCCGGTATTCTGGAATATTTCAAAGCTGTCCTGATCGTCCAATCTTCGATAAATTTCGTATTCCTGAAGGCCATTGGAATAATTGACATACTCATTCCAGAACAATTCCAATTGATCGAGGTCTTCGATACCTTCTCCTTCCAGCTTAATGGTATTGTGCTGAGGACTGAATATTTCGTTTGAACATAGATTTCTTGAACTCACCTGGTATTCATAATAATTGTCCAATCGGTTGAGATTATCCGTATCCAGATAAATTGAATCAGCACTTGATACTTCGGCAATTGGAGTCCAGTTGGAGGATGTAGCGATTTTTCTATACATGGTTAAGGTATCAGGTATCAATTCTGAATAGTCGAAACCTTTATTGTAAGAAATTAGGACATTGGAAAAAGTATCCTCCGGGTTTGTGAGACTTACATTTGATACCAAAGGAAGTGAAAGATCCAATGTTGGACTGAAACTTACCGGATCACCCGTACAGTTGAATTCCGAAACTTCAAATACATTGATTTCTAAATTGTTTTGATCCGGATCCCAGGTGACCAATGCAGTCTGGCTGGAATCATTTTGCTCAAAAGATCCTCCCACGACATCCCAGATATAATTTGAATTAGCAAAGCCATCGGCCACATAAGAATTGCCGTTTACGGTTTCAGCACAAACAAATGTATCAACCGAAGTAAAATCCGTTTCTGGAATCGGATTGATTTGTACATCCAAGACCAAATTTCCGGAAGTACATCCAAATTCGGTGGTTTCAAAAGCAATGACCTGATAATTTCCTGCCGCGCCCCAGCTTAAAGTCAATAAATTCGTGGAATCGCCGGCCGGGCCTCCTGGTAAAACAGACCATTGATAGGTAGAATTTGGAAAACCATTTACAGTATAGTCAATGCCCTGCGTAAATTCACATAATGATGTATCGCCTACAATCGGTACCGACAAATCCGGATCGGGATGAATGGTGACAGTTAATGTATCTGAGAATCCAAGACATGTACTCGTGGTTGTGGTCACCTGCTGTTCAACAAATATTTGCGCTACACCGGGTTCAAGAAAATCATAGGCCACCTGATTGCCGGGTAAAATGGTATTGATGTTGTGATTGATAAGCGGACTCGACCAAACGTAATTATATCCTGAGGTAAAAGGCACAGAATAGACCACGGTGTTCGCATTGCTCAAACAAATACTATTTGGCCCAACCGGTGGTGGTGAACTCAATATGGGATTGATGTCAATTGGAAGAAAAGTCGTATCGCCGATACAATTAAAACTATTGGTCGGAATCATATACAAGGAAGCATTGGGATTTAATCCTCCCCAATCTACCAGTACAGAATCATTATTAGTAGGAGAGATAAACAAACCACCACTAATGCCCCATGTGTAATTTATAAAACCCACAGTATCTAATACCGTGTACAATACATCTTCTAAATTTGGACAAATAGAAACCCCGCCAATTATGGTATCTACCACGGGCTTAGGATTAACCGTCACAAATACTGAATCATCGTCAAAACAACCATTCCATTCAATTTGCAAATCGTATTTCAGAACCACAGGATTATTTCCTGTTATCGGGCTGATTTCAGGACGGGCAAGTGTAGAATCATCCAAAAACTGTGCAGTACCCCATAGGTAATTATAACCGCTTGTCGCAGCAACACCCAAAGTATCACTTGATTCAGAGCATATGGCCAAATCCGGCCCCGGATCGACAATAGGAAGTGGTTTGATTTCCACGTCTACATCCGAAGAATCAATGCACCCTGAAACCGTATTTTCTACGACCAACTGGTAATTAAAAAACTGAGAAACCTGCGTGGTATTATTAATTGAAAGCGTAGGGTCTGATATGGTAGAGTCATTCAATCCTGACTGCGTGCTCCATGTATAGGTAAATATGCTATTATTAGGGCCTCCAATATCGATAGAATCTTCAGAACAAATCACGGTATCCGGAATGACCTGAACATTTGGAAGGTTTCTTACGAAAACATCGATTGTATCTCTATTGGTACATAAATTGGAAGGATCCGTATTTATCGCAGTCACGATGCTTTGAAAATTTCCCGAAGTATTAAAAGTCTGATTTGGGTTTGAGCTATTGGTTGGAGAAATGGGCGATCCGGTAGCAGTTGTTACCCAGGAATAAACCACACCCGGTGTAGCACTTCCTCCCAATTGTATGGTTTGGAGCCGGCAAACTGCTGTATCTAAGCCAGCATTGACCGGAGGCAAAGGTTTGGAAATCACCTCAACCGTATCGGAATTTTCACAAGTAGTACTAGAATTAATAACGTTAAGCACGTATTGGTATGTCAGATTGGTGCTTCCCGGATTGACAGGTGTAACCAGTGTTTGACAAGAATTAGGATTAGCAACAAAATTACCTATCCATGAGCAATTAGAATTAGGCCCGGGGTTTAAGATGCCTAAAGTTGTTGATTCCCCCGAGCAAATGGTATCTGCCATTCCTGCATCTGCTATTGGCAATGGATTCGTAACAACAACGATTTCATCATTAAAAATACAGCCATTGATAGTGTCTGTAGCAGTTACAATCAAAGTATCAATAATTGGTGAGGGCCCGGATATTACATTGGTGTAAAAAGGATCAGAAATGCTTCCATCACTCAGATTAAGCGCGCTTGACCAGGTATAGGTTTTATTAGTCAAGGATGCAGAACCAATTTGGATCGTGTCGCCTGAACAAAAGTCTTCATCGACACCAGCTTCTGCAAAATTTTTCACCACGCTAACCTTCACCGAATCGTTGAGCACACAGGCCGAAGCATTGGGATTACTAACGATATAAATTGTAGTATCTGTAGGAAAAACAAAAGGATTTGGTGTGAAATTGTTAGAAATAAACTGATTTGGTGTCCATTGATAACCACTCGTTCCGCTAGCATTTAATTGTACCGAATCGCCTTCACATATAAATAGATCAGCTGATGCAACAATTGTGTCCAGCGCAATAACATTGATATTAAAAGTACTGGTATCGGTGCAGGAGAGGGAATTGGTTTCAATTAAACTCAACTGATTCAAACCGGTATTGGTCCAGACCACTCGTATTGTATCGGAGGAATTTGAACCAATAATATTTCCTCCGGAAGCAGCCCAGGTGACGGTATTCGGTGCATTGATCTGAGCGACATATTCTATGGTATCAAAGCCAAAACAAATGGAATCTACTTCAAGACCCGGATCTGTTGTAGCGATCTGATCCGTAGCTTCAAATGGTCTGACGTTAATGTTTATAAAATAAATATCATTTTTTGGAGGACAACCATTATCTCTTAAATCAATCCTTACCACAAATTGTCCGGTGATACCACATACTGTCTGCCAGTTGAAATTCGTTGTAGCACTCCCTTGACCGACAGTATCGGGAAATATAGCCAATGGACCTGTATAGCCATTAGACCCATCTAAAATACTTCCACTTGGTTCAATATTTACAGAATCGTTGTTTGGATCATTTGACGTAAATGAAAATGAAAGCGACTCTCCTTCATTTATGTCGATATCACCTGTATTACCTACAATTGGAACCGGACTACCGTTGACGTTAACCGGAGATATAACTGGTGTCGGATTCGGAGCACAAGCCTCTGCAATGAAAATTATTTCTCTGTAAATCGTACCAATAAGATCTTGAATTCCATCGTTATTGATATCTCTATATTCTTGAATTTCAATAGCTAGAGAATATTTACCAGCGTTTGGAGTAAAGTATTTTGTTAATCCGTTTGATGCATTAATGAAGGCATAAGAACCTGGACCAAAAGGATCTTGAATGGAATAATTTGGGGCATAAGGTGCACCTGGAATGGCATTGGCATTATAGGTAGGTGCACAGCTAGGAGCAGTTCCTCCTGTAAATTGATCATAGGGTTGGACAAAATTATACACCAGAAAATCACCATCAGGGTCAATGGCATTATTTGACAGTGTTATGGTATCATTAGTACATAAAAATGGAATAACAACATCCTGAAACTGAGGTGAAGAATTTTGAACAAAATTGGGTGGCATTTCAGTGATAAAGGTATTACCCGTTGCACCCGCATTTTGAAGATTGTCAATTGCATTTTCACGACAGCATCTTTCATGAATGGCATAGTATTCGTTAAACGGACCTGGTAAATCGATAACTTCTGTAAATCGGTTTAGTCTAGAGCATAAAACCTGATTTATAATTGGAACACTACATCCTGGCGGCAAATCAGGCTGAACAAATTGCCTAAAGGGGTTGGTCATTGTACGTGAAGTGAACAAAGCATTTGTAGCACCATTATAGATACATAAATCAAGATTGTTTACTTCGCCATTTGGAAAATTTGAAGTGGGAAGACAGTTGACATATACATCTAATTGGAATCGATATCGGTATTGGCCTCCAAAAATTCCAAGAAACTCATAGGTGATATCTCCGCCCTGATAATGTGTAGCTTGAGAGGGCAAGGCTATCAATGCAAAAATGAAAACAATAAAGGATTTCTTAACCCAGGTAAAAATATTCGTCATGGTATGTTTTTCTTGTCTTAATTCTTAATGAATTTCAATGTTTTATTAAAGTCTTTATTTTCTATCCTTAAAAAATAAATACCCTTATTTAAGTTTTCAATTGCTATTTCAATTGAATTTTGATTCCTTTCTTTTACCAGCTCCATTACTTCATTTCCGTATTGCCCGAATACTGAAATTTTGCTCGCTTTTAGCTGGGCTGGCAAATCCAGTCTGATAATGGTTTTAGCTGGATTAGGATACAAAGAAATCAGTTCCCCGAGTTCATCACTAATACCGATTGTTCCTTTTACTAATATTCCATAGTCTTCGACTTGCCCATATTCCGGATTTGTGCAGGCAAAACTGGCCGGCAGCGGAACCGCCGCTTCATCGGCCCAAACACGCATACGAAGCAATTTATTTTTAACGGAAGAAGCCGGTACGGTCAGTGTTCCTACGTGGTTTTGAATTCGATTGTTGGAAAGTAGAAACAATTCTGTGCTTTCCTGAAATATGCCATCATCGTTGAAATCGACAAAGACCCGAACATTCGCTCTTACATTATCCGAAGTTATGACTTGAATGGGATAACTCTGTCCTTCTTCTAAATGAGTGGTGTCTGAACAGGTGTAATTCTCATAGCCATCCACAATGCTATTGGTATTGCTAATTCCGGCTAAGGATACACCCACGATGCCAAAATCAGGGTTAGAATGTTCAGTCATAGGATAGCAATTGGCGGCTTCAGGCCCCTGAACCTGGGAAACGATAGCGTAATTGAGACGAACCAGGCTATCAACACCAAATCCATTTTGTACTCTTAATTTTACCGTATAAGAACCCGTATTGGAATATTGATGTACGGGGTTTTCATCAATTGATGTATTCCCATCTCCAAAATCCCATAAAAAGTTGGTAGGATTATTATACGATTGATTGACAAAGGCAATTTCACCATTACAGCTATTTGGATCAAAAGATTCAAAATCAGCAATAGGAGCAGCATTGGCCGATCGGATTAAAACCCCATAATCCTCAATTTCACCAACAGGTACATTTGCACAAGGATCAAAAGGGGCACCACCAGAAGAAGTACTATTGCTCATTACCCTTAATCTTAGAAATTTGTTTTTTACCGCATTGGCCGGCAGAATGACCACATTGCTCAATTGACCAAATCCACTGGCTGTCATTACTTTTTCATTGGAAGTAAATGTGCCATTGTTATTATAGTCTATCCAGGCTTCCACTGTTTGATTAAAGAAAGTGCTAACGGTAACGTTTAATTGATAGGCATTGCCATCAACCAATTCGGCGAACTTATCGCAAGCAAAATCGCTGTATCCTGTAGTAGAAATGGTAGATACATTTAAATCATTCAAGGTAACATTAAAAATGCCTATTAAATTATTGATTGAATTTGTACCTGGAGTACATACGGCAGGTTTTACTCCATTCAAATCTGTAATATTTATGGTCTTCTGAATTGAATCACATCCAAAGGCATTGCAAGCTTTTAGCTCTACAAAAAATGAACCTACAGAAGTATATAAATGGCTTGGGTTTTGAAGGGTCGAAGTATTTCCATCGCCAAAGTCCCAGAACCATTGGGTTGGGCCAAAACCTGAAATATCGGTAAAATCTATATCCCCTGTACAGGCTGTAAAACTGGAAACGCTGAAATCGGCAGCCGGTGGCAGCATTGGCGCATTGATTACAACGGTATAATCTTCAGTTTGTCCAAATTCAAGATCACCACAGGGAATAGGACCATTCAGGGAGTTGACAAAATCTGAGGCAATCCTCAATCTTAGCCCTTTGCCAGTCACTACAGATGTTGCTGCAGAAATAGTAACGGGCGCTGTATGCACAATGGCATTGGTAGAATTAAATACCTCCTCATTGCTTTCAAAAATACCATTGTCATTATAATCCAGCCAGGCTTTTACATCAGAAGGCGTAAAATTACTTTGTGATTCAACGGTCAAATTAACCGTTTGCCCTTGTGTGACTGTGGTTGAAAAATCACAGGCAAAATCTTCATATGGGGGGAAATTAGCTGAAGAAGAGGTGATATTATTGATCGTATTAAACACTACACGTTCTATACCCAAAGGAAAAAATGTTTGTAAAGTATTTGGAATACAAACCGGTGGCCTTGCCCCATCTGTTACTGTGAAATTTCTGCTTGTGGAATCTGCTCCATTGGAATTAGTTACAACCAGTTTTACCGTAAAAGTTCCATTCGATGTGTATTTGTGCACTGGATTTTGAAGATTGGATGTATCACCATCACCAAAATCCCAAAACCAGCTTTGCGGAGCATTAATACTGTTGTCTGTGAATACTATAGAATCCTGACAGGCATTGACCTGATTGTCCAGGAAGTTTGCAATAGGTGGAAATGGGTTGGGGTCAATTAATACTGTATAATCTTCCGCCTGCCCTCTGGTAAGATTGGTACAAGAATTAAAAGTTGAGCCTACCGCATCTGTCATGATCCGCATTCTCAATGCCTGAGTATAAGGAGCTTTTGCCGCAGGTATAATTACATTGGTGGAAGGATTGGAAACGTTGTTTGCAGAATAAATTAATTCCCCCGGGTCTTGAAATGAACCATTGGCATTCATGTCAATATACATTTTCAAATTAACCGCAGCACTTTGATTTGTCGTGAAGGAAACCGGATAAGATAATCCTTCAATGACGTGTGTGAAATCCGTGCAAGTGAAATCCTCATATCCCACGGAAGCATCT
Organism: Hyphobacterium sp. CCMP332; assembly: GCA_014323545.1. Classification (NCBI taxonomy): domain Bacteria; kingdom Pseudomonadati; phylum Pseudomonadota; class Alphaproteobacteria; order Maricaulales; family Maricaulaceae; genus Hyphobacterium; species Hyphobacterium sp. CCMP332. The sequence continues at coordinate 2,866,724 of CP058647.1, forward strand.
GAAGAGGAATTATTAATATTTTCAAATTGAAAATTTGTAATTCCATAACCACAACAATAAGCATTGGTCAAAGGAGTACAAGAGGCGGCCGGTGGAATAAAGCCCGTCCTTACGATAAAATCGTTTTTTACGATCGTGTCTGATCCATTGGCATTACTCGCAATTAAAGTGACATCAAAAGTGTCGTTAATGGTATAGGTCTTAAGCGGATTTTGCAAGGTAGAAAAAGTGCCATCACCAAAATCCCAAATCCATGATGAAGGCCCGTTAATGCTAAGATCCTGAAATTGAACGACCCCGTTACAGCTAATTTGTGGATTAGCACTAAAGTCCGCAGCGGGTGGCAATACATTCACCTGAACCACAATTTTATAATCTTCAACCTGTGAATATTCTCGGTCTGTACAGGCTGTTGGAATTGAGTTATTCGCTCCGACCCATTCCGAGGCAACCCGCATACGAAGCGGTACATTGGTCAGTGCAGTTGGAGGTACGGTAATATTTCCGCTGTGAATTTGTTTATTATTTGAAGAAAAGGCCAATTCAGTTGCACTAAAAGAACCGTCATTATTATAATCAATCCAAACCCTCACATTTTCATTTTGCGTACCCGTGGGAGGGTTTCCATTGGTGGTAACAGAAATGTTATATGGAATTCCGGCTGTTAAAGTTGTAGAATCCGTACAGGAAAAATCTTCATATGAATTGGATAAGGTGGAATTGATAAAAGATGATGTCTTGTCGAGCGTATTAATTGTAACTCGACGAATACCCATATTGAATAATTCCGCGTTGGCTGCTGTAGGGCCTCCCGGTGTACAACTTGCCGGAATCGGGCATTGGGCATTAACTTCTAAAAATATTAGGCTAAAAAGTACTAGGAAGATACTCGTTTTCAAGTGTAAATGGGATTTTATTTTAAAACACGTGAAAACGCATTTCACGGTTGGAATTAATACTTGTTTTCTCATCTGTATGAAGCTAAGCGCTGGTAAGAGCACTTGAATTCAAAGTTAAAGATATTACATGCAATTTTAATATTATTCAATAATGAATTTACTTCACTTTTGGCTTAATGAAAGGTCGGATTTCTAATTGAGCGGTCAATTCTATTAAATAAGCGATAATGATTGTTGTAAATCATTGATAAGTGAATCTTGGTCTTCCAGGCCTATGGCCATTCTTATCATATTTTGGTCTTCAAGTGGTTTATCTTTACCCTGATATGTGACACAGGCGGGAAAAATCAGGGACTCATAACTGCCCCATGAGCAGGCCAATTTAAATTTCACGAGATGATTGCAAAACATTTCCACTTTATTGATTTCGCTTGTTTTTAGTTTTAAAGTGAATAGTCCACCGGATTTCTTTAAATATTTTCGAGCAAGGTCATTCTGTTCATAACTATCTGAACCAGGATACAGAACTCTATCTACTTTTTCATGCCCCTCGAGAAATTTCACAATGTTTTCAGTGGTTTTTGAAATTCTTTCCATTCGAATTTCAAGGGTTCTTAAACTTCGAATCATCAACCAGGCATTCCAGGGTGACATAACACCGCCCAAAGTCATAAATTCTGTAGAGAATAATTTCTTGTATCTTTCTTCTGAGCAACAAAGTATTCCACCCAGAGCATCGCTATGGCCGCCGATGTATTTGGTGGCGGAATGTACAATCATATCAATCCCGTAATCCTCTCCACATTGATTGAGAGGAGAGGCATAGCTGTTATCTAATATTGTTGTGATCTTTCCCGATTTTGCAATTGATGAAATGGCCTCCAGATCCTGCATATCGAAATAAAATGAATTGGGGCTTTCCAGGAAAATCAATCCGGTATTTTCTTTAACCGCCTCTGAAAAATTTTTAGGATTTCGGCCGTCTACAAAAGTACACTCAACACCATAGCCCGGAAGATAATTTTCAAATAATTGTCTGGTCCAGGTATAGGGGTTTTTTACACAAATGGCATGGTCTCCTTTTTTAAGTGTGTTCATCACAGCAGCTGCAATTGCAGCACTTCCGGAAGCAAATGCCAGGGCTTTGTCTTTGTTTTCAAGCGCGGCCATTTTATCACATAAAATCCTAACTGTTGGATTGACGCCCCTCGAATAGAATGGTTGCAAATGTTCTTTTTGCAAACACTGTCGCATTTCCTCAACCGTATTGAAAAAATAATTACTGGAAGGGTGAAGTCCCGGGCTAACATTGTTAAAATCATCTGGGCCGAACTCGCCGGTTTCATTAATTATTTCTGTAAAGGATTTCATGAAAGAAAGTCATTATAATTACTAATGGCCATTTTAATATCATCCATTTTAACTTCCTGATCAATTAATACTTCACCAATTTTTTTTGGGAGAACAAAGAGGTATTTATTGGATTTGTTTTTCTTATCCTGATTAATATTTTCGAGGACGTACTTTTGACAATCTTCGCTGACAGTATTTAACTCAAAAATGACAGATATTCGATTGCAAATGCTTGCAAGTTCTTTTTCTGAAAGAAGATACATTTGATAGGCTAGAAATGATTCTATCATCATGCCTTCAGCAATAGCTTCTCCGTGAAATTTCGGATCATCATTAAATTGATATGATTCCAAAAGATGGCCGATGCTATGGCCAAAATTCAATTTTTTTCGCAGCCCATCTTCCTTGTAATCTGCACTGACTATGCCGCTTTTGATTTTGGCAGAACGTTCAATTAAGGGCTCCCAATCTTCCCTTGTTTGTTCTGAAAAATGAAGCTGTTCCCAAAGTTCTGCATCGGCAATTATGGCGTGTTTTAATACTTCCCCATATCCGGATCGCAATTGACGGGTTTCGAGGGTTTCAAGAAATACCGGATTTATAATGACCACTTCGGCATTGTTGAAGGCACCGATATGATTTTTATACTTGCCAAAATTTATTCCTGTTTTACCACCAATGGCGGCATCCGTCATCGCTAATAAGGTAGTAGGAACATTTACAAAGCGGATCCCTCGTTTAAAAGTGGAGGCACAAAAACCTCCGATATCGCAAATGACACCGCCCCCCAAATTAATCAACAAAGAGTCCCTGTCAAGTTTATACTCCGTCATTTTTTCCCATATCATTTCGCAATGTGATATAGTTTTAGAAGATTCGCCGGAAGGTATTCTGATGATATTTTTTGTAAATCGATCGCTAAGCAGATGCAAACAATTTTTTTCTGTGTTTTCATCTACTAAAATTGCAGAAGCACTAAATTCACCCTTTTCAAATAAATGCTTAAGGGAGATTGAAACGCTGCTGGAAAAAATTAAATTATCATTCATGTTAGCTTATAAAAACCCTTGTTCAGGTTCTAATGTTCTAATCTGCGTACCGAAATTTAATATATTTGGTCTAATCATACCTATCTATGAAAGATACAAAACTTAACTTCGATAATACTTCAATCGCATTTTCCTCCAAATCAAATTGGGACTTGAGAAAAGCCAAATGGATTTTCACTTCATTTAATTCCAATTTTTTAGTCAAAATAGGGTCTGATATCATGTTGAAAGCATTGAAAATCAAACTTCCGGTTAAAGGGATAATTAAAAATACGGTATTTGCTCAGTTTTGTGGGGGCGAGACCATCAATGATTCAATTTCAAGTGTTGAAAATCTGGCTGAATATGGAATAGGGTCTATTTTGGATTATTCTGTGGAAGGCGAAAAAAATGAAAAGGGTTTTGACAAAGGGGCAGAAGAAATAATCCGCACAATAAAAAAAGCGAAAGACCAGGAAAATATTCCATTTAGCGTATTTAAAACCTCGGGAATTGCTTCGGTTAAGCTTTTGGAAAAAATACAGGCAGGTAAGGAATTAAATGAGAAAGAAAAGAATTCCCACATCAAATTGAAGCAAAGGTTTGAAAGAATTTGTCGATTTGCATACGACACACAGGTGCCTTTGATGATAGATGCAGAAGAGACCTGGATTCAAAAAATCGTGGATGAAATGGTGCTGGAAATGATGCGAAAATTCAATCGCGAAAAGTGCATTATTCATATCACCTACCAGATGTATCGAAAAAAGAGTCTGGAAGAATTAGTCAAACTGGAAGAAACAGCCAGAAAAGAAGGTTTCTTTGCAGGTGCAAAATTAGTTAGAGGTGCATATATGGAGAAAGAAGCCGATCGGGCAGAAGAGAAGGGTTATGAAAACCCCATTAACCCAAGTAAGGAGCTAACGGATAAAATGTACGATGATGGCCTTCGTTTTTGTGTGAAGAAAAGAGATATTATGACTGTATGTGCGGGTACACATAATGAGAAAAGTTCCTTGCTTTTGGCGCAATTGATGGATGAAAATAATATTGAACACCATGATAAACGATTTTGGTTTGCTCAACTCTATGGAATGAGCGATCATATTTCATTTAATCTTGCAAATGCCGGTTATAATGTAGCAAAATACCTTCCTTACGGTCCTATAGATAAAGTAATGCCTTATCTCGTAAGAAGAGCTCAGGAGAATAAATCGGTGTCTGGTCAAAGCAGCAGGGAACTGTCCTTGATTGTAAGCGAAATTAAAAGAAGAAAACAAGCCAGCTGATTTCAAAGCAAGCTTTTTCGTATTAAACCATTACTTTTGCGCAAAATTTAATATATGCCACTCAGCGAACAGGAAATACAACGCAGGGAAGACTTGAAAGCAATGATGGAATTGGGAATAAACCCATTCCCGTCTGAATTATTTGAAGTCAATACCAATAGCCGCGAAATCCATAAAAACTATAAGGAGGGGTCCAAAGATTTTGAATCTGTAAACCTGGCAGGTCGAATTATGAGCAAAAGGATTATGGGGAAAGCCTCATTTGCCGAAATCCAGGATTCCAAAGGTAGAATTCAAATCTATGTTAACAGGGATGAGATTTGCCCCGGTGAAGACAAAACCCTTTATAATACCGTTTTTAAAAGACTCTTAAGTCTTGGTGATTTTATTGGAATCAAAGGCCATGTATTTAAAACACAGGTAGGTGAAATTTCAATTCATGTTAAAGATTTAACAGTATTGTCAAAATCTCTAAAGCCATTGCCTATCGTAAAGGAAACCAAAGAAGAAGATGGCAGCATAAAAAAGCACGATGCCTTTACTGATCCCGAACAAAGATACCGTCAGAGATATGTTGACCTTGTAGTCAATCCACAGGTTAAAGAGGCTTTTTTGAAAAGAACACAGATGGTTCAGAAAATAAGAGAGTTTTTGAATGAAAAAGGCTATCTGGAGGTAGAAACGCCCATTCTGCAACCGCTTTACGGTGGTGCGGCGGCACGCCCTTTTAAAACATTTCACAATACATTGGATATGACTCTCTATTTGCGAATAGCCAATGAATTATATCTCAAAAGACTGATTGTTGGAGGCTTTGATGGCGTCTATGAATTTTCCAAGGATTTCAGAAACGAAGGTATGTCGCGTTTTCACAATCCGGAATTTACCCAGGTAGAGCTGTATGTGGCTTACAAAGACTATATCTGGATGATGGAACTCACTGAAAAAATGATTGAGCAAGTGGCCCTTGCACTTCATGGAGACACTAAAGTTCAGGTGGGAAAAAACACCATTGATTTTAAAACACCCTGGAAACGCTTTACAATGTTTGAGGCCATTGAAGAATATACAAAAATAGACATTTCAGCAATGGGTGAGGATGAATTGCGCAAAACCGCAAGAGCGTTGAAAGTGCCCATTGATGACAGCATGGGTAAAGGCAAGCTCATCGATGAAATTTTTGGTGAGAAAGTTGAACCACATTTAATTCAACCGACATTTATTACAGATTATCCTATTGAAATGTCGCCTTTGGCCAAAAAGCACCGAAGCAAAGAGGGTTTGGTGGAACGATTCGAAGCTATAGCCAATGGAAAAGAGATTTGCAATGCTTTTTCTGAGTTAAACGATCCAATTGATCAGAGGCAGCGATTTGAAGAACAGCTTGAATTGGGCAAAAGGGGTGATGAGGAGGCCATGAAGTTGGATGAGGATTTCCTCAGGGCACTGGAATACGGTATGCCGCCGACAGCCGGTCTGGGCATCGGGATAGATCGTCTTGCGATGATGATGACCAATTCAAATTCTATTCAGGACGTCTTGTTTTTCCCACAAATGAAGCCCGAAAAAGCAAAGGTAACAGCAGGTCCTGAAGCATTTAAAAAAATTGGAATCTCATCCGATTGGATTCCAGTGTTAAACAAGATTGGCATCGAATCGCCTGAAGATTTAAAGGGTATGAATCCAAATAAACTGCACAACGATGTCTGTGGGATGCGCAAAAAAATGAAACTCGATATTTCTAATCCCAGCAAAGAAGAAGTACAGAAATGGGTAGAATAATTTTCTTAAAATAATGTTCCTTAAATGCCTTTTCTGTACATTGTTTTGCTCTTTCATTTTTTTAAATGGTATAGCACAGGATTGTCAATTAAAAGTAAAAGTCACCGGCATTAAAAAAATTGAAGGAGATCTAATCATTGCTGTTTTCGACAACGAGAATGACTATTTAGAAAAACCGGTAAAAGCCATCACAATCAAGGTTCAAAATGGTGTTAACGAGGCTTGTTTTAACGCGCTTCCTTCGGGTATATATGCGATTTCTGTTATTCACGATCTCGATAAAAACGGCAAACTAAATACAAGACTCTATGGCCCTCCGGCGGAACCATATGGTTTTTATAATAATGTAAAAGGAACTTTTGGACCTCCGGCTTTTGAGAATACTTCTTTTCAATTAAAAAAAGACGAAAGCAAAAGCGCTACAATACATCTCTTTGATTAATTTTATTGCATAAAAAAACCCGTCAATGAGACATTGACGGGTCATTTATATTATTCTAATTAGTTTTTATAAAACTTTGTATTTAAGGTTCTACCATCGCTCAAAGTGAAATTCATGATATAAATACCACCTGGAAGTTCATTAATATCAATATTCATTTTATGTGAATCAGATAAAGTTGAATTAGCAATGTTAATCATCTTTTTACCTTCAATTGAAATAATTTCCATTTCAACTTTTACTGGTGTATTTAAATTCAGATCGATATTCAAACTGTTTTTAGCCGGATTTGGGAAAATACTGATATTCTCATTTATACCTAAGCCCGACAGCCCTGTTGTTTCAAGAATCAATATGTTTTTACTGATTTCATCAATACATCCATTTGAATGAGTAGAAGTCAATTTTACATTTTTAATTCCTATATGACTGTAAATGTGCACAGGATTTTGCTGTGTGGATGTTGTTGAATCTCCAAAATTCCACAACCAGGAAACAGCACCAACGGATTGATCGGTGAAAGTCACCGTACTTTTATTGATACTGGATGTGAAATTGGCATCCGGTCCTGTATTGACGTTTACTGTTCCTGAACCCGTAAAATTGCTTGTACTGCAATTATTATCATCGCTTAAAGACAATAATGAATAAGTGCTTGTATTTGAGGGCATTACGGTGATTATGGCACCATCGGAAACTCCATTTATTTGACCAAGGCCATTATTGATACTGATATCATAAGGGCCTGTACCTCCGAGCACATTAAATGTAATACTGGTTGTATCACCATCACAAATTGTACTGTTACCACTAAGTGATCCTGAACTCGGATTTGCATTTACCGTAATTACCGCACTTCCTGAAATCGCCGGATCGGGTGCGGTAATTGTATCGTTTTGATCAATGACAGATACGATGGTGTATGTTGTTGCTCCAATTGATGGAGAAACAGGAATCAATAATGGGAAAGGTCCATTCACATTGTTTACGCTAAAATTGTTGCTTCCATCGGTATACACGATATCAAATGGCGGAGTACCTGCGAGGTTTATGGATAAATCGCTAGAGTTACCATCACAAATGGTGGCTGTTCCTGAAATACCTGCTGATACAGGAGGGAAAGTCACTACGAAATTATTAGCACTTTGTGCGGTACCCACATTATTATCAATTTCTATTTTTCCTGTAGTTGCTCCTGTTGGCACATTCACTGTTACCTGATTTCCGGATTGATTAAAACCAGGCGCAACCACACCATTAAACCTGACTTGGTTGACAGTTCCAAGATTTGATCCAAAAATCAATACCGAAGTCCCTACCGGACCGGATTGCGGTGTGAAATTGGTGATTGCCGGTTGAGGAGTTGTTATTGTAAATATTCCTGCGCTTACATCACTTCCTGTTGGAGACGTAACGGTAATTGGCCCTGTTGTACTTCCAAAAGGTACATTAACTCTTATCGAGTCATCGCTAAGTACAATAAAGAAACTTGTTGCGGTGTTATTGAATTTTACTTCGCTTGCGCTGGTGAAATTTTCACCAACTATAAACACAATAGAGTTGACCGTACCTGAAGTAGGACTAAATGAAGTAATGCTTGGAGGTGGCGCCTGGATTTGGATGGCATAATCTTCGGTTTCCCCGTTTAAATAACTAGCACAGGGTCCTGTAACACCACCATCTGTAGCGATCACCCGCATTCCCGTCCTGTCGAGTGGTGCATTCGATGGAACCGTGATAGTAACCGTACCGGTTCCGGCCGGTCCATTGGCTTTTACAAGATACTCTTCCCCTATATCAGCAAAACTCCCGTTCCTATCCCAGTCGATATATGCTTTTACTTCATGGTTTGGTGCAGTACCATTTGTACAGTGTCCTGTTGTTACAGAAAGAGTATATGAACTATCCTGTGTTAATAAAGGAAAACTAGTAGTATAGTCCGAGTATCCTGTGCAATTGTTTGCTGAAGAATTATTTAGCGATTCTATATTTACATTTCGAATTTCAGTTCCTGTGGAATCCGTGGCTTCGGAATTACAGTAGGTTATACCAAGACAACCATACAATCCCGCATTAATCGCGTTCATAGAATCCAGCATTAACGACCTAAATTGCGTAAGTGCGCTATTCATTCGTCCAAGCTGATCGGCTGTAAACCTATCAAAGCATGGATCATCAGAATAATCCATGTAATTTTCTACCTGATCCACGTTACCACATGAAACATGGCCAGTTGCACATCCAAAATTGGGATTATCCACTGGTGGGGTGTCTGCACATTGATCTCCACCGGTACAACCTCCCTGAAAAGTGTGAAATAGCTCGAGCCAGTGCCCTATTTCATGCGTTGCAGTTCGACCCAGGCCATAAGGTCCTGTTCCTGAAGATGTCCCTTCATCTCCGACATATTCATCAGCGCAAACAATTCCATCCAATGCAGGAGTGCCCCCGGGGAATGTGGCATAACCCAGAACTCCTCCCATGGTATTGACTACCCAGAAATTTAAATATCTGGTATTATCCCACCAGCTCAATGCTTTAAGTTGTGCAGCCTGAGAAGGGGTGTGATTGGTAAGACTGCTTTGGACCCTAACCACGCCATCTGTACAATTCCCATTAGGATCTTTTTGAGCCAGGAAAAACTCTATTTTAGTATCAACACCAGGTCCAAAACCATTTGTACCAGGAATTCGTCTGAAGTCCTCGTTAAGGATTCTTATTTGACTTTCAATTTGGCTTAGAGCAATATTTTCAGCGCCTCCATTGTGAATGACATGAAAAACTACAGGAATACGCACAATACTATCTGCGAATCTATGAACCGCATTTGCATTGTTATTGCTTTTATTCTGACTAAATCCATTATCCACCACAAATCTGAAACTTGGATTTGTATTGTATTCTTCATGAGCTATCTGATCCGAAAAACATCGGTGTATCCCATTATGAGAAGGGATATTTTTGGCAAAAGGATTTGACTGACCGTGGGCACTTATTGAAAGCGCAATCCATAAGCAGGTGCTTAGTAAAAGATTAAATTTCATTCGATTTTTATTAAATAGGGATTGTAAAAATATAAAAACAAGGTTTGAAAATATAATTGAAGTTTTAATTTTCTGATACCTAACTACATTGCAATTGAAAAAGCCTCAATTGCAATCCAATGAGGCTTTTCTTTTAAAAATTAATTTTTATAAAACTTCGTATTGAAAATTCTTCCATTGCTCAATTCAATTTTAAGGATATAGATACCAGAGGGAAAATCATCCACATTTAATTTAATTGTATGATTATTCATATCCTTAGAATCAGCAATATTCATCATTTTTTTACCATCAATGCCAACTATGTCAACACTTACTTTTTCAGCACGATTGAGCCTGATATCCATCGTGAGTTCATTTTCTGCAGGATTTGGATAAATATTGATAATTTCTCCTTCGCCAAGCCCTTCAAAACCTGATACTTCAGTTATTAGTAAATTCTTGGTGATTTGATCAATACAACCATTTGAATTAGTTGAAGTAAGTCTAACGTTTTTAATCCCAATATGTAAATAGGCGTGTACGGGGTTTTGTTGGGTTGAGCTTGTTGAATCCCCAAAATCCCATAGCCACGAAACCGCTCCGACAGATAGATCGGTAAATGTGACGATACTTTTATTGATCGCTGTGTTAAAATTGGCATTGGGGCCAGCATTGACATTTATACTTGCTGAACCTGTAAAATTATTAGTAGAGCAACCATTGTTGTCATTTAAGGTAAGTATTGAATAGGTACTGGTACTTGAAGGATTTACGTCTATGATTGCGCCATCCGGTAAATTATTGAAGGTTCCAAGTCCATTATTGATACTAATATCATAAGGCCCTGATCCACCACTTGCATTAAATGTTATACTGGCAGTATCTCCTTCACAAATAGTGGCAGTTCCGCTCAGGGATGCTGAACTCGGATTGGCATTGACTGTGATGGTCGCGTTTCCGGTAATGGCCGGATTTGGAGCTGTCACAATTTTGTTGGTATCCGATACGGAAACTATGGTATATGTTGTTGCACCAATTCCGGGATTAACCGTCTCAACATGCAGACTGTTTACATTATTCAATGTAAAGTTATTGGTACCATCGGTGTAAACTACATCATATGGAGGTGTACCTGTCAAATTGAAAGTCAAATTGGCACTTGTTCCATCACACACCTGACTTGTACCGGAGATACTTGCTGTGGTAGGAGGTACCCTTACAATAAAATCATTTGCACTAGTAGCAATACCAACTGCGTTTTGCACTTGTATTTTTCCGGTAGTTGCACCTGGAGGGACTGTTGTATTTATTTCGATGCCCTGTGGTTGAGTAAAGCTTGTTACGGGGGTACTATTGAAAAACACCTGCTGAACCGTTCCAAGATTAGAACCAAAAATAACGACAGGATCTCCTACAAACCCGGAGTCGGGTGAAAATGTATTTACGGTTGGCAATTGTGTGGTAACATTAAAACTGCCTGCACTTACATCAGAACCAATGGGTGTTGTAACTGTAATCGGGCCGGAAGTAGCATTAGCAGGTACATTTACTCTCAATGAATCATCACTAATTACTGTAACTGCAGCTGTTGTCGTATTGTTGAAAGTTACGGAACTAGCTCCAGTAAAATTATCTCCGGTGACATAGACCAATTGGCCAATAGGACCAGAAGCAGGAGCAAATGATGTAATGGTTGGTGGTGGGGCCAAAACCTGAATCCCATAATCCTCTGTTTCTCCAAAGGCATAAGTCGCACAAGGACCAATTACACCGCCATCCGTGGCAATAACACGAAGACCGGTACGATCCAAAGGCGCATTTCCGGGTACGGTAATTGAAACGGTTCCTGTTCCTGAAGGTCCTAAAGCTTTAACCAGATATTCCTCACCCGGATCAACGAAGTCCCCATCTCTGTTCCAATCGATAAAGGCCTTTACTTCATGGTTTGGAGCAGTTCCTCCGCTGCAATGTCCGGTAGTTACCGACAAAATATAGGTACTGTCTTGGGTAACATTGGCAAAAGTTGTGTTAAAGGATGAATAGCCTGTACATTCATTGGCAGTGTTTTTATTGACATTGGTTAATGTCATATTTTGAATTTCTGTTCCGGAGGTGTTGCTGGCCTGAGACTGGCAATAGGTGATGCCAAGACAACCATAATAGCCGGCATCAACAGCATTTGTTGAATCCATTAAATTTGGTCTGTGTTGAGTAATTGCTGCCTGCATTCTGTTTTTCTGGTCATTGGTAAACATGTTGAAGCAATTGTCACTTCCGTAATCCATGTAATTATTAATGTTATTTGGAGTACCACATGAATTAGCAGGGTTGCAACCGTTGGGTGAGGCACTCTGTTGCGGTGGGGTATCACAAATAAAATCTCCGGTAGTATTGCAATTGCCTGAAGGGCAAGAGCCTTGTGGCTCAAATACATGTAAAAGATTCAGCCAATGCCCGGCCTCATGTGCAAGTACTGTTCCTGAACTAATCGCAGGAAAAACAGTTCCCGCAGTACCAATATCACCAATTGCATGGTGAGCTATATAAATTGAATTAAATTGATCTCCGCCATTATTATTGGCAAGGTAAGTATATCCTATTGTTCCACCGGTACCAATACTTGTGACCACATAAACATTTAAATATTTTGTATAATCCATAGGAGGGAATGTATTGGATAACTGAGGTCCAACGTTGTGAACTGTTAAAGAACTTTGATGTCTTTCAATTCCATCAATGCAATTGCCATTTGGATCCTTTTGAGCCAAGAAAAACTCAATCTTGGTATCTACTCCATTTCCAAAACCCGGCGTTCCGGGAATTTTTCTATAAGACTCATTTAGAATTCTTATTTGACTTTCTATTTGGGCCTGAGAGATATTTTCAGCACCACCATTGTGTACAACAATGAAATTAACAGGAATGCGAATTACACTATCGCTAAATGGAACAGAAGATGCCTTTCTATTTAATAATAGACCGGAATTTTCCAGATCAACTTTATTTCTATAGGCGGGATCGGTTTCGTACTTCTCATGAGCAAGCTCTGAGGTATAACACAAACGATAACCATCCTTATTCAGAGGTGTAGATTCTGAAAAAGGGTTTGTCTGAGCTAATAATGAAAGGCTAAAGAATAAAACTATTGAAGTATTAAGTAGCAGTTTAAATCTCATAGTATTGAATTAATTATCCTATAAAAATAGGAATTTCAATTATGAATTACACAAACAATTAGTTGCGCTAAACAAGGCTATAAAAAAAAGCCCAAACTCCACATGGAGTTTGAGCCTTATTTGAAAGGATCTTAAAATTACTTTTTGTAGATTTTTGAATTTAATACACGACCATCTTCTGTACTTAATTTAAATATATAAATTCCAGAAGGGAAATGCTCCAGTTTAAATAAATAATTATGTTCAGCAGCTTTTACATTTGAGTTTTGAATTGCAACCTGCTCTGAACTAACATTGTAAATTTCTATTTTAATATTCTGCTCTGAATTCAATTGAATTCTGAATTGGACTTGATTCTCAACAGGATTAGGGTATAGTTCAAAACTCTCTCCTGCAAGAAGACCCCGTATGGATGAAATCTCTGATATTGTTATGATTTCGGAATAGGTATTTGAGCAGGATTGGTTGTTTGTGCTTGTTAATGAAACGGTAAATTGTCCTGTAGTCAAATAAGCATGAACCGGGTTTTGTTGTGTTGATGTATTGCCATCTCCAAAATCCCATAAATAGGAACTCGCTCCGGAAGTTGAGTTGTTAAATGTTACTATTCCTTTATTGATAGATTTCAGGAAAAATGAATTTGGACTTTGGGTCACATTAAAACTGGCGGTAGATGAAAAAACCGTTGTCATACAACCGTTGGCATCCGAAACATTTAAAAGCGTAAATGTTGAAGTATCAGAAGGTGTAACAAGAATATCAGAATTATTTGCAACACCTAAAATTGAACCGACCCCATTATTAATTTCAATATCGAATGGACTTGTACCTCCATTGGCAGAAAAGTTAATGATACTTGTATCACCTTCACAAATGGAACCAGTACCGCTTAAAGTAGCATCATTTGCACCGGTAAACAAAGCAGTAATTTCAGCGCTGCCACTTAAAGATGGATCCGGAGCAGTTTTGGTAGAATCCTGATCAGTAACTGATACAATGGTATATGTAAATGTGCCCTGGGCTGCTGTGATAACCTCCGTATGAGGATTGCTGGCACCGGTAATTGTGAAATTATTGCTACCATCGGTAAAAACAATGTCAAATGGAGGATTTCCTGTTAAATTAAATGTTATAGTGGCATCTTCTCCCACGCAGACTGTGTCTGAACCCGATATAGCTGCAGTTACAGGACATCCGTAATATCCTGCAGAAACCGCATTCATTGAATCGAGTAATAAAGGCCTGTATTGAGTCACCTGGGCAATCATTCTGTCTTTTTGTCCCTGTGTGTAACGGTCCATACACAAATCATTGGTATAGTCCATATAGTTTTGAACCATGTCATTGGCATCACCGCCTAAAATACTAATATTCTCTGCGCAGGAATTTGCATTTGTGTTGCATGTAAAATTAGGTTGGTTGACCGGTGGAGTATCACAAACACCATCACCGGCACTTCCGGGGTTTGTAGCATTGCTAAAGCAATTAGAATCAGTCATACCGGTACAAGAACCATTAAAAGTATGTCTTAAACCCAACCAATGGCCTACTTCATGTGTGGTTGTTCTTCCAAAGCCATAGGAACCCGAGCCCGATGTCCCCTGATCTCCGAAATATTGATCGGCGATTACCACACCATCCAAATTGGGTTGACTTAAAATAGATGCAGGCAAATAAGCATATCCCAATGTACCTCCCGATAAACTATTGACAACATAGATATTCAGGTATTTATTCGGATCCCAATTCGGCGAAGTTGATTTAATGGCTGCATCGGAACCATTATTAGTGTTTGAACTCTGCACTCTTACTATTCCATCCGTACATTGACCGTTTTCATCTTTTCTCGCAAGAAAAAATTCAAATTTTGTATCTACGCCAGGACCAAAGCCATTGGTGCCGGAAATTCGACGAAAATCCTCATTCAAAATTCTAATCTGACTTTCAATCTGTGCTTTCGAAATATTTTCTGATCCATTATTGTGAATCACATGAACCACTGTAGGAATGCGAATTACACTATCTCCAAATAGTCTTGCAATGATTGCGCCTGAATTTCTGGATTGATTAAATACTTCGTAATCAACGGTATTTCTAAAGGTAGGATTTTGCTCGTAAAGCGAATGTGCAATTTGTTCGGTATAACATCTGTGAACACCTGAAGGTGTTTTTGGGATATCCTTACTAAAAGGGTTTACTTGTGCCTTTACAGTTGAATTTGAAAAAATAAAAGCAAATAGGAGAAAAAGATATTGTCGAATCATGATGAATAATTAGGCATAAAAAGCTGTGAAAATAGCAAATTATTCGGTCAGAATATGAGTTAAATAACAATGAATTTGGTTATTTAATTAAATATATCAGGGCTGATATTAATCCCGAACTATGATATAAACGTCTTCAGGTTGACAATCTTCACATAATGGCTCCGAATTTAAAGTGGCCGAGAATTCTCTTAATTCCACACCGCAACAATCGGAATTGTCCAAAATATAATCAGTTCTTAACGTATCCGTGATGGTGGTATCGCTTGTTATTGTTCTGATTAAATACCGGAGGTGTACGTTATCCACGCTAAATTGAAAAACGGGAATGGTATCAAATAATTTAACGCTAATTTCCTTTTGCAAATTTGATATGGCACCCGGATTACTGCCCAAAACTTTGATTGAATCCTTATCGATTTGATTGAGTTCATAAACCATATCAAAACCATTGGAATTTAATACCCTGAAACTGAATAATGCAGAACGACCTGAACAATCGGATTCATCGCAAGTATCCTGACAGGAAAGCATCAGGATGGCGATGATTACTAACACGAATAAATTTCTCATTTAATGCCTTTAGATCGTAAAATTATGAAAATACCCTTTATAATACCTATCGATCATACCAAGAGTTTCTTTTACTCAATTTCATATCCTGCAAAATCGAAGCCTTAACATTTATGTCAAATGTAAAGGAAGCTCTTCTCGATGGAAAAGGAATCCAGTTCAAACTCATCTGCCAACAATGTAAATCCCGATATATGGATATGCTTGTTGTTGAAAATTCACCCTTTGTGATATCCAAAGCAGATCTAAACCCGACTTTCCATTTATTTGTGAGTTTAACATCTCCATTAAACTGAAGATTCTGAGTTACCACTGCTTCTTCAAAACCATTTTTACTGCGATTAAGTGTGTACCTCAAACCCAGGTTCCACGGAATGGTAAAATCTACATAGAGGTCGGGGTTTTCTTCAATATATCTAAGTTCTTCTTGCTCCTGAATGGTTAATTCTTCCAGAGGAATTTCATCTTCAAGCGATTCTTCTTCCGGTTTTGCTCCGCCTTTAAAGGATTTGGGATTAAATTTCGTACTTATGTTTACGCTGTATCGCCTCACCTGTTGGCTTAGTTTAAAACCTTCATTCCAAAAGTATCTTTCGCGTTTGGTTTGATAAACCACATCATCTACTATGGAATCCAATTTGTAAACATAGGGGTCAATGGTAGCATTACTGTTAATGTCGAAAGGGCCGATTTTGGTTCGGGCTGTTACATTAAAGTTACTAAACCCAAACTCTTCCGCTGCGAAGTTGTATCCGGAAGAAATATTCAGGTTTTCCAGAAGTTTTACTTTATCAAAACTGTCGGTTGTATCTTTTTTCTTTTTGACTTTGGCTTCCAGGATGTTTGTAAGACTAAAATTTAAACTGGCACTTTCACCTGCAGCAGGAACACCAAATATTCCATTTTGAAAAACCGATAAATTTTTCGTTTCACCTGTGGTATCATTTATTATGACTTCCTGATAGGCATTTGATGTTTTTGAAAAATCAGGACGGTATGAACCGGAGATATTGGGGATCATTGTATGTCTGATGGCCTCCAAACCTTTAAATTTTGGAAAAAAGAAAGTTCCATAAAGACGGGTTGTAACACCAGTTGAAGTACTCCATTCTCCGGTTCTGAAAAATCCATCGAGTGTATCTACACGTATTCCTTCATTTCTGAAATCATCGAAATACTCTAATTTCTGAAAATACCAGCGCTCAGTATAATTGAAACCGGGATTCAGATTAAAATACTTCATTATTTTCATACTTGTACTAATGGGAATGGTATGTCTGGCACCAATTCTTTTTCTTTCCCACATTAAGTCAAAATTATCTCCATTTGCTTTAAATACATCGCTATCCGTTCCTTCCCGCTCATTGACACCATTTCTCACATCAATTCCCTGCACACTTGTCGTATTAATTAATCGATTGTCCAATTGATTTCTAAAAGTTCCGTTGTAGCTGATATTGAATTTATTGAGGGGTTCAATTTTCCGAAGAGGTCGAATCTTCTTAAAAGGACTTTGTCTTGCCATCGATAAGTTAAAATCAGGTAAGGTAACATCCATAACCCCAGTTCTTGTATTTTGTGATTGTCTTAATGATGAGTTGAATGAAAAAGGCGTATTTCTAATGGCCTTGCTATAGGAAATATTCGAATTAAACGTGGCAGTCTGTAACTCATCAATATTAAATGAATTCCGCTGGTTGTAATTTTGTGAACCCAGACTTACATCTGCGCTAAATCGCCCACCGTAAGTTCCTTTTTGAACCGGGCTATGTCTCCATTTTAGCCAGAAATCTTCGAGAATTGTTTCTTCATCGTCTTCGCCCTGAATCCTTTTATTAAATCTAAAGTTGAGATTGCCATCAAATCCATAGCGTTTTTTGTAGGTATTGTTAAACTGGGTCCCCCAGGATCCATTGGTATAAATTTCTCCGAGAAACTTTAGTCCCATATAATCTCCGACGGCCCAATAATAGCCCCCATCTCTCAAAAAGAATCCCCTGTCCGATGATTCACCGTATTTTGGAATTATTACACCGGAGGCTTTTTCCTTGGGAATTGGAAACATTCCAAAAGCAAATCCAATTGGCGTAGGCACATCATTGATTACAAGATTAAAAGGGCCCGTGATCACGCGTTTTTCGGGTATCATTTTAATTTTTCTTGCCCTAATTCTGAAATGCGGATCGGGCAGGTTGCAGGTAGTGTATAAGGCATCATCGATAAAAGATTCATTTTTTTCATTCACTTTTACTCTTTCACCATGGACAAAACCTTCACCTTGTTGTGTAATTACACCGGATACTATGCCCTTTTTAGTTTTGAAATTATAGCGGATTTTGTCGGCTTCAAAAGTTTGACTTCCTTCTTTAAAAACCGGTTTGCCGACTTTCTCACCTGCAGAATCCAAAGTATAATTCGCTTCAAGCTCATTTAATTCCCAGTTGATAGCGATTTCATCTGCTTCAAGCTCAATATCGCCATAAGTTACTTTAGCATCGCCGTACAGAAATGCCTTTTTGTTTAGAATATTTGTAACGATTGAATCTCTTGCACTGTAAAATACTGTCGATTTAATATCACTTTTAGGACTGGCAATACTATCGCTTTTTATACTGTCAGCGCTTAATGTATCAACATTAAGCAGACTGCTGTCAAAAACACTTATATTAGTATTGTCAATAATTAGGCTGTCAGTTTCGTTTTGAATAGGAATAGGCTTAATTTCACTCTCGTCCTCAAGGCTTTGAGAATAACCGACAATGGTGAGGAGGCATAGTAAAATTAGAGCTGTTATTTTCAAAAACAGGGTTTTCAGATTAATTAAAAATTTACAATTTTGCGTAATACTCAAGAACAACACCAAATTACCGGGACTAAGGTGCGCAAAAATATTGCCGTCATTTCCATTTTAACAATTTTTTTTACCCTGGGGGCATTTTCTTTCTTAAATCCTAAACAGGTAAAAGTCGTAAAAATTGTAATTGACCCCGGTCATGGGGGCAAAGATCCCGGCTGCATTGGAAAAATTTCCAATGAGAAAGACGTTGCCCTGGACGTCTCGCTGGAACTTGGAAAAATAATTAAAGAATATCTTCCCGACGTAAAAATTTATTTTACACGTTCAGATGACCGATTTATCGGATTGTATGAACGAGCCAAACTTGCCAATGTTAATGATGCAGATCTTTTTGTTTCCATTCACTGCAATGCCGACCCTCAAAAAAGAGCCTATGGAACGGAAACCTGGGTTATGGGAATAAATAAAAGCGATAAAAATTTAGAGGAAGTTGTGATTCGTGAAAACTCAGTAATTCTCTTGGAAGAAGATCATGTGGAAAATTACGATGGCTTTGACCCAAAATCACCCGAATCCTATATACTTTTCAATCTATATCAAAGCGCTTATATCAATAACAGCCTCAACCTTGCGGGAAAAATAGAAGGCCAATTTAAAGATCGAGTTCAGCGGCACAGCAGGGGTGTAAAACAAGCAGGTTTCCTGGTTTTGTGGAAAACTTCAATGCCAAGTGTGCTTGTAGAACTGGGCTTTCTTACCCATAATCAGGAGGAGCGCTATCTTAATGATGATCTCGGACAAACTTATTTAGCCTCAGCAATTTACAGAGCAATTAGAGATTATAAGCAGGATATCGAATCAATGAATTAATTTAGCGCTGTGAAATTTAATAAAGAAATTAAGATCGGCATTTTAGCCCTGGTATCGATCTCCATACTATATTTTGGATTTAATTTCCTCAAGGGTTCCGACTTCCTGACAAGCAATCATACTTATTATGCCTATTATGAAGAAATAAGTGGTTTAACAGTATCAAATCAGGTCTTGGTCAATGGATATTCTGTAGGTCGTGTTTCTAGCATATCAATCGAACAAGGTGAAAATACACGTGTAAAAGTAAGTCTCGATGTTTCAAAAGAAGTGATCGTAGGTAAAGATGCTGTCGCTTTATTAATGGATACGGATTTACTTGGCGGCAAAGCAATCGAATTACAGACCGGAGATATTAAAAATCCTGCTAAAAATTACGATACCATCCAGGGACGAATGGATAAAAGCCTCCCCGAAGTATTTGCAGATAAAGCCATGCCCATTGTGGAAGGATTGGATTCTACCATTACCAATATCAACGAATTTTTTAAGTCATATGCCTTCGCCTCAAAGGAAATTCAGGAAATGTTTGTCCAGGCCAAAGAGCTAATGGCAGCATCTCAAAAAATTGTATATGAAAACCGACAAAACCTAAAAGCCATTTCGGACAATTTGAAATCGAGTACGGATGAATTTAAAAAGAGCTCAGAGGACGTAAGAATAATTCTTGAAAATATGCGCTCCGTATCGGATAGCCTGACTCAAATTGAAATCAATAAGACTTTAAAATCACTCAACCGTTCTCTGGTTTCAATGGATTCCATTACCACACAAATCTCCTCCGGTGAAGGCTCCCTGGGTAAATTGGTTTACAATGATTCCCTTTATGATAATCTCAATGCTGTGTCTTCAGATTTGGATAAACTATTGATCGACTTCAGAGAAAAACCCAAACGCTACGTACATTTTTCAATTTTTGGTAAAAAAGATAAGTAATACAGCAAATTAGTCCTCTTATTGACTAATTGAGTAATTCAAATGACTAATATTGATCCCTGATGAGTGATCAGGAAAAATCAATTGTATTCATACCCGATATCAGCGGTTTCAGTCATTTTG
Source organism: Hyphobacterium sp. CCMP332 (assembly GCA_014323545.1). Classification (NCBI taxonomy): domain Bacteria; kingdom Pseudomonadati; phylum Pseudomonadota; class Alphaproteobacteria; order Maricaulales; family Maricaulaceae; genus Hyphobacterium; species Hyphobacterium sp. CCMP332. The sequence continues at coordinate 2,887,282 of CP058647.1, forward strand.
TCAATAGCACAGCGATTTCTCATAGTGAGCACATCATTTCAGAACTGTTAGAGCTCATAATTGAACAGAATTCTTTGGGTATGGAGGTTTCAGAAGTTGAAGGGGATGCGGTATTGTTTTACAAGGAAAAACAAGTACCTGAGTTTCAACAACTGATTGAACAAGCAGAACAAATGTACATTGCTTTTCATGCGCATTTATTGCAATATGAAAAATACCGAATTTGTACTTGTGGAGCCTGTACCTCTGCTTCAAAATTAAGTTTAAAATTTGTGGCTCACTCGGGAGAACTTGGATTTTTAAATATTCAGGGGAAGAAAAAACCTCATGGAAACAATATTGTAATTCCTCATAGATTATTAAAAAATAACATTTCCTCTTCTTCCTATGTGTTACTTTCTGAAAGCCTTTTCACGAGCTATCAACTCGACGAAAATTGGCAAAAAGATCAATATGAATACGAAGGCACGGGGATTTTAAAATACTATTATCGCGATTTAAATTATTTAAATTCAAAAATTCCCGAACCCATTTCGTTTAATCCACCCGACAGGATTGATAATCCGATAAAAGACAGCTTAATTATAAATGCGGATATCAATAATCTGATAGAGTACATCGCCAATTTTTCATTTCGCTCAATTTGGCAAAAGGGCGTAGATCGCTTGGAATACAATCCTAATGAGGTCAATAGGCTGGGAACATCACATATCTGTGTAATAAACAAAAAAGAATTTCAATTTGAGACTGTGGCCACTGATATTTCTGATCAACACAGAGTTATAGGTGAGAAGAACAAAAATCCTCCTTTTTTTAAGGAATTATTGAGCTATTACATTCTTGATCAAATGGAAGATGGAGTTAAATTAAGTGTCGAAATTCACTATTTTCAAAAAAATATTGTTTCCAGATTGATGACACCTATACTTAAAATGATTTTGCTTAAAAATCTTAGAAATAGTATTAAGTCATTAAAAAGTTATGCAGAAAATAATTAATGTTAAATGTCAAAAATAGCTTTAGTAACGGGAGGGAATAGAGGCATCGGATTTGAAGTATGTCGGCAATTGGGGCAAATGGGTTTCAAAGTGATTATTGGAGCCAGAAAAGTTGCGGATGGTAAAAAAGCAGCAGAAATCCTAAAAGCGGAAAATCTTGATGTGACTTTTCAACCTTTGGATGTACAAGACGAGGATCAGATAGGTTTTATCGCTGCCTGGATGGAAATGGAATTTGGAGCTTTGGACGTGCTTGTAAATAATGCAGGAATTGGTGTGGGTAATAAAGGACTTGTTGATGTTGACCTTGATGAGATTCGAAAAATAATGGAAATCAATTTTTACGGACCAATAAAAATGTCACGAATGTTTATCCCCCTTCTTAAAAAAAGTAAAGGCCGGATAATTAATGTTTCAAGCGGAATGGGTGCTATTTCGGATATGGGCACAGGCTATGCCGGATATAGATTGTCAAAGGCAGGCTTGAACGTACAAACCATGTTGCTGGCTAATGAGCTGGAACCTTATGGTGTAAAGGTAAATTCTGTTTGTCCGGGTTGGGTAAAAACCGAGATGGGTGGAAGCTCAGCTCCCAGAGATGTAATTCAGGGTGCAGATACCATTGCCTGGCTGGCATCAGAAGAAAATATCCCGAATGGCAAATTTTTAAGAGACAGAAAAGTTATAGACTGGTAATCAGAAAGTAAAAAATTCTTCTCTAATCAATTCCAGTTCCAGAACCTCTTCATCAACACCTGATAAAACTTTTATTCTTAAGTCATTCCCACTGGGGATGAGTGATTCTGATAAAAATTGTTCACAATAATCTTCAAACCCGGCATCTGAAAGATTGAACTCATTTAGCTCCAGAACCTTGTCACCTGGCCGCAACCCATAATCATAAGCCTGACTTTCAATGATAACGGTTGCAATAATCCATTGGCCATTTCTGTATTTTAGTTTAAATCCAAATTCTTCTTTGGAAGGCTGTATATCTTTTTGTTTATGTAAATAAATGACTTTGTCCTTGTAATTTATCTGAACTTTGAAGTTGTCCCAGACCCGATTGCCAATGGTTCTATCGGAGTATTCCGAACATTTTATCCAATAAGGGCCAAGACTTGAATTACCTATGAGAAGCGGATTTGTATAACGAAAATACGCGGTGTCAAAAGTGGAACCAAAAAGAGCGGAATTTTCCCATCCATAAGATTTTACCTGTTTAAATGTATTCAACAAATCTTCCGGTTTTAAATGAACTCCGCCATTACTTCCAAGATCAAAAGTGATATTGTTTTTAATTTCAGTGCCAAGCCCGAGTTTAATTTTTGGTATTTTCTGGAAGTCCGGATTAAAATCCAATTTTATATCTGCATCATGTTGATCTTCAAAAGTTTTAGAATCGCTGAAATTTATTATTCGTTTTTGATAGTCAATTTCCCAGTTGAGTTTTGCCATTAAATTGCTTCCAATAATCCCATCAATATTTAGACATTTTATTTCTTCTGAAGCATTCAGATCTGATACTGCTGCAATTGATTTGCTTACAGTAATTCCTGCAATTTCAATTTCATCGATATAAACGAAGTCGAGAATATGCCGGACACCGCGACTATCCATTGTGCCATTTCTGAGTTTAACCTTCTGTTGCAATTCTTCTTGCAAATCCTGCGATATGATGTTCGGGGCACCGGAATCAAAAAGCAAACGTCTCTCCTTCCCGGCAATGGTCGCATTTACAATTATCAGATGATTGGGGTATTCGAAATTAATCGACTTTGAGAAATTGCGAGACTGTACCTTTCCTTTTTTTAAATAATACTCAAGACTGCAAGAGCTCAGTAAAAATAATAGAATAGTAAAATGAACAAAATGAAATTTTTTTAAAAGTATTCTTTTCAAATCTTCTTCTTTGAAATTTTTGGATAAATATCTTTTAATTTAAGAAGAGCCGCAGAACCGTACCATTCCCTCAGGTCCATAATCAATGACCCAGCTTTAATGGCCGGATCGGTAGACGTGAGTTCTTTTGCCTCCTGAATGGATTGAACATCAAATATATAAATCCCTCGAATTTCACCATCGCCAAAAAACGGACCGGCTAGAACCAATTTTCCTGCTTCTGCAAGCTGTGTGATATTATCGAGATGAGCTCTTTGCAATTTGGCCCTTTCTTCTTTGTCTTCACTTCTGTTAGGTCCTTTTCTCAAAAAAGCCATGACATATTTTTTCATTCCGTAATCATCAGCGCCTAATTCTTTTGCAAGTACAGAATCGTATTCCGGATTGTTGTTTTCCAACTGCTCCTGGGCACACATTGGTGCCGATACAAATATTAGAAATGCGAAAAATAGATAATCCAACTTCATGTATATAAAATTTTCAAACTGAAATTAAACCTATCAAAATAGAAATATAAAAGCTTTTTAAATAATCCGTTCATAAGACAAGGTTTTCAAATACAATGAGTAAAACTCTCAAATTGGAATTGCGATGGAACAATATTAAATTTATCCACGTTTTAACACATAATTAAAACAGTACTTATAAAATCGCTTTGAGAGCAGTTATATCAACCATAGCATCAATATACTTATTCTTTAACCTTGGTTTTGGAATAAATCAGCATTACTGCATGGGACTATTGAAAGATGTTTCATTCGGTCACGAAAGCCATGAATGTTGCTGTGGAGAAAGCGAAATGATGGAGGGCTGCTGTAAAGACGTTCATGTTAGTCTTTCCATTGAGCATGACCAAATTCAAAACCATTTTCAAAGTATTGATCCTGATTGGAAATTTGAAAAGCTTGTTTTCATCTTAAGTGATGTTTTATTTTCTAAGAATAATGCTTTGGAGATACCTCAATATACAGGACCTCCTCCCAAAAAATCCAATTCGAGAATTTTTATTCAATCCCTGGTATTATACGCATGATATAAAATTTAAATATCTGAAAATCAAGTATTTAAATTTAAATTATATCATCATGTATAAATCAATATTATTTTTCATTTTAGGTCTTTTTATTACAATTAATTCCTATTCGCAGGATAAAAAAATAATTGAAACAGCATTTAATGTCAGCGGAGTATGTGAAATGTGCAAAGCCAGGATTGAAAATGCGGCTCTTTTAAATGGAGTTAAAAAAGTTAATTGGGACAAAAATTCCCAGACCTTGCATATCATCTACCGTAAGGATAAAGTGGAATTAATGGATATCCATAAGGCTGTAGCTGCTGCCGGACACGACACTTCAGAATTAAAAGCCAATGATGAAGCTTATAAAAAAATTCCTGCTTGCTGTTCCTATAAGGATGGAGTAAAAGTTCACTGATATGCGAATCTTTTTCTTATTATTTCTACTTGTGATTCTTTCACAGTCAGGATACACGCAGGAAATACTCAAGGGTAAAGTTGGCGGTGATTATGCAGAGGGAGGCAAAGGACCGCTTGCAGGAGCCAATGTTTTTTGGCTGAATTCAAAAATTCAAACGACTACAGATCCTGAGGGCTTGTTTGAAATTGAAAAACCTGATTCGGTGCGCTATCTTATTACAAGTTTTGTTGGTTATGAAACAGATACAATCGATACAAAAGGTAAAGATTTTATTCATAATCATAAAATGCTTTCAGGCTTACTCGAGGAAGTTGAAATTGAACACAGAGTAGGAGGATTGGAGGTTAACACGCTTGACCCATTGAATGTCAGCTTGGTCAGTGAAAGGGAATTACAGAAAGCGGCATGTTGTAACCTGAGTGAAAGTTTTGAAACCAATCCGAGCATTGATGTTTCATTTTCCGATGCAATTACCGGTACACGTCAAATTCAAATGCTCGGACTTTCCGGTCCCAATATTCTTATTACCAGAGAAATGATTCCCGATCTCAGGGGAATCGGTGCTGTCAATGGATTGCAGTTTTACCCCGGCACCTGGATTCAAAGTATGCAGATAAGCAAGGGAAGTGGATCTGTTGTAAATGGTTTTGAAAGTGTTGTGGGACAAATCAACATTGAACTCAAAAAAGCTGAATCTGGCAAAAAGGCCATGATGAATGTTTATGGCAATGCAGGCTCGGCCATGGAATTCAATGGAGATGTCAGGTCTGATATTAGCAAGAGGGTAAGTACGGCATCCATGATTCAATTGCGAAATCTATCAATCGAAAATGATAATAATTCCGATGGCTTTCGCGACATGCCCCTTTCAAATAAACTGATTGCTTTAAACCGCTGGAAGTTTGATTGGGGTAAGGGATATTTTAGCCAGGTAGGTGTCAGAGCATTATTCGTTGATAATGAAGGTGGACAATTATCCGGAAAGATCAATGAAAACCACGGAGTATGGCGACTGAATCATATGACACAAAGAATGGATGTATGGGCAAAAACTGGAAAAATATGGCAAGGAAAACCATGGAGGAGTACCGGTATTCAATTGAATGGAACCTTCCACGAACAAAATTCTAATTATGGAATGAGAACCTACGATGCCCGACAGAGAAGTCTTTATTTCAATTGGATTTATCAATCAATTATTTCCAATACCGCTCATGTGGTAAAAATGGGACTGAGTTATCAGCAGGATAATTTTAATGAACAAGTCGATTCAATAGATTTTTTGAGAGATGAATATGTGCCGGGTCTTTTTACAGAGTATACTTTTTTGCCAAATGATCGTTTTACGTTGGTAGTTGGACTTCGAGCGGATCACCATAATTCATACGGTACTTTTTTAACGCCAAGACTGCATTTACGGTATGGCATTTTTGAAAAAACCACTATTAAACTATCCGCTGGAAGATCATTACGCACGGCTAGTATTTTTGCAGAAAACCAACAAATTTTTGCTTCGGCTCGCGATATCAGAGTATTTTCTCAAAATGAATCAAGTCCCTATGGCCTTGATGCAGAAGTATCCTGGAACTATGGAATAAATCTGATTCAAAAATTTGAACTGGATTACAGAGAAGGCGCATTGATTCTTGATTTGTATCGTACAGATTTTGAGAATCAAATTGTAGTAGATTACGATCGAAGTCCACAGCAGGTATTATTTTATAATTTGAATGGGCGTTCTTATTCGAACAGTATTCAGGCCCAATTGGATTACGAATTGATCAACCGGCTGGACATGCGCCTGGCCTATCGCTGGTACGATGTAAAAACGCAATATCATTTTGACATTCTTCAAAAACCCTTGATTTCTCAACACAGGGCATTTATCAATCTTGAATACAAAACAAGGAATTACTGGAGTTTTGATTGGACCCTCAACTGGAATGGAAGCAAGCGTTTGCCTTCAACCCAAAGTAATCCTGAATCATTCAGGCTAAGAGCGAATTCACCAGATTTTTACTTAATGAATGCTCAAATTACCAAAACCTTTAACGAACGTTTCGACATTTATTTAGGATCTGAAAATATTTTAAATTTCCGTCAGTCGAACCCGATTATTTCTGCTGATGACCCTTATGGAGAATATTTTGATGCTTCCTTAGTTTGGGCACCTGTATTTGGGCGAATGGTATATTTGGGCGCTAGATTGAAATGGTTATAACTTGAATTAGGCCTTCGGGATTAACTAAACTCTGACACCCAGTACACAAACATCATCCAGTTGATCTTGATTGCCTTTCCAATCATCAAATTCTTTGCTTAATACATTTTTCTGTTCGTGAATGTCGGATTCCACCAGATTCAAAACCAATTGTTTAAGTGGTTTATAACGGTATTTTTTATTTTTTGGTCCTCCAAACTGATCGGCAAAGCCATCGGACATTAAATAGAATAACTCACCTTTTTTAAATTTGATATGATGTTTGGTAAATGGCTTTTGATGACTTGAAAATCCAATCGGTTGTTTATCGCCTTTTATTTCGGCCAGTACAAATTGTTCGCTTTCCATTATTTCAATCGCCTCTGATCGCTTTTCCCGAATGATGTAAATAGGATTGTTGGCGCCGGCCCATTCTGCTTCCAAAGTATTTAGATTGAGAGCGATGAGCGAAATATCCATTCCATCTTTGCTGTCTTCGATATCTTCTGACTGACTTAATTGATTGACAATTTTTTCCCTCAATTGATTTAATATCAAATCAGGGGTAATGTGAACCTCCGTACTTATGATCTCATTTAGATAAGCAGTCCCTAACATCGTTAAAAATGCTCCTGGCACACCATGGCCTGTACAATCTGCCACAGCCAGATACCACCAGTTATCCTGCTTCACGCTCCAGTAAAAATCACCGGAAACTATATCCCTTGGCCTGAAAAAGACGAAATGTTCCGGAAGTACGGGCGCTACGGTTTCTTCTTCTTTTAATAATGCATTTTGAATTCTGCTGGCATATCGAATGGATGAAAGTATTTCAAGGTTCTTCTTTTCAATGATCATTTTCTGATCTTCAATTTCCCGCCTCTGTTTTCTTGAAAGCCTCAAGGCACGATAAATAAAAAATGATACGACTATTACTATAAAAATGATGGCGCTGAGAAACAATTGTCCCATCCTTTGTCTTTTTAATTCCTCCTGATCTAGGGCCAATTGTTTTTGATATTCAGCATCTTGCAAAGCCTGCTTTTTTTCATATTCGTATTTTGCTTCCTGGCGGCCTATTTCCTGTTGTTTTTCCTGTGAAAAAATACTGTCTTTCAGATTGGTATATAATTCGTGATAGACCAAAGCGCTGTCGTATTTCTTAATGGATTTGTATGTGTCATACAAATGATTGTAATGGTACAATTGATTTTGCTTCGCGCCGATTTCCTGAGACATCTTAAGTGCCTGCAAAAAAGCATTAATCGCTTTGCGGTATTCCTGATTAGTAAAATAGATAGCTCCAAGAGTGCTATAGGATTGCATAATATTGTAGGGACTGTTTATTTGTCTGGCTATTTTTATGCCTTTTTTCAGGTAGTATTTGGCTGAATCCTGAAGACTGTTTTTTACATCATCAATATTGGCATATTGATATAAATCGTGAAATGTATTAAGAGAATCAAGGGGAAAGCTATAAAGATGATTTAAGATTTCGGCAATGTTTTGGTAGATAATGCTAAGCCCGTTATAGTCTTTGTATTGTAATTTGTATTCGGCCGATTTCTTAAAAAAATACAGGGATTTGGTAAATTTTCCCTGGTTGGCGTAAATCCCACCAATATTGGTATAGCCGTAGGATAAACTCTTAATATCATTGAGCTTTTTAAAAATATGTATGGCACGCTCATAATAATGTAAGGCAGTATCAAATTCCTGCTGATAATAATAAATGATTCCAATATTGGTCAGGGCGCCACCGATGCGTTGATCATCATTCAATTTTTCCAATACTTTTAAGCCTTCGTGCAACAATTCCAACGCTTTTGAATAATCCGAACGCTCTGAGTAAACATTACTTTGATTTACCAAAACTGTACCCTTTAACGATTCCAGATCAAAGGAGTCGGCAATTTCAAGGGCCCGCTCAAAAAATGCAATAGAGGAATCGTATTGCGACTTTGCCAGGCCAATGGTACCCATAATATTGTATGCTTTCCCACGGCCTTTGTGCCAGTTTATATTTTGAGATAAGGCAAGCGTTTTATCGGCGTAAATTTGAGATTCTTCTATTTCTCCAATGAATTTGTATTCATAGGCCAGGTCATGCAAATGATTTACCGTATTGCTGTCTTCTTGTGTTACATCCAAAATTTTAAGCAATGAATCGATGTTGGGATTGGATTCTAATTCACTGATATTCTCTTGTCCAAATAAAGGCAGCAAAGGAAATAAAAGAAGCGTTGACAGAATTGCATTGAATCTCATATACAGGCTTATGGATTCAATTTATAAAAAGCATTCCTATTTAAGAATTATTCATTGCCCTTTTAGCTTGAGCGATATGTCTTAATTCATGGTTTAACAGAAATAAAAAACAAACCCCCAATCTCAATTTTAGCCAGGATAAAGCACTTTGTACTTTTATTTTGTTGATATCCAGGTCTTTAGAATTTTGAATAAAGCCCCTTAACTTTTCATGGAATTCAAAAAAACGATCAAACACCTCTTCTTTATTGAGATTATCCAATTTACCGGGTTCGAAAAAGTCAAACGTTTTCATCGGCATTTTTGCTTTTCCGTTTGATTTTAAACCGACTGAGCTGACCATTATATCTCCAAATAGTCCTGCTTTATATTTTTTTTGAGGGTTTTTAGGTACATCATTTAATGCCTTATTCAAATTGGGAATATAGACCTGGTAGGTTTGATTTAAATGATCAATGCATTCCAATGCGCTCCACTTTTCAGCAGAGGGCTTTTTCTTGAGCAGATGAGCATCCAATTGCTGCCATTTTTTTAAAATGCTATTTACCTCTTCCCAGTTTTTTTCTAATTCGGAGAAATACAATTGGATTTCCATTTTTATAATTTTTACAAATCAACAAATCACATTCAATATCTCTCTTGATCCAAATCAAGAAATACGTTTGGCTCGCATCCGGCTAAATGTTTCAGGGCTCATGCCCAAATAGGAAGCGAGGTATTTTTGAGGAATTTGCAATAATGGTTTTGGAGCTCGTTTCATAAAGGCTTTAAAGCGCTCTTCGGCAGTGCAGCTTTGCATTTCTATTTCTCTTTTAATCCGGCCAAAGAGAATGTCTTTTAAAAACTCAGAATACCATTGAAATAGCATTGGAATTTGTTCAAAACTACTTTGCCAGTCCTCATAATTGATTCTTAAAAAACTTGAAGGACTAATGCTTTCAACATAGAATTCAGACTTTTCCAGATACAGAAAAGATTGAAAATCACCGGAGAAACTTCCTTCAAAAGAAAAACCCAAAATATGTTCTTCGCCTTTCTTGTCAATAAAATATAATTTTTGCACACCCTGTATCACAAAATAGAAATAGGGGTCTATGGCACCGGCTTTTACCAAAAATTCACCCGATTGCATTGAAAAAGGCTGCCATTTATTCAGAAAATGAGCTAGTTCTATTTCATTTAGCTCAACAGACTTTTTAATTAAGTTGGCAAGTTTTTCCCTGGCATCATTCATCAAATTCTTCTATTAAAACTCCCATTTTACCCATTTGATAATCTCGCATGGCCTGCATGATTTGGCTTTGAGTATTCATTACAAATGGTCCATAAGTTTCCAATGGTTCGTTCAAAGGTTTGCCTGCCAGCAAAATGCCGCGAAAATCCGATTCGGTCTTTAGATGAATGGTATCTCCATCATTTTTAAACCAAACAAGATTTTTTCCCTCAACAGGAAATTTCTTATTGAATTCTACAGCTCCATCCAATAGGTAAATAAATGAGTTATAACCATCGGGAATTCTAAATAGGTATTCTTTATCTTTTTTAAAGTTTAAACGTAAAGCAATAATTTCCGAATTGCTCTGAACAGGGCCTTTTATGCCCTCGAATTCTCCTGAAACTACTCTTACCGATTTTCCCTCGGCACTTGAATCTGTCAATGGTGTTGAAGCTTCGTCCAGCGCCTGATAATTGGCAGGATTCATTTTTTTATCGGCCCTTACATTGATCCAGAGTTGAATTATTTCCTGGTACCCACCTTTTTCAATCAGAGCTTTGGACGGTCTTTCGCTATGAATTATTCCCTGACCCGCGTCGACCCATTGGGTACCACCTTCCTTAATAATGCTGCTATTTCCAAGTGAATCTCTATGGTGAACATCGCCTTCAAAAATAAAAGTAACCGGGCTAAAGCCCCGATGTGGATGGGGGCCAATACCTACATCATTGGCTCTTCTATTTTGTGGCACTTTTACTCTGGCATGATGCAAAAGAAGAAAAGGATCTATTTGCTCTACATTTTGTGTAGGAATAGGCTGCAGTACGGGAAAGCCGCCCATATCTACAGGGTGTGCCGGAAGGATTTTGTGAATTAGCTTAAACTCTGCCATAATTCTTTTTTTTATTTAAACCTTTGCAAAGACAAAATGATTTATTTCAAAAACAAAATGGACCTTTTAAAGATATCAAAAATCACTCTCAGGATATTTATCTTGCTGACCATTTTGTTTTCATGCGCTCAAAGTCAGGAAAAAATGCATACCAATAAACTTATCAATGAATCCAGTCCATATCTCTTACAACATGCCCATAATCCTGTGGATTGGTATCCCTGGGGAGAAGAGGCGTTGAAAAAAGCCAAAAGCGAAAATAAATTATTAATTATATCGATTGGCTATTCTTCCTGCCATTGGTGTCATGTAATGGAGCATGAATCATTTGAAGATTCTGCAGTTGCTCAGCTGATGAATGAACATTTTGTATCCATTAAGGTGGATAGGGAAGAACGTCCTGACATTGATCAGATTTATATGGAAGCGGCTCAATTGATATCAGGCAGTGGAGGTTGGCCACTGAATGCAATTGCCCTGCCCGATGGCAGACCCATTTTCGCTGGCACTTATTTCCCAAAAACACAATGGATGCAACTCTTGCAAAATGTACAGAAATTTTACACTCAGGAGCCCGCGAAAGCATTGGAGCAAGCGCAGAAACTGACAGAAGGTATTCGCATGGTTGAATCTAATCTCGATCCTTCACAAAGCGGGGATTATGAAAAGGAGGAATTGAGAAAAATTGTGGCAGCCTGGATGCCAAAAATGGATAATAAATGGGGTGGTCAGGATAAAGCACCAAAATTTCCAATGCCGGTAGGTTTGGATTTTTTATTGCAATATCAATACCTAGAAGGTGACCTGGAAGTACGTCAAATTTTGGAACTGAGCCTGGATAAAATGGCTATGGGAGGAATTTACGATGCCGTTGGCGGTGGTTTTGCCCGTTACAGCACCGACAGATACTGGAAAGTGCCCCATTTTGAAAAAATGCTTTACGATAATGCCCAATTGGTTTCATTATACAGCCAAGCCTATCAGGTGTTTAAAAAACCTTTATATAAAGAAGTGGTATACGAAAGTCTGGAATTTATTGAACGGGAAATGACTGGTGAGGCCGGACAATTTTATTCTGCCATTGATGCCGATAGCGAAGGGGAGGAAGGTAAATTCTATGTATGGAGTAAAGATGAATTTGAAGAAGTATTGGCTGCGGATAAAACTATTTTTAATAAAGTTTTTAACATCACTGATGCGGGAAACTGGGAGCATGGAAATAATGTATTGATTCGGGAAAAATCCTGGGAAGAACTGGCTAAAGACGAAAATCTGAGTCGCGAAGAATTGCTAAGTAAATGGGAAAATGCCAAATCCAAACTTTTAGAGGTAAGAGATAAGAGAACCCGTCCCGGATTGGACGATAAAGCGCTCACATCCTGGAATGCTTTAATGATAGAGGGCTATATAGACGCCTACAAAGCATTTTCTGATCAAAATTTTTTAAATGCAGCAATTAGAAATGCCGAATTTCTGGATAAGCATATGCTCAGTGCAAATGGAAAATTATTGAGAAACCATAAAGATGGAAAGTCAGTTATCAATGCTTTTCTCGATGATTACGCCTTGCTTTCTTCTGCCTACTTTTCTTTATACCAGGTAACTTTTGAAGTAAAGTGGTTGGAAAAATCAAAGCTTCTAACGGATTATGCAATAAAGAATTTCTCTGACTCCGGCAATGCGATGCTCTTTTATACTTCTTCTGAAGATCAGGCTTTAATTGCAAGAAAAAAGGAAGTGACAGACAATGTCATCCCGGCTTCGAATTCTGTAATGGCTCATAACCTTTTCAATTTGGCAAAAATGTACGATGAAGAGTTCTACATGGAAAAAGCCGAAGAGATGTTATCTTTTGTCAGGGATGACCTTGAGAAATACGGATTGTATTATTCAAAATGGTCTGCACTTCTAATCAGATTTAATTATCCGGTCATTGAATTGGCCATTTCGGGAAAAAAATACAGTGAATACAGACAGAAAATTGATCTTAATTATTTGCCTTTGACCATTAAAATGGGCTCGGCAAAAGAAAGTGAACTTCCTTTACTCAAAAACAAATATATAGCGGGGCAAACAACACTATTTGTTTGTAAAAACAAAGTATGTGATCTGCCGGTAACCGAAGTGGAGAAGGCTTTACATCAGATAAGAGCTATCCGTCTTGATGAATAATTAAAGTACCGATTCATCCAGAGGTTCCCAAAGCTCTATTTTAACACCGTCCGGATCCATGATCCAGCCAAATTTGCCGTATTCATAGGTTTCCATTTCACCTACGATTTGTACGCCTTCTTTTTTGAGTGCCTCAAGAAGTTTTTCCAAATTATCTACCCTGTAATTGATCATAAAATCTTTTTTTGAGGGATTCATGTATTCGGTATTTTTATCAAAAGGCCCCCATTCTGTCCGCCCCTTTTTATCGGGTTCATCAGCATGACGCCAGTGAAAAGTAGCGCCGTATTGATTCGTATTTAATCCCAGGTGTTTTTTATACCATTCTTTTGATTTATCGGGATCCTCAGATTTAAAAAATATCCCGCCGAGTCCTGTTACCCTTTTCATCTAACTGTTTTTTATGTTGTTTTTATTGTAATCTTCTTTTTTAGACAAGTATTGATCCAGAAACTCAAGAATTTTCCCATAGGCTTCGATTTGATTTTCTTTTTTCAGAAAGCCATGACCTTCATCTTCAAAAAGAACATACTCAACAGGAACTTCATTGGCTCTCGCGGCTTGCACTATTTCATCTGACTCCACCTGCAATACTCTCGGGTCATTAGCACCCTGCAATACCATTAGCGGTTTAACAATATTTTCCGCATTAAAGAGAGGTGAAATTTTTCTTAACCGAATTGAATCTTCTGTAAAAGGATTACCCATTTCAGCATACAGGGCTTCCCTGAAACTTTCCCAATATGGTGGAATGGACTTGAGTGTTCTTAACCAATTTGTAACGCCAAAAATATTGACACCTACATCAAAAGCCTCAGGTTCTAAAGTCAATGCTGCCATAACCATATAACCGCCATAGGAGCCGCCAATTATCCCAATTTTACTTGTGTCGATGTAGTTCTGTTGGGCCAGAAAATCTTTGGCTTTAATACAATCCATCAAATCGCCTTCACCGTGATTTTGGTCATCCATTTGATAAAAAGTCTTTCCATAGCCACTGCTACCTCTGTTATTGACTGCAATGATGGCATAGCCGTGATTGACAAGGTATTGAATAAGTGAAGAAAAACCTGTTCGACTTTGTCCTCCGGGCCCGCCATGAACCCAAACAAGGGCCGGCACTTTATTGTCTGAAGTAGCCTGAATTGGTTTATAATAGATAGCAGGAATCTGTGTGCCGTCAAAAGATTCGTATCGAACCACTTCCGCTTCTACCAGATTATTTTCTTCGATTTCAGGATTGAGCGAATTGGTCAATCTTGTAAATTCTCCTGATTCAAAATTGTAGTAATACAGGTCATTTGGCGATTTCGAACTTCCAACTGTCATTCGCATCGCTTTTTCACTTCGGCTAATGTTTACACCCTTGATATCAATGTTGCCAAAATCCGGGAGTTCTACTTTTTCCCCGCTCTCCATATTTGTAATTGTAATCGTAGTTTTGGCATCTTCATTTTTTCCTACAACTCTGTATTTGCCAGAATATGAAAAATAGGCATATGAGATATCCCAATCTGAATCCATAATTTTGGTTTTTTCACCGGTATTTATATCGTAAGCCATTAAATAGGTAAACTCTGCGCCTTCATCGGTTAAATAATAAAGCTTTTGATTGTCTCTGCTAAATTCAGCAGCGGAGTAGGTGGCAGAACCCTCATGTTCAGAGATATGGGTTAATTCTTTTTTGCTGAGATCGTATAAATAGAGGTCATTATCGCTTGTGGTATTGCTTTTTTGAAGTGTTATGAATTTTTTATTATCAGAAATACCTGAAAAACTCATTCCGTCTTTATTCTCGTAAATCTTTTTACTGCTCAAATCACTCAATTGAAGATCATAGAGATCGAAATATTTGGGGTCCCTTTCATTGGTCAGATAGAAAAAACTTTTTAAGTCGTAGGCCCAACCGGCAAAACTTGCTTTTGCTCCTTCAGCAGGTGTCAGATCTGTAATTGTGCCATCCAGGTCGCGCATATAAATATGGCTAATTTCATCGCCATTATTGTCCATCGAAAAGAGAATGCGCTCATCATTTGGGAAATAGGAAATGGCGAAAATTGAGCTGCTATCGGATTCCGTGATCGGACTTTCTTCTCCGCTCCCCACAGACATTTCGTAAATATTGTAAATGCCGGTTTTATTGTGATGAATCAACAATTTACTTTCGTCCGGAGAAAAATATCCTCCGCCAACACTGAGATTATCAAAAAACTGTTCAATTGTGTAGCTTTCTACTTTGGGGATTTCGATCTGTTTTTCTTCTTTTTTAGCACAGCCAATTAGAAAAAAGAAGGATAAAATGATTGATAAATTTTTCATTATAAAATTGAAGATTGGGTTCTGTTCTAATTGTAAAGAGTTTTGAAATTAACAAAATACTCATATAAGTCCATAATTATATCACCTTGCATATCAGATAGAGGCTTATTTATTATCAATTTATTTGTACTGCTTATTTTAAGTGCTTGTCAGCAATATCCGGGTGAATACTCCCGCGATAATCTTTCAAATAGGAATAGATTCAAATCCATCCACCTTTTTGCCAGAGAAGAAATTGATTCGCTGGAATTGGAACGGTTAAAAGATTTAAATATTAATTCAATTGTTCTTGTTCCATTTCTTTATCAAAGAGGATTGAATACCGATACGGTCATATCTCCGGGAAAGAATAGCTATGAATGGACAGAGCGCGAAGAGGGGATTATCCAAATGGCTCGGATTTGTCGGAAAAATGGACTTGATCTAATTCTAAAACCTCATATATGGCCGGTGGGTGTTAAAAATGGAGAATGGAGAGAAGCTATTGAACCTGACAGCAATAATTGGCATGGTTGGGCAAGGTCATATGAAAAAGCAATCTTGAATTATGCAGAAATTTGTCAAGAGGAGAGTATTGCTATGCTCTGCATTGGTACGGAACTAAAGCAACTTGTTTTGGCCAAACCCGAATTCTGGAAAAGCATAATAAAGAATGTTCGAAATGTTTACTCGGGGAAATTGTGCTATGCGGCTAATTGGTATGATGAATACGAAAAGATCACATTTTGGAATGAATTGGATTACATAGGAATTCAGGCTTATTTTCCAATTTCAAGTCTGGATTCATCCAATTATACCTACATGGAAGCACAATGGCTGAAATACTGTGAAAACATTAAAAAGCTTAGTGAGAAATTTAACAAACCGGTACTTATAACTGAACTGGGTTATAGAAGCTCTGTCAATGCGGGTGTGGAACCATGGCTTTGGGATGAACATTGGGGAAGGAAGGGAAAAAATCAATCAGCATCTGAAGATATGCAAGCGCAGTGTTTCAAGGTTTTTTTTGAAACGGTATGGAAAGAAGATTGGTGTGAAGGTGTATTTATCTGGAACTGGAAAAGCCCCTACCATCGTTTTGGAGGGCCTCAAACTTCTACTTTTACCCCTCAGAGAAAAAAATCAGAGCAAGTAATAAAAAACTATTTCAAATAATAGATTTTTGACAAAAAATCAACTCTATTGCTTAATAATACTTTCCTTCTCCCTCCTTTGGGATGATAAAATTCTCCTTTTCAATATTTGATTCTGATAATTCTTCATTAAGCTCTTTTATTGGATCATTCTGCCCATCATCAGCGAGCGGGAAGGTACCAAAATGCATGGCGATACTTTTTTTACTATTTACATCCTTATGAATAAGCAAGGCTTCTTTTGGATCTACATGGATGGCGGACATAAACCAACGCGGTTTATAAGCTCCAATAGGAATCATTGAAACATCCATCGAATCAAAATGTCTTCCTATCTCTATGAATATATTTTTATCATAGCCTGAATCGCCTGCAAAATAGATTTTTTTGTCTGCGCTATGTATAACATAACCAGCCCATAGGGTAGCATTTCTATCGAACATGCCTCTGCCTGAGAAATGCTGCGCGGGCACCGCGGTAATTTTCAAATCCTGAAAAACTGACATTTCCCACCAATCCAGATCAATTGTATTATCAAAACCCAGTTTTTTGATAAAAGCCGAAACACCCAATGGAGAAATCACTTTAGGATTGAATTTTACAGCCAATTTTTTCATGGTATTGGCATCGAGATGATCATAATGATTGTGCGAGATTATAATGAGATCGATTTTCGGAAGGTCTTCAAATTTTATTCCAGGCGGGCGCATTCTTTCAGGCCCTGCAAACTGAAAAGGACTTGTTCTTTGACTCCAAACAGGGTCTGTTAGGATATTGAGGCCCTTATATTGAATTAAAAATGTAGAATGGTTTACAAAAGTGATTTTAATTTTATCAGGGTCGGGGTTAGATTCCGGAGCGGGTCCGATGGCTAGGTCCATGTTCTTTGCCCATGGCTCTCTTTGTCTGTTGAGCAAAAATTTGAACACATCGCCAAAACCTTTGGCTTCAATACCGCTTGAATTTTTGAACTGTTTACCATCAAAATGCGCCAATGCTTCTCCCTTGTACACAGGAGCTGATACAACATAGCCAATCAGAAAGACCGCAGAAATGAAAATTGCAATTGCTGTTAGAAAAATTATCAAAATTCTGAATACTGTTTTAGGTTGCATAAAAAAAACATGGTAATGTAAATAAAACTCAAAAACAATTATTCAGTTTTTAGTTTTGCAATATATGCTCTATCCCGAAATACAATTTGAGTCTAAACTCAATTTTCCAGAAATAAGAAAATGGCTTGAAGAAGACTGTTTGACAAATATGGGAAAAGAAAAAGTTAAAGATATTTCTTTTTCCAATAATCCGGATCGGATTAAAATATGGCAACAACAAAATGAAATTTTCAAACATCTGATTGATGAAGATGCACTTTATCCCAAAATATATTTCGAAGATATACGCCCGCATCTTCAAAAGGCAAAAGTGGCAAATTCCTTTCTTGAACCCGAAGAACTACTTCAAATTCGACAACTTCTTCAACTCAGCGACCAATGGTTGGAATTTTTTGAGGATGATGAGAGTGGTATTTATTCAAGCCTGAACGTAGCTTCACCCTCTCTTGAATCTAGAGATATCATCATTTCGCTGATAATTGAGGTTATAGATTCCAAAGGAGAAATTAGGGATGATGCTTCCGAAAAACTCAGAGAAATACGCTCGGATATTCGGGTTATCGAAAGCCGTGTCAGACGTTCGATGAACGATACCTATCAAAGCGCCAAAGAGAAAGGCTATCTGGCTGAACAGACTGAAATTACTATTAGAAATGGCCGCCTTGTTATTCCTATGGCAGTTGAAAATAAAAGAGCGATTCGTGGTTATGTACACGCACATTCATCTACCGGACAGACTGCCTTTGTGGAACCTTCGGAGGTTTTTGAGATGAATAACGAATTGCAGGATTTAATTACCGAGGAACGCCGTGAAATAATTAGGATTTTAACTGAAGTTACTAAAGACATCAGAACGCATATCAATGAAATCGAAGTTTCAATGCATTTTCTGGCAGACCTCGACATAATTCGTTCAAGAGCAAAGCTGGCTGTGAGGATAAACGCCAAATTCCCTCAATTATCTAAATCAGGCCAACTCAAATTGATCGATGCCAGGCATCCCTTGCTATTTGTACATCACAAAGAGCTAAATAAGGAAGTAATTCCACTTGATCTGGAAATCAACGAGAAAAACAGGATTTTACTTATTTCAGGCCCCAATGCAGGCGGGAAATCAGTGGCCTTAACAAGTTTGGGAATTCTTGTTTATATGTATCAATGCGGTCTTCCTGTATCGCTTTCTGAAAAATCCGAGATGGTCATTTTCAATGATATTTTTATCGATATCGGCGATGAGCAGTCCATTGAAAATGATCTGAGTACATACAGTTCACACTTGACCAATATGCGGGAAATGCTGAAATATGCGGGAGGTAAATCACTCATTCTTCTCGACGAGTTTGGAACCGGTACCGATCCCCAGTTTGGCGGTGCAATTGCAGAGGTGATACTCGAGGAATTGAATAATAAAAAGTGCAAAGGATTGATTAACACCCATTATTCAAATCTTAAAGCCTTTGCAGATAAAACGGAAGGACTGATCAATGGCGCTATGCTATTTGACCTTGAAAATATGGAGCCCTTGTACAAACTTGAAATGGGCAAGCCCGGAAGCTCATTTGCATTTGAAGTAGCTGAAAAAATAGGTCTACCTCAACATATTTTGGATAAAGCAAAAGGCAATATTGGTTATAGTCAGATCGAATACGATAGAATGCTAAATGAATTGGAGGCGGAAAAAAAGGAGCTTGAAGAACTCAATAGAAATATGAGTAAGAAAGATGCAAACCTTGATAAAGTGGCCTCTCAATATCGCGCCATGAAAGAAAAACTACAATCGGAGAGAAAAGAATTGATTGAGCAGGCAAAAAAAGAAGCAGCTGGGATTGTAAAAGGTGCAAACAAGCGTATTGAAAAAACAATCAGGGAAATACGCGAAATTCAGGCGGATAAAAGTAAGACTAAAGAGTTAAGAGAAAACCTTAATAAGTATCTCGATAATACCGAGGAATCGCTTTCCAATTTCAAAAAGGTGCCTGAAAAGGAGAAGAAAGAAAAGGTGGATGTACCAAGTGGACCAATAGGGATTGGCGACGAAGTGGAGCTTATTGACTCAGGAGCTAAAGGAGAAGTCATTAATATTAAGGGCAAGGAAGCAGAGATCGCAATTGGGAATATACGTTCCTATGTAAAACTGAAAAAGCTTAAAAAACTCTCCGGTCCTGTGAAATCAAAAAATGAATCAGCCGGATATTCTTCTTTTACCAAAATCGATCCTGTATCCTTTTCACCCAATTTAGATGTTCGCGGAAAGCGGGCGAACGATGCCATCGACGAACTGGAAAGGTTTATCGATAGGGCAATAATGGCAGGAATAAAAGAATTGTCAATCCTACATGGCAAAGGCGATGGCATTTTGAGAAAAGTGATTCGCGAGCAACTTAAAGCATACTCACAAGTTAAAAACTTTGAAAGTGAACATGTAGAAAGGGGAGGAGATGGGATTACGCTTGTTTCATTGAAATAGAAATTCAGATTCCAAGGACCCATAAAATACACTTTTTGACTTCAGGGCAAGCAAGCCTTGGAATGACGAATTCTAAGTTGAAAAAATTATGTTTTCGTCATTCGATTACTTGAAACCGGAGTCTATCATTTTGCCAATCCAACAATTTCCCAGACCTTTGTTGTGGTATTATAGGTGTTTCTCTAAAAACGAAACTTAATAGGGAATCCGGTGTAATCCCGGAGCTGTCCCCGCAACTGTAAGCCCCCTTTCCATTTTGGAAAGTAACATGTTTTTACACTACAGCCACTGTCGCTAGACGGGAAGGCGGTAAAAACGGGTGAGCCAGGAGACCTGCCATAATACACAATATCAATGCTTTCGGGTGAAAGGCATAGGTGATAAACACTTGTTGTTTTTTCATTTATTCTTCCAATCCAAAGGCTTTGAGATTTTTATTATCTAATGAATAAAAATTGAGAGCTGGGATTTTAATGTATGTATGTGTGTGCTTGATTCCGTCGATATCACGAGCTCAGTGGTCGGACACGCTTAAAGAGGTTATCATTGAATCACCGCAATGGTCGGATCAGAATACCTCCTTACTGGTTTATGATTTCAAGGAAAACTTTTCCATAAATCCTTCAGTTCCCAATTCCTATAATGCACTTCAAACACAATTCGGACTTAATTCACTGAATTACGGAAGCAGTGGAATTATTGCCCCGAGAATCAGAGGAACCAATCCCGAACATACCGCT
Organism: Hyphobacterium sp. CCMP332; assembly: GCA_014323545.1. Lineage (NCBI taxonomy): Bacteria > Pseudomonadati > Pseudomonadota > Alphaproteobacteria > Maricaulales > Maricaulaceae > Hyphobacterium > Hyphobacterium sp. CCMP332. The sequence continues at coordinate 2,908,140 of CP058647.1, forward strand.
CTGGTTTGGAATGGAATCAATATTAATCATGCCGGACTTGGTCAAAGCAATGGTTTCAATATTCCGCTGGTTCAAGGACAAAACCTTCAACTGGCTTACGGCGGAGGTTCGGTGCCTTTCGGTTCTTCAGCGATTGCAGCTTCAATCCTTTTAAATGATGATTTGAGTTTTAAGGAGAAGAATGAATTATGCCTTTCAGCATCCTATGGAAGTTTTAACACCATCTCATCTCAGGCAGGCTTTAAAAAATCAGACTCCAGAAATTCCTTAAGAGTAAATATTTACCGGGTTCAGTCAGACAATAATTTTGAATATGTCAACACGAGTGATTTTAGAAGACCGACGGTAAGACAAAACAATTCGGCCTTTTTACAAAATGGCATTCAGGCCAATTTTGCACAAAGATTAAATAATAAGCATCAGATCCGATTTCACTCCTGGATCCATGACGGATATACTGAAGTACAGCCCACGATGAGCAACCGAAATTCGGAAGACAGCCAGAGGGATCATTTTCACAGATACAAATTCTCCCATTTATACGACAGCAGGACTGGGCTTCTGCAGACTGACTTATTCTACACTTCAGACGATATCGAATTTAATGGTGCTTATTCGGGTATTCAGAGATACGGTCTCAGAAGTAGTTTGAACAAAAAATTAACAAACTTTTTGAATTCAGGTATTGGGATTAATTATGAATATTTCCTTCCTGATTATGCCAATTTCCCCGAAAAGACCGATGAATCCAGATTGTCATTTTATTCATTCAATACGGTGACTTTTGGAAAATTAACCGCGAAAATAAATCTCCGATATACTCTTATTGAAGGTTATAAGGTCCCCTTTACACCGAATGCGTCTGTGGATTATGTATTGGTAAACAGAGATGAAAAGCTGTTGAGACTTAAGGCATCTTATTCCGAAAATTTCAGACTACCCACACTGAATGAGCGCTATTGGGTGCCGGGAGGAAATCCGGATATATTACCTGAAAGCAGTACACAATACGAATTTGGTATGGAGACAGGAAAAGGTCTGTTAAAAATGGAGCTTTCTTATTTCCATATGGATATTTCAAATGCCGTTCAATGGATTTTAAAAGACAGTGTATGGTCAGGACCCGGAATAATAAAACTTTTGTATACAGATATCTACAGTCCTGAAAATATCAATAAGGTGCAGACAGAAGGGATTAATAGCAGACTATCCCTGGAAAAAATACAGGTAGGAAGCTTTACATTGAATTCGTGTATCGCCTATAATTATACAAAAGCCAGGGATGAAGAGCGTTCAGGACAGAGATTGTATACACCATATCACAGTCTGGCGGTATTTGCAGGACTAGCCTTGAAAAAATATTCTTTCAAAAGCTCATACCAGTTTGTTTCGGAGAGAAATGTATCGGTCGGTGTTCTTGATCCCTATGATCTATTGAATCTATCCATTTCCAGAGATTTCAAATTCAAGAAGCATCATATAAATCTGGCATTTCAAATCAACAATGCCCTTGATCAGACTTATCAAACATTTATAAACCGCGCAATGCCGGGAAGGAATTATCTAATATCCATACGCTATAAACTTAATCTTAATGAGAATTTTAACTAGATCGATTTTAATTTATTTTCTTTTCTTTTTGAACGCATGCAATTCAAATGATGATGATAATGTAAGGCCAACTCAAGTTTCTAATTCTCAACAAATACTTGTTGTCAATGAGGGAAATTTTGGCCAGGGAAATGCTTCATTAAGTCTTATAGAAGAGGGAAAACTTGTAATTAGCAATGATTTAATTGCTGAGGCCAATAATGGGATTACAACAGGTGATGTTGTTCAGTCTGTTTATTATTCAAATGGGTTAATCTATATCGTTTCTAATGTTGAAAATAGAATTCTTGTTATAAATTCTAAGACATTTCAACAAGTCGATGTAATCGAAAGCAATCTTGAAAATCCACGTTACATCAATATTACCAGGGGTAAAATTTTTGTTACTAACTGGGGATCAGATTTTGTAAACTCCTTTGTTTCGGTATTTAGTGAAAGTGACCTTTCATTTAATTATAAAATTTCAACAGACCCCGGGACTGAAAAAATATTTACAAATGATGGTCAGGAATTTTGGGTAAGCAATAATTTCAGTAATACAATTCAGGTATTTGAATTTGGTAAAAATGAAATAAAAGAAACAATTCAAGTTGGTTATGCTCCTAATGGAATAAACAGTCTTCAAGCTGATGAATTATTTGTGTTATGCCAGGATACCTTTGGTGGATCAAATGGATATATTTACAAAATAGGGATTGAAGGTTATCAAAAATTAGATTCCGTTCAGCTTGGAATTAAGCCTGGTGATCAATTAGAATTCAATTCAATTTCTTCTAAAGGTGGTTTTTTGTTTTATGGGGGAACAAGTGTTTTTACATTTGATCCTTCCAATCGATTTAGCATATCTGAAAATAAACTTGCTGATTTTTCATCTGAACTGGGTTCGATTTACGGCATAGGAATTGACAATTCCGGAGATCTATGGATTGCAGACCATCTTGATTTTACCAGAAGTGGTAGAGTTGTAAAAACTAATGGAAATAATCCGGGAAAAATTGTAGAAAGTTATTCTGTGGGTATTGGACCTAACGGGTTTTTATTTAAATATTAGGTCTTTTGCTTTTTCTTCTTTGCAGCCGGGAATAATATATTATTCAGAATTAATCTGTATCCCGGTGAGTTTGGATGCAGGGTTAGATCTGTTGGTTCTTCTCCCACAAAATGCTGATAATCTTCGGGGTCATGACCTCCGTAAAAAGTCCAGAAGCCTTTGCCTATAGTTCCATGTATATATCTGGCCTCATCAATACTTTTTGTCTCACCCATTATTATAACATCGGGCTTGATCAGTCTTTTCTTGTAAGCTGTGGTTTGCCCCATAAATCCTTTGACGGTACTTTCATGATTTTGAGTCAACATGGTTGGGATCGGATCCCATTTTGCTGAGAATTCAAAAAGAGAGAAAAAGTCGTTGTTTTCATTGAGACCTCTTTCTCTGGACTCATTATCGATGTTGGAATATTCGTATTCCATGGGATTCATTCGCAATTGAAAATCCTTAAATGCAAGTGTAGGCTCATAATTGAGCTTGGAATTGGCCCTTGGATCAGCAGGGTCACCATCAAACATGTGTTCACAAATATCCACACCATCGGCAGAAAGCGCGATATCATAGGTATCGGTAGCGGAACACATTGCGAACAAGAAACCACCACCCAGCGTATAGGCTTTTATTCTTTTTACAATCTCTAATTTTAATTGTGAAACCTTTGTGAAGCCATGTTTTGCAGCCGTCTCCTCAAATTCCTGAACCTGATCCTGATACCATTTTTTATTTCTGTGAATGCTGTAAAATTTACCGTATTGTCCGGTAAAGTCTTCATGGTGTAAATGCAGCCAGTCGTATTTGCTCAAATCCCCTTTCATCACTTCATCATCAAAAACTACATCGTAGGGAATTTCAGCATAAGTCAAAACCAGAGTTACCGCATCATCCCATGGTTGGGCCGTTTTAGGAGAATAAACTGCAATTTTAGGTGCAACCTCAAGTTTCATCACATCCATATTTTTATTTGGACTGGCGATGAGTTCTACGATTTGATTGGCTTCGGCATCTGAAATAACCTCATAGCTCACGCCTCGAATGATTAGTTCATTTTGAAAAAGCTGAGCATTTTGAAATAAAAAACTTCCACCGCGGTAATTTAATAGCCACTCCACCTCTTGCTCCTGTGCGAGAACCCAATAGGAGATTCCATAGGCTTTCAAATGATTGGACTGGGCTTCGTCCATTGGGATTAAAATCTTCGAGCTAAAAGCACTGATTACAATGGAAAGGGAAAAAAGGATTAAAAAGCTAAGCTTCTTTATCATGACTATTTAAATTGTGATATAATTAGTAATCTTGTTATACAAGAAAAACAGAGCTAAAATAGTTCTCCTTAATGAATCTACGGAATAATATTTCGGAAAGTTTTAAATCCATAAAGGATAATCTTTTAAGGACTATACTTACTGCAACGATAATTGCCATAGGAATAATGTCTTTGGTCGGAATTCTTACGGCAATAGACGGAATGAAAGCTTCAATTACCGAAAGTTTAAGCACTTTGGGTGCCAATAGTTTTGAAATATATCAAAAAAGAACAGGTAGAAGACGCGGTGAGCAGCGAAAAGTTTATCCCAGAATCACTTACAGACAAGCTTTAAAATTCAAAAAAGAATACAATTATAGCAATAGCGTGGGTATATATGAATGGGTCAGTGGATTGGCCGAAGCCAAGCGCCATTCTAAAAAAACGAATCCAAATTCGGAAGTCATCGCAATTGATGAGAATTACTTAAACAATGAAGGTTATAATCTAATAAAGGGCAGAGGTTTTTCCAGTCAGGAGTTAATGCGTGGACTAAATGTTGCTATAATCGGCGAAGAGATTGTAGAAACTCTCTTTGGTGAGGAAAACCCGCTCAATGAAGAAATTTTAGTATTGGGTAAATATTTTAAAATAATTGGAGTCATTGAAAGCACCGGCGGCGTATTTGGAGGAAGTGGCACCAATAGAAATATTCTGATCCCACTTGTAGCATCACTGCCTTTTTTAAATGAACCAAGTTTTGGAATTACAGTAGGCATAAATACCGATCAGGATTTGAACTACGCCATGGGAATGGCTACGGGCTTAATGCGACAGATCCGCAAAGATCCTTTGAATAAAGAGGATTCCTTTACAATAGAAAGAAGCGATTCGATAAGCTCCACCTTGGATGAAATATCTGGAAATTTAAAAATGGGTGGTTTTATTATTGGTTTTATTACTTTATTAGGCGCGTCAATAGGATTGATGAATATTATGCTGGTATCTGTAACCGAAAGAACAAGAGAAATCGGGGTAAGAAAAGCATTAGGTGCTAAACCGGGCACCATTCGAGAGCAATTTTTGATAGAAGCAATCGTAATCTGTCAGCTTGGTGGCATTGCTGGCGTAGTTTTAGGATTGGGAATTGGCAACATTATTGCAGTTACTATTGGAAGCAGAGTTTTTGTTGTACCTTGGCTATGGATGTTTGTTGGAATAGTTATTTGTTTAGTAGTAGGAGTTATATCCGGTTTTTATCCTGCCGGAAAGGCTTCCAGGCTAGATCCTATTGAAGCTTTAAGGCATGAATAATGCGAACTATTTCTAAATAATTCATTACATAGGGTATATTTTAGAAAAATATATAAATTTGAAATTGTATTATCCGAACTTTTAATTGTCGAATTCTCATGAATTTGAAATCATACCTGGCAGTACTTTCCTTATTAATCTCTCAAATAGCCCTTGGCGGAGAGATAACACTTGTTGGACAATATCACGGCAAGGATTTGTATGTGCAGAACCCATTCAATGGTTCTTCCACTTCTGAATATTGTGTAGATGAAGTCTACATTAATGGTAAGTTGAAGCCGCATAAAAATCAGGGAGCATTTATTATTTCGCTTAACTATTTGAAAATGGATGAAGCCATTGAAATTCGGATAGTTCACAAAGATGGATGTACGCCTAAAATTCTTAATCCCAATGTTTTCGTCACAAACAAAGCTTTTAAATTTGAATCATTTGATGTGAGCGGCGATGGGGTAAATTGGTCCTCAATTGGCGAAAAACCACAAAACACTTATAAAGTAGAGCATTTTGTAAATAATACATGGAAAGTAGTTGGCGAGGTATCTTCACAGGGAAGACCGGGGACCAATTCCTATTCTTTGAAAACTTATCACCACAGTGGTAACAATAAGTACAGAATCAAATATGAAGAAAGAACCGGGCAGGTTTACAATACTAGAATTAAGGAGTTCACTTCTGATCTACCACCTGTAACCTTTAACCCACCGAAACCAAAGGATAAATTAACCTTATCGCGCGAAACAGATTATGAAATTTTGGATCATTTCGGCAATGAAATTAAAAAGGGCAGGGCAACAGAAATCGATGTCAGCGATCTGAAAACAGGTCAGGTTTATTATCTGGTAATAGATAATCGAACAGAAAACTTTTTCAAGAAATAAATCTTAGCCCCGAATTTCGGGGCTTTTTTAATGCCTCAAAGCCAATTTGTACGATTCTGATGTTTTTTTCTCACTTTTGCATGGAGGTTTTTAAGGTGAATATCAAAAAGCATTTATACATATCGATCACTTTGATGATTATATTGTTGTCACAATCAACATTAGCGCAAGAACTTGAGGCAAGAAGTGATGTGAACGAGGATTTGCCTTCTACTGCAATAGATATAAAGCAAAATAAAAATTTCAATGGAAGTAAAACCCCTAATTTCCCAAAATCTAAAATTTATATAATCGTAAGAAAACCGGAAAAAGTTCTCTACGGAAATCCGTGCATGGAAGAGATTGCCGACGAAATGGGTTTTGAATATCTTTTGATTCCCAAAACTTCAGCAGAAGGCTATACCGATGAAGAACCTTTCTGGCATAATCTTAAAGCCCATTTTAAATTGATGAAAAAAAACGGCCCCTTTTATAAGAGAAAGTTGAAAAGGGCCATTAAATTCTGCAGACAAATGTCCGGTGATTTTGTAGCCTAGAAGTCAGGATATACTCCTGAATAATTTTCCGGATTAATTTTTTTCAATTCTTTCTTTATTTCTTCGCTGATTTTCAGTGTATCTATAAAACGGTGAATGGTTTTCTTATTAATTTCCTTACTTCCCCTGGTTAGGTCTTTGAGACTCTCATAAGGATTGGGATAATTTTCCCTTCGCAAAATAGTTTGAATAGCCTCGGCTACCACAGCCCAATTGGCTTCAAGATCAGCTGAAATGTTTTCCCTGTTGATTTCGATTTTGTCTAATCCTTTTTTTAGAGATTTCCATGCGAGTAAAGAATGGGCCATTGGAACACCGATATTTCTCAAAACTGTCGAATCAGTGAGATCTCTTTGTAATCTGGAAATTGGAAGTTTTGAAGATAAATGATTAAAAACTGAATTGGCTATACCTAAATTACCTTCTGAGTTTTCAAAATCAATGGGATTTACCTTATGCGGCATGGCGGAGGAGCCCACTTCTCCTTTATTTACTTTCTGAGTGAAATAGCCCATTGAAATATATTGCCAAACATCACGATCAAGATCGATAAGTATTGTATTAATGCGACTGAAATTATCAAATAGTGCTGCTAATTGATCGTAGTGTTCAATTTGTGTGGTAAACTGACTTCGTTTTAATCCCAAATAATTTTCGGCAAATGTATTTCCGAATTCCGGCCATTTCACATCAGGAAAAGCTACATGATGTGCATTAAAATTGCCGGTTGCTCCTCCAAATTTGACTCTGTTTTCAATGGACTTAAGATTTTCAAATTGTACTTCTATCCTTTCAATAAAAACGGCGAATTCTTTACCCAAATTGGTAGGACTGGCCGCCTGGCCATGAGTTCTGGCAAGCATAGTAACATCTTTCCATCTTTTTGAAAGTTCTTTGAGTTTGTCAATTAATGTTTGCAATTCGGGATAAATAACCTGATCCAGGCAATCCTTAATACTTAATGGAATTGACGTATTATTAATATCCTGGGAAGTAAGTCCGAAATGAACAAACTCTTTATTTTGGCTAAGGCCGAGTTCTTCAAGTTTTTCCTTAATAAAATACTCAACAGCTTTTACATCGTGATTAATTTCAGATTCAATGGCTTTAACACGGGATGCATTTTCCAGACTGAAATTTTCGTATACAGCTCTAAGGTGATTTTTTTTGGATTGAATATCACCAATCCTGTCATTTAAGGGTCCTTCGGCAAGGGCGATCAAATATTCAATTTCAACACGTATGCGGTATTTTATAAGCGCGTATTCTGAAAAGTAAGTGGAAAGTTCTTTAACTTTTTCAAAGTACCGCCCATCAACCGGTGATATTGCCTTTAGTGATTCTGCTGACATTCCTGGTATTTAATAAAATGCGAATTTCGCAATTTCAGAACAATTACCTCAATTTCAATATATATTAAGGTAAAACTGATCTACAAAAACCATTTTAACCCGTTTTTTAGCCAATAGAAATATTTCGGGGCTCATCTACAATAGTTTTTTGAATATTTGCGCTTGATTTTAGATTCATTTATGTTGAGAATAATAGTTTTCTTTTCTTTATTGACTTTCTTTTTGGTCGATGACCTGAAATCGCAGGGTTTGCGGGAGTTCAAAGCCAAACGAGCCATTGATGAGATAAAACTCGATGGAGAAATGATAGAAGAAAGCTGGAATATTGCTGAAGTAGCAAATAATTTTTACCTCAATTCCCCCAACGATACGGCTGCTCCTTCATCTCAAACGGAAATTCGAATGCTTTTTGATGACAAAGCCATTTATTTCTTTGCAATAATGCAGGATAGTTCGACAAAACCCTATACCATTGAAAGTCTTAGAAGAGATTGGGGATTTCAGAGAACAGATAATTTAAGTATTTACATCGATCCATTTAACGATAAAACTACGGGGTTCTCATTTGGACTTAGTCCTTATGGCGCTCAAAGAGAAGGTTTGATCTTTGAGGGGCAAAACGTGAGCACCGACTGGGATAATGTTTGGTATTCTGAAGTAAAGCGCTACGATAATTACTGGACCGCAGAGATTAAAATTCCTTTTAAAACCCTGAGATACAATAATGAAAGCGAATTCTGGAATATCATATTTCTGAGAAATGATTTAAAATACAATGAAGTTTCAACCTGGACACCTGTTCCCCAACAATTCAATGGATCAAATCTTGGATATTCAGGTTCGGTAATTTTTGTTGATTCCCTGCCAAAACCAGGGCCGAATATTACTTTAATTCCTTTTGTAGCAGGAAGGGATGTCAGAAATTATAACGAATCCAATAGTTTAAGTGAAATTGAAATCGGTGGAGATGTAAAGGTTGGAATAACGCCATCGCTCAACCTCGATCTCACATTTAATCCGGACTTTTCACAGGTAGAAGTGGATCGGCAGGTGACCAATCTGGACCGCTTCGAGTTGTTTTTCCCTGAAAGGAGACAATTTTTCCTGGAGAATGATGATCTTTTTGGAAGACTGGGTTTTCCAAGAACCAGGGTATTCTTTTCCAGACGAATTGGTTTACGAAGACCAATCATTTATGGTGCGCGTCTTACCGGAAAAGCATCAGATAATCTTCGGATTGGTTTGTTTAATGTGCAGGAGGGTGGAAATTCAAATCAAGATACCTTGAATAATTCTACAGTCGCCATATTACAGCGAAAATTATTTGACCGTTCCAATATCACTGCAGTATTTACAAACCGGCAAGGTTACAGGCCTTTTTCCGATAGTCTTTCAAATGAGGGTTTTTTAGCCAATGATTATAACCGCGCTTATGGATTTGAATACAATTTACTTTCATCGGATAATCAATGGATAGGTGATATTTCAATTTACAGATCTAATAGCCCGAATAAAAACACCAATAATTTTGGACACTCAGGGTTTATAGGATACAATAGTAGAAATTTATTTATTGGCTGGGGTCAGGAAATGATTGGGGAAAACTATCAACTCGATTTAGGCTTTCTTCCAAGGACCGGATATTATAAGTTTGGTCCCAATTTCAGATACACTTTTTATCCCAATAAATACGGAGTTATCAGGCATGGCCCTGATGCGAGCTTTGAAATATTCACAAATCAGCAATGGGAAAGAACCGATCAGTTTACTAATCTGGGATATTCAGTAAGGTTATTGAATACCAGTGAAATAGCTTTGAATTATAATAATACCTATATACTGTTACAGGATACCTTCTTAGTAGGGTTTAATGAAAATTTCAGAGATACGCTTGTCACGGGAGAGGATTATAATTGGGATGAATACAGTTTTGCATACAGTACGGATGTCCGAAAGAAAATAAATGGTGGAATTGCACTTCAATATGGAGGTTTTTTCAGTTCTACACGTTATAATGCAAGAGGATATATCAATTGGCGTTTTCAACCTTACGGCTCCTTTGGTGTAGATTTAGATTATAACTATCTTGACTTAAGTGGTGAAGGAAAAGACGGCGGTAATTTATTGGTAAGTCCAAGGCTGGACTTAACTTTGAGCGATAAAATATTCCTCACTACTTTTGTACAGTACAATGAGCAGATCAACAATTTCAATATCAATAGCAGATTTCAATGGAGATTCAAACCTGTTTCCGATTTTTTCATTGTATATACAGAGAATTACTTTAGCGATTCGTTTAAAGCTAAAAGCAGAGCACTAGTTTTTAAATTAACTTATTGGTTTAATGTTTAAGAAGATATTTAAAAATAAAAAAGAAGATAAGAAAGAGGAGTCAAAATCCTCGGCAAGGTATTATGATTTGAAAGTTTCTAAAATCAACAGAGAAACAAAAGATGCAATAACAATATATTTTGAAAACCCGGAATCGGGATTGCCTGAATATAAATCAGGCCAGTTTTTAACACTGGTGGTTCCCGTTGGAGGGAGCGAACTTCGACGTTCTTACTCTCTTTGCACAACCCCCTTCGCCGATAAAGAGATGGCCGTTACTGTAAAAAGGATCGAGGATGGGGTTGTATCTAATCATTTGAATGACACCCTTAAAGAAGGCGATACGCTTAAAGTAATGGAACCCATGGGCGTGTTTACTACTAATTATAGCACAAACACATATCGTCATTTGATACTAATTGGTGGAGGTAGTGGAATTACCCCTCTGATTTCAATTTTGAGAAGTGCGCTTATAAAAGAACCTAATAGTTTGGTTTCCCTGATATACGCCAATAGAGATGTTGACTCTATTATTTTTAGAAATTATCTGAATGAATTGGAGAATGACTATGGCGATCGATTATGCATCAAGCACATATTGGATAAACCTGCTGATGACTGGGATGGTCATTCGGGATTATTAACACCGGAAAAATTAAAAAGCATTATTTCTGAATTGCCTTCAAGAGATGATGAATTCACAGAATTTTTCTTATGCGGCCCTACAGGCATGATGGAAATAGTGCGGGATACGCTTGAGGAAATGAAGATTGACAAGAAAAACATCCACAGAGAGAGCTTTGTAAGCAAATCTTCAAATCCGCTGAACAATGCAACCCAGGAACAACAAAGCGACCTTGGAAGAGAGGCGCGTGAAGTCACCATAATTTTAGATGGCGAAGAACATCAATTTCAGGTGGAGTCCGAAGAAACAATATTAGAAGCGGGTCTCGATCGCGATATCGATATGCCCTTTTCCTGTCAGAGTGGATTATGCACCGCTTGCAGAGGCAAATTGGTTTCAGGTAAAGTGGAAATGGATGAATCAGAAGGCCTTTCGGAAAAAGAAATCAATGATGGATATGTACTTTGCTGTGTCGGTCATCCAATGACCGATGATGTCAAGATTGAAATCGGTTAATTCCTAATCCTATATTTTTAGAAAGCATTATTTATGGAAGTAAAAGTTCAAAGAAACTATTTACCTGAAAACTTTAAGGTTGAAGATTGGGATTCGATAAAATCGTATTTCGAAGATTTAAAAAATAGGGATTTCAAGTCAAAGGATGATTTTTTACAATGGTTAAAAGATTTGAATGAACTTGAAGCAGCACTACAGGAGGATCTTGGCCGCAGTTATATTAAAATGACCTGTTATACCAATAACAAGGAATACAGGGACCGATTTAATTTCCTGATTACTGAAATTGAGCCAAGGGTTTCGCCAGTTATAAATGATCTTAACAAAAAGATAGTCGAAAGTCCCTTTTTGAATGATATTGATATCCAAGGATTTGAAGTAATGATTCGGGGATTAAAAACGCAGATTGAATTATTTAGGGAAGAGAATGTTTCATTGTTTTCAAAAATTCAGGGGCTCCAAAGCAAATACGGAGAGATAACCGGGGCATTATTTATTGAGCATGAGGGTCAAGAGCTCACTTTACCTCAGGCTTCGAATTATCTTATGTCTAACGACAGAAAGGTAAGAGAAGATGTTTTCTATAAAATTTCAGAAGCCAGGGCTTCAGTTGAAAAAGAACTGGATGATCTTTTTAATGAAATGCTCCCTATACGACAGCAGATTGCTGAAAATGCCGGCTTTAAAAATTTCAGAGATTATATTTTTAAAGCTAAGGGCAGATTTGATTATTCGGCCGCAGACTGCAAGACCTTTCACAATTCGGTAAAAAAGGAAGTAGTACCCTTATTGGATGAACTTGCTAAAAACAGAAAGGAAAGACTTGCAATTGATCAATTAAGGCCCTGGGATCTCAAAGTTGATAAGTTCGGTAAGGATGCTTTAAAACCCTTTGATAGTTCTGAAGATCTAATTGAAAAATCAATAACCCTTTTTAATAAAATTGATCCATTTTTTGGTTCTTGTCTAAGCACCATGAAAAAAATTGGGCACTTGGATTTAGAGTCCAGAAAAAATAAAGCGCCTGGTGGTTACAATTACCCACTGGATGAAATCGGGGTTCCTTTTATATTTATGAATGCCACCAGTACATTCAGAGACATGATTACGCTGATGCATGAAGGAGGGCATGCAATTCATTCCTTTTTAGTTCGCGATTATGACTTCCTTTCCTTTAAGCACCCTACTGCTGAGGTTGCAGAATTGGCAAGCATGAGCATGGAATTGCTAACAATGGATCACTGGAATATATTCTTCAGTTCCGAGGAGGAATTTCTAAGAGCAAAGGAAGAGCACCTTGAACAAATAATTGAAACCCTTCCCTGGGTAGCGGTAATTGATAAATTTCAACACTGGATTTATGAGAATCCAAAGCACAGCATTGAAGAACGAAGACAAAAATGGTTGGAAATTTTTGATGAGTTTCACAGTGAACTGATCGACTATTCTGGTCTTGATGCTTATAAAAGAATGATCTGGCAAAAACAGCTTCATATTTTTGAAGTTCCTTTCTATTACATAGAGTATGCAATAGCTCAATTAGGAGCCATTGGGATTTGGCTTAACTACAGGAAAAATAAAGACGAAGGATTAAACAAGTATAAAAGGGGCTTGGCATTGGGTTATACCAAAACGATTCCCGAAATTTATTCTGAAACCGGAATAAATTTCAATTTCACGGACGAACACATTTCAGGATTGATTAAATCAATCCAATCTGAACTAATTGATTGCAAAACAAAAATCTCTGATCTCAAATAACCTTAATCGGATAATCCTTCATTAATTTTATTGTCTTCCTGAATTCTTACAGAATAAGAGAATACCTTTCTGAATGCAGAAATATAGATCTTGTGTAATTCCTGAATATCTGATTGTCTTGAAATGGTTTTCATAATTATTACATTTTAAATTATTAATCAGTGTGCATCAAAATCAATCATCCATGATGGTCGTTTATCCTTGAACTTTGAAAAGGGTTTTTCTACAACCATCTTAATACTCTTGCTCAGAGTATTTTCAAGAGGTTTTGATTCAATATGCTTATTCTCTTTTTTCATTGCCCATATTTATCGGATAGAAAGACGCCCTGATCAGAAACCAGCACGTCTCAAACCATCCAAATCAAATATTTTTTACCAGCCATCTTCATCCGACGGATCATTTTGTCTGTAATAGGCATCTACGTTTTCTTCAGTTGCGTATGTACTTTCATAATAACTCTCCTGAGTAGCATCGTAATCTGCTTCAGAACCTATGACTCCCAGGAACAATAAAAGGCTTACTAAAAATGACATATTCGTTTAGTTTTTGGTTGTGATAGCAAAGTTTGGTCATTTTCATATATCAAGGTAGTACAAAAACTATAGTTTACTAAGTTCAAAATATGTTACTAAATTTGTTTATTAAATAAATAAAATGATTATATTGGTCACTGAAAGCATATTTGAGTCATATGAAGTTGTATCAAATTGTAGATTTACTAAGTAGACGAATAGATAAAAAAGATGTTCTATTCAACGGGGAAGAGCAAATAAACCTCGACGGAAAGCTTAAAGAGATGTATGAAGGTTTTGCCGAAGGCAAGTTTAAAACCGATGAAGATGCAGCTCTGGCTTTATTCGACAAAGGCCCTGACTATCCCTATTATTTTGAAGTCAAAGCAAAATTCAGAGATCAACTTCTAAAAAATCTTTTTCACCTTAATTTAAGAAGTGGTAAGTTCTTACATTATTACCGATTGAAGAGTGAGGCAGAAACCAATCTTCAACAGGCCAAAATCCTTTTGGGAATGGGCCAGAAATTCAATGCGGTTTGGTTATTTAAACGAATATTAAGAGTAGCTGAGCCTTATCATTTTACTGACATACTAAAAGAATGCTATAGGAATCTTAAAAACCAAATGGTTTATGAGGGCAATGTCAGAAAATATGAAGAATACCAAAAAAAATGGTTGAAATGCAGAGATATTGCAAGTGCTGAAGAGCATGCAGAGGACTTGATAAATCAAATCAGAGTGCGTTCTCAAAAGTCGGTGAAAGAAACCAAATCGACATTGGAATTTACTGAAAAAGCCTTTAAGACTATTTCAGATCTAAAAAACAAATATGAGACGCCATTTTTAATAGCAAAATATTATACAATAGCAGAATCCTATTATTTAAGAAATTCTAATTGGGAAAAACAATTGGAGTTGTCTACAGAAATTGACGAGTTGTCAAAAGAATATCCGGACAAATTTGCCGCGGTCCGGTTACATTCAAACCATGTATCTAAACTTTATGCATTGATTCTTCTAAATCGCATAGAGGAAGGTTTGACTTATGTCCAGGATATCCTCGATGAATACAGAGAGGATAGCATTAATTACTATATAATTCTGGAGGATTACTATCTATTACAAATGAGGGCCGGCAATTATGAGCAGGCCCTCAATATTGTGAAAATGGCCACTGAAAACCAGTATTTCGAACTGGTACCAAAAATATCAAGAGAAAGATGGGATATTTATCGCGAATATGCCCTTTTCTACTGCGATGAAATTTCTTCAAATGACATCGCTTTAATTAATTATTTCCCCGAATACTCAAAGGATAAAGTTGGATTCAATCTTCAAATTCTGATTTTACAAATACTCATTCTTTTACGAGATAATAAGTTTGATATGCTTTATAATCATATCGAAAAATTGAGAATGTATGAAATACGTCAAATCAGTAAATCCGATAATCGAAGAGCACAGTATTTTTTGAGACTCATACGCCTTCTGATCAATTACGATCTTGATTATGAAAAATGTAAAAAACAGGGGAATAAATTTTATAACCTGTTAATGAAATTTCCTGAAAGAGAGCAGCCTTATACAGAGGTAGAAATCATCCCTTATGAAACACTCTGGAAAACTATATTAACAATGTTGAAATACTCAGAAAAGCGAAATGCAGATAATGGATTCGTCTTTGTAGAGGAAAAAATATTGGAATATTAATAGCTTCTAAGACTTCTCTGCTTATAATTTATATATCCGGATTCAATACAAAAAGAGGGTAGGGTTCCATGGAAGCATAAGGCTCACCTAATTTTCTAAGCATTTTACTTTTGTGCTTAATGATCGAATTAATTTCCATGGCCGGTTCATCGTAATGACTCCTTCTGTTAATAACCATGTTATCCATTTGCATGATATCTTTTCGCAACTCCACAATTAATGGAACCTGGTCTGAATTCTCAATGGAATCAATAAATGTAAATACAACTCTGAGTGTTGAATCTGTGGCATTGTCGTAAGCATCAATTAATTCAGAATCACGCATGCTTTGGCGATCATACCGGAAATTGCGTAATGCCTCTATATCGGAATGAATTTTATTTTGATCTACTTCACTCACGTTTAAAACATATACGGCTTCGTCCACCATTCTTTTGACATAATCCAATTTTTTGTTGTCTTCAAAAATCATAGTGTCCCAGGCTTTCTCTACCGCCGATCGAAGACTGTCAATTTCAATTTTCAAAGAATCGAGTTTAGCAGCCTTGCTTTTTGAAGAGTCTTTTTTACATGATGTGCTGATTGCCATTAAAAAGGCAAACAGGATAAAAAATTGAAATAGATATTTCATTTTATACCGGTTTAAATTGTTCAAATGCCTGTTGGCAATCATGACAATAATGTAAAGATCTACATAACGTCGGACCAAAAGGTGTTTTTAGTTCAGTATTTGTGCTATCACAATATGGACAAGCAACATGTTCCAGCAAATCTATGTCAACAATAACAAAATCTTCCCTTGGTGGAGCGAGACCAAATTCTTTTAATGCTTTTCTACCTTTTTCTGAAATATTTTTTGATGTCCATGGCTCTTTGAACGAAATATTTACCTGATAATTATCAATGCCGTATTTCTCCAATGTTTTTTCTACATCTTTTTGCATATAATCCATGGCAGGACATCCCACAAATGTAGGCGTCATATCAACTTCTACGAGGTTCTTTTCAATTTTAACATTCTTGATAACACCGAGGTCAACTAAGGATAAAACCGGAATTTCCGGATCTTTAACTTCCTCGAGCCATTCTAATATTTGATCTTTATTTATTTCGGTATAGTCTACCATTCTGCAGTAGGATCTACATTAAATACTTCTGACATCTCATCCAGTAGAGGTTGTAGGTGATCGGTATGAATTCCATAACGACCGCCGTATATGGGCTCAATATCATTCCAGTTTGGCAACTGTAATTCTGTTCCTTTAAGAATTGTCTCAATTTGTTCTTTCCATCTTTCTTCAAGAACTTTCTCACCTTCAAAAATGAGAGCCTCCTTCATTTCATCCTCATATTTTGAGGGTTCAAATACCCCCAATGCGTATGGCAGACTGTAATCCAATGCTTTTTGCAATCTAATTATGGCTTCCTCTGTAGAAGAACCCAATTTTCGTACAAAAGACCTTCCATGCATGACATGGTATTTAATTTCACCTTTGATTTTTTGTGCAAGTTGCGCTAGCGGTTCATAGGAAGATAGGGCCAACATTTCAAAACGAATGGATTCTGCATAATCAAATAGCACATGACGCATGAGACTAAAATCATAATCTTGATTTGGTAATTCAACCAATTGAGAATTGTGAAATTGTTCTGCATTTCTGGTAAAAGCATTAATATCCGGTTCGGTTTCACCTATATCTTCAAGCAATTTATAAATGGCCCAACTTTGTCCGACTTTGTCTTGAGCCATAGATGAAAATGCAATGTCTTCTTCCAACAATGGACCAACACCGGTCCATTCACTATTTCTATGGCCAATGATCAACTGATCATCAGCTATTTTATACAATAAGTCTTTTAGAATTTCTTCTTTTTGCATCTTACTTTGTTTGAGATTCTTTGAATTTTTTGATTTTATCTGCCGCGCGATAGGCCTGGGCATCTCTATAGGTTTTTTCAGGAAGTGTGGCCCATAAATCGCTGTCCTCTTCTTCGTTAAAGGTAAAATCACGGGTTCGTATTACCCAGATATTTTTGGTCAGTGGATTGCCCAATTCCTCTTTGGCTTTTTTAGCTGCGTCGATATAGCTGTATGCCAATACAGAAGTTGCGTGTTTGTGTTGTTTTCCTCTTTTGTCCATTAAAAAGATTTCGCATTGATCTTCTTCTCCTTCATTTTGTTCATCCAAAGATTCTATAAAATCAAATGCACTTTCTTCCCCTTCAGTAACCTCAGAAGCCCAAATTTTATGCGTAGGGCAAACAGCCATTCCCACACAGGTAAATCTTCTGCTAAATGCTTCTTTTGCAAAAACAAAAGCCATTTCAGGATCATCGGCATGAACTATTCCTACGCTTTCAAGTGCTTTGCCTTCTTTTGGAATAAGAAAAACTTCAAAAGTAGTTAATTGATCGAGTTCTTTTTTCTGAACCTCATCTTCGAACTGGTCCGGAATGTTTAATCGATTTACTCTTGGGTCTAAACTTTCTAAACTCATTAAGCAAAAGGTGTTTGATATGAAATATTCGGCGTCTTCAAGGCTTCTCGAACCCATCTTCCTCTTTCTTCTGCGGTTCGTCTTACCGCCAGTCTTTCTTTATTGCAAGGCCCGTCGCCATTGATGACTTTCTTGAATTCCACCCAATCTGGTTCGGTAAACTCCCACTTGCCTGTTTCTTCATTTTTCTTGAGGTTCTTATCAGGAATGCTAAATCCCAGTTCCCAGATTTTAGGCACATACATATCCAACCATTGCTGTCGGCAATCATCATTTGAAGCCATTTTAACTTTCCATTTCATCAGTATTTCTGTGTGAACCGAGATTTTATCCGAGGGTCCAAAAAACATCATCATTGGCGCCCACCATCTGTTGATTGCCTCCTGCATCATTGTTCTTTGTTTTTCAGATCCTGTAGCCAAAGCAACTACACAATCGTGGCCGTATTTCAAATGGAAAGACTCTTCCTTACAGATTCTGTCAAGAGCTCTTACGTATGGACCGTAACTGCCTTTGGCATTGGCCAATTGATTTACAATTGCACCAGCATCCACGAGCCAGCTGATAAAACATGAATCGGCCCAGGTAAAAGCGGGATAATTAAAAATGTTGGAATATTTTGACTTGCCGTTAATAAGGTCGTTTAGCATGTCCTCGCGATTTTTACCTAATGTTTCTGCAGCTGAATACAATAACTGGGCATGACCAACTTCATCCTGTACTTTGGCCATCAAAGCCATTTTTCTTTTAAATCCGGGAGCCCTTGTAATCCAGGTACCCTCAGGAAGTGCTCCGATAATTTCAGAATGAGCGTGCTGTTCTATCATTCTGATCAATTGTTTGCGATACAATGAAGGCATCCAATCGCTGGGTTCTATCTTTTCACCCCTTGTAATTCTAGCTTCAAATTCTTGTAATTTTACCGGATCTTCATTTTCGAGATTCGTATTCATTGACTGATCAAATATCTGTCCTCCTCCGTACATATTATTTTTGTTTTAAAAGTCCTGTTAAAAATATATTGGAAAGCTTTTCGCCGATATCCTCAGATTTATCCCTTGATTTCTTATACCAGGTGCTCGTATTGTTTAAAGCTGACAATAGGGTTAAGCTCAAAATTTTCAAATCGTGATTTTCAAATAATCCATCCTTTATACCTTTCTCGAGAATTTTTCTAAATCTGTTTTCATATTCCTTTCGCATGGAAATAAAATCACCCAAATAAGGTTCACTCAAATGTTTCCATTCGTTTTGAAATACAATGGTTTCTTCCGGATCTTCTGTCAGAACTGTTAAATGTGCTTTTATGGCATTTCTCAATTGCAGTTCTGCATCTAGACCTAAATTCTCGATGGCATCCAGGCTTTGGAAAAAACTATTGGCCATGTCAAAACAGATTTTTTGAAGAATCGATTCTTTTGATTTGAAATGTGAATATAGACTTCCGGCTTCTATTCCCACCCTCTGCGCTAAATCGCGCATTGATGAGGCTGCATATCCTTTTTCGTGAAATAATGCAGCAGCTTCTTTTTCTATTTGCTGCTTGCGAGTCGCGATTTTTGATCCAATATTCACACTGCAAAGATATACAACCTAACGTTTGTTAGCAAATTTTTAATTGTCCAAATCTATAAGCTATTTCGCCATTGAAATGGACGCGAAATACTACAAAAAATATTACGATAAGCTCAATACTCATTTTCAGCTTTTGACTGCCTTATCCATCTTGTGTTTTATTCCGGTCTGGATGTATGTTGAATCAAAATCAAATGGCGAAGAAGTGGTCTTTATTTCAGAAAGTATCCAATTAAAAATTGGTTTGTTTTCTGTGCTTTTAACTTTGATTTTGGTCGGACTTTGGCATTATCAATACCATCGATCTCTAAAAAGTATAAATGTCAAAGAAGCACTATTAAATAGGCTTAATTACTACAAACGCTATTTTTTAACTTTGATTATAAAAATGACAGCTTTGTCGATTCTCATCAGCATCGTTTATTTTTTTATTCAGGCTGATGCTATGATTGCTGCTTATGCAATTCTATTGGTTCTCATTTCCATGAACAGATTGACCTTTCAGAGGGTAGCCAGACAATTGAAAATGAAAGGGGAGGAAAAAGCGATATTCTTTGGCGAAAAATAGAACTTATTTTGAGTTCTTTTTATGTTTTTCTTTGTCTTCCGAAAGATCAATATTGCCTTTAAATTCTTTATCGAAAAACAAGTCAAAAACCAATTCTGTAAGATCAGGTGACTCCTTTTCAATTTTCTCATGAAATTCCTTTTCTTCGTCGGAATGAGAAGCCTTATTGCCTTTATTTTTATCTTCCACACCTTTAAAATAAAAAAAACGACCCATAAATAGGTCGTTTTCTAATATAAAGTTGGATTTTATTTATATTCTTATTCCAAATGAATAGACATTAAAGTCTCCGGTGGGGTTACCATTGAGTTCCGGATTTGTGTTAAATAATGGGCTCAGATCGTATTTTCCAAAGATACTTAAGCCTTTATAACTAAATGTTGCCATCAGTCCATATCTCCAGTCGTTAAGATTATAGTCTGATCTATCTTTGACTCTTTTTCTGTCACCTTCTTCAAAATAAACGGTTTTGGTCCAGCTGCTGAGTTTATAGTTAACATAAGCACCCGCCGCGATTTTCACATTGTCGTCTTTACCAAGATCAAAACCAATAAGCAGTGGTAATCCAATAGTGGCTATTGCTAATTTTCCTTTTCTTGCAGGGATATCGTTGGTAATTCTCAAATTTCCCGGCAGGCTTGGATCCATATAATCTACCCATTCGCTGATGCCGTTCATTTTTCTGAGTGTAATATCGTCTTCAAACATCAAATTATTCCAGGTAATTTCAGCGCCAAATTGAAAATTGGCCGGTCCTTTATTTTGACCTAATCTCACCTTTTTCATCGAGCTAAGTGCAAAATATCTCGATGACCAATTATTTAATCGATATGGTTGTGAACTTATCTGGGCATTTTTTTCCACCATATTGTTCAATCCAAAGTCGATATATAAATGATTGGTGATCCTTTTTTTCTTCTTATGCTTATCCGAGATAATTATTCCGTTTCCCGTTTGAATTTCGATAAACTTAATGTTCTTTTCCTTTTCATCTATGGTTACCGTATTTCCCGATTCAGTCGAATCGAGTAAAGCCTTAAATCCTTTGATTATTTCATTCACATCATAATCCTCAAGCGATTCCAGATCTTCTTCATTTTCTATGAGGAATATCAATTTACTTTTGCCTATTTTGATTGTAACTGTATCCGGTTCTTCCAAATTGCCGGCATTAGACAATTGCGGATTGAATAACAGGCCTGCCATAATGCCAATTACCATTATTAGTTTTAAGTTAAAATTTACTTTTTTCATTGTTTTTAAATTTAATTTGACCTCAATTTTAATTTGTTAAATGCCAGGTCCGGGACCTCTCCGAGCCTGATTGTTTGTTTATATAAATCCTTATTAAGCGATTCCCTGAATTGTTCAAATTTTGACTTTTCATCGCTGCCATTATCATTTGAAGCAAGATTCTCTCTATTTTTTGGCCTTAAAATGATGGTAATGGATTTTGCATCTCCATTATCAATTGAACCCTCTTCGGCCTTATTCTTGATATCGGCATCGGCGATCAAAAGCTCCTCTCTTTTATGTTCATTCTTTTGAAGACTGTCATTTTCAAGTTTGGCCAATAGCGGTTTTTTCAATTCAGCTTCTTGCTGAATTTTTTCGATTGGGCGTGTATTATTTTTTATTGAATCAGTAAATGGAAGATCTTTTATGGTTCTCAATTCTGTTTTATCTGCATTCCTGTCATTTATTACATTTCTTCGGGCCTTAGAATCCGTATTAATTTTCTGTTCTGTTTTAATCTCTTTTTCAGGCCAAATCAATTTTTTCTGATTTTCGGAATCAATGGAGGCAATGGAATTTCTGATTATAGGCTGTAATTCTGAATTAGATTTCCCTTCGACTCTTTCAATATTTTTAATTTCTTCGCTGGCCAGCTTATTTTCTTTTATGCCCGATTTGGAAAATGTAAACCAGAGTGCCGTGATCAGTAGCAACAGTCCGGCGGCTATTCGCACAAAGAAAATTGCTTTTTTACGGCGTTCCTTTAGAACCAGACCTGATTCTATATCCTTCCATACGGTCAATGGAGGAGCAGACTTAAAATCCTTAAATTTATTTTCAAAATAATTTCTATCCTTTTCCATTTCAGCTCCCTTTTTGGATGAATTGCTTTTTATTCTGTACTCTGTCCTGCAATATTGTCCTTGCCCGGCTCAATTGCGATTTCGATGTGTTTTCAGAAATACTAAGCTGTTTTGCAATTTCCTTATGGCTGTATCCCTCTACAGCGTATAAGTTGAATACAGTCCTGTATCCGACCGGTAAAGACCGTATTATTTTCAACAAATCCTCTGTTTCCATGTCAATCTGATGCCAGGAAAAATTTTTGTCAATTTGGGTGTTATCAATATCTACTTCTAAAAACATCTGGCGATTTTTTCGAATGTACATCAGCGCTTCATTGATAAGAATTCTTTTCATCCAGCCTTCAAAACTTCCTTCTCTTTTGTATTTCGATATGTTTTCAAATATTTTCATGAATCCATTGGTTAAAACCTCCTCAGCATCTCTTTCATCTTTCATGTAGCGTCGGCAAATCCCAAAAAACGTTGAAGCGTAAGTGGCATAAAGTTTATGCTGAGCCTCACGCTCTCCGGCTTTGCAGCCTTCAATCACATCTTCTTCGCTTTCGTAAAGCCTCTTTTTACTGAGGAACATTTTATTCGGTTTCAATTATTAGATGCATCCTTTTGATCAAAGGTTGCACTCCTTTTTAAAAATATTTGAAATTTTTTCAAATACACTAATAATCAGGTACTTGAATGGAAGAATATTCAAAGAAAAAAGAAATAGGCAATGAGTATGGCAGCTACTATACCTACAAAATCTGCAAAAAGGCCACCGCTTACAGCATATCTGGTATTGCGGATGCCCACTGCTCCAAAATACACTGCAATGATATAGAATGTGGTATCCGTAGTACCCTGTAGCGTTGATGAAAGTCTTCCGGTAAAGGAATCTGCTCCGTGAATGTTCATGGCATCCACCATCATGCTTCTCGCTGCACTGCCGCTGAGTGGTTTCAAAATGGCTGTGGGGAGTGAAGGAACAAATTCGCTGGCCCATCCAAGGGATTCCAGCGTCGATTGAAGCGAGCCTATTAAGAGTTCCATTCCGCCTGATGCTCTGAAAACACCTATTGCTACCAATATGGCTACAAGAAAAGGGATAATTTTAATAGCCACTTTGAATCCTTCTTTGGCACCATCAATAAATGATTCATAAACATTGATTTTCTTAAGAAAGCCATAGGCAATAAATACGGCGATCAGACTAAAAATAATGAGACTGCTCACCTGGCCAGAAATCGCTTCAATTTGTTCGGGATTTAAACTGGATAGAGAATAGAGCAGAAAAACGATCAAAGCGGTTACAGCTGCTAATGCCGATAGGAGATAAGGATTTAAAAAGTTGATTTTTTGTTTAATACCCACAAATACGATCCCTCCGAGTGTAGCTGCAAAAGTTGCCACCAGAATTGGCAAGAATATATCAGCCGGATTTTCTGCTCCCATCTGTGCGCGATAAACCATGACATTAATAGGAATAATGGTAAGGCCGGAGGTATTCAAAACAAGAAACATTATCTGGGAATTGCTCGCAGCCTTTTTATCTTCATTCAATTCCTGAAGTCCATCCATGGCTTTTAAACCGATGGGCGTGGCCGCATTATCCAAACCGAGCATATTGGCAGAAAAATTCATAACCATTGTCCCAAATACAGGATGCCCTTTTGGAATCTGAGGAAACAATGGATATAAAAAAGGCCCTAATACCTTTGCCAGGACATTGATAAGGCCTGCATTTTCAGCGATTTTCAAAAAGCCCAGCCACAATGCCAAAACACCGGTTAACCCTAATGAAATTTCAAAAGCCGTTTTAGAATACTCAAATGTGGCATTGAGCATTTCCGGGAATACTTCCCCCTGACCAAGAAAAATCCATTGAAATAATCCCAGTAAAAAGGAGATTAAAAAAAAGCCTACCCAAATGTAATTTAGAACCATAGAATTTTAAAGCAGTTAATTTAGTATTATTTGCAGAATGGAAGAATTGAAAAACAAGATAGCTACAGAAGATTACTGGACAAAACGCTATCAAGCTGACAATACCGGTTGGGATATTGGTTATGTTTCGACTCCCCTTAAGAACTACTTCGATCAATTAAAGGATAAAACGACAAAGATTTTAATTCCGGGATGTGGCAACGCTTATGAGGCTAAGTATCTGTATATGAAAGGTTATACCAATGTTTTTCTCCTCGATATATCAGATTATCCTCTAAAAAAATTTAATAAGGAAAACCCCGACTTTCCGGAGGATCATTTAATCCATGCCGATTTTTTTGATCATTCGGATACATATGATCTAATTATTGAGCAAACATTTTTTTGTGCACTGAATCCGGAATTGAGGGAGAACTATTGCAAAAAGATGCTAAATCTCATGCATTCAGATAGCAAATTGGCTGGAGTGCTCTTTAATATTCCTTTGTATCTGGATCATCCGCCATTTGGAGGTCATATTGATGAATACAAATCATTATTTGACAAATTCTTCCGAATAAAAATTCTTGAAGATTGTAGAAACAGCATACCCGAAAGGATGGGAAGTGAATTATTTATGGAATTATTTAAGAAGTAATTTGAAGTTATATTATAGATTTTTTTGCATTTTTTATATGCGCCAAATGGTGTTCGCAATGCCATGCATAAATACCAATGTTTGTTTTTAAATCAACACTTTCATTGCTTTCCGGATGTTTAAATTGCCTTTGTAAATCATCGTCAGATAAGTTTTTTAGCAAATGCACCCATCTTTCGTGAAGACCTTCCAGAATTTTTAGAGAGTTTTCTACAGGATAATCTTTTGAATCTGATAATTCAGCCCATAAATTTTCAAAATAGGGTTTGATGCTTGGTTTATCTTCGGTTAAGGCCAGTTTAAATCGTATAAAACTGTTCATATGACTGTCAGCACAATGATTTACGATTTGTCTTATGGTCCAGCCATTGCTGCGGTACTTTTTCTCAAAATCCTGATCATTTATGGTTTCGAGTTCTGTTTTTATTTTTTCAGGAAATTTTTCGATGATACTTATCCAATTTTGTATTTGATGATCATCAATGTTTAGCGGTTTATAAATTTTCCAATTGGGTATTTTTGAATCTCAATGTCTTTGTTCATAGCCTGGAAATTTTCTTTCAATAAATAAAGCAATACCAAAGCATGGGGCTAACTATTTCGCCAAAAGGAAATTTAAATTTATCATTTCACATTGGAATTTATCCATAGTACTTATCGTTTTTTACCCCCTTTATTTTCATCATCAAATGTTGGAAGCAAAATGTCCTTCATTACAGCGAATGCCAATATTTATTTATTTTCTTCGCGTAAAATTTTTTCCATTTTCCTACCTCTTGCCAATTCATCAATCAACTTTTCCATTCGTCTGCAATCACGGTATAAGGCAAATTCTTCTGATATTTCTTCAATACGATATCCGCATACTACACCTTTGATCATATGAGCATTTACATGGATTTTGGCTCCTTCAAAAAAATCTCTGAAAGTTCCATTGCCGTCAATAAAGGATTCTAATTTATCCTGTTTATAACCTGTTAACCACAAAATAACACGGTCAAGTTCTTCTTTGGTTCTACCGTGCTTTTCTACTCTACTTAGGTAATGCGGATAAATCGATCCGAAATTCATTTTCGCGAATTGCTCATTTTTTTCTGCTGTTACTTCTGCCATAACTTGTAATTTATTGAGGCTTACGTTCAACTAAAATGAGTATGCGCTCAAGTATCTCGAAGCACCAATGTTTCTGGTTAGCACTTTCATATTAAATGGCTCAGTTCGCATATTCATTTTAGTGTTTGTTGAATGCCGTTCTAATTTAGAAATTCTTCTCCAACCATATTCTGAAATTCAGAAACGGAAACTTTATCTGTATTGGCCAGTACTATAACAGTTATATCATGATCTTGAAAATAACTTATTAAAGTGTTGATACCCCATATTTGCCCAAATCGCTGTGTCACTTTGGCAACCGTCTTATTGTATTGTGGGTATCTAATCCAAAGACCATATCCATACTCCCTGGTTTCAGGGTAGGTGGTCAATAATAATTTTAACGATTTTTCATCAGTTAACTTCCGACCATAAAGTGCATCAGAAAATTTGATCAGGTCGGTTGCCGTAGAATACATAGCACCTGCCGAAAAGTAATTTTGTAAAAGTCTTTCTGGATCCTTCTCAAAATTATTGGCTTCGCTGTTCCATTTATAGCCTTGCGCCAAATCATCCGTCATTGATGATGCTGTGATAAAACCACTGTTCTTCATGTTCAAAGGATATAAAATTCTTCTTTTTAATATGTTTTGAAAAGAGTCATTCTCGATCCGCTCAATGATCTTTCCCAGAATGATGTACTCGCCATTATTATAGTCGAACCTGGAACCTGGTTCTGTTATTTGTTTTCCACTGCAATACTTATGTAGTAGTTCGTCAGTTGAAACCTTTTCTAAGTATATATCAGGAAAACCGATATTATCTTTCCTAATATCTTCACAATTCTGAATCCCTGAGGTGTGAGTTAGGAGATGATGAATGGTGATCCTATCGGCTGCTGGTCCTTTGTAATTGGGGATATAGTGCGAAATCTCTTTATTCAATTCGAGTTTACCCTCTTCAATTAATTGCAGTACTATCACAGATGTAAAAAGTTTAGTTATAGATGCAATTGCATATTTTGTATTATTTGTATTGGGGATATTTCCCTCCCTGTTAGCTAACCCAAAACTTTGGTGATATATAGTCCTGTTTTTCTTTTTTATCAGAATAGTACCGTTGAAGTTGTTTTTAGCTACGAAAGAATTTACCTGAGCAGAGATGTCGTTCTCCATTACAACTCTGAATCCCTTATTGACAGCAAATCGGCTAACATGCTGGGCATAATTTCTGGCCGAAACCCGACAATCAGCAGGTTTATTATCCCAGCTTCCTCCTCTTAAAACACGAAGGGAACCCTTATCTGCTCCCATAGGATTTATTCCAGCCTCGTAAAAATTTTGGTAAAAATCCTCACACCATTCGCTCACGTTTCCACTCATATCGTAAATCCCTAATTCGTTAGCCTTTTTTTGGCCTACCTGGTGAACTCCTTTGTCCATCTTAAATTTCCATCCGGTTTTGGACTCTGCTGCAAAATCACTGATCCATCCGACTTCGTCTGGAGTGTTGCTACCGGAGAAGCTATATCCCAGACTCTTTTGTCCACCCCTCGCAGCGTATTCCCATTCTGCTTCGGTAGGCAATCGATAGTACTTATTGTTTTGCTGAGATAACCATACCGTAAAAGCTTTAGCTCCGTACCAACTAGTATTTGTTACCGGATAGTCTTCGAATCCCTTGATAGGTTGAAATGAACCATCCTCCAGTTTTTTAATCAATGAGTATTGATCGAATCTATACCATTCACTACCACCCTCGGTTTGATTTCCTAATTGCGACAAGAATTCAGCATACTGCGCATTTGTAACTTCATATTTCCCAATCCAAAAGTCGTACAACCGAACTCGTACTGAAGGCTTTTCATCACTAATACACTGTTGATTCTGCTCAGTACTACAGCCCATAATAAATTCACCACCATCCACGAAAATCAATTCAGGTTCGGTTGCTGTTGAAAGCTGAGCGTACCCAAGTGTGGGAAAAATTAAGAGAAATAAAAAAATGAAAGAATTATAATTCATGATTTTCTAGTTTCTTACTATGGCATACAACGTCTGTGTAAAGTCCACCTCCATTTTATTCCGGTAGATAAATATGCACTTTATAACCATTTATGTCAATGGCCCTCTTGATTCTATATAAATGCACAATTAAACGTTTAAAAAGTTTAAAAACGTTTTAAACGTTTTAAAGCCTCAAATAAAAATGCTGCTTAGGCTGCTTCCGGCGTGTGAAGAGAAGCCCTATTTGAAAAAGATCAATCGATATTCCAAACCTAGAATCTTTTATGAGCTGTTTCCAGCCTCGATTCATATCTGCGGACCAATAAATATCATCAATGACAAATATTTTTTCATCTGAATTATCTGAACTTTTGTCCAGAATTAATTTCACATAGTTTAATAACGAATCGGCTTTATGATCGCCGTCAATGTATATGAAATCCGAATCAAACTCGGGTAAGATATTTGGCAGTGCCTCTGAAAAAGAACTATTTATTATGTCTATGCCGGTCCCAAGATGCGATTGAGCCAGTTGCGCCAGCTGCGGATCGCCCTCAATGCTCTTCAAATCAGCACGGGGACATCCAAGATTTAAATAAGCGGTAGCGATTCCCAGGGAGGTTCCTAATTCCAGAATTTTTTTGGGTTTAAAATAGAGCGCAAGCCTGAATAGTAACTCGCATTTTTTTTCATCCGATATGCTGTGCTTTACAATCTCGGATATCTTTCGCCTTTTTTTGAGAAGCGTGGATCCTGCTCCTTTATCTACAATGTCAATTTCCCTGCTATTTTGTCTGAAACGCTGTCTTACAGTCTCGATTTTTGCAAATCCCTCATTGCAAATTTTTTTATTGATTGCTTTGGTGTACAGATCAAAAACAAAAGGTGAATGCAGGCCATGGGCATTGCCCGCTCTTAGCCAGAATTTTAAAAAGGAAAATGCTCTGAATAAGAATACTCCCAATTAATTGAGTAAGAATGGAACAACCAGTGTAAATTCGGGAATCGTAACTGTTATTTTCTTTCCGTCTACCGCTCTTTCCATTTCATAGCTGCCGTACATTCTTCCCATTCCCGATTTTAAATTACAACCCGAAACATATTCATGCACCTGACCCGGTTCTAAAACAGGTTGCTGTCCGATGACGCCTTCACCTTCTACTTCCTTTGGAACATTGTTGGCATCGTGGATATGCCAGTGACGCCGTTTCAATTGCATGGTGTATTCGCTGCAATTCTCAATCCTGATTTTATAGGTAAACACATAGTGATTGTGTTTCGGACTGGAATACTCCGATTGGAAGTTGTTTTCAACTGTGATCTTAATGCCTTCTGTCGTTGCAGTTACCATTTATTTTTAAGCTCTAGCACTCAAGAAACGTTTTAAATTAAACAAGAGTTTTATTGAATTACAATCTATTTTGGCTAATTAAAAGTTAAATATTAATCAAGAATTTGAAAAATGGAAGTTCAGATTGAAAATAGCTGGAAAAAATTGCTTCAAAACGAGTTTGAAAAGGATTATTTCGAACAACTCGTTGCTTTTGTAAAATCAGAATATTCCGGTTATAAAATTTACCCTCCCGGGAAATTAATTTTCTCCGCTTTCGAGCATACACCATTTGATAAGCTCAAGGTGGTAATCATTGGCCAGGATCCCTACCACGGCGAAGGACAGGCTCACGGATTGTGTTTTTCCGTGCCAAAGGGGATTAAATTTCCACCCTCTCTTCAAAATATTTTTAAAGAGCTCAATTCTGATCTTAGTATACAAATTCCGGAACATGGAAATCTGGAACACTGGGCAGATCAGGGTGTGCTTTTATTAAATGCTACTTTAACGGTAAGAGCCAAAAGTCCGGGTTCACATCAGAATAAAGGCTGGGAACAGTTTACCGATGCAGTGATTGAAAGAATTCATGAACAAAAAAAAGGCATTGTTTATATTTTATGGGGTTCATATGCGCAGAAAAAAGGCCATTTTATAAATCGGGATGACAATTTAGTGATTGAATCTGCGCATCCTTCCCCATTTTCCGTACACAGAGGTTTTTTTGGTTCAAAACCATTCAGCAGAGCCAATTCTTATTTGATAGCCAAAGGATTAAAAGCGATTAACTGGTAATTAGTGGATCAATGAAAACAAGCGCGACCACCTTACACGGTCAAATAATCCACCTTCGGGATCCAGTGATAGCCAAATGAGGAGGGCTTTCCCGACAATATGATCTTCGGGTACAAAACCCCAAATTCTGGAGTCGGCAGAGTTATGTCTGTTATCTCCCATCATGAAATAATAATCCTGCTGAAAAGTATAGGTATCGATTTTCTTACCATCAATAATCAGTTCTCCATTTTGTATTAAAACCTGATCGTGGCCTTCATAATCTTTGACTACCATTTCATATCGAATAAGGAAATCTTTTGTTACCCTCATCTGATCGCCTTCTTTTGGGATATAAAGCGGGCCATAATTATCCTCGTTCCAATCGTAGCTGCCTTCATAGGGATATACCCTTGGATTTGACAGACCATCCTCGGCATAGAGCAACCTCACTTCGTCGATATAGGATTGATTTTTTAATAATTCCGAGGTCTCGGGCGTAGTCTTTACTACATATCCACCCTGAACCATATCCACACCGGTGATGTCAAATTTTCTAAAGCTCTTTTGACTGATGCGGTTAGCGGTTCGGATATAATATGTATTTTGCATTTTCGGTGGATTTTCTACGGCTTCCCCGTTGATAAAAACCTGCAGGTCTTTCACTTCAATGGTATCTCCCGGAATCCCAATGCATCGTTTGATATAATTTGTCCTCAGGTCTGAAGGGTATTCCTGCTCACGAGGATAATTAAATACCACCACATCATTGTTTTTAACAGAAGTAAATCCCGGTAGCCGGGCCTGGGGTAATTGAATCCAATCCAGAAAGGAAGGAATATTGGTACCCCAGATTTTTTGATGTGTCAGTGGTAATTGCAGCGGTGTTTTTGGAGTCCTGGGTCCGTAATGAAGCTTGCTTACGAAAAGAAAATCGCCTACAAGGAGCGATTTTTCCATGGATGGAGTAGGGATGGTAAAGGCTTCTATTGCAATCCAGCGAATAAATGTAGCGGCTACAACTGCAAAAATGATTGCATCGGTCCATTCCCTGGTTTTTGAACGTGGTTCCTTGCTCTTCCCGGGAAGAAAAATCTCTTTTAATCGCTTTAAAAATTTATTTGCCATTTATTCTAAATTCATCATATCGGGCATTCCGAATACACCTTTTTTTCTAATTAACCATTTGGCTGCCGCCAGGGCTCCCTGAGCAAAGCCGGTTCTTCCTTTGGCTATGTGTGTAAATTCCATCTCATCGATGTTGGAACTGTATCTGACCACATGCGTGCCGGGCACATCCTCCTTTCGGTGCGCAATAATATTAATTTTATCTTTCTCCTTTTCATCCAATGACCAATTGCCGATTTCCGGATAGGCATTGATTATTTTTTCTGCCAGGCTTATTGCCGTACCACTTGGAGCATCGCGTTTGTAGATATGATGTGTTTCTTCAATTTCCACATCGTAATCCGAATATTTGGACATCACCTTTGCGATGTACTGGTTAAAATGGAAAAATAAATTTACCCCTAAGCTAAAATTTGAAGCGTAGAAGAAGGCGCCCTTGTTTTCAAGGCAAAGGCCTTTTATCTCTTCGAATTTATCCAGCCAGCCGGTGGTTCCGCTTACTACGGGAATGTCGTTTTTGATACAAAATAAAATATTGTCAAAAGCGCTTTCGGGATTGGTAAATTCAATTGCCACATTGGGATGATGATGTTTCATTTCAGGAAGATCATCGCTGTGAGCTATTTTACAGACTATGCTATCACCATTCGCTTCAGCAAGGGCTTCTATGGCTTTGCCCATTTTTCCGTATCCGATTAATGCTATTTTCATTTAAACTGAAAATTTAACGTTAAACCACCTGCCATTGTATTGCCGTTCATATAAATTGCAGGATCCACACGCATACTCAGGTCGTCGGTAACTTCAAAGCCCTTGAGATGTCCGTCCACATAAGCATCGGCAATTTGCAGACCGTAAAACAAAACGCCTAAAATTATATTGAGGTCGCGATACTTTTTAGTGAGATTGCGATTAGCGCGCAAAGCATTTTCAGAAAGTCTGGAAAAATCAGGATCCACCAGGGTATTCTCATCATCATCAGTCAGATTGTTCAATGATCGCTTGTAGCGTATGTACTGGTCGTGATTGTAAATGGCAATTCCGGTAAAAGCTGCCAGGCCTCCGTAAACCAATGGTATTTTCCAATAACTTTTAACATAAAACTGCCCCGCACCCGGTAATGCCATGGAAAGATAAGCAGCCGTTGAAGGGTTTAGGTAAGCGTATTTCTCAGCCTTCATGGCTCTCTTTTCAGCCCGAATGGAATCTTTTTTGGCAAAATAGGCCTCATCCTGAGCAAAACTGAGATTTGCCGAGATTATTATAACAATGACGATCAGTAAGGATCTGAAATAAACTTCAAACATTAGACATCCAGAATCTCTAATATCCTGTTGAGGTCTTCGGTGGATACAAAAGGAATTTTAATTTCTCCTTTTTCATCATCTTCTACCTTTAAGGATATTTTGGTTCCAAAATGCGAAGATAGTTTTGTTTTTAAATCTTTGTACTCAGGGCTGAGCTTTAATTCTTTTTTCCCAGAGTCTTTTTTTCCTTCAAAACCGTGCCGCACAAGGTCTTCGGTTTTTCTGACGGATAAATTTTTTCGAATGATTTCATTAAATATAGCCAGCTGAAGATCCACATTTTCTATTGAAATCAATGCCCGTGCATGGCCCATACTTATCTTTTTATCTCGAACCGCCAATTGAATCTCAGGCGGCAGTTTTAAAAGTCTCAGGTAATTGGTTACGGTAGATCTGTTTTTGCCTACCCTTGTTCCCAAATCTTCCTGACGCAATTCGCATTCCGAGAGCAAACGCTGATAGGAGAGTGCTACCTCGATGGCATTGAGGTCTTCTCTTTGTATATTTTCGATTAATGCCATTTCAAGCATTTCCTGGTCGTTGGCAGTACGTATATAAGCAGGAACGCTATCAATCCCGGCAATTTTGGAAGCTTTTAGTCTTCGCTCTCCGGATATCAACTGATATTGTTTATCCGAAAGTTTTCTTACGGTTATGGGCTGAATAATACCCTGAACTTTTATGGACTCAGCCAGTTCATTTAATGTTTCCACTTCAAATTCCGTTCTTGGCTGATATGGATTTGCCTCTATTTGATCAAGCGGAATATCTTTAAAATTCAGTGGATTCCGGGTAATCGTAAGATCCCTTCTGTTTTCAAATTCCTCAGAACCCTGTAAAAGTGCACTTAGGCCTTTTCCCAATCCACCTGTTTTCCTTGTCTTCTTTTCGTTCATGCCATTTTCTTTGAACCGATTTTGACACCATTGCTTTGAAGCATTTCATGCGCAAGATTTAAATAGCTGATCGCTCCTTTGCTTTCTGCATCATGAACTATGGCCGGCAAACCGAAACTCGGCGCTTCGCTTAATTTTATATTTCTCGGAATAATGGTTTTAAAAACAAGGTGTTTGAAATGGGTCTTAACTTCTTCCACAACCTGATTTGAAAGATTTAAACGGACGTCGTACATGGTCAGCAACATTCCTTCAATTTCAAGCTCGGGGTTTAGACGGGTTTGTATAATTTTAATGGTATTCAATAGCTTACCCAATCCTTCCAAGGCAAAATACTCGCATTGTATCGGAATGATCACCGAGTCGGCAGCGGTTAGGGCATTGACGGTAATTAAACCCAGCGAGGGGGAACAGTCGATAATTATAAAATCGTAATTCCCACGAATTCCGTTCAACACGCCCTTCATTATTTCCTCTCTGGCTTCAAGGTTGATCATTTCAACTTCTGCTCCCACCAAATTGATGTGTGATGGAAGAATATCAAGCGATGGAATATCCGTTTGCATAATGCAATCTACAGGGCTGATGTCATCAACCATGCATTCGTATATGCCGTGTTGTATTTCCTTGGGATCGAGTCCTGTCCCTGAAGTAGAATTGGCCTGAGGGTCGGCATCTACTATTAGTGTTTTAAAATCCAATACAGCAAGGCTTGCAGCCAAATTGATTGCTGTGGTAGTTTTCCCAACTCCTCCTTTTTGATTAGCTATTGCAATGATTTTTCCCATGTGAAATTCTGATGTCGAATTAAATTGTTATTGCAAAGATAAACAATGCAACAGTATCTGTTTCAAAAGGTTATGCACACTTTTTAAGACATTTAATTGATTGATAATCAAAAAATTAATGATGAATTGTGTGCTTCTTTATACTAAAATGTGGATAAGCTCCTTATTTTTTTCTTCCGCCTTTGCCCTTGTTTTTTTGCTTTTGCTGCTGGGCTTTCATTGCCTCCTCAAGTCTAGCAGAAAATCCGGATTTCTTTTTGTTGGATCTCTTTTCCTTCTTAGTCTCCAGTTTATCTCTGATGGCTTTATCGTCGATAAATCTCGCAATTAGAAGCTGCTGCGCTATTGTAATTACATTCGAAAGAAAATAGTAATAAGTCAATCCGGAAGAGAAATTGTTCAAAAAGAACATAATCATAACCGGAAAGAAGTACTGCATCGTTTTCATTGGCCCCTGTTGTTGCATCGGGTTATTTTGATTTTGAACATAGGTATATGCCAAGGTCGATAAGGTCATCAATAAGGTAAATAAACTGACATGGTCTCCGTAAAAAGGAATATTGAATGGCAGATCCAGTATACTGTCATAGGTCGACAAATCATGGGCCCATAAAAAGCTTTTTTGTCTTAACTCTACCGAATTGGGAAAGAAATTGAAGAGCGCAAATAATACGGGAATTTGTAAAATCATTGGTACGCAGCCACTCAATGGATTTACACCAAATTTTTGATACAGCTGCATGGTTTCCATCTGTACTTTTTGCTGGTCATCGCCGATTTTTTCCTTGATCTGCTCTATTTCCGGCCGAAGCACTTTCATCTTGGCCATGGAAACATAAGAGCGGTAGGAGAGTGGCGACAAAATGAGTTTTACCACAAATACCAGGATCAGAATGATCAATCCGTAATTGCTTATATAGTTTTCAAGAAAATTGAAGAAGGGGACAACGGTGTATTTGTTGACCGATGCGAAAATTGTCCAACCGAGATAAACATTTTCCCCATAGCCCTCGGTAACTTTCTTAAGTATGGAAAAGTTATTTGGTCCAAAATAAAACTGAAAGGATTGCTCTTCGTCGGAAAACATCTGAAAGGGAATTTCAATGCTTGCAGTTTGCGATTTGACGGTGCTCGAATCATTGGGGTCAAATTCACTACTGAATTCACCATTTTGCATAGGAAGGCTTGAAATGAGTCCCGAATTAAAAAACTTCTGTTTCATCGAGAGCCATTTCACATCGTTCACTCCTTTTTCTATAACCTTCTCGGCATCGGCATCATTGGTGACTTCTTCAAAATCACCTTTGGTATTGTAATAATTGACCGCGGTATGGTTTCGACTTTGATCAATTACATTTTCAAAGCGCTTGAGGTCTTCCTGCCAATAGAATTGAACATTTTTATTGGCGATTAAGTCGTTTAGTCCATTCACCTGAATTTTGTAATCCACCACATAAGATTTCGGACTGATTTTAAAAATGTGCTTAATCGAACCTTTGGATGCGCTGGCACTCAGGCTTAGTATACTGAACTCTTCGCTTTCCGTCAGTTTACCACTGTAATAAAGGTCACTCAAATTGAGTGTTTTACCCTCAACAGATGTCAATAACCAATCCATTTGGTGATTGGCCGAATCCAAAAGCACCAGAGCTTGTTTTTCGTAAGTAACGTGCTTTTTGAGTACAACTTCTTTTATTCCTGCACCCTTGTTTGAGATTTTAATTTTGAATACTTCATTTTCAAGTACATAGTACTTTTCTTTACCCTCTGTGTTGGCATAGAGTGCACCCCATTTCCCCGCTTTTTCCTGTACCGAAATGCTATCGGCTTGCAGCTCAGTGCTATCTCCTACATTAACAGGGCTGCTCTCAGGCATTCGCTCTTCTGAGCCTGAATTATTTTTTTCAGTATTATTTTCTATTTGCTCAGCAGGTGCTTCGCTAATAGTTTCTTCGGGTTTTGGCTGTTCACCGAAGAAATAAAGATATCCCACGAGCATCGCGGAAATCAGAACAAGTCCGATTAATTGATTTCTATCCATTGAAAATTAATTACTCTCGTTTTTATATTGTATAGCTGCTTTGATAAAACCTGCAAATAAAGGGTGAGGATTTAAGACGGTACTTTTAAATTCCGGGTGAAATTGCGTGCCTATAAAAAATGGGTGATCTGTTATTTCTACGACTTCCACCAGATTGTTTTCCGGATTAATTCCTGAAGCTATCATTCCATTTTTTTCAAACGTTTCTTTATAAGCATTATTGAATTCATAACGGTGTCTATGTCTTTCAGATATTTTTTTCTTTCCATAAAGCTTATTAGCCAGGCTGTCTTTTTTCAGATTGCAAACATAGGCTCCCAATCGCATTGTGCCACCTTTATTTTCAATATTTTTCTGATCTGGCATTATATCAATGACTTTATCCTTTGCTTTTTCATTAACCTCGGATGATTCAGCATGTTTTAATCCGGCTACATTTCGAGCAAATTCGATTACGGCGCATTGCATTCCAAGACAAACCCCAAAGAATGGGATGCCGTTGGTTCTGGCATAATTCACGGTTTCAATTTTACCCTCAATACCTCTTTCACCAAATCCCGGTGCTACAAGAATCCCATCCAGATTTGCCAGTTGACGATGTTTATTTTGGTCTGTAATGTGCTCTGATGAAATCCATTTGACATTGACTTTGCATTCATTTACCGCACCTGCATGAATAATAGATTCGTGTATGGATTTATAGGCATCGTGGAGTTCCACATATTTCCCAACGATTGCTACACTTACTTCGCCCGTAGGATTCTTTAGTTTACCAAGAAAATCTTTCCATGTTTCAATTTCCGGTTTCTTATTCTTTTTTAATCCAAGCCTCGACATTACACGAACATCGAGATGTTCCTTGAGCATCATGATGGGAACATCGTAAATACTTTCCGCATCCTGTGCTTCAATCACCGAATTGATCGGGACATTGCAGAAAAGCGCAATCTTTTTTCTGATGTCCATTGGAAGTGACATCTCCGAGCGGCATACCAAAATATCAGGTTGTATTCCTGCTTCCAGCAATGTTTTGACCGAATGCTGAGTTGGTTTTGTTTTTAATTCGCCCGATGCTTTGAGAAAAGGGATAAGGGTTAAATGTATAACGGCACAATTGGAGGGCCCCTGATCAAATTTGAATTGTCTCAATGCTTCAATGAATGGCAATGATTCAATATCTCCAACACAACCACCAATTTCAGTGATGATAATATCGTAATCGTGTTTTTCTGCCAGCAGATTAAAATTTCTTTTTATTTCATCAGTAATATGTGGAATCACCTGTACGGTTTTGCCCAGGTATACGCCCTGTCTTTCCTGAGAAATAACAGTATTGTAAATTCTTCCGGTAGTGACATTATTGGCCTGTGAAGTAGGTGTATTTAAGAATCGCTCATAATGGCCTAAGTCAAGATCAGTTTCAGCGCCATCTTCGGTCACATAACATTCACCGTGCTCATAAGGATTCATTGTCCCGGGGTCGATGTTAATGTAAGGATCGAATTTCTGGATGGTAACTTTGAAACCCCTGGCCTGTAATAGTTTGGCCAAAGAAGCTGCGATGATACCTTTACCGAGTGAGGAGGTCACTCCGCCTGTTACAAAAATAAATTTTACCGCTGCCATTCTGAGGATTTATGCATACGGGATGCAAAGGTATAATTTCCAAGTGTTAATTTCTAATACTATATTTCTGCCTCGGACATTCAAACTTAATTGTAGATTTACAGCGCATGCAGCCCGAATTGATTAAAAAAATAATTCACCGTCATAGAGTGACTCAGGATGATCTGGCACATTTCAGATATGAAAAGGTGCATTATGTCTGTTCTACATTTGCCCTGGCAAGAGAAATTGAATGGACCACGCGGCAGTATATAAAAAAGATAAAAAAAGAGGATGAAGAAGGTATAGGCACCATGCTTGAAATATTGCATCACAATCCGGTTTTCATGGACGAGGAATTTGTGGTTAATGCCGAGGTGGATTCATATGAACACGACGAATTAATTTGCAGCTTTGAAATTAAAGTAGGCGACAGATTGATTGCCACGGGAAGGACCGGTCAGAAAATATTGCCTAAATCAGTTTTGGAGAAAAAATTTAAATACGATTAAAATTGTCAAAAGGCAGTTCAATTCAACAAAATATTAATATCAAAAACCGCAAGGCGCGATACGAATTTGAGATCCTCGATACTGAAGTAGCGGGAATAGTATTGACAGGCTCGGAAATTAAATCCATTCGCATGGGTAAAGCGAGTTTGCAGGAAGGATATTGTTTTATCGATAAAGATGAAATGTGGATTAAGAATATGCACATTGCCGAATATACGGAGGCCAGTCATGCCAATCACGAGCCAACCAGAAAAAGAAAACTCTTATTAAAGAAAAAAGAGATTGAGAAATTTCAGAAAAAAACCGAGGAAAAAGGACTGACCATTGTGCCTTTGCGCCTATTTATTAATTCCCGAGGCTTTGCAAAAATGGAAATAGGATTGGCTAAAGGGAAAAAGATATACGATAAACGTCAGGATATTAAGAGTAAGGACATGAAGAGAGAAATAGAGCGATTTGGATAAAAAAGGTATAGCATTCTTATCGGCCATACCGGTAAGAGCAAAAGCATCGGATACATCCGAAATGGTAAGTCAGATTTTATTTGGCGAGTCTTACACTATCATAAGTGAAGATGACAAATGGTACAAGATTAAAATGGAATACGATGCCTATGAAGGTTTTATTGACAAAGGCCAATTCCAGGAGCTAGATGCCGAGAACAGAAAAGAATTTCACATTCAAAAAACATTTCTGATTACGCATAATATTAAAATCAGCATAGATGGATTTGGTCTCCTGAGTCTGAGCCCCGGCTCTGAAGTGCCCCTTTCCTGGATGAATAACGATTTAAAATTTATGCGATCCAAAGGTTTTGATGGTTATGATCCGGATCAAATCATACGCGATGCTCAAAAATTTTTAGGAGCACCTTATTTATGGGGTGGCCGTTCAATTTTCGGATTGGACTGTTCCGGATTCGTTCAAATTGTATTTAAACTAAGTGGAATCAAATTGAAAAGGGATGCTTCTATGCAAATTGAATCCGGAGAAGAAATAAATCAGTATTCCGATCATAAAAAGGGCGACCTGGCATTTTTTGCTAATAATAAAGGCAAAATAAATCATGTAGGTATCATTTCAGAAAAGAATAGGATCATCCATTCCAGTTCCTGGGTAAGGGAGAGTGAATTAAATAAGAACGGTATTGTGAATGATAATGGAGAAATATCACATCATTTGCATTCGATCAGACGACTCGGATAAATCAAAAACCTTGAATTTGCTCAAGTTAATTTGTCCTCGCTCCTTTCGGGCAGATTAACAATATTCTCATATTGCTTTTCATCTATAATTAAATTTTCTACTTTTGCAGTCCTTTTTCGCAAATCAAAATAAAATAGCGAATAAGGAGAAGGAGAAAAACATATGTCAGAAGAAAAAGTAAAAGAAACAAAAACCAAAAAGGAAAACCCGGCTCCGGACCAAACGAAGGAGCAAGCTGCTGAAAAAAAATCAGCAACGACTAAAAAGGCTACGGAAGAAAAAAAAGCTGAAGTAAAGGCAGAAGCAAAGGCAGAAAAGCCAAAAGCGGAAGCAAAGCCTAAAAAAGAAACTAAAAAGGAGGAGTCAAAGGCAGAAGCTAAGGCCGAACCAAAGAAGAAAGAGCCTGCTAAAGACGAATCTAAAAAAGAAGAAGCTAAGCCTGCAGCCAAAAAAGAAGCTGCTACTCCGAAAGCTGAAAGTACTAAAGAAGAAGCTACGGTTGAAGAGCCATTCAGCTGGGACAATTTAACCGAAGAAGGTTTCGGTCAGGAGTATTCGGCTAAGGAAAGAGAAGAAATGGCCAAGATGTACGAAGGTACAATCAATCAGGTCGAAGAAAAGCAATTAATTACAGGTTCTGTGGTAGGAATCACAGCTAAAGATGTGATCCTTAATATAGGATATAAATCAGATGGTCTGGTTTCATTGTCTGAATTCAAAGACTTACCGGATCTCAAAGTTGGCGATGACGTAGAAGTTTACCTTGAAACACAGGAAGACAAAAGCGGTCAGGTTGTCATCTCAAGACGAAAAGCAAATATTGTAAAGGCATGGGAGGCTATTCAGAACTCTCATGAAAAAGATTCTGTAATTGAAGGATTTGTTAAAAGAAGGACTAAAGGTGGATTGATCGTTGATATATTCGGTATAGAAGCATTCTTGCCGGGATCTCAAATAGACGTAAAGCCTATCAGGGATTTTGACGTTTTTGTTGGAAAAACAATGGAAGTCAAAGTTGTGAAGATCAATTATTCCAATGATAACGTTGTTGTATCTCACAAAGTCCTGATCGAAAAAGACATAGAAGCTCAAAAAGCTGAAATTCTAAATAACCTTGAAAAAGGTCAGGTGCTTGAAGGAATCGTTAAAAACATGACCAATTTTGGTGTATTCATCGATCTTGGAGGCGTTGACGGTCTTCTTCACATTACGGATATTTCATGGGGAAGAATAAATCACCCTGAGGAAGTATTAAAACTTGATGAAAAAGTTCAGGTAGTAGTACTTGATTTTGACGATGGTAAAAAACGAATCTCTCTTGGAATGAAACAACTTTCCGAGCACCCATGGGATTCTTTACCAAAAGAAATCGAAGTTGGATCAAAAGTAAAAGGCAAAATTGTAAATGTTGCTGATTACGGAGCTTTCCTTGAAATCCAGCCCGGAGTGGAAGGACTTATCCACGTTTCTGAAATGTCATGGTCTCAGCATTTGAGAAATCCTCAGGATTTCATCAATGTAGGAGATGAAGTTGAAGCAGTAGTTTTAACAATTGATAGAGAAGAAAGAAAAATGTCGTTAGGTATTAAGCAATTGACCGAGGATCCTTGGACAAAAGCTGAGATACTTGAGAAATATGCCATCGGAACAAGACACGTTGGTGTGGTGAGAAACCTAACCAATTTCGGACTCTTTATTGAATTGGAAGAAGGAATCGACGGTTTGGTTCACGTATCAGATTTGTCATGGACCAAGAAAATTAAACACCCTTCTGAATTCGTAAAGGTTAATGATGAACTAGAGGTGGTAGTAATGGAGTTGGATGTAGAAAACAGAAGACTTGCATTGAGCCACAAGCATATTGAAGAAAATCCATGGGATGCATTTGAATCAGTATTTACCAGAGGTTCAGAGCATCAGGGAACAATAATTGAGCTCAATGACAAAGGTGCGAGAATTGAACTTCAATATGGAATCGAAGGTGCGGCTCTACCAAAACATTTGGCTAAAGAAGACGGGTCAAATGCACAGGTAGGCGAAACATTGAAGTTCAATGTTCTTGATTTTAACAAGGATGAAAGAAGAATTTCATTATCGCATACTAAAACCTGGAAGGAAGAGGACGCCGGTTCTACAGAAAAGAAACCCGCTGCAAAACCGGCCAGAAAAACCTCTAAGGCAGTTAGAAATGTGAACAGTTCAACTGAGAAAACAACACTTGGTGAATTGGAAGCACTTTCTGCACTGAAGGAGCAAATGGAGCAGGACAAGGAGGATAAGATTAAAGCTGCAGCAAAAAAGCCAAGTGCTAAAACAGCAGCAGTTAAGAAAGAAGAAGCTCCAAAAGCCAAAGCGAAAACAAAGACTAAGGAAAAAGCCTCAAAGAAAGAAGAGGAAGATTCCGAAAAGAAATAGTCTTTAAATATTGAAAAATTAGGAAGGTTTCGGCCTTCCTTTTTTCTTAAATACCTATTTTTGATATTCAAATGGCGCTGTGGCCGAGAGGCTAGGCAGAGGTCTGCAAAACCTTTTACAGCGGTTCGAGTCCGCTCAGCGCCTCAACCAAACCTCAAAGTGTGTTCGTAAAGCGAATGGAACTTTGGGGTTTTTTCATTATTAATCTGCGGACGAGACCTCCTCGGTTTAATATTTTAATAATTGTAGTTCTCTTGATTTATAATTGCAAAATCTTTGTATTCATTAATATTTAAGACATTAATTATTTAAAGTAACCGTGCCTTTCCATATGAAAAAATCCTACTTGTAGACTTGGTCAATGTTATTTATGATAATAATTTAGAACAATTCTAAATTATTAGTATTCCTAAGTATATACAGACATTTAAAAGGCTATAAATCAATATCATAGGTTATTTTTAAGTGTGAAATTTGCTTCTAATATGATTTAGCTCAAAAATACTATTTGATTAATTGAGTATGGGTAATAGATTTGTGACGGTTTCTAGACATAAACTGCTAATGCTTAACCGACTCTTTTTAACTTCAGGAAAATTACTAGGCGCACTTATTCTTTCATTTACTATTTCTACCGGTTTCGGTCAGGAAGCTTCGGATACAACTGCCGCAGATGCATCTGCTGAACCGGCTGCTGAAGCCGCTGCCTCCGGAGGTGGAGATGCAGAATTAATTTCGCTAGGAAAATCAGTATTTGAAGGCAATTGTACACAATGCCACGCCTTTGACAAAGTGGTTGTAGGCCCGAATCTTACGGGTGCTCATACAAGATGGCCATCGAAAGAAGCCATGCTGTATTTTATAAAATATCCACAGAAAGTTATAGATGGAGGCGATGAATATGCAAAAGGGCTTTACGAGCAATACAAACAATACATGCCTAATCACGACTTTTTAAGTGATGAGGAACTAAACGGCCTTTATGCTTATATCGTTGAAATGACGGATAACCCTCCGGCGAAGGAGGTAGCACAGGTAGCCGATGCAGGGGCAGGTGGTACAGCTGCCAGCGGTGCTGCTTTGCCACAAGAATATTTGATAGCTATTATTGGAATTCTGGTTGTAATACTTCTCGCAATTATTATTGCACTCGCTCTATTGCTTTCTGTAATGAAGCGATTTGTAAATCAAATGGAAGGTGTTTCCGAAGAAGAAAAAGCTTATGTAGAACCTAAATTACAATGGTCTAAATTATTTACAAGTGCTCCTTTCCTTAATACGGTTGGAATTATATTCACCCTCATCATATTGAGATCAGTCATTGATGGCTTATTTTCTGTCGGTGTGCAACAAGGATATGCTCCAACTCAACCGATAGCATTTTCACACAAATTACATGCAGGAATGTATGAAATAGGCTGCCAGTATTGCCATACAGGAGTAGAAAAAAGTAAAAATGCGAATATTCCCTCAGCGAATATTTGTATGAATTGCCATAACCATGTAAAAACAACCTCACCCGAAATCCAGAAAATCTGGAAAGCTGTTGAAAATGATCAGCCAATTGAATGGGTAAGAATTCACAATTTGCCGGATCTGGCCTATTTCAATCACTCTCAGCATGTGAAAGTGGGTGGACTTGAATGCCAGACTTGCCATGGCCCGATTGAAGAAATGGAAGTTGTTCAGCAATACTCTCCGCTAACAATGGGATGGTGTATTAATTGTCACCGGGAAACTGCGGTGAACTACGAGGGCAATGAATACTACGATAAATTAATAGAATTCCATGAAGCAAATCAGGACGACGGTATCATGACCGTTGAAGATATTGGTGGTTTGGAATGTTCTAAGTGTCATTATTAATAGAAAAATATTTAAACAGATAATATGGGAAGCAACAAGAAATATTGGAAAGGTGTTGAGGAACTGAATCAGGATCCGGAATTCCTTCAATATGCCAATAAAGAATTTCCCGAGTACCTTCCTGTAAAGGAACAAAATGGTCCTGCCAAAGAGGAAGATCAGGAAGAAGGTACAAGTAGGAGGGATTTTCTTAAGCTTATGGGTTTTAGCGTTGCAGCGGCATCCCTGGTTGCTTGTGAAGCGCCTGTAAGAAAAGCTATACCTTATTTAAATAAACCCGAAGATGTTGATCCGGGCATTCCGAATTATTATGCTTCGTCATATACACAGGACGGTGTTTATGCCAGTATTCTTGTAAAAACAAGAGAAGGTCGACCTATTTTTGTTGAAGGAAACAAATTGAGTTCGGTAACAAGCGGCGCATTAAATGCAAGAGCAATTGCTTCCGTTTTAGATTTATATAGCAAAGAGCGATTAACTCAAGCCACCATCAAAGGAGAAAAAGCAGAATGGGACAAAGTTGATGCGGATATAATCTCTAAATTAAATTCAATCTCGGCTTCCGGTGGTCGC
The DNA here is from genome assembly GCA_014323545.1 of Hyphobacterium sp. CCMP332. Taxonomy (NCBI): domain Bacteria; kingdom Pseudomonadati; phylum Pseudomonadota; class Alphaproteobacteria; order Maricaulales; family Maricaulaceae; genus Hyphobacterium; species Hyphobacterium sp. CCMP332. The sequence continues at coordinate 2,952,427 of CP058647.1, forward strand.
ATTGCATTGGTAGGAAAGAGCGATATTAGTCCATCTTCAAAAATGGCTAAAAAAGCCTTTTCTGAAAAATATGGCAACGTAGACGAAATCACTTACGATGTAAATACCGTTTCTGCATTAGCCGACGCCAACAAAGGCACTTTTGGTACCAGAATGGTGCCTTCATATGACTTTAGCAAGGCGAATGTAATTGTAGGTATCAATGCTGATTTTCTTGGTACATGGATTTCACCTGTGGAATTTTCAAGTCAGTATGCCAGAACCAGAAAATTAGGAAAAAATAAAAAGAGCATGTCTAGGCATTATCAGTTTGAGTCTTTATTGACTTTAACCGGTTCAAATGCTGATTATCGATCAAAAATAAAACCTTCTGAAGAGGCTTCGATTGTTAAAGCCATTTACGAAGGAGTAAGTGGTGGCTCAAGTCCAAAAGACAATGCCAACTTGTCTAAAGCCATTTCGGATCTGAAAAAGAATAAAGGTAAATCCCTTTTGGTATCCGGATCTAATGACCCGGATGTTCAAATGGTTGTGAATGAAATAAATAACATTCTGGGAAATTACGGTTCAACAATTGACACCACAACACCGGTGTATCTTCGTCAGGGAGATGATATGAAAATGGCAAACTTCATCGCTGATCTGAGCAGTGGAATTTATAGTGCTGTCATTTTCATGGATTGCAACCCAGTTTACGATCATCCCAATGGTGCAAAATTATCCGATGCGATTAAAAAAGCGCAATTATCAGTTTCAACTTCACTTAGCAATGATGAAACGGCAAGTGTTTGTAATTATGTTTGTCCTTCTCATCATTATCTTGAATCATGGAATGATGCTGAACCTAAGAAAGGTCATTTGAGCTTGACTCAACCAGCTATTTCTCCACTATTCTCTACCAGACAATCCGAGAGTTCTCTGATGAAATGGTCTGAAATGGACGGTGATTATTACGATTTTATCAAAAAGAATTGGGAAAGTAATTTCTACCCAGTATCAAGCGGATTTGTAAATTTTGATTCCTTTTGGGACAGGTCTTTACACGATGGTGTATTTGAATTTAAGTCTGAAGAATATGCAAGTATGCATGATTCACCGGCTGAAGAGGCTTCCGGTTCTCTGGATGCCGCACTGTCGAATCTTTCTTCGAAGAAGGCTTCAGCTAATGTAGAATTACTTGTTTACGAAAATATAAATGTTGGTTCAGGAGCACAGGGCAATAATCCATGGTTGCATGAATGTCCTGATCCAATTACCAAAGTATGCTATGATAACTATGTCAGCATGTCAATTACCATGGCAGGAGATACCTACAAACAAGGTGATCTTGTCAAAGTGAGTGCAAATGGACATAGCGTTGAACTTCCTGTATTGATACAACCGGGACAAGCCAATAATTTAATTGGTATCGCCTATGGCTTTGGAAGATCAAAAGCCGGAAGAGTTGGAAACGGACTTGGAAAAAATGCTTATCCATTCATTTCTTCTAAATCAGGTTACTTAAATCACGCTTCCGAAGTAACAATCGAAAAAACAGGCGGAACTTACAAATTGGCACAAACCCAGACGCATGAAACCGTAATGGGAAGAGAGTTTGTGGTGCAGGAAACCGTTTTATCTGATTATCAAAAAAATCCTAGTGCAGGAAAGCATTCTCCAAAAATTACAACCTATGATGGTCACAAAGCCCCTGATTCCATTTCATTGTGGAAAGGGCATGAATATCCAAACCATCATTGGGGATTGGCAATTGACCTTAATTCTTGTACCGGTTGTTCGGCATGTGTAGTGAGCTGTTTTTCGGAAAACAATATACCAATGGTTGGAAAAGACGAAGTTATTCGTCGTAGAGAAATGCATTGGTTGCGGATTGACAGGTATTATAGTACGGATGCGGATTTAGAAGACAAATCTGTTGCCGGTTATAAGGAAATGGAACAAGCTTCTGATAATCCAGAAGTTGTATTCCAACCAATGATGTGTCAGCAATGTAATAATGCGCCTTGCGAAACAGTATGTCCTGTTGCGGCAACCACTCATAGTACAGAAGGTTTAAATCAAATGACCTATAACAGGTGTATTGGAACAAGATATTGTGCAAATAACTGCCCTTATAAAGTAAGACGATTCAACTGGTTTAAATACCATGATAATAAGCAGTTTCCTGGTAACACAGCAATGAATAACGATCTCGGTAAAATGGTTCTAAACCCAGATGTGACCGTGAGATCAAGAGGAGTAATGGAAAAATGCACATTCTGTGTTCAGAGAATTCAGAGTGGAAAATTGGCAGCCAAAAAAGAACTGAGAAAAGTAGAAGACGGCGAAGTGACGACAGCTTGTGCCTCTGCTTGTCCTACCGAGGCACTGGTATTTGGCGACATGAAAGACCCGAATAGCAGAATCAGTAAATTGATAAACGAGGACAATAAGGAAAGAGCATTTCACGCATTAGAGGAATTAACTGTTCTTCCGAATGTGACTTATCTCAGAAAAGTAAGAAATAAGGATTTAGAAAGTAAAACATCATAGACCAATAGGTATGGAAGTAGTTTCTACAGTACGAACACCCTTAGTTACCGGTCAAAAGACCGTCCATGATGTATCGGAAGATATTTGTCATTATGTTGAAGCCAAACCAAACAAACTTTGGATGTTTGGAATAATACTCTCTCTGGGAGCATTGGGATTTGGCGGATACTGTGTATTCCGGACATTATGGGATGGAATTGGCGTCTGGGGGTTAAATAAAACAGTAGGTTGGGCTTGGGACATTACCAACTTCGTGTGGTGGGTAGGTATAGGTCATGCCGGTACCTTGATTTCCGCCATTTTATTGCTTTTCCGTCAGAAATGGAGAATGTCGATTAACAGAGCGGCAGAAGCCATGACAATTTTCGCGGTAATCTGTGCGGCGCAGTTCCCATTGTTACACATGGGTCGTCTTTGGTTAGGATTTTATTGGGCACTTCCATTGCCAAATACTTTTGGATCACTCTGGGTCAACTTTAATTCACCGCTTTTATGGGATGTGTTTGCCATATCCACCTATTTCACCGTATCACTTGTGTTCTGGTACATTGGCCTTATTCCGGATTTTGCGACCATTAGAGACCGTGCAACCGGAATGAGAAGATCAATTTATGGTGCACTAAGTTTTGGATGGACTGGTGGCGCCAAAGATTGGAACAGATATGAAACAGTTGCGCTGGTTCTTGCAGGCCTGGCGACTCCTCTCGTACTTTCGGTGCACACCATTGTAAGTTTTGACTTTGCAACTTCGGTAATTCCTGGTTGGCATACGACTATATTTCCTCCGTATTTCGTGGCAGGAGCAATCTTCTCTGGATTTGCCATGGTATTGACTTTGATGATAGTAACTAGAAAGCTATTCAGTCTCGAAGATTATATTACGATTTATCATATTGAGTTGATGAACATTATTATAATCGTTACTGGTTCAATTGTGGGAATAGCTTATATCACAGAATTTTTTATTGCCTGGTATTCAGGAGTGGAAGCAGAATCATATGCCTTCCTTAACAGAGCAACAGGGCCGTACTGGTGGGCTTATGCATCCATGATGTCCTGTAATGTGATTTCTCCTCAATTATTCTGGGTAAAGAAAATAAGAACTAATATCATCGCAACTTTCACACTTTCAATTATAGTAAATATTGGAATGTGGTTTGAAAGATTTGTGATCATTGTGACTTCGTTACATAGAGATTTTCTGCCTTCAAGTTGGGCGATGTTTTATCCAACTATGTACGATGTGGGTGTATATCTATTCACTTTTGGTGTGTTTTTCTTCTTTTTCCTATTGTTTGCCAAATTTTTCCCGGTAATCAATATGGCAGAAGTAAAATCAATTATCAAAGCTAACAGCAAAAAATATTAATATGGAGACAAAGAAAAACTACTTGGTCGGCATATTTGATGACAGCGAAAAGGTGCTACATGGAATTAGCCATGTTCGCGAGCAAGGTGTTAAAATAGAAGAAGTTTTTACACCCTATCCAGTCCACGGAATAGAAGCGAAATTAGGATATAAAAGAAGCAAACTTTCAGTGGCGGCATTTATGTTTGGAGCACTGGGTACCTCATTGGCAATTTTAATGCAGGTATGGATGTTAGGCATCGATTGGCCCATGATTATTGGTGGTAAGAACTTTGTTTCTGCACCAACTTTTGTGCCGGTTACCTTTGAATTAACGGTATTGATAGGTTCTTTAGGGATGGTTGGAACATTCTTTGTTTTAAGTGATTTAAAACCGCATAAAACGCCAAGAATATTTGACCTTCGTAGCACAGATGACAAAATGGTTATGGCTGTAGATCTGGCTGTGAACAAATTGAGCGAAAATGAAATACAATCAATACTTCAGGCAGCAGGTGCATCAGAAGTATACAGAAAAGACTTTGAATGAATATGAGAGCTAAAACTTTTAACTTAATTATTCTCATCGGCCTGGCCGGTATTATTGCTTCTTGTAGTGCAGGTGGTAATGACCAGGGTGTAGAATATGCCCCCAATATGTATCACTCCGTTCCCTACGAACCATTAAAACAGGTTACCGATAAAACCTCGGGAATGTGGGTTAATTCTTCAGAACAGGAAATAGGAGAATACTATAACTCAAACCCTAACAATCCGCATGAAATGAACATGCGTGAACCGGTGGAGAATACCATTGCAAGGAGAAACTATACCATCAACGATAAGGATTCATCAGAAAACGTTTATTTCCTGGCGGAAAGACTCCACAAAGACAGTTTGGAATTGGCGGGTAAAATTTTACAAAATCCTTTGCCGGAAACTCCTGAAGTTTTAGCCGAAGGAAAAGAATTGTATCTACAGTTTTGTCAGCATTGCCATGGCAAGCAGGGTGCTGCCGATGGTAAAGTAGCCGAGCAATATCCAGGTGTACCAAAATATAACTCTAGAGCCGTTAAAAATGTAAGTGGTGGGCATATTTATCATGTCATCACGCATGGAAAAGGCAGAATGTGGCCGCATGGATCTCAAATGTCTCCTGAGGAGCGATGGAAAATAGTGCGATACGTTCAGGAATTACAAAAACTGTGAATCACTTATGAGTATGGATCATAACGTTACAATTAACACTGAAGAAAAATTCGAATTCACCTCGAAAGCAAAAAGAAATCTTGTCATCACCTTGGTGGTCGGACTCTTGCTTTTTGCCTTAGGTGCATTTATGGAAATGTCGGGTTCATCACATCACGGTGAAGAACATGGTGATTCTCATGCAATGAATATATCAATTTCTGCTCAGGATCATTCCGAAGCGGATTCACATGGTCATGCGGAAGCAGAACATTCCGAAGAGGGAGGCCATAACGGATATTCGTGGATTCAAAAAGTTTATGCCAACCTATGGATCAACAATATGTTTTTCATGGGATTGGGTATCATTGGTCTGTTTTTCTTTGCCATTCAATATGTAGCCAGAGCAGGCTGGTCCACCATGTTTATAAGGATTATGTTATCATTCGGTCATTGGATTCCAATTGGAGGAGCCTTGATATTAGTTGTATTTCTTGTTGCAAAACATGATCTGTTTCACTGGACACATGATTATCTCTACAATTTAACCCTCAGCGACGGAAGTCCTAATCCGGAATACGATTCAATTCTGGCAGGGAAAAGAAGTTTTCTAAATGAGCCTTTCTATTTGATTAGAATGGTCGTAGCTGTGGCAGTTTGGACCTTGTGTTTTTACCTACTTCGAAGAAACACCTTGAAGGAAGATGTAGAAGGCGGGACAGGTTTCTATAATAAAAGCGTAACGACTTCTACTTTATTTATCATATTCTTTGCGGTGTCATCTTCTATCATGGCCTGGGATTGGATAATGTCAATAGACCCGCATTGGTTCAGCACAATGTTTGGTTGGTATGTATTTGCCAGTTGGTTTGTTTCCGGACTAGCTGCTATCACACTTCTGGCTGTTATTTTAAAAGAAAATGGTTATTTACAAGGGGTAAATGAAAACCACTTTCACGATATTGGAAAGTTTATTTTTGGATTCAGCGTTTTCTGGACTTACATCTGGTTTTCACAGTTTTTGCTTATCTATTATGCAAACATTCCGGAAGAGACGGTATATTTTTGGGAAAGGTTAAATAGCGACCATTACGCTAAATTCTTTTATGTTAATCTTTTTCTCAACTTCTTCTTCCCATTTTTGTTATTTATGACAAGAGAATCGAAGAGAAAATTTGTAATGTTGAAGTTGGTGAGTGTTATTGTATTAATTGGTCATTGGTCGGATTTTTACCTAATGATCACCCCCGGAACTTTGAAGGAGCATGGAAGCTTAGGCTTTCTGGAAATAGGAACTGCAATGATTTATCTTGCGTTATTCCTGTTCGTAGTGTTGAATGGGTTGAGTAAAATGCCTTTGATTGCAAAGAATCACCCCATGTTGGAGGAGAGTTTACATCATGATGTTTAAAAATTAACAAGGCGTAGATGACTAGTTTACTTATTGGACTTGGAGCAATATTAACTATTGCAGTTTTATTTCTGATTTTCAGATTACTTGCGGTTGTTTCTATTGTTAAAGGGACAGATAATAAAAGAGAGAAAACAAGTAACAATGTGAATGGCTTCATGTTGTTCTTTTTATTTTTAGTAGGTGTAGTGGCCATGTTTTGGTATAGCGGGATTGCAAAAGAGAATTTCCTGCCCGAATCGGCTTCTATGCATGGTAAATGGACAGACAGCATGTTCTGGGTAACCACCTGGATAACGATTGCGATGTTTCTGTTTACAAACTTTATTCTTTTCTATTTTTCCTGGCGATATAGATTTAAGGAAAGTAGGAAGGCATCATTTTATCCTGATAATAATACACTGGAAATTGTATGGACTATTGTTCCGGCAATTATTCTCACGGCATTGGTTATCACGGGGTGGAGAACCTGGACTAAGATTACTGATAAAGCACCCGATGATGCATTGGTAATTGAAATAAAAGCCAAACAATTTGGTTGGGAAGTGCGATATCCGGGAGAAGATAATGAATTGGGGCATTTCGATTATCGATTGATCGATGCGACAAATCAGTTTGGAATGGACTTTACTGATAATGCCAGTATGGATGATATCGTACCCAGAAAAATCTATCTACCAAAAGGCAAGCCAGTACTTTTCAAAATAAGAGCGGTAGATGTACTTCACAGTGTATTTGCACCTCATTTCAGACTCAAAATGGATGCAGTTCCCGGAATGAGAAATGAATTTTGGTTTGTACCGGAAATAACTACGGCGGAAATGAAAACAATTACTGCCAATCCTGATTTTACATATGAGTTGGCGTGTACTGAAGTTTGCGGACGTGGTCACTTTGCCATGAGGATGGAAATCGTTGTTCAGGATGAAAATGAGTTTAACGAGTGGTACGCCGCTGAAGAACCATGGGCGGTTAGAAATAAGGATTATGTGGATGAAGCACAAGCCAAAAGGGGTGGTGCGACAGCTCAAAAAAATAAAGAACTAAACAAAGCAATACTGTAAATTAAAAATTATGGCTACAGCAGCTTTAGAAAATACTACAACATCACACGATGATCACCACGATCACGAAGATCACGGTAATTTTTTTACGAAATACGTTTTTTCAACAGATCACAAAACCATTGCTAAGCAATTCCTGATCACAGGTTTGATGTGGGCCTTTATTGGCGGTTTGTTTTCTGTTTTATTTAGAATTCAGCTCGGTTTTCCCGACGCTGATATTTCCTGGTTAAAGCCACTTTTAGGAAGATGGATTGTTGATGGAAAATTAGACCCGGAATTTTATTTAGCCCTTGTAACAATGCACGGTACCATAATGGTGTTTTTTGTATTGACGGCAGGGTTAAGCGGTACTTTTTCTAATTTCCTGATTCCTCTTCAGATTGGTGCAAGGGATATGGCCTCCGGATTTTTAAATATGCTGTCTTACTGGTTCTTTTTTCTTTCCGGTGCAGTAATGTTTATTTCTATATTTCTAGAAACTGGTCCTGCAGCAGGAGGTTGGGTGGTTTATCCACCATTGAGTGCTTTGCCTCAGGCATTGTCGGGTTCAGGTATGGGTATGACCATGTGGTTGGTTTCCATGTCCTTGTTTATAGTATCATCATTATTGGGAAGTATTAATTACATCACAACAGTAATTAATTTAAGAACCAAAGGTATGTCTTTCTCAAGATTACCACTGACAATATGGGCATTTTTCCTTACCGCCATTATTGGAATTTTATCTTTTCCAGTCTTGTTCTCAGCTGCTCTATTACTGATTTTTGATCGATCATTTGGCACTAGTTTTTATTTATCTGAAATATATATAGGTGGGGAAGCCTTACCTAATGTTGGCGGTAGCGCAATTCTTTATCAACATTTATTTTGGTTCCTTGGCCACCCGGAAGTTTATATTGTGTTGCTTCCTGCTTTAGGAATTACTTCAGAGGTAATAGCAACGAATGCGAGAAAACCAATTTTTGGTTATAAAGCCATGATCGGTTCTATGTTGGGAATTACAATTTTAAGTTTCCTTGTATGGGCACATCATATGTTTGTTTCTGGATTGAATCCATTCCTTGGATCAATTTTTATGTTCCTTACTCTTATTATTGCTATCCCGAGTGCCGTTAAAGCATTTAATTATATTACAACTTTGTGGAAGGGAAATATAGTTTTTACCCCCGGTATGCTATTTAGCATAGGTTTGGTATCTCTGTTTATTTCAGGTGGAGTAACAGGAATTACGCTTGGTAATTCTGCATTGGACATACAATTACACGATACTTATTTCGTCGTAGCTCATTTTCACCTCGTTATGGGCGCCGCTGCATTTTTTGGAATGATGGCTGGTGTATATCACTGGTTCCCTAAGATGTTTGGCCGAATGATGGATGAAAGGCTTGGATACGTTCATTTTTGGTTTACTTTCATTGGTGTTTACCTTGTGTTTTTCCCAATGCATTATATCGGAATAGCCGGATTTCCAAGAAGATATTATTCATTTACAAACTTTGATGCCTTCAGCACTTTTACTGATTTAAATATGTTCATAAGCATTGCCGCTATCGTTACCTTTGGTGCGCAGCTTGTATTTGCATTTAACTTTTTCTACAGCATGTTCAGTGGCAAATTGGCACCGGCTAATCCATGGAGATCTAATACATTGGAGTGGTCTACGCCAAGATTCCCACAACATGGCAACTGGGTTGGAGAGATTCCTCATGTTTACAGATGGCCTTATGACTATAGCAAGCCTGGTGCAGATGAAGATTTTATCCCTCAATATGTACCTTATTCTGAAACAAAAGAATCAAACCTTCCACACGAAAATGAGTTAATGGAGAATGAAGGAAAGGCAGAGGAAGAGGGAATAGTTATTGATGAAAATAAAGCCTGATAAAAATCTTAAAAGGTTTAGAAGATTAGGAGTTACAAGCATTATTGCTGTGTACCTCCTAATTTTTGTAGGTGGTGTAGTGCGGAGCAGCGGTTCGGGAATGGGTTGTCCCGACTGGCCTAAATGCTTTGGTCAATGGGTGCCTCCTACATTAGAAAGTGAACTGCCCCAAAACTATAAAGCTATTTATAGCGAAAAGAGAAAGAATAAGAATATTAAACTGGCATCTACACTGGAATCATTCGGAGCAAGCCAAAGTGCCAAACTTATTCTGGGAGATTCAAATACTTATGTGGAAGAAGATTTCAATGCAGTAAAAACCTGGGTTGAATATATTAATCGACTGATTGGAGCAATTATTGGTATTTTGCTCATAGGATTATTCATAAGTGCTTTGCCCCTGATAAAGATTGAAAAAAGTCTTGCGGCTTTTTCGGGAGTAATCGTAATTCTGACAGGTTTTCAGGGTTGGTTGGGCTCAATAGTTGTTTCAACTAATTTGCTTCCGGGTATGATTACCATTCATATGTTATTGGCCTTGTTAATAATTTCAGCATTGATCGCCCTGGTATATAATGCATATCCCGATACAAATTTTAGTCCGAATTCTAAGGAATTTTCAAAACTTAAATACGTCTTTTTGTTTATGTTGATTGCACTTGTGCCTCAATTCATTTTAGGCACAGAGGTCAGGGAATCAGTGGACATTTTATCAAGAAACTTTGGCTTTGATAACAGAAGCAATTGGATTGCATATTTGGATAATTCATTCTATATCCATCGCTCTTTTTCATGGTTATTTTTAGCTGTCGCGATATATTCTTTTACTAAGATTTATAAAAATTACAAATCATCTGATCTGGAATTTAGAATGACATTTCTGATGATAGGAATTGTCAGTTTGGAAATTGTAATCGGTATCGGAATGTATTTTTTTGAAATACCTCCTTATTTACAACCATTGCATTTGTTAAATGGCACATTGCTATTTGGACTTGTATTGCTCTTGTTTCTAATGTCTCGAAAGTCATCTTTATTATTAAAAACAAGTGAATAAAATAAAATCCTATATTGAACTTACAAAACTCAGGTTGAGTCTTCTGGTTGCCTTTTCAGGTGCCTTTGGATATCTCATGGGACATAGTGGTGGCTTTGACTGGTTTAAATTTTCCATGTTCATTATTGGAGGTTTTATGCTTACTGGTGCTTCCAATGCTATCAATCAAATTCTTGAGAAAGATCTTGACAAATTAATGCCCAGAACGATGAACCGTCCTCTACCGAGCGGTAGAATGGAAGTATTTCAGGCAGTGCTATTTTCAGCAATACTGATCGTATTGGGTACAATTGTTCTTGCATTGTTTGTAAATATACCATCGGCCTTACTCACAATATTATCCCTGGTTCTTTATGCCTTCGCATATACACCATTGAAGCAAAAATCACCAATTTCTGTGTTGGTAGGAGCGGTACCCGGTGCACTTCCTCCATTAATTGGTTGGGTTGCGGCTACAGGAAACCTTGGAATGGGTGCGATTGTTTTGTTTTCGATTCAGTTTATATGGCAGTTCCCTCATTTTTGGTCGATAGCTTGGGTGCAGTCTGAGGCTTATTCAAAAGCCGGATTTAAAATGTTACCCTCAGCACTTGGTCCGGACAGAAAAACGGCCATTCACATGATGATGTACTCATTGTTTTTGTTGCCTTTGGGACTACTGCCGGCAAAAATGGGATTGACAGGAATTTGGTCAGCTGTGATATTAAGCATAGCGGCAATTGCCTTTATTTGGGCCACATTTGTTCACGTTAGAAAATGTGAAAAGAAATCGGCATTAAAAATTATGTTCGGATCATTTATTTATTTGCCTTTGATTCAGATCGCTTTAATTCTGGATAAAATATAATGGAAGAAGAAGAAATGGAAAGCAGAGATTTATATTTGGAGGATCAGGAAGCACGAAGACCTTTGTCTATGCATCCAATGAAATTTGCGACATGGCTGTTTATCGTGTCAATCGTAATGATTTTCGCAGCCTTAACCAGCGCTTATGTTGTAAGAAAGGCAGAAGGTAATTGGCTTGAATTCAATTTGCCAGATATGTTTTACTATACATCAGGGATTATTCTATTGAGTTCGGTGACCATGCATCTTGCCTATTATTCGATTAAAAGAGATATGTTTGAAAGAGCCAAGATCTTTATTACTGTTACGGTAATATTGGGTTTGGTCTTTTGCTATGGACAGTTTGTTGCCTGGGGAGAACTGGTCAGCAATGATGTGTATTTCGTTGGTAATCCCTCCGGTTCTTTTGTATATGTCTTTAGTGGATTACACGGAATTCATATTGTATCAGGAATTGTTTTTCTTATTATTGTACTTATCAATATTTTTAGATCTAAAATTCATTCAAAAAACATGTCACAAATGGAAATGTGTACAACATTTTGGCATTTTTTGGATGGTCTTTGGTTATATTTGTTTGGCTTTTTGATACTTAATAATTAAAAGATATGGCTACTACTACAGCGAAATTGGATTGGTCGGGAGGGAATAAACCTTTCAATGCCAGTTATGGTAAACTGATGATGTGGTTTTTCCTCATGTCGGACACCTTTACCTTTTCAGCTTTACTTGTGACCTATGGAATGATTCGTTTTAGCTATCCGGCCTATGATGGCGTGGCTGAAAATTTTGTCTTTTCACAGGAATATTGGCCAATACCTGAAATGGTATTCGATGCATTCCCATTTTTCCATGGTGTTCACCTTCCCCTGGTCTTTGTTGGTTTGATGACTTTTATACTCATTATGAGTTCGGTTACAATGGTTTTAGCGGTAGAGGCCGGCCATAGAAACAGCAAAGAAGAGGTGCAAAAATGGATGTTATGGACCATTTTGGGAGGGATTGCTTTCCTCGGATGTCAGGCCTGGGAGTGGACTCACTTTATCGTTGGTTCCGACTCCGGATTGTCAGTTAAAGAACTTGTAAATGGTGAATGGGTATCACGTACAGTATTTGGAGCCAATCTTGCTGAAAATGAATACGGACCACAGCCATTTGCTGATCTGTTTTTCTTTATTACAGGATTTCACGGAACGCACGTTCTTAGCGGCGTTGTAATCAATTATATAATTTTTTATAATGTAGTCATTGGTACTTATGAACGAAGAGGCCATTATGAAATGGTAGAGAAAGTCGGTCTGTACTGGCACTTTGTGGATTTGGTTTGGGTATTCGTTTTTACATTCTTTTATCTTGTTTAAAAAAAATAATAATGGCAGATACTACTAATTTATCACCTGAAGAAGCTTCAAAAGCACATATAAGGAAAGTTTGGAAAACGGCCGGTATTCTTGCTTTTGTAACGGCTATAGAGTTTGCAATAGCCTTTACTCCCGGAATTCCAAGAACTCTGAAAGTAGCGATATTCGTTGGTTTAACGATTGTAAAAGCTGCTTATATCGTAGGTGAGTTTATGCATCTCAAATACGAAGTCAAGATATTAATCTGGTCGATATTAATACCAATGGTATTTGTAGTTTGGCTGATTATAGCCTTATTGGTCGAAGGAGGATCTATATACGCATAATATGAAAATTAATATTAGAGCCGGTCTGCTGGTAATTTTGCTTGCAGTACCGGCTTTTTTGTTTTTGTTCCTTTTTTTCTTTGGGGAAAATCGCTTTGATCTTCCTTACTTGTTAAATCTTGGAATAGCTAAAAATGGTGAGATTGAATTAAATGAGAATTGTCGTTCATTTTCAAACCCTGATTTTCTAATTGATAATTCCGGTAAAACGGAAATTCAATCTGATTCTGTTTATCTCTTATTTGACGGAATAACAAAAGATGATTCTAAATCAATTAAAATAATTTACGATTGTATAATTGAGAATGGGCCGAGTGAAAATCATATCGCCGAGCTAAACAGATTAAAAGATAAAATTCAAAACAAGAGGAATATTGAATTGTTATTTATGTACGGCGCGGATAAAAATGAGAATTACTTTAATAGTCTTTTTAAACTTCTCGAATCAGTTTATACAGCCTATTACTTTCCGGAAGGAGTGTTGTTTTTGATTGATGAAAATAATTATTTCAGAGGTATATATAATCCCTCTGTAAAAGCTGAGGTCGACCGTTTAGTTACGGAATATCAAATTTTACTGGATAGATAAATGAATATAAGTGAAGCAAGCGAATCCAAGTACAGAAATTTAATTATTCTTCTTTCAGTAGCCATTCCATTGCTAGTGGCCATCTTAATTTTTTTCCCCCAAAGCGGAAAATTAGGTGATTTTGATGTTTCGTTTTTACCTCATCTCAACGGGGTTCTGAATACAGCCACATCCATATGTTTGATTGCAGGATTTATATTTATAAAACGTAAAAAAGAATCCTGGCATCGCTTAATGATGATCTCTGCTTTTATTATCTCGAGCATTTTTTTAGTATCTTATGTCATTTATCATTATCAGGCAGAGCCAACAAAATTTGGAGGCGAAGGAACTATTCGAATGCTATATTACTTCATTTTAATAACACATATAATATTAGCAGCGGTAGTGGTCCCTTTTGTTTTATTTTCTATTTATTATGCCATTAGTGATCAAAGAGAAAAACATAAAAAAATAGTAAAATGGACCTTTCCCATATGGGTTTATGTGGCGATTACCGGTGTTGTTGTATATTTAATGATAAGTCCCTACTATTAGGCTAATGATAAATTCATTTAAAAAAATTATTGCTTCGGGAATTCTGACATTGCTTGTCTGGATTGTAAGTGCTCAAATGGCCTTTTCTCAATGTGCCATGTGTAAAGCTACTGTTGAAAACAGTGAGAATTCAGAAACTTTTGCTGCCGGTTTGAATGCCGGAATTTTGTATCTAATGTCTGTTCCTTATATCTTATTTACTGTTATTGCCATACTTTGGTATAGAAATAGCAAGAGAAATAAAGAAAAGCGAGAAAAAATTGAAAAAAAGCTCAAACAAACCATTAGCAGAGCTTAATCTGATTATTTTAAAATTATGAAAAGCAACCTGAGAGAAGGGCTATTCCTTTTATTTTGGTTGCTATTTTTTATACTGCTGATTTTTAAGGAATTTAAACCCTCCTGGATTCCGGCATCATTAAAAACAGCAATAGTTGAAATTCAAATCGAGAATAGAATTCTGGAATTGAGTGAAACTTTCGATGAGTATTCCGTAAGATACAATTCAACCATTCCTTCATTTAAAACCTTTAGGGAATTACAATTCCCATTTCCTGTATTTATCTACCACAACAATGAATTGGTGTATTGGAATAATAATGAAATCAGGCCACCTCAGTTTCCCAAAAAATTGGATAATGGCTTGCTCTATAAAAACAGCGGATATAGTCAATCAATATATCTTATAAAAAAAACAGATAAAGAAATTACTTATTTGGGGATTATACCTCTTTGGACCAATGTTGGTATAGAAAATGAGTGGCTATCAAAAGGCTCAAACTCCAATTTTAGTTTTAATTGGGAAATTTCTGAATCCGGTCAATGTCAGAACAGCATATTTCTGAATAAGGACATTGAATTAAATATATGTTTTCGCGAGAGTGAAGCACACAATACTAAAGTATTTGGCGGCTTAGAATTCGCAATGATTTGTGTTTTTATTATTCTTTTAGGCTTGGGTTACTTTAAAATCAGGACTTCAGCTGAAATAATTTCCTCCAAAAGCAGAAAAAATCTTGGTTTGTTCTCTCTCTTTTTTCTTTTATTAATTCTGTTTTATGAATATTCAAGGAGGTTTCTACTTAATCCTGAGCCCGATTCAGTATTCTTTGTTGTTTATCCCTATTTACTGGCTTTCTTTTTATCGATGGCATTGCTCTTACTTAAGGCACCATCCTTTTTTGTTAAGTACAAAAAATGGATTATTCCTCTTGGAATCATACTCATTTATTCCTTCTCAAAATCCTACTGGATAGAAATTTTTGATAAAGAAAGTTTTGACCTGGATCTAATAAATTTTGTTCGCTTTGAATGGAAAACACTGGATGCCTACCTCGGTCTTTTTGGGATGAGCCTTGTTTTTTTTATAACGGTTAGCAGCCTTATTTTAAATACAAGGGATACATCCAATTCGGGATATGACATTTTCCTGATAGGAATATTGGCCTTATCTTTTTTTCTATTTGAAGGTCTGATAAATAGTGAATGGTATTTTGCGTATCTGATTTTGGCTTTAATTTATTCAATATGGGTCTTGAATTTTCGAAAAATTCGGAAAGCTTCATTTCAAACTAATATTGCCTATTTAATTTCTGCAATATTTTTAGTGTCTTTTTTTATTACAGAAACTACTGCATACGGAAATAATAAAAAAGAGAATAAACAAATGCGGCGGTTTGCTGACAAGGCATTGGAAACGCAATTTGAAATCGAGAAAAGTCTATTAACAAAAGCCGCGAAAGAAATCTCAAACGACAAGCTTATTTACATTGCATTTTCAAATCCTATGACCTCCAGGGAAATAATTATTCAAAAAGTTAAAAAGGTATATCTCGATTCATATTTTGATCCATTTGAGGTGAACATTGACTTTTTAAATTCTAATGGAGATAATCTTGAACCCCAATCAGGATATAGAAATCTCTTTTTCTTTAAAAGTAATTACTTAAGACAGGAGCGACGGGTATCTGAAATGGTGTATTTTATTGAACCGGATAATGACAGTAAAACCAATGATTATTTTATTCACATTGAATTAATGAATGATTCGAAACTTATTGGCCATATTCTAATTGAAGTATTCAGGGATAAGTCGAGCCCAAATAGTATATTCCCAAAACTTCTGGTAGATAAAAAATATCGTGATGTAGTTGATAACAAGTTCAAAATTCACAAGTTTCCAAAAACTAATTTTGAAAAATTGAAAGTTGAATTTGAAATTGATGAAGATGCTGCTTTAATGTTAAAAAAGTTAAATACTGGCGAAAGGCGATTCATAGAAAGCAAAGGAAGCAAAGTCCTTTTCATAGAAAGCAATGACCATTATTTTGCCATTTCTAAGAATAAAAGTGAAGCGCCTATAATATCCAGCTTTTCCATTGTTTTTATGGTCTTGAGTTTCCTTGCTATTTGTCTTTACTGGCTCATCAAAGAAAATAATTACCAGCTAAGAGAACTTCCTTTCAGGCAAAAGATTCAATTCTTTATGAACTTGGCCTTTTTACTACCCTTGATCATTGTCTCTTTGGCTGTACTAAAATTTATGAATGACAATGACCGGGAAAATGTAGAATCCAATTATCTTGAAAAAGTTCGTGTGATTTCCGAGGGAATTGAAATACCATTTCTCGATTATAAAAACGGCCTTATACCAAAACGTGTATTTTTAGAAAGAGCTTCAAAAGCTGCCGGTGTATTTTCTCTCGATTATTTCATTTACGACCTCGATGGAACCTTGAACAGCAGCTCTAAAGAAATACTCTGGGAAAGAGGAATAACCAATCGCCTGATTGAACCCGGTGCATATAATCACTTTGTTCAGAACAAGGAAGACTACTTAATTCGTGAAAATCAAATCAATGATTTTGAATACAAAATAGCCTATGCCGCACTTGAAGATCTTAATCAACAAAAAATAGGCATATTAGGAGTGCCATTTTATGAGTCAAGAGAAGAGCTTGAAACCCGCTTTATTCAACTTTTGAGCACAGTCATCAATATCTTTGTATTGACCTTTATCGTATTCATTGTCTTTTCAAATAAACTGACCGATTGGTTAATGATCCCAGTATTGCGTTTATCCGAAAAAATAAAAATCACCTCTTTTGAGAATAAAAACGAGCCTCTGGAGTGGAATACTAAAGATGAAATAGGGCAACTCGTAAATTCATATAATGATATGATTGACAAGCTCAATGAAAGTAGAAATGCCCTGGCCAGGACTGAGAAAGAAGCGGCATGGAAGGAAATGGCGCAACAGGTTGCTCATGAAATTAAAAATCCTTTAACGCCTATGCGGTTGAGGCTTCAACAATTAATCAGACAACAGAATCTCAATATACCGGAAGAGCAAAAATTAAGTCAAACCCTCAATTCTCTATTACATCAGGTAGACACCTTGTCAGAAATTGCTTCATCCTTTTCTGAATTTGCCAGAATGCCAAACCCCAAAAATGAAAAAGTAAATATCAATGAGGTCATTCAATTGGCATCCAATATTTATTTGGGTAAAAAAAATATAGAATTAAATCTTAATATTCCTCAAAAACAATTGTTGACCTATGCAGATGAGAATATGCTGAGTCGATCCATTGGGAATATCATTCTCAATGGAATTCAGAGTGTCGAAGAAGGTATAAATCCTGAAATTAATATTTCTCTAAATGCTCAGGGTGAAATAGCTGAAATCCGCATTAAGGATAATGGTATTGGAATTGATAAAGATGATGAAGAGAGAATTTTTATACCTCATTTCAGTACCAAAAGTAGTGGTACCGGCATAGGCTTGGCTTTGGCAAAGAAAACCATAGAATCAGCCAATGGTCGGATTTCTTTCAAGAGTGATGCTTCTGGCACCGAATTCTTAATAGAATTGCCTTTAATTAAGGATTAAAATAATTCAGGGATTTTGGATTTTTTCAAATACTTATGTGGTTTACTGAATTCGAGGATTTTTAACTCACCGCTATTCAGGTTGTTTATTTCAATATTAAACTCCAAAATTCCATTTGTCCTATAGTTTTTAATATCCAGTTTGATGGTACTGAAAAGTTTATCATATTCAATTCTTTTTTCATCGAGCTTAACATTTGTTTTTGCGTCTTTAATCACAATTGAATAGGGTGTTTTTCTCTTTGATTTTGGCAATTCAAATTGAATATAGTCATGGGCAGGATCATAATAGGAATCTTTCGCTTTATAAACGACTAAAATATCTTGAATTAAAAGCTGACTTGAATCCTGTCTCATTCCGGAAATTTTATAGAAATATGAACCTTCCAGGGTCTCATTAAGAGTGTCGTATTTGTTGAATTCTACAAAAGGTTCTCCAAATGAATTTCTCAAATTTGGTGTGGACCACACAATTTTAGATTTTTTTTCTGAATCGTGTCGTCTTAGAATCTGATATTCCTGCATTTGTTCAGCCTCAAAAGTATCCATAGTCCATTGAAACTGTACAATGGGATTTTGAGTAAAAATAGTATCGCTAAAGGTTGTCTTGTCTGGAAGTAGGGCAAATATTGGAGGGTCTGTGCTTACATCAATATCAAAATAACAATAGTCGTGAAGATAGCCATCGATAATCATTAAGTAAGTCTTGTTTGCACTAAGGTTCAATTTTATATACATGTCATCCTGATGGCCGTTTGAAACACAATCTAAAATTTCATAGGATTCCGGCATACAGGGCTCGCCATCAATTATTACAGCCTGAACACCCCGCACATCTCGGCATTCCTGATTTCGAATATTGATATAATAATCACCGGAATCCAGAGTGGTGAATTCAAACCATTGATCATTATGATAAATCAGACATTGATCCGTCAATGCAATATTTAAACACTCTTTTTGGACAGTGCATTCTTCTGTATGTGAGATGTAAGGCCTGTCATTAATCTTAAGGGGATGTCTGTTTTCTATGTCATCATTATAAACAGACTGTGCATGTAGCTGTGTGATAGAAATGACAAACAATAAAAACGGTCTTAGTGCCAATGTTTTTTTGCTTCTCTAACTAATTTACTACTCATTATAAAATCTAATAGTTCAGGCTGCTCGGAATGCATTATATCGTCTTTAGAGCCTTCCCATTTTTTATATCCTTCATGTAAAAACATGATATAATCACCTATTTCAACTACAGAATTCATATCATGGGTAACCACAATGGTGGTAGTATTAAATTCTTCTGTTATTTCCTTAATTAAATTATCAATGGTTATTGACGTTTGAGGATCGAGTCCCGAATTGGGTTCATCGCAAAAAAGGTATTTTGAATTGAGTGCAATGGCTCTTGCAATACCTACTCTTTTTTTCATTCCTCCACTGAGTTCGGAAGGCATTTTGCTGTTAGAATTTTCCAATCCAACTAGTTTTAAACAGGTATTTACCCGGTCGTGTTTTTCATCCATACTCATTTTAGTGAGCATGTCCATCGGAAATTTGATATTTTCTTCAACGGTTTTGGAATCAAAAAGCGCCGAGCCCTGAAAAAGCATACCAATTTCACGCCGAATGGCTTTCTGTGTATCTCTGTTGCCTCGAATAAAATCGCGTTCATTGTAATATACTTCTCCAATATCAGGAGAGATAAGACCTACTATACATTTTAATAAAACACTTTTTCCCGTTCCGGAGGCTCCAATGATTTGATTGACCATTCCCTGAGAAAAGGTGCCACTCACGCCTTTTAATACTTCTTTTTCTCCAAATCTTTTCTCTATATTCTTAAATTCTATCATCAGAAAACCAATAGTAATTGAGCCAAAAGATAATCTGCAATCAAAATTGCAATACAACTGGAAGTTACCGCCCCTGTAGATGCAATTCCAACCTCAAGTGCACCGCCTCGGGTATGAAAACCCCAAAACGCTGAAATCGATGAAACGAGGAATGCAAAAGCAAAAGATTTGATCAAAGCAAAACTCACATTGAATGGAATAAAATCTGCTCTTAATCCATAGGCGTATTCATGCGGTGTTATGACGCCAGTCATAATACCTGCAAAATAACCTCCAAGTAATAGCAATCCGGCACTTAGAATTACAAGCAGGGGGTAAACTATAAGGGATGCGATTACTTTTGGCAAGACTAAATAGGAGGTTGCATTTATTCCCATTACCTCGATAGCGTCTATTTGTTCGGAAATTCTCATCGTTCCCAGCTCACTTGAAATATTGGATCCTACCTTACCGGCAAAAACTATGGCCATAATAGTAGGGGACATCTCGAGTATAGCCATATCTCTTGTTACCAATGCAATAACATAATCCGGAATAAGCGGGCTTATGAGATTATGGGCAGTTTGAACAACAGTTACAGCGCCCATAAAAGAAGAAACCAACACAAAAATGAAAACTGAATTTACACCAATCTGATAACATTCATTTACCACCATTTTTACATACACACCAAAATTCTCTCTGTTGGTGAACATATTGTACAGGAATATAAAATACCTTCCGAGTTGGCCCATATTTGTATTAGATTTAGCGCAAATTTATAAAGCTGCTGAACTTTATTTGTTTAAGATTCTTTTATTAACGTAAATCATTTCCAATTTATGTCTAAAGTTGCGATTGTCACAGGAGGAACCAAAGGAATTGGTAAAGCAATTATAGAAAAATTTTCATCTGAGGGCTTTGATATAGCTACCTGTTCCAGAAATGAGAAGGACTTAAAACATTTAAAGACAAGGATTGAAAAACAATACAAAAATGAAGTGTATGTCCAAAAAGTAGATGTTTCGGATAAAAAAGTACTTCAGCAGTTTGCCGGTAATGTTTTAAAATGGAATAGTAACATTCATATTCTGGTGAACAACGCCGGGGTTTTCATTCCGGGTAAGATCACAGAAGAAGAAGACGGTTCCCTTGAAAAAATGATGTCTATTAATACTTATAGCGCTTATTATTTGAGCCGTTATATCATTGATTCAATGAAAAATAAAAAAGGGGCTTATATTTTTAATATTTGCTCTACAGCTAGTATTATGCCCTATTTAAATGGGGGTTCTTATTGCATTTCCAAACATGCCATGCTTGGTTTTAGTAAAATATTAAGAGAAGAATTAAAGGAAATTGGAATTCGAGTTTCAGCCGTTTTACCAGGCGCAACCTATACAAGCAGCTGGGAAGACGTGGATTTGCCCGAATCGCGTTTTATTAAATCTTCCGACATTGCGGAAACAATATGGTCGGCATTCAGTTTATCTGAAAATACCGTTATTGAAGAATTAATCGTTAGACCTCAATTGGGCGACATTTAAATGAAGCTTATCTTTATGCTAAATTAATCACAGAAATGATTAGTGCTGAAATCAAGGATTTAAAAAAATATTGCGAGGATCTTCTTTCCTATAAAAGAAGACCAACCAGGGAGGTGATGATTGGAAATGTTGGAATTGGAGGTTCTAACCCTATCAGAGTACAATCAATGACAACGGTTGACACCATGGATACTCAGGGCTCCATTGAGCAGAGTATTAGAATGATAGACGCAGGCTGTGAAATAGTAAGAATTACAGCACCCAGTTTAAAAGACGCAGAAAACCTTAGGAACATTAAAGAGGGCTTAAGAAAAAGGGGATATGATACACCCTTGGTAGCAGATATCCACTTCACTCCAAATGCAGCTGAATTAGCGGCAAAGATTGTTGAAAAGGTTAGGGTCAATCCGGGCAATTATGCAGATAAGAAAAAATTTGAGGCGATAGAATATACGGATGAAAGCTACAAGGAAGAGTTACAGCGAATAAGACAAAAATTCGAACCACTGGTCAAAATCTGTAAGGAAAATAATACGGCCATGAGAATTGGAACCAATCACGGTTCACTTTCAGACCGAATTATGAGCCGATATGGGGATACGCCTCTGGGAATGGTAGAATCCGCATTGGAATTTATAAGAATCTGTGAGGACATGGATTATTTTGACATTGTGATTTCAATGAAAGCGAGCAATCCACAAGTGATGGTTCAGGCTTATAGATTATTGGTTCATAAACTCGAAGAAGAAAACTTACAACCCTATCCCTTACATCTTGGAGTAACTGAAGCAGGAGATGGAGAAGATGGTAGAATTAAATCAGCAGTTGGAATAGGCACGCTGCTGGAAGATGGACTCGGTGATACGGTAAGAGTATCATTGACTGAGGAACCTGAGGCCGAAATTCCTGTATGCAACAGACTGGTTGATCGCTATCTTAAAAGACCGGGACATGCAAAACTGCCGGAAATTAATTTGGATGCTTATACACCTTTTGAATACAGAAAAAGAAATAGCATAGAAGTAGCAAACTTTGGAAATAAAAATTTCCCTAGGGTTGTAGCCGATTTAAGTCATATTTCCGATCTGAAAATGGAAGATTTAAATGTAATAGGACATCATTATTTTTCACTTACGGATAAATGGAATATGAGTGATCAGGGTGCTGATTATGTTTATTCAGGAAAGAATAAAATTGACTTTATGCTCCCAAATGGAGTTCGGGAAATCGTGGATTCTGAAATCTGGACTTCTCTGGAAGATCAATCAACAGCATATCCACTATTTGACTTAAAAGATTGGGGGAATTCAGACGCACATAAGCATTTGAACTTTATAAAAATTTCAATTGATGATATTACATCTGAGGGACTTGAAGATTTTTTGCAAGAAAACGTTGTTTTCATGTTATCGGCCAAAACAAATCATAGATACCCGGAGTTGAGATCAGCATTTCTGGAATTACAGAATAGAAACATTAATTCACCTGTACTGATATTTTCCGATTATGGAGCTTTAAATTCTGAGGATTTCAGACTGTATTCCTCCACAGATACGGGTGGGCTATTTGTTGATGGCTTTGGCGATGGGATATGTTTAAATATAAAAGCTCTCGAAAATTCCAGAAGTGAAAATCTGAAATTGGCGAAATTAGCAAATCAAACGGCGTTTGGTGTGTTGCAGGCAACACGAACAAGAATGTCCAAGACAGAATATATTTCTTGCCCATCCTGTGGCAGAACTCTTTTTGATCTCCAGGACACCACTGCCATGATCAGGAAAAGAACCGATCATCTCAAGGGTGTTAAAATTGGTATCATGGGTTGTATCGTTAATGGCCCAGGTGAAATGGCTGATGCAGATTACGGATATGTTGGATCAGGAAAAGGCAAAATTACTTTGTACAAAGGAAAAGAAGTAATAAAGCGAAGTGTCCCTTCGGAAAATGCGGTGGATGAACTTATTGAAATAATAAAATCAGACGGAATGTGGCGAGAGCCGGAAAATCAGGAATTATGAAATTAAAAGAGTATTTTGGGTTTAAAGAAGTATTGTTTTACTTTTTTAGAAAGAAAGATCCCAACAGACCAAGCAGTTTTAATTTGAAAATGATGCATGGAATAAATAAAATTTCAATCATTATGTTTCTTGTAGGGATCATATTTGTTATTGCAAAACGCTTTTTCTAATGACTTTTGAGGCTTTTGTAGAATACTGCCTCGGAAAAAAATCCGTTACTGATACTTTTCCATTCGGACCCGATGTGTTGGTCTTTAAAGTCAAGGGTAAAATGTTTGCATTGGCAGATGTGGAGCTTTTTGAAAGTATAAATTTAAAGTGCGATCCTGAAAGGTCCATTGATCTACGTGAACGTTATCCCGGAATTACACCGGGTTATCATATGAATAAGACGCACTGGAATACTGTGTTAACTGATGGCAGTGTCCCCGATAAATTAATGTATGAGTTGATTGATCATTCCTATTATTTAATTGTAAAGAGTCTTCCTAAAAAAGATCAATCCGGATTAATTTAATTTATGACTGAAGCAAAAAAAGGAGAACCACAAGAAAAAGATTTAAGTCCTGTTCCGGACCGACCAAAAGAAATAAATCAAATTCTTGATGAACAAATAGCCTCTAGTTTAAAAGAATTTAACCGATCAAATCTTGGCTTGTTTATTTCCTCATTTTCAGCCGGGCTTGAAATTGCATTTAGTGTTTTGGTAATGGCTTCTGTAGTTACATTGTTTTATGAATCTCTTAGCCATGAATCATTAACCTTGGCTCTGGCATTGTGTTACCCGGTCGGTTTCATATTTGTAATAATTGGACGATCCGAATTGTTTACAGAACATACATCACTGGCCATTTTACCTGTATTAAATGGCTCAGTTAGCATTAAAAGTCTTTTGGCCTTATGGGGAATCGTTTACGCCGGAAATATTATTGGAGGATTGATATCTGCAATCCTAATAACTTTTATAGGTACAGAAATCGGATTCGTCAACTTTGAATCA
Organism: Hyphobacterium sp. CCMP332; assembly: GCA_014323545.1. NCBI lineage: Bacteria > Pseudomonadati > Pseudomonadota > Alphaproteobacteria > Maricaulales > Maricaulaceae > Hyphobacterium > Hyphobacterium sp. CCMP332. Next base: position 2,976,859 of record CP058647.1, read on the forward strand.
TTCGCTTTATTATCTGAAAAGCTTACTTCACATAATTGGTATGTCATTTTGTTTTCTGCGATTCTAGCCGGATGGATGATGGGCTTACTTGGCTGGTTAATTACTTCATCCCAGGAAACCCTAAGCCGGATCTTCATGGTTATATTGGTAACCGCCATAATCGGACTTGCAGGATTGCATCATTGCATAGTAGGATCGGTGGAATTGCTTACCGGCCTTCTTTCTGGCCACGGTCCCGGATTTGCTGATTATATTAATGTTCAGTTTTGGTCAACCATCGGAAATATAATCGGAGGAACCTTTTTTGTGGCTATTCTAAAATTTAGTCATGTGAGGGTAAATTAAGTTTTAAATCGTTTAAAGCTTAATTAAATTTAATTATTCTAATAATTAATTGCATAATACTAGGGGATTGAGATTTTAAGGAACAATAACTTAGGGAAGTCATTATTTCTTTAGATGTTAGGCAATATCACAAGGTGGAAAATCTACCATAGCGACTTATTATCTGTTCAGGAGGATAGGTGCGTTCTTATTCAAAATCAAATTTTTAATTAATTATGGCCAATTGTTTCGCATTGATGGGTTGGAGTTTACCTGTCATCGAAAGTATGCAAAAACTCGGCAAATCTTATGTAGTTGTATCTTTTCCTGATTTTCAGCAATACGCTGATGAAAATAACATTCCCTTCCTTCCTTACACACTGGATGAGTGGAATGATACGTCCAATTCCCTTGATTTAGCAGAAAAACTAAAACCTTTTAATGTTGATGTAGCTGTTCCATTATTTGAAGAAACAGTAGAATGGGCAGGAGCTTTAAATTCGATTTATAGAAATGATCCGCGTGTTCTCAATCGTGCATTTTTGTTTAGAAACAAGGCCATGATGAAAAGAAAAGCCTTAATCGGCGGACTTCGGGTTGGGCTTTTTGAGGAGGTGCATAATAAAGAAGGCGTAAAAGCATTTATGAGGCGTTTAAATGAGGCTAATCTTCAATTACCAGGTGAGGAAGATTCCTGGGTACATATTAAGCCTTTTGCATCTGCAGGAACTGTAGGGCATCGCTTGTTAAAATCCATGAATGATATCGATGAAAAATGTCAGGATGGTGATTTTCCATGCCTGGCAGAAAGTCACTTACCGGGAAGGGAATTTTCTTGTGAAGCCTTTGTGCACAAAGGAAAAATTAAATTTCTGAATATTACGGAGTATGTCAAGCTGGGCTATTCAAATTTTATACCTGAGGGACACTATTTGCATTCCAAAAGAGATTTGATAGAGAAACACGTACAAAAACTTGTGGATATTTTTGGGATAGAATACGGAATGGTACATCCGGAGTGGTTCTTAACCGAAAACGACGAATTAAATTTCGGGGAAACAGCATGTAGAATTCCTGGAGGGCATATTTTAGAATTGTGTGGAAAATCCTATGATTTTGACGCCCTGGCAGCTTTTGTTTTATGTCACGATCCAAATGCAAGTGATGAAGAATTGGATAATATCTTTCCACCAAAAGATTACAGGCCCGAAAACTACAACGGCAACGTAATGATCTATCCGAGGAAATCACAATTTTCTAAACTTGAAATACCAGAGGAATTGAATAATGAACCATATTTTGTGGATCATAACCTGATTCCTCCATTATCTACTCAAAAAATCAGTGATAGCAGGGAAGGCTTTGGAAATCATTTTGGGACCATCAATTTTAAAGGTGAAGATCCCGACAGAATGACTGAATTGCTCCGGCACTATGAACAAGTAGATTTTTATATCTAATCAAAATTTTAATCCTAACAAATGGATGTGATAACCGATACGGTTTACGAAAACTTTGAAAGAAGTTTTGATGAGTTTAAAAATGCTACTGACCTTACAAAGCAGGAAAAAGCTGCAAAACTTGCAAGTCAAATTGATATCCTGTCTTTATCGAGAAACGGTCTGACCTTTTTGTATAAAAAGAGTCTGGAACTTGAAAAAGAAGGTTTTTTCAATGGCACGGCATGGTCGGATCCGGAGAAACTGGTGCCTTTTTTGGTCAAAGGCACATTACTTAACGGGCACCCCGGTTCGAGTTTTGAAGTTCTATCTGAGCTAAGAATGCTGTATTATTTAAACGAAGAGCTTCCGGAGTCAGAGCAAAGGTTTTCAAAAGAAACGGCTCAGGATTATATGGAGGAGGTTATTGTTCATAATCTTGAATTTGCATTTAAAGAGATCAGTGAAGAAACCCGATCTCTTATGTCTGAAAGAGAGATTAAAAAAGCGATCAATCTTTTTGGTTTCCTACTTTCGGAAATTGAGATTAAGGGTATTTTTGAAAAATTGGCATTGGAAGTTAAACTGACTTGTGAGCAAAGGCCGATCGTTACACGTAAGGCCAGAGAACTGATTCGAATGCTGGATCGTCATTTTGAAGCTGACACAGAGCAGAATAATAATCATTTTATTAAAACCTATATAAATGCATTATATGCCCCATCAAAAGGAGCCAGAGAAAATAAAAGCCCGGATGATTATCAAAATTTTGTAGAAAACTGTAGCCGAAATACCCTTTACTCTGAAGCTGAGGAAATGGGAGAATACATGAACGCAACCGGTCTGGTTAGCAAATACCATGCAATGCTTCTTAAAAAACTGGTAAGCGACACCCCGGAATTGGTTCCTGTATTATTAGATTTAAATGATCAGGGCAAAGCCGAATGGGAGGAGTACAGATTGATGCTGAGCCAATTGATTATGGATATTATCCATCCGGAAAATTGTCAGTTTATTTATGGCCTTTCTGAAATGATGCGGAGAAATCTATTCGTAAGAAGAGTTGTTAGGGTCGGCTTGGAAAATCTCAGAAAAATTAAGATTAATCCACAGGTTGAAAAAAGAATTTTAAAATCAATTGTTAACCCAAGTCCCGGATTATCTGCCATACAATATTTGATGAGCGGAGTAATCAGGGTGCTGGGACAACCATTGGGAGTAGGTCAGGGAAACAATCCCACCTGCCAGTCTGCAAGGGGGATAAGTATGTGGAGCCAACACGCACCAGCGAAATTGATCGACATGATTATTACTGTTGCTACTCAAAATAATCTGTTAATTCGATTTGAAAATCACGATCTGGTTTCAAATCAGCTCGGAAAGGGCCTTTTAGAAAAGCTGGACTATAATCTGGACGTAGTTTCTGTAGTATTGGTCCCTCATCTTGACAAAATATATAACGAAATGATGCGCCGGTCATCCGGAAGAACGGAAGATCCTCACAAATGGGTAAACCCGTCGATGTACGGTCATTGGATTCAGGTTGGATTTGCATCCTGTTATGACTATTTAAGCAATTCCATAATGGATTTCAGTGGGTTTGTCCGAATTTTTTATGCGGCATTTCATCCCGATTATAATGGCAATCGCCATTTGGTTTATCCCAATCCCGTGGGAATCTTTATTACAAGTAATAAGGGAGACATGGTTGGGTTTCATGCAATTTCCATGTTAAGAGTTGAAAAAGACAAGGACGATCAAACAAGAGTTTATTTTTTAAATCCAAATAATGAAGGTCGGCAAAACTGGGGTCAGGAAATAAAACCTTCGGTATACGGTCATGGTGAAAAACACGGAGAGTCATCGCTACCTATTCAGGAATTTGCAGCCAGGGTGTATGCCTTTCACTACGATCCCTTAATTACCAATTCCTGGATTAGCAATGTGCCTGAGGAAGAGATAATAAAAGTAAAAACATTGGCTGAACAAAGCTGGGGTAAATCTTATATCTGGAGTCAACAAATTAAGTTATGGTAAGACACTCATCCCGAATAGAGCTGAGTCAATCTTCACTTACGAGTAATATTAATTTTCTTCGTAAGAAAATCGGTGAAAAGCCCATTATCTCATCGGTGGTAAAAGCCAATGCTTATGGCCATGGAATTCAACAATTTGTAAAAATGGCCGAAAAGGCCGGTGTTAATCATTTTGCTACTGCATCTGCTTTTGAAGCAGAAGAGGTATTGGAAGTGAAATCGGAAAAGAGTCAAATTATGATTATGGGTATTCTATATGAACAGGATATCAAATGGGCTATAGAAAATGACATTGAATTTTATGTATTCAATTATGATCGACTATTAAAAGTATTGGAATTTGCGAGGGAATTGAATATTCAGGCAAAAGTACATTTAGAGGTTGAAACGGGTGCCAACAGAACCGGATTGCCAGCCAAAGATTTTTCAAAAAGTCTTACTTTTCTCAAAAAACATTCAAAACATCTCGAATTTACCGGACTTTGCACTCATTTTGGCGGAGCTGAAAGTTTTTCAAATCAATTTAAAATTGAAAGTCAACACAAAAAATTTAAAGAGTTCTTAAGGGTATGTAAAAAAAGAAAAATAGTACCTAAACTAAGACATATCGCTTGTTCTGCTGCTGCATTGGCCTATAAGGAAACCGTTTATGACTTGGTAAGAATTGGGGTATCACAATACGGATTTTGGCCCAGCCCGGATATTTACTATGCTCATATTTCCGAAACCGGAAAAAAAGGAAGCGGAGCCCTTAAAAGAATTTTTACCTGGAAAACTGAAGTAATGGATGTCCGCGATGTTGAGATTGGTGAATTTGTAGGTTATGGAACAGCCTATCAGGCCACTCATAAAATGAAAATAGCGGTTATGCCTTTGGGGTATTCCAATGGCTATCCCAGAGCGCAATCAAACAGGGGCTTTGTTCTAATTCATGGAAAGAAAGCGCCAATTGTCGGTCTGATAAATATGAATCTTTTTATGGTTGACGTCACACATATTCCAAATGTTAAAGTTGATGATGAGGTAGTATTGGTTGGACGACAAAAAAATAACACCATCAATATCAGTTCTTTTACTCAGGTAACCCAACTTATAAACAATGAGATGCTCAGCAGATTACCTGCAGCTATTCCCAGAAAAATTGTAAAATAATTATTCTGAAAAATCAGCGAAAAACCATAGTGATCAAATATGGCGGCAATGCTATGATTAATGAAAAGGTTAAAAATTCAGTGATTTCAAATATTGCAGAATTACAAAACCTTGGATATAGAATAGTAATTGTTCATGGGGGGGGGCCATTTATTAAATCAATTCTCGACAAAGTCAAGATTGAGTCAAAGTTTGTTGCCGGCCACCGAAAAACGAGCAAGGAAGCTATTAAATATATAGAAATGACCCTAAGGGGAGAAGTAAATACGGAAATTGTAATGCTTCTCAATAATAAAGGAAGAAAGGCCATAGGTCTTTCCGGAAAAGATGCGGGACTGGCCATTGCCAAACGCAGATATCATGAGGAAAAAGGTAAAAAAATTGATATAGGACTCGTAGGAGATATTGAAAAAGTAGACCCCCAAATTTTATACGATTTACTTGAAAAAAATTATACGCCGGTTATTGCTTGCATAGCTGCAGATACAAAAGGCAATACTTATAATGTAAATGCGGATATGATGGCCGGTGCAATTGCCGGAGCCTTGAAAGCCGACGAATACATAGTCCTTACCGATACAGATGGCTTGAGAAAGGATAAAGACAAGGCCGAATCTTTGATCGAAATCATATCCTCAAAGGAGGTTCAAAGACTTTTTGGCTCAAGTATACAGGGAGGAATGATTCCGAAAATTGAATCATGTCAAATTGCATTAAAAAATGGTGCTGCAAAAGCAAGAATAATAAATGGGACTGAAATTGATATTTTATTAAAAGCACTCAATCAGAATTCAGTGACAGGGACGATAATTACAAAATAAATGACCTATTCTACAAAAGAACTACACGAAATAGACGCCAAGTATTACCTGCCTACCTTTAAAAGGTATCCCCTTGCATTTAAAAAAGGAAAAGGGTCCAGGTTATGGGATATGGAAGGTATTGAATACATTGATGCACTTGCCGGAATAGCAGTAAATAATGTTGGGCATTCACATCCCAAAGTTGTGCAAGCCATTTGTAATCAGTCGGCTAATCTAATTCATATATCCAATTTCTATTTAAGTGAAGCGCAGATGAATCTCGCAAAAACACTGGCTGAATTATCCGGACTTCAACGAGTGTTTTTTGGCAATAGCGGTGCAGAAGCCGCTGAAGGGGCCATAAAAATTGCAAGAAAATACGCTTACAAAAATGGGAGAGGTGGAACCATTATCACTATGAAAAATGCATTTCACGGCAGGACAATGGCCACAGTGGCGGCAACTGGAAAAAAAGCCATGATGAAGGGTTTTGACCCCATTCCAAATGGTTTCTGCCATGTTCCCTTTAATGATATTTCCATTCTCAGAGAAAAGGTTAACAAGGATACTGCAGCGATAATGCTAGAACCCATACAAGGTGAAGGTGGAATAAATCCAGCGGCTAAAAAGTTTTTAAAGGATTTACGTGAATTCTGCAATGAAAAAAACATTGTCCTGATTTTTGATGAAATACAATGCGGGATGGGAAGAACGGGAAAAATGTTCGCACATGAGCATTTTGATGTAAAACCGGATATAATGACGCTCGCAAAAGCTTTGGGAGGTGGAGTGCCTATTGGCGCGGTACTGGCTTCTGAAAAAGTGGGTACCAGCATAGATTGGGGAGATCACGGAACTACTTTTGGAGGTAACCCACTAGTATGTGCAGCGGCTTTAGCTACACTTCAGGTCATTAAAGATGAAAATTTGTTGGAGGAAGCTACGAGAAAAGGAGAATGGCTAAAATCCAAAATCGAAAATATCAAGAAAGACTATCCAGAGATAGTAGAAGTAAGAGGTTTGGGATTGATGATTGGGATAGAACTAAATATTGACTCAAAACCAATTGTAAACAAGATGATGAAACACAGAGTTTTAGCCAATGCCACAGCTGGAAATGTTATCAGGTTGGTACCCCCACTAAATATTTCTGGGGAGGATTTGGAAACTGTCTTAAAGGTATTACTTAAATCAATAGAGGAGGAAAGAGCATGAGAAGGATGAGAATAGGAATAGTTGGTGCCACAGGATTTACAGGTTCGGAACTCGTTCGTTTACTTATTAACCACCCCGAAGTAGAAATCACCGCTATAACTTCAGAAAGTAGAAAGGGAGAGGAATTTTCAGATGTCCATCCACAATTTCTTGGGTTAATAAACAATAAGCTCATCAGTATTAATGATCTGCCAAAGGATCTTGACATTGTTTTTTTGGCCTTGCCCCATGGTGTTTCTATGGACTTTGTAAAGGCGCATCATCAGGATTACAGGATCATTGACCTTTCCGGAGACTTTCGATTATCGGGAAAAAACGTTTACGAATATTGGTATAAAAAAGACCATGTATATGCAGATGGTTTTGCAAAAGCTGTATATGGCCTTCCGGAATTGTACAGGACTTCAATTAAAGTTGCGAAATTAGTTGCCAATCCAGGTTGTTTTCCTACGTCGGCAATATTAGCCCTGGCTCCATTATTTGCTAATCAACTTGTAAGTAAAAATCATATAATCATAGATTCTAAAACCGGAGTTACAGGTGCGGGGATAAAGGTCAGACCAAATACTCATTTTTCTATGGTCAATGACAATTTTACAGCCTATGGCATCAAATCACATCGACACAGCATAGAAATACAGGAAAAGCTTGAGGAACAGCAAAAAGGAGATTTATCCGTTCTTTTTACCCCGCATTTACTTCCTGTGGATCGTGGAATTTTATCGACATGTTATACCAAACCTAGGGAGAAAGTCGGGGATAAAACTTTAAATTCAATGTATTCAGCTTTCTATAAAGACGAACCTTTCATTCGTTTGAGAAAAAGTCTTCCAAATTTAAAAGAAGTCAGAGGAACCAATTTTGCCGATATTTTTGTCACATATGACGAAAGAACGGATACCATTATATCAGTGGCAACGATTGACAACCTTGTGAAGGGAGCTGCAGGTCAGGCAATACACAATATGAACATAATGCTGGGTTTTGAAGAAAAGCTCGGCTTGAATCAAATACCACTTCAACCATAAATTATATAAATTTTGGACATGATAAGGAATATAACGAACGTCAGAGGAATTAAATGCTGGGGAGCGCATACAGGAATTAAATCCATGCGTCGGGATCTTGCAATTATATACTCCGATGTTCCTGCAAAAGTAGCTGCAACATTTACTCAAAACATTGTACTTGCAGAACCGATAAAACTATCCAAACTGCATTTAAAAAAATCAGGAGGTAAGGCTCGAGCAATTGTTGTCAACGCCGGAAATGCCAATGCCGTAACTGGGGAGCAGGGAAAAGAAGGCGCAATTGCAATGGCGAAGGCCACCGCAGAAGAATTCAATATCAATATAGAAGATGTGCTTGTGGCTTCAACCGGAATAATTGGAAAACCCTTTCCGACTGAAGATGTGGTGAATGGAATTAAAGAGAATGTCAAGAATGTTTCAAAAAACTCCCGGGCAGGTTCTTTTGCTGCCAATGCCATTTTAACGACCGATACATTTGCCAAAGAGGGTTTCGTTGAATTTGAAATTGATGGTAATACCATTAATATCGGCGGAATTGCAAAAGGATCGGGTATGATTCACCCTAATATGGCGACAATGTTGGCATTTGCTTTTACCGATATCAATATTGAGCAAAAACTTTTGGAAAAAGCTTTTAAAGAAGCAGTCGATGATTCCTTCAATATGATAACTGTGGATGGAGATACTTCGACAAATGACATGGCATCGATAATGGCAAATGGCCTGGCCGACAACGATATGATCAATTCAGCCAATGACCCATATTACAAGTTGTTTAAGGAAAAACTGAATGAATTAATGGTGCATTTGGCTAAATTGATTATTTCTGATGGAGAAGGCGCCTCAAAATTCATAGAATATCAATTGACCGGTGCAAAAAATAAAAAAGATGCCAGAAAAATGGTAAGAGTCGTATCTGATTCATCGCTGGTAAAGACCGCAATTTTCGGGCGAGACCCTAATTGGGGAAGAATTTTAGCGGCTATGGGCAGGTCCGGCGTTAATTTTGATCCCTCAAGGGTTGATCTTTTCCTTGGAAATCAAGTCGAAGAAGTTCAAATGCTCGATTTTGGCAAACCTCTTGAATTTGATATCAATCGTTTAAAAAGAATCTTAAAGAAATCGGAAATTATAATTCAAATCAAACTCCGGGAAGGAAAAGCCAATGCAAGAGCATGGGGGACAGATCTCACTACTGACTATGTAATGTTCAATTCGATGTATACAACTTAATCTGTATTAAATTATATTTACATCGATTAAATGGAAGAGATTGAAGTACCAAGTGTTTTAGAAAAAATTCAATTAAAAGTCAATTCCTGGCTGGAAGGACTTATCGAAATGTTGCCAAACCTCTTTGTGGCAATTTTGATTGTACTTCTGTTTTATATTATAGGAAAATTTCTTCGTTCAGCGTTTAAACGGCTTTTTCAAAAGCTTTCGAATAACGTCGTAGTCATTAATCTATTTGCCAATATCTTTTACATGGCAATTATTATAATGGGATTCCTGATCGCATTAAATGTATTGCATCTTGAGCAAACGGTTACTTCAATTCTAGCCGGTGCAGGTATTTTAGGTATAGCGCTTGGCTTAGCTTTTCAGGATATTTCTACGAATTTCATATCCGGTATTATTATGGCATTTCGCAAACCCATTAAAGTGGGCGATATCATTGAAACGGAGCGCTTCATTGGACAAGTCGAAGAAATCAATTTGAGAGTTACCATTATAAAAACATTTCAGGGCTTGCATGTTCTAATTCCCAATAAAGACGTATTTCAGGCAGCAGTAACCAATTATACCAAAACCAATGAGAGGAGAGTAGATTTAGAAATTGGAGTGTCTTATGCTGAGGATCTTGAAAAAGTCAAAAACATTGCCATAGAGGCTATTGAAGCATTAAATATTAAGCTTAGGGATACTGATGTGGGGGTTTATTATAACAAATTTGATAACAGCTCAATAAATTTTACGTTGATGTTCTGGATTCACTATCCCGACCAGCAAGGTTTTTTGGATGCGCAAAGCAAAGCGATAATTGCAATTAAAAAAGCATTTGACAAAGATGGAATTACCATACCATTCCCAATTCGAACGCTGGATTTTGGGATCAAAGGCGGCTTACAAATTGGAGAAGTTGACCAGATCAATGTAGCAAATAAAACAAAGCAGTAGCTTTTATAATATTTAGTTAAATAAATTCATAAATGACATGTGGACAAAGTTTAACATTGCAATGGCTATTTATTCAAATAATTATGTTTTAGTATCCATTGGGCTTTGATATTTGTTCAAAATGAATCATTCGGAATCATTTAAAAATTGGCTTGAAACTAGATTGGCCGGTAATTTACCGGGAGAGGAAGCACAGTACAATCTGGCGCCGCTAAAAAGGAGAGAAGAGGTGAAGTTTGCTTTCAATAAAAGTCAGGAACCGCGCATTAGTAGTGTAATGCTGATATTATATCCGGAAAATGACCTTAGCCATGTTCCTATGATTGTAAGGAATGAATACAGGGGTGTCCACAGCGGTCAGGTAGCCTTGCCCGGTGGAAAATACGAAGAAAACGATGAGAACATCTTGCAAACAGCCATTCGCGAAACATTTGAAGAAATAAACGTTAAAATTGACCAGAATCAAATTATTGGTAGATTAAGTCATCTTTTTGTTCCAGTCAGCAATTTTATTATTCATCCATTTGTAGCCTGGTTAGATTATAAACCCCAATTTGTGCCGGATCCATCTGAAGTTCAGGAGGTACTTAGAGTCCCTCTAAACTATTTGTCAAACCCGAAAAATGTCAAATCAAAATCAATATACACGGCCAATGGTTACCAAATTAATGCGCCCGGCATTCCGATTGAGGAGCAATTTCTTTGGGGGGCAACTGCGATGTTAATGTCTGAATTTTTTAGTATTGTCCAGGAATACAAAGCCATAGACTGATTTTCCAGGATTGCCCAATCATTTAAAACGTTCTATATTTGAATTGCAGGCATTGCTAAGCCTTTTTTATGAGGAATTTCTCAAAATTCTTATTTTTTACATTTCTCCTGCTTCTATTAAGCGCTACTTTTTCGTGCCGAAAAAAAATGGTGTGTCCGGCTTATAACAGCGCTTTTATATTAGGGGAAAATGAACAATTTCAGTTTATATCACAATTTACAGATGATTCTATTCCGGAGATAAAGGAAAACCTGAGATCTTTCATGAATAAGAATGAATTTGGAATTGTAGTGGATGTAAAAAAGAAGAAAAAATGGAAATTGCTCGAATTCGTTCCGGCAGAAATGGTCTTACCACTCATTGATTCCACTCTACTTGACAGCACAGGCCAATTGAAACAACCGGGCTATAACAGGGAAATGATTGTTTACAATCGAAAATTTGGAGACCTATTGGTATTTAAAGAGCCTGTAAAACAAGACAGCACAACTGTCGATCAAAAAGGACGTAAGAAGAAAAAGAAAAAAGATAAAGAAGAAGAGGAACTAGAAGAATTGGATCCGGACGACCCCGACTTTGACCCTTGGTCTACCGGTGATGATGCCAACTGGTAGATTATTAAAAAATATGAAAAAACTCAAAATTTTTTGTTTTCTGTTAATGCCAATGGGCCTTTTTGCGCAAGATATTTCTGTTAGCGCAAAGCTTCTTACAGTATATCAATTGGTGGGACAGGAAAAATACAAGGAAGCGCTAAAAGAAATTGATGAAGTCATTGAATTGGATAAAAACCAGATCAATGCTTACATTTTCGGGGGCCTCTGTCATAAAAGTTTGAGACATTACGATTCTGCCGATTTATATTTTTATAAAGCCCTTGAAATCAAACCCCAAAACATAGATGTGCATTTTTTAAAAGCCGAAAATTTTTTTGAGGCGGGAAAATTAGAAGAGTCCTCAATGGAGGTTGAAAAAGCGCTGTATTACGACAATAATTATTATAAAGCACATATTCTTAAGGCAAGAATATATCATAAAAAAGGTGATTTTATTAAAGCAGAGCAAACACTTTTGATGGTCATGAACAAACAGCTCTACAATCTTGAATCAAGAGAATTATTGGCAGATATATATTTGGAATTACAAGATACGGCCCTTGCACTCAATGTAATTTCACAGGCCCTAATGATAAACCCACTAATTGAAAAAAATTTAAAATTCAGAATAGAATTATTAAATGATCTTGGGATTTACAAGGCGCTTCTTAATGACCTCAATGCGTATATCCCTTTGGTAAATAATGATCCTGACATGTACTTTATGAGGGCACAGACCTATTTACATACAGGCGATACCATATCAGCGCTCAGAGATTTAAACGAGGTCTTGCATTACAATGAAAATCATGCTGAGGCCTATTATTACAGAGCCATTGTGCGTAATTCGCTTTTTGACAGGGAAGGGGCTTGCGAAGATCTAAAAAAAGCAAGAGAAAGAAGATACATGCCTAATCCTGAATTAATCAGTACTTTTTGCTCTGAATAATCTATTGATAACTACATAATTGCTCAGTGAGATTAAAATTGATTTGATAAGCAAACCTGGAAGAAGCCAAAATGCATTCTCTGCAATTTTTGCAATAGGTGCTTGATTTTGAATCAAAACCCATGAAAATCCGATTACTACCAGCACGATTTGAGCTATTAGTGAATCAATAAAAATTTTAATGGAGTTGTTTTTGTGTTTGTTCACGAGCCATGAAAAAAACCACGCGAATAGTGGGAATGCATATAGAAAACCTGCACTGATGGAGAATAAATATGCATATCCGGAATTATATCCCGAAAAGACTGGCATTCCTAAGGCTCCGATAATCAGATAAAGAAGTAATAACATGAATGACGTGAGGGGTCTCATGAATAAAGCCAATAGCATAATAAAATAACTTTGAAGACTAATATCAATGAATCCAATAGAAAATGAAATTGGCCCCAGAGTGCATAAAAAAATAAAGCAAGTAGCTGCTATTAGAAGGCTGAAATAGGCCCCGGAGCCTTTAATAAAAAAATGCTTGTGTAAGAGATACAAATAGTTTGGTTTAAAATTTGAAAATTATGATTTTTGGCAAATATCAATAAATATATGATCGAGCAATTCAAAGAACTAAGTGAAGAAGAAATCAGCTTGTTGTTAAAAGCTCCGGCAATGGTATCAGTATTAATAGCTGGTGCAGATGGTAAAATAGACAACAAAGAGAAAAGTGTAGCAATTTCATTAGCAAAGCTCAAAACCTACAGAGCAAGACAAATACTGATAGATTATTATAATGAGGTTCATAAGGACTTTGAAACCCACATGAACAATCTCATTCAAAACCTTCCTGATGATCATAAGGAAAGAAACAGACTAATTGAGGAAGAGCTTCAAAATCTTAACCCAATTCTTGAAAAGGTTGATAAAAAATTTGCTATAAACTTTTATGAAAGCATGAAGAGCTTTGCCAGACAAGTAGCCGAAGCCTCCGGAGGTATATTAAACATGCTTAGTATCAGTGTGGAAGAAAGTAAATTAATTGATCTGAAAATGATCAAGAATCCTGAAAAATAATTAAGCCTTCCTGATATTCATTATACAAATAATTGAGCTAAGTTTTCCTTTAGAACTTATTTCTTGCTTAATTAGAATTAATGATTTTTTCCAGTCATTTTAATAAGAGTACAAGCATCCCACTGCGTTTTGTGCTCTTGCTCTTTGCTGTTTATTTCTCTGAAATTCTTATGAAAATAGACCTGGGATTTCTAGGCATATATCCAAGAGAATTTAGCGGCCTAATTGGTATTCTTACTGCGCCGGTAATTCACGGCAACTATATACACCTTATTTCAAATGCACTCCCAATTTTAATCCTGGGAACAGTTTTGTTCTATTTTTATGATAGAATCGCAATTCCGGTATTTATCATTTGTTATTTCATGACAGGTATTTTGGTATGGGTATTTGCCAAACCTAATTATCATATAGGTGCCAGCGGCTTGATATATGGAATAGCATTATTCTTAATGACTTTTGGTATATTCAGGAAAGATCTAACCTCAATTTTAATCTCTTTGATAGTTGCATTTTTTTATGGTGGAATTATCTATGGTGTATTCCCAAGTCAGGTTGGTATTTCCTGGGAGAGTCATTTTTTTGGAGCTTTAATGGGGCTTGTGTCAGCATCCTATTTCTCGCGTTATAAAAAAGTTAGTTCTTATTATTAGGACATATTGTCACCAATTTCAGGCTAAATTACAGTAATTGTATACACTCTTTTGCACGTGTTTACATTTGTATCTTATTGTATTGTAAAATATTTATAATCAATAATATATGATAATGTATTTAAACTGATACCCTAATAATTATCAATAATAATAATGATATAAATGTTCTCTTTTAAATGTATTGTATACATTTGTTAACATGGATGCTATAGTTGTTAAAATTAAATCCTTGCTGGAAACAAAAAAATTAAGCGCTTCTGAATTTGCAGATTTAATTGGAGTGAAACGCGCCAATGTTTCACATGTTCTTTCAGGTAGAAACAAACCAAGTTTGGACTTTGTAATAAAGCTTTGTGAGTCTTTTGAGGAGATAGATTTAAACGCTCTCCTATTGAATAAAAATAGTCGCTTACAAAATGATGCGAATGAAATTGAATCAAGTGAAAATGTTATTATAAAAAAAAATGATTTATACGAACATTCCCTATCTCAATTAGATAATAATTCCGAGATTGAAAGAATTGTTATATTTTTCAAAAACGGATCATTTAAAGATTATGGAAACCATGAAACTACCTGAATTTTATAACCCTTATGTAAGCTTATTTAAAAATGAAGATTGTAGGGAGGTTTTAAATATAGAGTATAAAATATCTTTAAAGTTCTATAAAAATATTAATAAAAAAGATTCACTTTTTAAGTACAGCCCAGACAAATGGTCTATTCGGGAATTGCTGGGACATATATGTGATTCTGAACAAATTTTTGCTTTTCGCCTTTTATCAATTTTGAGAAATGAAAAGAATCCATTACCTGGATTTGATCACAATGCCTATGTTTCAAATGCAGATTTTAATTCTCAGGAATGGGAGGACTTAATAAAGCGTTATGATTTTTTACGTAGAAATACAATACATCTTTGCAATGAGATAAAAAAAGAAGATTATTCTAAATTCGGGAATGCCAATGGAAATGATATTTCAATTGATGCTCTGGTATTTGTTATTGCCGGACATGAAAAACATCACAGAAATGTGATTAAAGAAAAGTATCTGAATTAGAAACTTATATTCATTCCTTCCCAGATGAAATAACCATATACTACAAACCTTAAAATCCTAAAAGCGGCAAAACGCAAATACATTCTAAAACTGTAGGAAAAACTTCCCGAGATCATACTTATTAATGCAAAAGGCAAAGGAGTGACTGCTGCGATCAATATTAAAATACCTCCATATCTTCTATAGGTTCTACTGTAATTATAATAGGACTCACTTTTCTTAAAATGACGGAATATGGCCGTATTGGAAAAAAAACGACCAATAAAATAGGCAATTATGCCACCAGCGTATGAGAGAACGGTTAAAAGCATAATTACCTCCATGTAATAGATCACACCTTGATCCAATGCCCAAACCATAAATATTTCAGGAGGAATAATTCCGAAAATAACTTCAGAAGCAAAAAAAATACTGTAAACCAGAAATGGCCTTTCTCTTAGTGGTGTGAGCCAGTTTTTGATGTCATCGGGCAGATATTTGGCACCAAGCCAAAGAACCAAAAGAATTATAGCAAACCATATGATCCCTTGTAAGAGATTTTTAGTAAAAAATTTAAAAGCTTCTTTTTTTCTTCGACTCACCTTCTTATTGATATGAAAATTTCAAATTGATAAATATTTGAGCAATTTGGCTAAGTTTTTTAAAACAAGGATTTTTTTAACCGTGGAAATTAAATTTGACAATAAGAAAAATGCATTATAAAATATTTTGTTTTAGCCTATTCATTTTACTTTCATGTACCAGGGATAAAAATAAACCCTATGAGAATGTCAATATAATCCGCGATGAAAAGGAAAAAAAACCAAAAGTCAAACAAGAACTGAAAATTCCTAGCACTTTTGCCAAAAGTTCTATGATTTTAATTGAGTTAAGTCAAAGTGACCTTGAGATTAATTCATGGGACAAGGACAGTGTTTTGATAAATAAAGTTTTTCCTGAGATGGGGAATAAAAATTCCGAAGTCTATCAGGGTAATAATCAAATAGTTATTCGCGAAAAATCAATCATTAAGAATCAAAAAGGTAATACCTGGAAGATAAATGTTCCAAAAATTATAAACCTTACAATCAGGTCTGAAAATGGGAGTGTTAGTATAAAAAACGTCAGCGGCACTTTTAATATTAATTGTACAACAGGAGATATTGATATAGAAAATTCAAGTACGGCACTTCAGGCTCTGAGTCAATCCGGAGATATTAATTTAACCGACTGGGAGCTTATGGGACGATCAAAAATTAGTACAAGTTCGGGAAAACTGTCAATTGATGCCAAGAATGAACTTGCCTATCAGATGAGCGCGCATACAGGTACCGATACATTGTCAATATCGCTCAATGGATATCCATTAAAAATGAATTTAGAAATATTAACCTTTCAGGGTGGTGGAAAGGTTTATTGTGATTTTACAACTTCCGGTATCGAAGAGTTTTATTCTGATGCTTTAAACAAGTATTATGACCTTAGAAAAGTTCAATTGAATGATTCTTATCCCAGTTCTTCGATAAGCACTGGTAACGGTACAATTATTATAAGGAGATAAAAAGTAAAAGAAATGTAATGCAATTATATTGGCTTTGCTATTTTAGCATCAATCTTTAGAAAATCTAAATGAGCGAAAAACTTCTCGAAGCTTTATTACAATTGTTTGCACTCGTCGCCAAAGTTGATGGTGTTAAGGTGGAAGAGCGTCAGGTAATCAAAGATTTTCTAAAAGAACAGATCAACGCCGATGAGGCAGAACTGTATATTAAAATATTTGATGAGTATGCGGGAAAGGACATTAAAACATCGGATACCACTAAAACTCTAAAGATTTGTAATCAGGTCAATCAGGAGATGACACAGCAACAGAAAATTGTCATCATTTACAGATTGCTCGAATTGATATTGGCAGATAAAGTCATCTCTGCTTCAGAAAATGATTTTATTTTAACCGTTGCAAGCTCTTTTAATATAGAAGAAGCACTTTTCAACGACATGAAATCTTTTGTCGTGGAAGATGATTTGCGCAATTTAAATCAGGCCAATCTGATTATCATTGACGGGATTAAGAAAAGCCCAGATAACAGCCAAAAGCACATATACGAAGCTTATTTCCCGGGTCAAATGGGCGTTTTTAGAATCCCAGAGCTTGAAATGTATATAGCAAAATACCTGGGGGATAAAGAGCTCTATTTGAATGGTATACCCTTAAAAAACAACAGGATATATAACTTTCCGACAGGTAGCAATATAAGATCCGGTAAAACTCAACCGATCTATTACAGTGATGTTGTTTCTGTATTCTTAAAAGATCAGCATACCTCTCATATATCCTATGAAGCGAGAGATGTTCTGTATACATTTCCCGGTGGTAAAATAGGTCTTCAGGATATAAATATTCGAGAAGTTTCAGGTAAACTCATAGGTATTATGGGTGCAAGTGGATCCGGAAAATCAACTTTAATGAATGTTTTGAATGGCACTGCTGAGCCTTCAGACGGAATAATATTAATAAACGGTATTGATCTCTACAAAGAACAGCATAAAACAGAGGGAATGATTGGATTTGTACCTCAGGATGACCTCCTGATCGAAGATCTAACCGTTTACCAAAATCTGTATTATGCGGCCAAGCTCTGTTTTAAAGACTATAATGATGAGCAAATAGATGAACTGGTATTAAGTACTTTGGGTAGATTGGGTTTGCAGGAAACAAAAGACCTAAAAGTTGGTAGCCCATTGAAAAAAACCATTTCCGGTGGTCAGAGAAAACGTCTAAATATCGGTCTTGAGCTTTTGAGGGAACCTTCAATTTTGTTCGTCGATGAGCCAACCTCAGGTCTTTCCTCCAGAGATTCTGAAAATATAATGGATTTGCTAAAAGAACTATCTCTTAGAGGTAAACTGATCTTTGTAGTAATTCATCAGCCCTCCTCAGATATTTTCAAAATGTTTGATCGCCTTTTCATTTTAGACGTAGGGGGTTATCCCGTTTATTACGGCAACCCTGTGGAAGGTGTGGTCTATTTCAAAAAGCAAACAAATCAAATCAACAGCGACCAGGGAGAATGCTCAGAATGCGGAAATGTTAATCCCGAACAGATTTTTAATATTCTGGAGACCAGAATAGTTGATGAATATGGAAAAATTACCAATAAAAGAAAATTAAGTCCCGAGAAGTGGTATAATGTCTATCAGGAAAATATTGACTTACCTGAAATCGAACATTATGACGAAAAACCGGAAGGCACCTTAAAAAAACCCAATGTATTTTCACAATGGTGGATATTCCTGACAAGGGATTTTCTCTCAAAAATCAGCAATACCCAATATCTTGCCATAAATCTGCTTGAAGCACCTTTTTTAGCCTTCTTATTGGCTTATATCGTAAGATATTATACTCAAAGTGAAACCAATGAATTTGGATATCTATTTGGAAAAAACGTCAATATTCCGGCTTATATATTCATGGCGGTCATAGTCGCTTTATTTATGGGGCTAACGGTGAGTGCCGAAGAAATTATAAGAGATCGAAAAATTCTCAAAAGAGAGGTATTTTTAAAGTTAAGCCGAGCGAGTTATTTATTATCAAAGACGGCATTGCTTTTTTCATTGTCAGCAATTCAGACTGTATTTTTTGTATTTATTGGTAATTATATTCTTGGAATTCAGGGGCTTAGCTACGAATATTGGCTCGTATTATTTACCGTTTCGTGTTTTGCAAATATGCTGGGTTTAAATATCTCATCAGCATTCAATTCAGCAGTAACCGTTTATATTTTGATACCGATTTTGCTAATTCCTCAGCTGATGCTGGGAGGTGTATTGGTAAAATTTGATGAAATAAATCCCAATTTAACAGCCTTGGATAAAGTGCCACTTTTTGGTGAGGTAATGGCATCCAGATGGGCTTTTGAAGCATTAAGTGTTAATCAGTTTAAGAACAATGAATTTGAAAAGGACTTTTATCTTTATGACAGGGTCATCGCTGATTCGGAATTTAAAACTTCATTTCTTATTCCGGAATTAATAAACAAAGCAGATTATACGCTTCAGTTTCTAAGTTCGAAGGATCCGAAAGTTCAGGAAAGATTATCCTACAATGTACGTTTGATAAAGAATGAAATAGAAAAGCTCTTAAAGAATTACGACAAACTCGAATTTCCTGAAATAGAACGTCTTGATTCAGATTATATTCAAAGAGATGCCTTGGAAGACGTTATTGACTATTTGGATTATCTCAATTTATATTTTTCCAAGGTCAATCAAAATGCCATGTCGGAAAAAGACAAAATCGTTGCTGAAATGACCAAGACAGAAGAAGATGAAAAGGCTTTCAGAATGAAACAATATTTGTATCACAACGACCAGTTGCAAAAACTTGTGACTAATAGTACCAGCCTGGTGCGATTCGTTGAGACTGAAGAACAAATAATACAGGAGGTAAACCCAATTTACAAAAGACCCAATATTCCCGATAGTCCAATAAGTTTTAGAACCCATTTTTACGCGCCTGAAAAGTATTTTATGGGTAAATTTTACAATACATTACCATTTAATGTTGTCCTAATATGGGTAATGACAATTTTACTCTTCGTTCTTCTTTATTTTGATGTTTTGAGAAAATTGGTGGATTATTTCGGCAATCTTTCAAAATATCGATAATATGTCATTGCGCAATCTGCGTAAAATTCAATTGCTTCAAGAGGAATTAAATCGCGAGAATTTTTTAAAAACAGATATAGTACTTCCAAAAATAAGGGAGGATCAAATTCAAAAATCCAAGTTTGCTTCCGGTCTAAAAGATATTCTTAACAAACTGGGCTCAAAGAGCTTTGCTATGCCTAATGATATGCACTATCATATGGAGTACAATGGTCTTCTTATTCAATTTGATGATGAATTGCATTTTAACAGATACAGAAGAATAACACTTGAATCAGAGTTCTACATGAATTACATGGGATTTAATACAATATCATATAAATCCTATTGCAGGAACAATGAAAAAGAATGCATTAAAGCCGGTCTTTCAAATGGAGTCTGGGAAAATTCAGAATCATTAAAAATTTTTGGTCCCTCCGAAGAACCCGGAGATTTATCGCTGGAGAGAGCTGGTTCTTCCGGATGGAAATTGCGTGCCTGGAGGGATTTTCTTCAGGATGTTTCAGGCGAAGTATTGGGCTTTAAAGTATTGCGTATATCCACATACGATAAAATAATGGTCAATGGCAAAATTCAGTCCCTGGGAGAACTACTAAATTCATCAAACAAAAAGAATTTTTCCATCGTGGCAAAATCATTGATTCGCCGTATCATAAATATAAAAGGGTCATGAAATTTATCTGCTTCATACTTTTCGCACTGCTCTGTTTTGATGTTCATTCGGCTATTCGAAATATCAATGAGGCAGTTTTACAATTTCAAGGATTACCTGGCTTAAAGAATTCTTCATGGTCCATTAAAGCGAGAAATCTAAGCAGTAATACAGAGATCATCGATGTAAACAGCTCCATGAGCCTCATACCTGCTTCAACACTCAAGGCAATAACAACAGGAGTAGCCTTACTTGAAATGGGTTCATCATACACATTTCAAACGAAACTCGCATATAGCGGTACTGTGGAAGATTCAATACTTAATGGAGATGTAATAATTATTGCCGGAGGAGATCCAAGTTTTGGTAATTTGGATTTTTACGACTTCAACATTCTAGAAAAATGGACTGAAAAAATAAATCAATTAGGTATCGTGCAAATCAATGGAGAGCTCTTGGTATTGGATACACATTACTCCGGATTACTGACTCCTTCTACCTGGGTTTATCAGGATCTTGGAAATTATTACGGTGCCAGCCCTGCTTCATTAACTTTTAAGAATAATACTTTCCCAATCACTTTTGATCAAAACCCTGAAATTGGCGGATTAACAAGAATATTGGATCCGGATGGCGAAGAACTCGGAATTAATCTTATAAATCAAGTTAAATCCGGAACGAAGAATTCAGGAGACAGGGCTTATGTGTATGGCTGTCCTAATTGTGATATATATGCTATTAGAGGCACAATTCCCGCAGGAATGGGAACATTTACCATAAAGGCAAGTATTCCGGATCCCGCGCGATACTTTCTCAATCAATTTGAAAAACAATTGCTTGATAATAATATTCTTGTCAATGGCAAAAAAGAGGCCAGGTATGAATATAAGAATGCAATTACAATTTTAGATTCACATAAATCAATAGACTTGAGTGAGATACTCAGAGAAACCAATGTTAATAGCAATAATTTATACGCGGAACATTTAATATTGGAAATGGCAAAAAACAAAGCATTGGACAAACCCGAAGATGTAATCCCATTTTTTTTTGATCAACATCTAAGTTCAGAAGGTTTATTTATTGCTGATGGAAGTGGTTTGTCGCGATATAATGCGATTACGACTTCAAATCATATTGAACTCTTTGAACATATTTATAACTCCGAACATTTTGAAAGCTATTTGGCTACTTTCCCAAAAGGAGGTAAAGAGGGTACCATTAAAAATATGTTTAAACAAATGAACGGGAATGAGTTTTATGTCAAATCGGGAACGCTAAGTCGGGTAAAGGCCTTTAGCGGTTTTATACTAAACTCAGATAAGGAATTAATCGCTTTTTCCTTCATTGTGAATAATTACGATGGCAACAGTTCTGAAATAAGTTCAGAGATGGAAAAGGTTATTTACAGTCTTACAGATTAATATTTCATTTTCTAAATTTAATTTGATGCTTTTACATTCTGGTATATATTTGCTAAGGATTAATTTGAGAAAATGGTTAAGAAATCTATAATATTATCATTCATTCTATCAGGAATCTTAATGCTTTCTGGTTGTGCTGAACAAAATCATCCTCCTTCAGAAGTTGAGGATCCCAATCCAAATAGCGAAAGGATTTACGGCGACAAAGATGGTCCTCCTCGTCAGACAGCTAATACCTATCAGGCGGATCCCGCCAGTGTTCAAAAAGCCGATGCCTTGCGGCAAAAACTTTTTCCGAAATAAAGACTTTATAAAGCAGCATCAAGCTGCTTTTTTTTATTTAGAAAAATGAAGGAAAAAAATAGAGACATACAAAACCCGATTGATCCGGATAAAATTGCATTAAATCCCGGTTTACTGGAATATGCCAGCAATGTTGGCGGTGCATTAATCAAACCAACAGACAAAGGGAAAATAAAGGGAAGAGGGCTGGCTGCAATGGAAAAACAAAGTCAAAAGCAGCTGGAACAAATCTATGGGCAAATTGAAACTCTTGCTCGACAAGCTCAGGCAATTAAGGAAAGAGTTGAAGTCTCAAGCCGAATTTATTTAGCTGAAATGAGTTTTGAACCCTTAATTGGACACACTTATTTTTTATATCAGAAAAATGAAGATCTGGACGTGCTATCAATGATATCTCCGAAAGAGTGGGGTAGGAAAATACCCTATGCAGCATTTATTGCTTCTGTTGAACTATTACCTGATCATACCTGGGAAGTAAAAGAAAGTAATCTCGATTAATCTCTGATATCGGTAGTGTCTGATAATTCAGGATTTGGAATAATTATTTCCACACTATCAATTTCAAAAACAGAACTTCGACTAAAATTATTAAGCAAATCGACTTTAGGCCTGTATCCTACAGGGGCAATTTTACCATCTCTTACTTTCATTAATGGTGCCATGGCATTAAAATTTCCTAATGAATAGTCTATACCGCTAAAAATAAAACCCTTCCTGTAGTTTTCGTTTTTCAAACCTTCTTGAAAGTACTTGCCGTATTTAAATAAGGAAAGACCAAAGTGCATCATAATTTCAAAACCTGTTTCAGAATAGAAATCAGGCATTTTTTCAAAATCATATTGCATTCTATATCGCTGATAATAATTCTTACTATAATCAATATAATCCGGATAGGGAAAGTAAACATGTCTTCTTTCAAACTGGACTAAATCAATATTATCATATTCCAACCATCTTGACAGTCCTAAAATTTTTACCTGACTATTGCCTGCTTCAACAGCGCTGATGATTCTGCCAATAACTTCTCGGTTTGTTGTAGTTACGAACATATTTGTAAAGTCTTCTATGTGAGAACTGTCACCAAACAGATCAAGTAATTGGCCGGGGCTTGTTTTGTCAAAAACAATGATAGTATCTAATGTTTTGCCTTCTGCTTTTAAATGGTTATAAATTATGGCGGCCATTGCTGTATCTGTAGCTGTTTTATCCATTACAAGTATGTTGATAGCTGCAGAATCACCCAATAGACTGTCCAAAGCAAATTGTACCTGAATCCTGCTTAAATGTTGATAACTTGGCTGGAATAAATAAGCATATGGGTTATCTGCAATATACTCTTCATTTTGGGTAAAGGGATTGACTACGATAATCTGATTTTCCAAACCAAAATTGAGCATCATCTCACTTAAATTGGGATACAATGGACCAATAATTAAGTCGGCTTCGAGTGTTATGTTTTGATCCAGAATCTGACTTAATACTGAAGTATCTCCTCGTGTATCAAAAGGCCTGATGTTTAATGAAATGCCCTGTTTTTTAAGGCTGTCTGCGGCCTGAAGTATTCCGGCATAAAACTCATAAGCAAATTTGTTTTTTTCATATTGTATTTTCGATTTTACAGCAGGGTATTTGAATGGTAAGTATACGGCAATATTATAGCTGTCTTTAAATACTTTTTGATCGGGTTCGGACCTGTTTAATCCGGCAGGATCAAAATTAAATACATCGATAAGGCTTTCCAGAAGAATCATATCCTCTTCATTACCTGTATTTTGTTGCAACAGTTGGGCAAAACGATAGGCTAATACTTCATCATTGGGAAATTGATCATAAAGTTTTCTCAGAACTTCAAGATCATCATATTTCATCAAATAGTATATTTTGACATTATTGCTATTGAGGAAAAGATTTTCAGTTTCAATCATCGAAGCATAATTCAAAGCCAGTGAGGGTTCATTGGCATGGAAATAACAAATTGAAAGGAGATATCTCGCCTCATCGATTCCTTCCCAATAAGAATATCTGGTAGTTATTTGCAACAACATTTGTCTCGCCTGAAAAAAAAGCGAATCATTCATTGAGGCAATAGAATAAAGATAAGCTGCCTGTTCTTTATATTGGTTTTCAGGATCGTTATTGGCAATCGGCAATAATATTTGCATCGCCAAATCATAACTTTCTTTTTCCAAATATGACTTTCCAAGAAAAAACCTACTGGCATAATCCTGTTGTGCATAGCTTAATAAACTAATAATGATTAGAAAAACTAAAAGAATGATTTTCTTTATTCCCATTCGATTGTCGCTGGAGGTTTTGAACTTATGTCAAATACAACTCTATTCACGCCTTTTACTTTATTGATTATGTCATTTGAAATTCTGGCAAGAAAATCATAAGGAAGCCTGCTCCAATCTGCAGTCATTCCATCATGGCTGCTTACTGCCCTTAAAGCTATCACATTTTCATAAGTTCTTTCATCTCCCATTACCCCAACGGATTGAACCGGTAAAAGCATCGCTCCGGCTTGCCATACTTCGTTGTACAAATTATTCTTGTGGAGTCCTTCAATAAAAATGTCATCAACTTCCTGTAAAATCCTGACTTTTTCAGAAGTAATATCGCTAAGAATTCTAATGGCCAGGCCTGGACCCGGGAATGGATGTCTGTTGAGTATGTTTGGATCAAGATTTAATGCCTGACCTGCTTTTCTAACTTCATCTTTAAACAAAAATCGTAGAGGTTCGACAACTTTTAAATTCATTTTATCGGGTAATCCACCGACATTATGATGAGATTTTATAGTTGCTGAAGGCCCTTTTACAGAAACAGATTCTATAACGTCCGGATAAATAGTTCCCTGTGCCAGCCATTTTACATCTTTTATCTTATGGGCTTCTTCATCGAATACTTCAATAAATGTCTTTCCAATAGCTTTTCTTTTTAGTTCCGGATCGCTTATTCCTTCAAGTGCCTTATAAAATTGCTCTTTAGAATCTACACCGATCACATTTAAACCCATATCGCGATAGGAGTGAAGCACTTTTTTAAATTCGTTTTTGCGCAGTAGGCCGTTGTCTACAAAAATACAGAACAGCTGTTTTCCGATTGCTTGTTGTAACAACATGGCAGCAACACTTGAATCCACACCACCTGAAAGGCCAAGCACCACCTTGTCATTTCCCAGTTGGGATTTTAGTTTATAAATGGTCTCTTCAACAAAATGTGCGGGTGTCCAGTCCTGAGAACATCCACAAATATTCACAATAAAATTATGCAGAATTAATTTCCCCTCTTCTGTATGGGTAACTTCCGGATGAAATTGTATGCCAAACGTTGCTTCGTTTGAAAAACTGTATGCTCCCACTTCCACATCCTCAGTAGAAGCAATAATTTCAGCACCCTCAGGTAAGGTTTTGATTGTATCTCCATGAGACATCCAAACTTGAGAATTATTGGCTATGCCTCTGAATAATTGATTTTCCTGATGTATGCTTACTAAGTGAGCTCTTCCATATTCTCTGGTATTTGATCTTTCGACCGAGCCACCATTGGTTTTGGCCAGATATTGAGCTCCAAAACAAATTCCCAATAAAGGGATTTTACCTCTTATATACTTTAGATCTAATTCGGGTGCTTCGGTATCGTGAACCGAGCAAGGACTTCCGGAAAGTATAATTCCCTTAATTTCGGGATTAAGCACGGGGACCTTGTTATATGGATATATTTCACAAAAAACATTCAACTCTCTAACGCGTCTGGCTATCAGTTGAGTGTATTGAGAACCAAAGTCCAGGATTACTATTTCTTCAGGCATGGCGCAAAACTAATAAAAGGGAGTAATTGATTTTGAAATTATACTAAGAACTGGAAATAATTAATAGCATATACGCTACGGACTTTTATTCGTAGGATCATGATATCGTTTAAATGTTCAAATCCTTTTGAATACCTGAAATGCTTATAATAGTATTTTTTGCTTTTTTGGCCACCAAATTGATTGGCAAATCTGTCTTAAAATAGTAAGAATTATTCGTTAGTATCATTTTTTCTTTCTTCCTAGACCCATTCCCAATATTAACCCCAAAGCAATTCCCAATGCTAAATAGCTTGACAAATCATCAAGGGCTACTCCAATGGCGGCACCAATGCCTGCGCCTAAAGCAATTCCCAGAGCCAGTCTTCTCTTATTTTTCATACTTTGAATATTGGTTGAACATTAAAAATACAAAAGCCAAAAATTTTATTTAAGAAATGTGGGCCCCAAAATCAATAAGACTTTTCATTTAACTTTTAATATTCTAGCTTTGCACTGCGGGTTGGTACGACCAGCTCCTGCTGAATCCCCCAGGTCTTGACAGAAGCAAGGGTAGGCGGTTGTAGCGGTGCGATATCAGCTCGCTTTTTTTATATTCGCATAAACAAAAAAAGCACATGCAATTCTTTATCGATACTGCCGATCTCGACGAAATCAGGGAGGCTCAGGAACTTGGAATCCTGGACGGAGTTACCACGAATCCCTCCTTAATGGCAAAAGTTGGAATTTCCGGAAAAGATGCAGTTTTCAAACATTATAAAACCATTTGCGATATTGTAGATGACAATGTAAGTGCTGAAGTAATTGCTACGGATTTTAAAAATATAATCAAAGAAGGTGAAGAACTTGCGGCAATCGATGATAAAATTGTTGTTAAAGTTCCTATGATACCGGATGGTGTAAAAGCCATCAAATATTTTTCTGAAAAAGGAATTCGGACCAATTGCACATTAATTTTTAATGCAGGACAAGCTCTAATGGCGGCAAAAGCCGGTGCCAGTTATGTTTCCCCTTTTATCGGAAGGTTAGATGACATATCAAGCGATGGTCTCAATCTGATTGAGCAGATCGTACAGATATTTGATAATTACGGTATTGAAACTGAAATATTGGCGGCATCCATCAGACATACGATGCATCTGGTCCAATGTGCTGAAATTGGAGCTGATGTGGCCACCTGTCCTTTATCGGTTATTAAGGGATTATTTAATCATCCCCTGACAGATATTGGACTTAAGAAGTTTCTGGAGGACGCCAAAAAATTCAATTAATTCATGTATATCATCAAGGTAAAAGGCAAAGCCAAAATACCTGATTATATTCAGCTCAGGGATGAAAATTATATCCTTATGGCCTATTTTAGAGCTGACAGACCTTTAAAAAAACTGGAGAAATACGGATTGGAAGGGAAAGAAGAGGCTTTGGAAACTCTGATAAAAGACCTGCCTTTTGGAAAATTAAAAAAATTGGAATTATAATGTCATTTGCTCCTGATCTTGTTCTGGAAGTTAGAAACGCATTTATTTATCAGGAAGAAAATGCAGTTTTAAAGGACATTAGTTTTAATGTCACCAAAGGAGAATTCGTTTATCTCATAGGTAGAACCGGAAGTGGCAAAAGTTCACTTCTTAAAACACTTTATGCGGATCTACCATTCAATTCGGGCGAGATTGTCATTGCTGGTCATAGAATAAATGGTATTCCTCGAAAGGAAATACCCGAGCTCAGAAGAAAAATCGGAATAGTTTTTCAGGACTTTCAATTATTAATGGATAGAAGTGTTGAAGAAAACCTTGTTTTTGTAATGAAAGCCACAGGTTGGAAGGAAAGTTCAAAAATCAAGCAAAGACTTAGCAGTGTATTAATGAGGGTAGGCCTGGGCTCTTTGGGATCAAAACTTCCGCATCAACTTTCCGGTGGAGAACAGCAAAGAGTTGCCATTGCAAGATCACTGATTAACGATCCACAACTTTTAATTGCCGATGAGCCTACTGGTAATCTCGACCCCCAGGTAGCAGAAGGAATTCTTAATTTATTTCAGGAAATTAATAAGGGTGGTACAGCCGTCTTGATGGCAACGCATAATCACAACTTTATTGAGAAAATCCCGGCTAGAGTCATTAAATGTGCCGAGAATAAAATTTTCGATTCAAAATCCGAAAGTTTTTCTTTCACCGATATTTGGTAAATTCAGACGGTGAAACGAATTGTATTCACGGTTTCTAATGACCTCAATTTTGATCAGAGAATGATCAAAATATGTACCTCATTGTCAAATGCCGGTTTTGATGTTCTAATTATTGGTTTTAAAAAGAAAAACTCAATTCCATTAGGCAAAAGTATTTATCAAAAAGAACGAATTCCCACACTATTTCAAAAAGGGAAAATGTTTTATTTAGAGATTTCAGTCCGACTGTTTTTTAAGCTATTATTTGTAAGAACAGATATCATTTCTGCGGTAGATACTGATACTTTACTTCCCTCATATATAGTTGCAAAATTTAGAAGTAAAAAACTTGTTTTTGATGCACATGAATACTTTTCTGAAACTTCAGGTCTGGTAGGCAGGTCTTTTGAAAAAAAGATTTGGCAATGGCTTGAAAACAGCCTCATACCAAGGGTTAAAAATGCATATACTGTTAACGAAAGTCTGGCAGTTATCTTCAAAAATAAGTTTAATATCAATTTTCGTGTTGTCCTTAATACTCCGGAATTAATGGAATTGAATAAATCCGATAAAGCCTCTGAACATTTCTATATATATCAAGGGGTATTAAATAAAGGAAGGGGTCTTGAAGAATTATTACAGGTATTTGGCCAAAACAATCTGGAATTGAGAATAGCCGGCGAAGGCCCATTAAAAAAGTTTCTTAAAAAGGAAATTGAAATCAAAGGCTTGGGCAAGAGAATTAAGCTATTAGGTAATTTGAAACCCGAAGAATTACGTGATTTAACGAAATGTGCTTTTGCGGGATTTAATCTAATCGAAGGTAAAGGGAAAAGCTATTATTACAGCCTTGCAAATAAATTTTTTGACTATATACATGCTGAAATCCCGCAAATTGGCATGAATTTTCCCGAATACAAAAAGATCAACGAAAGGTTTAAAGTGTCCATTTTAATAGATTCTTTTAACGAAATCAATCATGCCATTGAGCAATTGGAAAGTGACCAATCCTTATGCAAAACAATGAAAGAAAATACACTCAGAGCAAAGAAAGTGTATAATTGGAGTAATGAAGAAAGAAAATTGTCAGAGATCTATTTATCCCTTAATTGAAGCAATAGATGCAATTTAAATAAATCGAGATTCCGCAAATTAGGCCACTCTGACATTAAATTCCTGAGTAGTTTCTTTTCGATTTTTGATAAAATGAACTTTGCTGTGGCCCTTAATCCCAGCTTTTTCAATTTGTTTTCAACAGAAAGCAATGAAATAAATTTCTTAAAATCTTTTTCAATGTAAGCCTGGGATTCAAAGAAAATCAAATTGCCTATAGCCTCCTCTGTTCTCTTTAAAAATTCACGATTTTCAATTAAACCTGTATTGAGTACCGGATTGTCTATGTGTTTCACCGGAATATTTTGTTTCATCAATAAGTAGGCATAAACTGTATCATTGTAACCGTAATTTTTACTTTGCCGATCGAAGGGAACCTGTAAAAAAAGACTTTTCATAACCATAAAATTCGAGGCCCAAAATTTTAAATGCGGATTCAGATTTCTTATTGTGAATACCGCTTCTTCTCTTTTTTTCCCGTGTTTCCACTTAAGAATTTTTTTGGGGTTTTTCGGAGCTTTCGATTGGTAAACATTTCCGCCACACAGAAATATATTGCTTGGTGTTTGCTCTATCCATTTCTTGAGAAAATCATCCTTAAGCAATCTGATATCAGCATCAAGAAAAAGTAAATATTCACCACGGGCTTGTTCTGCCAAACTATTTCGGTTTTCGCAATATCCGAGATTACTTTCTTGAATGGAGTAAGTAAACCCGCTTAGCTTACTTATAAACTTGGCATTTTGTTGACTTAGCTCTTGATTGGTTGAGGCGTCATCAGAGAATATGACTTCTATGTTTGATTGGGCTATTTTCACAGCCTTGCTCAGATCTTCGGCAAGACCACTTATGTCTTCATTGAAAACAGGAATTAGCACAGAAATAATCGGCATTTAATCTTATTTATTTAACCAGAGGTCGTATTCCTTTAATGAGCGGTAATAGTTTAATAAAGATGGATTGTATCTTTAAGGTATCAAGAATACTTACCTATAAGGTTAGTAGTTTTTCATGGACAAAGAGTTTTAGTGGTCTAAAAAGGGGTTTTCTTTAGAAAACCCTTTTTTATTTGCCTTCTTTTGCTTTTCTCATTGCGGCGAGGTTATTTTTTGGAAGTACAAATTTCTCATCGAGCTTAAGTGCCTCTTCGAACTTGGCTTTTGCTTCCTCTTCTTTGTTGATATTGAGCAACAACATTCCTTGCATATTGTATATCCCCGCTTTCATCGGCACCTGTTGTGATTGGCCCTGACCGAGAAAAACCTGAATTTTTGTTTCATCTACTTTTTCATCCGCCAATAGAGCCTGAATGGTTAAATCTGCCTCACCAAATCTTTTTAAATCATATTGTAAAGTGGCAATCTGATACAGATGATAAATATTCTTGGTTACTGGATATAAAACCTCATAATCCTCCAGAGCCAATTTAGCTAACCCAAGATTTTGTTCAGAGATCGCTTTAATTTCCAATATGCCCGTTTTGTCAGGGCTTTCTTCCAATATTTCTCTGGCTACCAAAATGCACTCTGTATATGAACCCATTTGATAATACAATATGGCCAGAGAGTCCACTAGATTTTTACTCTCAGGTTGCATGGCAATCATATTAAACAAGGCATTCTTAGCAGCTACAGCATCATTGTATTTTAATGCTCTTCGCATTATGGACTTTTGTAATTCAAATTCCTTTGATATTCCTGATTCTAATGTCTTTGTTGGTGTAGCTTCACTTTTGCCTTTTTTTTGGGCAAATGAAACATTAACCAATCCTATAATTAAGAGACTTAATACTAATTTTTTCATTTCAAATTTTATTTCCATGTAATTATATTGAATTATTCCTGTACATGAGACTTTAAACCCAATTCATTACCCAGTTTGTACATCAATTTTAAAGCTTCCTGTTTATTGTTTTGTATTTCTCCATCCAAAATTGCTTCACGAACCGCAGTTTTAATTTTTCCAATTTCAGGAGAGGGTCCAATATTAAAGGTTTTCATTATGTCCTGTCCACTAATTGGAGGTTGAAAATTTCTCAATTTATCTTTCTCTTCTACCTCTTTTAGCTTTTCGCTAACAATATCAAGGTTATTCAAATATCTTTTCTTACGCGATTCGTTTTTTGAGGTTATATCAGCACGACAAAGTGCCAATAAATCATCAATATCATCACCAGCCTCAAACAATAGACGCCTCAAAGCAGAATCAGATATTTCATCGCGGACCAAAGGAATAGGCCTCAGATGTAAACGGACCAGCTTTTGCACGTATTTCATTTTTTCATTTAGAGGCAATTTTAATTTTCTAAATATGCCAGGAACCATCCTGGAACCCAAATCTTCATGTCCGTGAAAAGTCCATCCCGCATTTTTATCAAATCTTTTTGTAGCCGGTTTAGCAATATCATGCAGTATGGCTGCCCATCGAAGCCATAAATTATCAGTATTTTTTGCTACATTGTCTAGTACCTGTAATGTATGATAAAAGTTATCCTTGTGAGACTTACCTTTTTTAGTTTCAGTACCTTTTAAGGCAATCATTTCCGGAAATATTAGTTCAAGCAATCCACAGGAATCCAGAAGTTTGAATCCATAAGAGGGCTTAGGGCTTTCAATAATTTTATTTAGTTCAACCGAAACTCTTTCAAATGAGACGATTGAAATTCGATTCTTATTATTAATTATTCCCTCAAATGTATCAGAGGCTATATCAAAATTTAATTGGCTGGCAAAACGTACGGCACGCATCATTCTCAATGGATCATCAGAGAATGTGATTTCAGGATCAAGGGGTGTTTTTATAATCTTTCTCTTAAGATCATCTAGACCTTTAAAAGGATCAATCAATTCACCATAATCCGATGTGTTTAAGGAAATGGCCATGGCATTGATAGTAAAATCCCTTCTGTTTTGATCATCTTCCAGACTGCCATCTTCTACGACGGGATTTCTGGAATTCCGATCGTAAGACTCTTTCCGCGCCCCTACAAATTCAAGATCAAAATTCTTCCAGTTGATTTTAGCAGTGCCAAAATTTTTATATATCTGCACTTTTGAGGATCCTTTTAATTTGCTTTTTACGGCTTTAGCCAGATCTATACCACTTCCAACACATACAAAATCAAGATCGGTACAATTTCTGTCCAATATCAGATCACGCGGAAAACCTCCAACAACGTATGTTTCAAATTTTAAATCCTCAGCACAATCTGAAATTGTTTGAAAAATGGCATCCTGATTTAATTTTGAACTGAAATTCATGAACGAGCTAGGGGTCGATTATTTCGGCATGCAAAATTAGAAAAAAAATACTGCTTCGTTTAAAGAATTGGCATTGGAAGCATTTTTGGATAGGATTTGATAATTCCCCATTTATAAAACCCAAAACGCAGTGATAAGGTGATCTCATGAGCTCCTCCATTGCTGTTATAAAGGGGCCCTATCCCAAGGTCATAGCTATATGAAAAACGAAATTCATCCATTTTCAAACCCGCAATAAAAATGATTGCATCCTGATTAAGAATATCTGATCTTTCAAAACTCGGAAGTGGTATGCCGCGATACCAGACCCCAAAAATCACCGGTTCTGCTATCAAATGCGCGCCAATATCCCATTGATGACTCGGACCTTGCAATTTGTATTGCATCATAGGGCTTAAGCTCACTTCTTTCAGACCTTTTTTTACTCTTCCGTTAGCATTGATGAATGCGAATTTATAACCTCCATGAAAAACGAATTTAGCTGGTAATTTTGATTCATTGGTAATAAAACTTTGATCGGGATTATTCAAATGGTCGCCGACAACTCCTATCCAAAAATTTTCATGAAATAATACGGCACCACTTCCCACACTTGCCATTGTTTTTCTTCCAAAATCTTCAAAATTTTCCGAGCTCGGCCCTGAAACATTTCCGGAAGCATCGAGCTGATCAGCATATATCAGGTCTGAAAAACCTATACTTCTTACGATTAGCCCTGCTTTGAGTCCGAAGCGGAGGGAATACTTTTGATTTAATTCTACACCGGTTGAAAACATTGTGGAAAATGAACTTGACCTTACTATTCCATCTCCAAAATTATCATCATTTATGCTGAGACCAACACCACTATTGGTGTTTTTAATATGATAATCACCGCTGAAATTATAAGAAATAAATTCGTTTTCCAGCGATGGGTATTGTACTCTGTAGTTTATAAATGCCGAGAAAAACTTCGACGTTCCTATATAAGCAGGGTTTAATTCCATCGGAATGGCATAATATTGAGATCGTTGCAAATCCTGTGCAAAGGCATTCAAAGAAATTACCAGAATGATGGTTAAACTTCTGCTTATATTTTTAAACAACATTAAATAACAAACGGCTATAATATATCTATATTGAATGAGGCCAAATTTCGGTTTTTTCTTATTATTTGCAGTCTAAAATCAGAACTATGCTTAAATATATTTTAATAGGATTAATATGTATTTCATTATTTGCCTGCGAGCAAAAGCAGGAAAATGTAACAGAGGAGCCGGAAATAAAGCTCAATTCATTTGAATACAAGGCCGATCGCTTTGCTGATATTCAAATACTTAGGTATAAGGTACCCGGATTTGATCAATTGACATTAAAGCAAAAAAAGCTGGTTTATTATTTATCTCAAGCCGCGTTGAGTGGCAGGGATATTTTTTACGATCAAAATTATAAGCACAATATTAGGTTCAGAAAGACCATTGAAAATATTGTCAAGCATTATAGCCGAGACCGCAATTCTGATTTGTTTCAAAGATTTATGATATGGGCCAAAAGAGTATGGTTTAGCAGCGGAATTCATCATCACTATGCTTTCAATAAGTTTAAACCGGGTTTTACAGCTGAAGAATTTGCCAGGCTCATTGTGGACAGTCAACATCCGGATTTTCCGACAATGCCAGATGAGAATGGTCAAATGTATATTGACAATATGTCAAAACTCCTGTTTGAAGATGAGGACAATCTGATAAAAAAGAATCAAGCTGTAAAAGATATGGTATCCGGATCTGCAGTTAATTTTTACGAAAATGTTACACAAAAGGAAGTTGAAGACTATTATGCTTCAATTTCAAAACCAGGAGAAAAAAGACCGATTGCTTATGGGTTGAATTCAAAAGTTGTCAAAGAAGAGGGAGAGGTTTTTGAGAAAAAATGGATGATCGGAGGCATGTATTCTGATGCCCTGGAAAAAATGGTATACTGGCTGGATAAAGCTAAGGATGTAGCAGAAAATGAAACACAAGCTGAAGGCCTGGAATTACTGATAGAATATTATAAAACCGGAGATTTAAAAACTTGGGATGCATATAATGTTGTTTGGGTAAGTGATACCAATTCTGTGGTTGACTATATCCATGGATTTATTGAAGTATATGATGATCCGCTTGGATACAAAGGATCTTATGAATCCGTTGTTGCAATAAAAGATTTTGAAATGAGTAAAAGGATGGCGGCACTTTCAAAAAATGCACAATATTTTGAAGACAATTCGAGTATCATGGAGGTTCACAAAAAAGATACTGTTAAAGGTGTTTCTTACAGGGTGATCAATGTTGTAATGGAAGCAGGAAGTGCTGCACCATCAACGCCTATTGGGATCAACTTGCCAAATTCAAATTGGATCAGAAAGGAGCACGGTTCAAAATCAGTATCTCTGGGAAATATAAAGGAGGCCTATGAACAAATGGGGAGTTCATTGGAGGAATTTGCCTGGGATGAAGCTCAACTAGAACGAGGCAAAAAATTTGGTTCCGTCGCAGGTAAAATGCATACTGCCCTACACGAAGTAATAGGTCATGCCAGCGGACAACTTGAAGAGGGTGTTTTGACACCCAAAGAAACACTTAAAAACTACACATCTCCTTTAGAGGAGGCAAGAGCGGATTTAGTGGCCTTGTATTTTATAATGGATCAAAAACTTGTTGATCTGGATTTAATTCCTTCATTGGAAGTTGGGAAAGCACAATACGATGGCTATTTGAGAAATGGTCTGATGTTGCAGCTGAGAAGAATCGAACCGGGTCAGGAAATTCAGCAAAGTCATATGAGAAACAGGCAGGCGATATCAAAATGGGTATATGAAAGAGGGGCAGAGGAAAACGTAGTTGAGATTAAATTGAAGGAAGGCAAATCATTTGTAGTAATAAATGACTATGAAAAACTTCGCGAATTATTTGGTGAGTTGCTTCGGGAAATTCAAAGAATTAAAAGTCAGGGCGATTATGAGGCCGGAATGGCTTTTATAGAAAATTATGGCGTGAAAGTAGATGAGAATATGCACGATGAAGTTTTAAGTCGCTATGAAAAATTAAATATGGCACCCTATTCTGGTTTTATTCAGCCGAGACTTGAAGCTCTTATGGAAGGCGAAGAAATAATCGATGTTAAAATCTCTTATCCGAGCGATTTTGTAGAACAAATGTTGTATTACGGTGAAGAGTATGCTTTTTTACCTTATTATAACTAGTTTTTGAGGGAATTTTTTCGAACCTCATCGAGTTTGTCGAAGAGCACACTGGCTTTGTGGGCTACAGGGTCTGCTTCTTCTTTCCATATGTACTCAAAATCAGTTGTATCGATACGTATGGTTAAGAAATAGGTCATGTTACCTCTCATATTGCTTTGGAAGTCAGAATTGATTAAATCCTTACTTAGAACATCAATTGATATTATATCGTCCAGGGGAATTCTATTGATTCGAGATGTGGGATGATTGTTTTCGAGTTTCCATAGATTAGCATTTTCCATCAAACGATAATAATTATAGGTTCCTGCAAAGCCTCCGCCATAACCAAAATCGATAAATTTAAATCCGGCCTGAAATTGATTATCTGCTTGGGAGGCAGATTTTCCGCTTTTACAACTTCCTGAAATGAAGACAGTTAAAAGCAATATTAACAGGTAGGAAGAATTGGAGTCATAATTATTCATAAATCCAAAATAGCTTATTATTTCCCCATATTTGGTATAGAAAAAATAATTTCAGTGCCTTCCTGATAAACAGAATTTATTTCGATAGTACCATCCAGTTTTTGCACCGTTTGTTTTATTATATGCAAGCCCAAACCTATTCCTCTTGTAGAATGGTCCGCTCTGTAAAACATATCAAATACTTTTGCCAACTGCTCTTTTTTCATCCCAATGCCATTGTCTTTAACGTGAATTTTTAAATAATCATTTTTACAAATTGCTTTAATTTCGATTATATTTTTTGATTTGTTTTTGTCGCGATATTTAATGCTATTGCTAAATAAATTTCTAAGAATTAGTTTGATTCTTTTAGTATCCAGGTAGAAATCTGCCTTTTGCTCAACTTCAATATTCCATTCAGAATCACTAAAACCAGATTCGTTTTCCTGGTTCTCTATAACCTCTTCAATTATTTTTTTAATATTGATTTTGGTTTTTTCCAGCGAGCTACGATGGTTGTATACCATTCCCAGGAGATCATTGGTGATATCATCCAGTCTGTTAAGACTTTTTTGCAAATTGGATTTTAATTCAGTATTAAATTCGGCATTGGATTCATCCTCAGCAAGGTCTAACAATCCTTTTGCAGTATTTATAGGTGCTTTGAGGTCATGGGATAATCCTTTAATTACCAGATCCATTTCGCTATTTAAGTCAGAGAGCTCCCTGTTTTGCATAATAATTTTTTCCTCTATTTCTTTTCTTTCGAGTGCTGAAGCTGTTTGGTAAACAATTGTCTCAATAAAATTATGATCTAATTCCAGATTTACATCTTTTGGAATGATGGCAATATTTCCATGTACAAAAGTGTTTTTAGCAATTCCGATAGCATAGATCTTTTCAAGATTCACTATCCCTTTTAAGGCTTGTATCAAGGCCTTTCCAATTACACCTTTTAATACAACAGGTATATTGGGTTTATATGAAACAAGTTTTCCGGATGTTTTTGTATCCAATGATTGTCTATCCGTGGGTCCTGATAATCCTTCGATTGGTTTTCCTAATAAACTACTTATTTTTTTAAGAAGAGTCGAGTAACCTTTGATTTTTATTATTCTCCATCTTTTACCCCCATCCTCATACGAAGTATAGGTTACAATTCCACGGCCTCCTATGTATTTATAAATTTCATCAACGCAATGTTCTCTTATTTCATCTTGAGAACGCAGCTCCATTAAAGTTTGGGCGGATTCGGCCAGAATTCGCATGTTGGATTCACTTCGTTTAATAAAATCTTCGTGAAATTTACGTGATGTAAAATCTTGCTGCATCCCAATAAAACGCAAAGCCTCACCATTGGCACCTCTGTCTATAACACGCCCTGTATCATAAATCCAAAGCCATTCATTGGATTTGGTTTTGAGTCGATAAATCGATTCATAAAATTCAGTTTTCCCTTTTATATGATCATCCAGGGTTTGAAGTGCTTTTTTCTTATCATCTTCATGTAATAATCGTTCCCAAATGGCGGTGTTTTCTTCTAAGTCACCCTTTTTAAAACCAAGCATCTCCCACCAGTTATCATTGTACACGATGACATCCTTTTTTAAATCCCAATCCCAAATTCCGGACTTGCTGTTTCGGATACTGAGATCTAATCTGGTATTTGCTGCTTTTAATTCCTCACTTGAACGAATTTCTTCGTCAATGTTGATGCTGATTCCAATCCAGTTTTTAATCTCTCCGGATTCATCAAAAAATGGATTTGCACTAACTTTAAACCACTGGTAATCCCCTGACTTGTTTTTATGTCTTTGTGTATTGGTGAATGCTTTTTTATTTGCGGTAGCTTCGTTCCATAATAGCTTAATTGACTCAATTTCAGCCGGATGAACAGTAGAGGCCCATTCTTCATCAGAGATTTCAGAATTTTCAATCCCGAGGTATTTTAATCCATAATCATTGCAATACTGCATCTTGCCATATTTATCCGTTATCCAAACAATGTTTGGAAGAGTATTAGCAAAACTGGTTAGGCTGTTTTCAGGGCCTACGGTATTATTAAATATTGAAGTAAACACCGAACTGTTGATTTCTGATATATTCTTTTGCAAAAATGATTTGATTTGGATGATCTAATTACTTTATAAAATTATAGACAATTGGCTTGGGGATAAATCCTAAGACAAATTATCCTTTACACATGTAATATTCTTTCTCAATCAACACGTTTACCATTCTTGTCTATAAAAAACCAGGAATCACTGAAAGGCACTTTATATTCGCTAAATTCTGACTTCTGGCAATAAAAACTCACTTTAGCTTTTTGATTTTTAAATGGGAAGGCACATTGAAATTTTGCGGGTATTACTATTTCTCCTTTAAAATTGGAATAACCAATTTTGTCGATGTTTATAAAACGAAATAAGCCATCTGAAATATAATCAGGGCCGTTATCAATTTTATAGATTTCAAAAAGTGTATCGGTATTATAATTTATCGCATATATCTTGCCATTTTTTCCTGCAACGGAAACAAAGAATTCCGAAGAATCACTGAAGCAAAAATCAAAGAGTCCCGGTTTGAGAAGTATTTCACCTTTGGCATTTTTATATCCACAATTGCCATTATTATCATGAAAAACAGACATTCTGTTTTTCTGCGAATAAATAGGATTAGATAGGAGGCATAAAAAACCAACTGTAAAAATGGGTAGTATAAGATTTAATTTTAGTGCCTTTCGTAGCTCAGCATCCATTTAACTCCAAATTGATCGGTGACCTTTCCAAATCTGGCTCCCCAAAATGTATCCTGAAGTGGCATAGTTATATCTCCATTTTCCGCCAAAACGAAAAAATACCTCGTTAATTCTGATTCTGAAATACAATCAATTGATAATTGGATATTGCGATTAAGTTTTGATTTTCCGAGTCTCAGATCATCACATCCCATAATCACCGCATTTTCAGTATATAAGGCTGCATGCATGACTTTATTTAGATCCTTTTCATCAACTTTCATTTCAGGAACCTCATTATAGTCTTTAATTTCAAGTCTGCCACCAAAACATTTTGAATAGAACCCCATCGCCTCTCGGGCATTTCCGTTAAACATGATGTAAGGATTAAGTGTTTTCATGCTTTTATTTTTTTGATGATTTGGCTTTAGGATTATAAATAAGACATTGATTTATCCAATATTCCAAATCCTGGTCATTGTCAATACCTTTTGGCTCTACATAAATATAGCCTTTCATTGGCCTTTTGGTGAAGTCCATTGGTCTTGCCCCATTTTTTTTAACCAGTTTATCATTTTCTTCAGGATCAACTCTTGCCATCAGATCATTTTTAATAACACCAATGCACATTTTATCATTGACCATAAAGCAAATTCCACCAAACATCTTTTTTGTTTCGTATTTTTGATTTTTGGAATCCAAAACTCTTTGGATTCTTTCTGACAAGTATTCGTCGAAAGGCATTATTTAAATTATTAAATTAAAATAGCAATTAAATGTTAAATTTCCAGTGCCTGTGCAAGATCGTTTATAATATCCTCATGATGTTCAATGCCAATTGATATTCTTATAAGATTTGGTTTAATTCCAATTTCCAATTGATGTTCTTTCTCAATTCCCGCATGAGTCATGGTTGCCGGGTGCTCGGCCAGGCTTTCTGTACCTCCTAAACTTACCGCTAATTTTATCATCTTTAATTTATTGAGTAATTGAAAGGCCTCTTTTTCGCCTCCATATACTTCAAATGATATCATGGCGCCGGGTGCGCTGCATTGTTTTCTCGATAGCTCATAATCGCGGTGATTTTTATCGATTAAGCCAAGATAATGGACCGCATTTACTTTTTTGTGTTCCTTTAAAAAATGAGCAACTTTTTGGGCATTTTCGCATTGTTTGTCCATCCGTATTTTTAGAGTTTCCAAACTTCTGAGTAGGAGCCAGCCTGTATACGGCCCGGCCATATTACCGAGGAATGTTCTCAAGGTTTTTACTCTGCTAATAATATCTGCATTGCCAAGTACTGCACCTGCTATTAAATCACTATGTCCTCCAATATACTTAGTGGCTGAATATACAATAGCATCGGCACCCAAATCCAAGGGATGTTGCCAAATAGGGCCCATATAGGTATTGTCTACGACCACAAGCACTTTTTTATCCTCAGTGCTATATTTTTGAGCCAATTCCACACAAGCCTGAATATCAATTATTTCATTGGTTGGATTGGCCGGTGTTTCAATATATACCATTGCCAGGTTTCCTGAATTGCCTGATTTATTCAGCATGTCTTCCAAATTGCTTCTTTCATCACCATGACGAAATCCCATAACATTGATTTTGTACTCCGGAAGAAAATGATTGATAAAATGATCTGTTCCTCCATAAACGGGATTGCTATGCAAGAGCAGATCACCGGGTTTTAGAAATTCAAGCATAACCGTTGTAATGGCGGACATACCACTTTCAAATACAGCACAGGATTCTGCTTTATCCCATAAACATAACCTGTTTTCAAGAATCTCCAGGTCGGGATTGTTCAACCTGCTATATATTAATCCTAATTTCTCATTGGGCATTTGTTCTCTTAATCCATAGGAGATTTCAAAAAAGGCTTTACCCTCCTCGGCTGAATTAAATGCAAAAGTGGAAGTTAGAAAAATAGGACATTTGACTGCGCCTTCGGAGAGTTTTGGATCATAACCAAAACTCATCATCAGACTCTCGGGATGCATGTTATCGACCTTTTTCATTTCGGTTTATTTTATAACCGAATCTAAGGGTTTAGACCACCTGAATCAATGATATTAATCAGACTTCTTTTTTAAAAATGCCGCGACAATTGCTGATGTTATCACTCCCATTACCATTGCACCACCAACGCTTTGCCAAATGTAACTTCGTAGATTAAAATAGCCTTCTGCATCTTCCTCACTCATTTTCCCATTTTCAATTGCATAGTTAATGGCATTCTCAAAATATTCCGGCGACAAGTACAAATGTATTATTAGTTGGGCAAGTGGTGATAGTGCCGCTACGATTCCTGAAATAATAGTACCGGTAATCAAACCTTCCACCCAGGTCATTTTTCCATTAAGTGATCGATCTCTTTTTTCTTTTAATGCGAGTACATAAATGATGATCGCAGGTATTGCAAATAAATTGGTATAAATAGGATGTTCGGAAATTAGATCGCCGTGCAATCCGGAAACTTTTTCCAGCACCATCCAAAGTATTGTGACAGCGAAAAAGATAATTCCCCATTTTAACTCTATGGCATACTTTTTTAACATGATTCAGATTTTAATTCCAAATTAATGAATTTATAAGATTTATTCTGAACCAAAATCCAATGGCTGTTTGATTAGTAGATACACATGCTTAATTAAACCCGGGAGCAGATTCAATATGAATCAGGTGCCGTGGAGACTCTTTTAGATATTATGTAATACCCTGAATTGTTGACTTATTGTATTCCGGGACCCTAGCTACCTGGAATAATACTTTGATTTCCAGTCTGGTGTAGGTAATTTATCAAATTCAGGAGAAATTGAATTCACCTTTATTTCACCTGTAAACCAATCCATCCAACCCCATCTTCCTTGTTTCTGTACAGCGAGATATTCAAAGTCATTTATCTCAACCCTTTTAAAAGCTTCGTATTCAGTTGCAGTTAATTTTTTTACTTCATTATCGACCATGGTATAAAAACCCACTTTGCCACCGAGATAAACCGGCGTAAATGTATTGTTTGAGGGGAAATATTCAAGACTATCAAATTCGTTGGGAATAAGCTGTGTTAGATTATTTACATCTTTCCCTTTATACATTCCCCATTTTCTCAATCGACCCTGTCTCGCAATGAAAATATCATTGCCATTTACTCGGTCAAATTCAACAAAATCAAAGCCTTTTTTACGCCTGACTGCTTTTATAAATTCAAGTTCTTCACGACTTAACTCTTTGTAATCCATTTTGCGATAATCAAGATGGATGTATGGTGTATAATTAACACCTGTATACCAGTCAATTTGGGCCCATTTTCTACCTCTTTTTCCAATAAGATATTTTTTACCGTCTTTCTCTACCGATTTAATATCGTTAAATATAAAACGCACCTCAGATTCAGTGTTTTCATATTTGAAAGGTGATTTTAATATTCCATATTTATTGAGATTTTTTACAACAGTATAGGGTACATCAGGAGTTACAAATCCGAGGGAATCATAACCTCTTTGAGTCATTTTTTCCTGCAGATCCGAATACAAATGCCATTTGTCTTCTTTGTCTTTTAAAATATAGGTTTCATCAAAAGGGCTAAATTCTATGGCTTCGGCTTTTACAGACTTAAGGAAATCCTCAATTAACTCAGGATCTGAATCGCGATAAATATAGTATTCGCGATTATTTTTTTTATCGAGATAAATCGGTTGGGCAATAGCATTTGCCATTATCAATATGGCGGAAAGAAAAAATAATATTTTCATCTGACAAATTTAGAAAGCATGGCGATAAATACCACTTTCATTCAAAATTTCAAATAGAAAAAGCCCCGAATGTGATGCTATCTTTATCCGGGGCTTTGAATTTTACTGTCTTGATGCTATCGATGACAGAAAAAGTCTTAAAATAATCAGGCAGTTGACGTACTTGGTTTGCTGTCGCTAATTGCTATGCTATATACAACAAGACCAAATCCTATTTTATTAATGGCATCTGCAATATTATAGAATAAATCAACATTGGTAGATTCCCAACCTAATCCAACATTTAACCATCCACCTGGCATACACATGTAACCGATAGGGTAGATCGCCCATCCTACAAGAACAAACCAGGCCAAAGTTCTAATTCCCTTAACAACCGTAGGATTTCCAGATTGATCAGCTAGTTTTTTAACTTCACCTGCCCAGGCGGTGTATAGAATGTATACATAACCTATTGTTGATAACACACCCCATGTAACAGAGTGGGATGTAGATCCGTCGGTAAATGCTTCGCCGATATATCCTGTTACCAACATCCATGCTGAAGCCACGATTAATTTCCACAAAAGACTAATTTTCGCTCCTGCAGGTTTAGTTAGTAGGTAGAATTCCACGCACATTAAGGGCACAGTCAATGTCCAGTCTATATATCTAAGTGCCGTTGGGTTTTCTCCTGTCATTGCGTACACATCTCTCATGTAATAATAGTGTACGGCTGCGATTCCGGTAATTAAACCGGATACCAAAAGTGATGTTTTCCACTTTCCGTCAACTCTTCCTCTTTCAAAAAAGAAAAACACAGATGCGGCGAACATCGCCATGTAACCTGTGAAAAATGTAAATGCTACAGGATCGTCCTTTGGTATCGAAACGATTTCTGCCAAGAATAAATGTTCCATAGTAGTTTGTTTAATTTTTTATAACAAACATTAAACACCACTTTTTTTTACTTGTTTGATCCGGTTTAAAAAAAAAAGCAAAAAATATTATATATGTATTGATTTATATTTATAAATACTTGATTATCAATAATTTAATATTAATAATTTATATTATTTTTTTGATAATTGAAATGGTTATGAAAAATCCATTAAGCCAAGATTCATTTTAGCTATTATTTGAAAGGATATTGGGATTGTTGATTAGAGTGGTCCTGTAAAGTTTTGTTAATTATTTTGACCAACTTTCAAATATTTTTCTGCACAGGGCTCAATACAGAGATAAGTGACAATAAGGGTGTCTATATTTAGCTGAAATGAGAGTTCAGTTGGATAAGTGCAGGAATCAGGATATAAAAATTTATTTTCAATGGAATAAGTACCCTTTCCCATATCATGAGAAGAAGTGACCATGTAGCATAATTTTTCAGTCGATTCAAAAGTTAAATC
This sequence comes from Hyphobacterium sp. CCMP332, assembly GCA_014323545.1. NCBI lineage: Bacteria > Pseudomonadati > Pseudomonadota > Alphaproteobacteria > Maricaulales > Maricaulaceae > Hyphobacterium > Hyphobacterium sp. CCMP332. The sequence goes on from CP058647.1 coordinate 3,021,068, forward strand.
AGCGTAAAAATTAATCATCTTATCGCTTTGCACCGGGCTAAAGGTGCCACTTCCATCACCGGGGTCTGAAAGCATTTCGATTAGTTTCCATTGGCCGACTAAAAGATTATCACCACCTTGTATACCAGATTGAAAAGCATCGATTTTTGCACTTTCATCGGAATTGCAAGAACAAAAAAGAATTGAGGTCAATAAAAAAGCAGCGTACTTCATATTGTAAATTTAACGATATTCGGGATTTTCAAAGGCCCATCGCTTGCCTTTATCCCAATCTTTTCTGCTATTTCCGATGGGAGGATAACCTCCGGTTGAATTTAAAATTTTAGCTAAATGCATAAGATTATAGGTCATAAAGGTCATATTTCGATTGGTAAAATCATTGTTTTGAGCATTTGATTCTTCATCCATATAACTAGGGCCCGGTCCGGCTTCCCCTATCCATCCACAATCTGCTTGAGGTGGAATGCTATAGCCAACATGTTGCATGGCATAAAGCAGACTCATAGCACAGTGTTTGATTCCGTCTTCATTGCCCGTAATTACACAGCCTCCTACTTTTCCATAAAATTTGTATTGGCCTTTTTCATTTTGCATTCCACTCATAGAATAGAGTCGCTCGACTAATTTGGTTGCAATAGAAGATTTTTCTCCCAACCATATCGGACTTCCAATAATTAGAATGTCAGCTTTGAACATACGATCGAACAATTCCGGCCATTCATCTTTTTCCCAGCCGTGTACTTTCATATCCGGATAAACTCCGTAGGCAATATGGTGATCCACAAACCTCAAATAATCTACATCAACTCCTTCCTTTTTCATTATGGCCATTGATTTTTTCATCAGTCCTTCAGTATGGCTCATATCGGGGGTCTTTTTTAAAGTGCAGTTTATATAGCAGGCTTTTAATCCTTTAAAATCCATGTGTTATTGTATTAAAATAATATTCATTGTTTCATGAAAGTAAAAGTATTTGATTTTAAGCACAAGATTATCATAAATCAATTGTTAGAATGATTATTTACGGTAAGATTTTTGTGGAACTGAATATTTGTAATTGAAACTTAAATGGGTCTTATGTCACGATTTATAATCATTCTACCTTTCATTTTCTCTTTTACCTTAAATGCACAAAACAAATTTTCAATTAGAGATGTCAATGCAAAAGGGTATTTCCAAATAGAAAATGTAAGTAGTATTTCTATGGATGAGTGGTTGCGTTTACCAAAAGACAACAATTTTGAATTTCAATACTTCGATAAAAATAGTGTGGACAGGAATAATTTTTACTATAACTACAGCGATGCCAATGCGAGCATAGCATTGAATATTTCAATATTCCCAAATAAGACATTTGAAGCCACTCCAAAGCTATTTGCTCATTGGCAATTATCTCTGATGTTTGTAAGGGAGCGATTGAGTAGTAATTCTTTTTCACAAACCAAAAATGATGGAACTGAAATTAGAGAGAATTCACTATACATGGATTACGTCAATAACATGGCCAGAATAGAAGTTATGAGGTTATGGAGAACCGACGATACTAAAAAAGCTTTCGTGGCTTTTGGATTAGGAGGTCAATTTGGTATTGCCTATGATTCCGGACTGGAAATTTATGAAAGCAGCTCGTCTGCCAATGGATTTAATTTTAATGATTTCAATTCTTCTTTCACCACCATTGAATCAAAGAATGCCATGTCCAATTTGTTTTTCCTTCCTATTGATGTCAATGTAAAAGTTGTAGAAAATCTATTTATTCAGTTAGAATTAAGAACGGGAATAAAACATCTGCTGGTCTTTGACGGCCCTTCATTTATGTATCCGGTTTATGGTATCGGTATTGGGACACGCTATGTATTATAATTGAACATATCGTTCAATTATGTACAGATAAATCATATATAAATATCTGAAATTCAGTATTTTAATTAGTGGTATAAATCTTGGTCATATGGAAACATAAGTTTTGCATATGCTAATCCACAATTTGAAAATTACGCTGCGCTCTTTCCAAAAGAGCAAATCCTCATTTATTATTAATATCCTCGGGCTAAGTGCCGGCTTGCTTTGTACCCTGCTGATTTTTTTATGGGTTCAAAATGAACTGAGCATTGATAGGTTTCACAAAGACGAAAAGCGGGTTTTCAGGGCAATGGAACACCAGCGCTACGCCAATGGCGATATCATGACAACATGGTCTACGCCGGGAGTCTTGGCGGCAGAGTTGAAAAAAGAAATTCCTGAGATTGAATATGCCAGCACGGGTTCCTGGTCATTTCAGCATTTAATTACATTCAATGAAAAATCTCTTCGGTTAAATGGACTTTATGCCGATCAGGACTTTTTTGAAATTTTCACTTTTCCAATAAAAGAGGGTAATAAGGATATTTTGCTTAATGACTTAAATTCAATAGTAGTCAGTGAGCATTTTGCTGAAATGGTTTTTGGGCAGGAAAAGGCGCTTGGCAAGACAATACAATTGGATAAGGATAATACATACAAGGTGACCGGTGTATTTTACGATGTTCCTGCCAGTTCAAGTATGAAATTTGATTATGTTTTAAGCGCAGAGAAATGGAGGAAAGACAACGAATGGTTGAGACAATGGGATAGCAATGGCCCCAGAACTTATGTAAAGCTCAAGGAGAATACGGATTATCATTTTGTGAATGAAAAAATATCTGATTTTATAAAACAGCGAAATGAAGGATCTGTAGTAGAATTATTCCTCTATCCATACGCCGATGCCTATTTATACGGCAGATTTGAAAATGCAGTGCAAAGCGGTGGGAGGATCGAATATGTACAACTCTTTTCAATAATTGCACTTTTTGTACTTCTCATTGCGTGTATCAATTTTATGAATTTGTCTACGGCAAAAGCGAGTCGAAAAGCCAAGGAAGTAGGAATTAGAAAAGCATTGGGAGCACATCGCAAATCCTTAATTCAGCAATACCTTTTTGAAAGCTTTTTTTTAACCGCCGCTTCAATTTTTGTTGCCGTTGCAATCATCCCATTGATTATTCCCTATTTTAATGAAATTACAGGTAAGGAATTGAGTCTTGTATTTAATACCAATCTTGTTTTTGGACTTCTTTTAATTTTAGTTGTTACCGGTTTATTTGCAGGGAGCTATCCCGCACTTTATTTGTCGGCGTTTCAACCTGTGAAAGTGCTTAAAAATGAAATTAAAAGTTCCTGGGGAGAGCTTTGGGCGAGAAGAGGTCTGGTTGTATTTCAATTTGGACTTTCGATATTTTTAATTATTGCCGTCACTGTAGTTTATTCACAAATTCAATTCGTACAAGACAAAAACCTTGGTTATAAAAAAGAAAACCTCATCATGTATTTGCTTGAGGGGAAATTATCCGGAGGTCAAAATGAATCCTTTACCAATGAGTTGAAAGCTTTACCGGGTGTGATCAATGCAAGTGTTTCTGGTCATGACTTTATAGGACGAAATAATAATACAGGAGGTTTAAGTTGGCCGGGAAAATTAAAGGATGAGGTGGTATTATTTGAAAACTTTAGAGGAAATCATTCGCTAATTGAAACCATGGGCATAGAAGTTAAGGAAGGTAGAAGCTTTTCCAAAGATTTTAGTACTGATAGCTCTGCAATTATCTTTAATGAAACCGCGATTCGCTTAATGCGACTTGAAAATCCTATTGGAACCAAAGTTAATCTTTGGGGAAAGGAAAGAAGAATTATAGGCGTAACCAGGGACTTCCATTTTCAATCATTCCGTTCGGAAGTATCACCTGGGTTTTTTATCCTGGATGATAACGTTTGGTTTGGTCAGGCGAGAATAAAAGGTGATATGATTGCGGAGACAATAGATGAAATTAAAAAGCTACATGAAGAATTTAATCCGGGATTTAGTTTTGAATATAGTTTTCAGGATGAGAATTACGATGAACTATATACTTCAGAAAGACGCGTTGCTTCCATTTCACAGTATTTTGCCGGTTTTGCGATTTTAATATCCTGTTTGGGTTTATTCGGTTTGGCTTCTTTTACTGCTGAGCGTCGTATTAAAGAAATTGGCATCCGAAAAGTTCTTGGGGCAAGTGTAAGGAGTCTTGTTATCCTGCTCACTAATGAATTTACCCGTTTGGTATTGATCGCAATATTTATTTCAATTCCGGTTGCCTGGTGGGTGAGCAAAAACTGGTTGGAAGAGTTCGCATATCATATTGAATTAAGCTGGGTTTTCTTTTTGCTTGCAGGGATATTGGCTTTATTGGTAGCTTTGATAACGGTAAGTTCACAAGCCTGGAATGCAGCCAATGTAAACCCGGTAGATACCCTTAAGGATGAATAATATCAGGCCTGGCTTATTTCGAACAAATGGCCATCGGGATCCCTGAAAAAACAGCGTATTTCATAACCGTGATCGTAGGGTGGGCTAATAAATTCTGCACCCCTGTCTTTTAGTTCTTCGTATGATTTCTGACAGTCTTTCACGCGTATGGTAAAGGCATGACTCACCCGATTTGGATTGTCCGGTCTTGAAAAATAAACATCGGGCTTATCTGCAGTTGGCTCACCCTCACTAACTATTAATAACCAATGTTCCAAAAATTGCAATACTACAGAGCTCCCTCCATATTCTCTATACAGAGAGGCTCCAAGTACCTTGGTGTACCAATTTTTTGATTTTTCTATATCCGCAACCACCAATATTGTAGTGATGGCCATCTCTTTTTCGGGAAAACTCATATTTTATTTTTCTGTAATGTTTTGTATAAAATCCCAACCTTCTGTTGTGCCTCTTTCTATTAATTGCGTGCATCTGTCGTAATATACCCTCGAAGGAACATCATTTGGATACTTCTCTATTATCTTTTCAAAAATCTTTGAGGCAGCTTTAAAATCCCGATTGAAATAACAATTAACCCCTTCTTCATAAAAGTCTTTACTCTGAATTTTATTCAGATCATCTTTTTGTAAAATTTCGTAAACGGAAATCGGATTTGAACGACCTTTCACTTTGACATAATCCAAAAAACGAAAATGAAACTGTTTTTTGTCCTTAATATACATTATGCTTTCATCGGTTATGATGCATTCAACTCCATAAACTTTGGTCAAGCCTTCTATCCTTGATGAGAGATTAACGGCATCTGAAATAACTGTGGTGTCCAGCCTTTTTTCCGTACCCACGGTCCCAAGAATTAAATGTCCGGTATGAATTCCCGTTCCAATTCTAATGCCGTCCATTCCTTTTGCATTAAGCGTCTGATTGAAGTGGATTATTGCTTCTTTAAATTCCAGCGCACTTTCAATGGCGGATTCGGGGTTTTCCGGGAAGAGCGCCATGATTGAGTCACCAATATATTTATCGATAAATCCGCCATGGCTTTGAATAACTGGTACAATTTCTTTAAGATAAGCATTAATGAAATCCAGGTTTTCCTGCGGGCTTAAATTTTCCGATATTTTAGTAAATGAACGGATATCTGTAAACATTACCGTCATATCACTTTCAGTCTGGTCCCCAAGACCGATTTGCTCTATACTCTCTTTACCCAGTAGTTTCAAAAAATTGTCGGGAACAAAGCGCTTATTGGATTGATTGACAGCTCGAAGTTTTTCATTTGCATTTGCCAATTCCAATGTGCGCTCAGCAACTTTCTCTTTAAAGAATTTTATACTGGAGATCACTTCATCTTTTAGAACTTTAAAGTTTTTACTCAAGATACCGACCTCATCGTGAGTTTTAGTCAGTGGATATTCCTCTTCAAGGGTAAAATCGCTTTCCACAAATTTGCCTATATAAAGGGTCAATTTTTTAAGTGGATTCGTTATTTGCTGGGAAATAAAATAGCTCGTAAGCAGACTGATTATTATAAGTGCCGTTACAATGACTCCGAAATATAAATTTAATTCATAAAAAAGAGCTTTTTTTCTATTTTCTGTTTCGCGGACAATCTGGTTTATATGATTCTCCATATCATCAATTTGAGTATCAAGACTGTATTTGATTCCACTGTTAGTATTTATTCCTATAGTGTTGTCAAGGTCAACCAGTTCATTAAAATGTCGCTCATAACTTTTGATTTTAATTAAGAGTGAATCTTTTCTTATATCTGGAATATTTCGATTATTAATATCTAATATCAATTCATCAATGAGATAATTAAATCTTTGAACATAAATATTTTCATTTCGGATTATATAGTCCTTTTCGTGTTTTCTAAATAATAAAACTGTGGCATCGCTTAATTCCTGACTGTTTTCCAACCAATGAGCATCCTCACGTATTTCACCAATTACATTGAAATCCTTATAACCTCTTATATAAATCAGTCCAACCAAATGGTTGAATAAGGAATCCACAAATCGTGTTTCTTTTTTAAATTCTTTTAATTCTTCGGTGAACTCAAATTGCCCTTCACTGCGCGTCAAGGCTGAGTCGATGAAAATATTTGTGCTGTCTAGAAATATCTCGCATTTCTGAAGATTGAAACTCAGATTGGATTGAAAGAACTCCTCTTGCTTGGTATCAAAAGTTAGAAAGTCCTCTTGAGATTTTGTGTATTTTAACCATTGAATATGCGCGAGCTGTATTATTTCGGAGGTGTCTTCTATCACCTGTCTTCTATCTAGGTAAACAAAAACTAATAGTATGATTATCAGGTTGGAACTGATAAATACCATAAACCAAAAAAGTAATCTCTGTCTAAAGGTCCTGAACATGGGCCGCTGCTACATATTTAGGTATAAAATTGGCAATTAAATTTTGGAAGGATCAAATTTGATTAAATTAGCTCAGTATTTGAGAAATTATCTGACCAAATCCAGACGTGAATTTAAGCTTAATTTTTTTAGCTCATTGGATGGGCGACTTTTTATTTCAGACCACAAAAATGGCCACTTCAAAGGCTCATAGCTTAAAATGGCTAAGCCTGCATGCATTGGTCTATGGAAGTATTATGACTGTATTTGCTATCCTTATAATAGACATTGAGAAAGGCTTAATTTTTGGTTTAGTCAATATGCTATTACATTTTATTACCGATTTTTTCACAAGCAAGGTGATGGTCAAATATTTAAAAAGGCCCAGAATATTTTTTCCTTTGCTTGGAATAGATCAAATGATTCATATGATCACGCTGCATTTGACTTTGGAAAATATTTCTAAAATTCAGGATTTAATAGTTTAAGGTTTTTTTGATTGTAATAATTATAAATCCAATTTGTAACCTAATGAAACTTGATTGCCCCAAGTTGCGATCATGGGTTGAATTCCGCTGTAACCAATTCCATAGCAAAATAAAGATTGAAAAATGAAACCTTTGTAAACCAAAGCAATACCCATATTTGTCCTAAGATGATAGCCTGGCTCAGGAAATTCTACGTCATTTTCGATATTCAGTTTGGGAATGAAGACCTTAAATGATTGATTGACTAAATTGTTATATTCAAATACGCCAGAAATTAAAATTTTCATTTCTTTATTTAAGACATAATAATTTAACTGAAGAGGTAGACCTATATATGTAAATTTAGCATCGTAATTTTTCTTTAAGTAGTCATCTTGCGCACCAATGTTTATGAGTTCACCTTTAAATTGGATGTAGTTTATTCCTATTTGAGTTCCGAAGTTTTGTCCAAATTTTCTTTCTATAAAGAGGCCAGCAAACCCACTTGTACTTAATCCTGAAATTCTCCCATCAATTGTGGATTTGAATAGAAAGTAAATTCTGTTTTGATGCAAACCAGTATGAAAGCCTAAACTGTTTTGTTTTTTTCTTTTCAAGGATTTGCCTGGAAGGTTTCTTGATAAATTGTATGCATTTAGGAGCTGTATTAGTTGATTCTCATTGTATCTGGTCGAGTATAATTTTAATTCCAAATCCTTCCAATCACTTAAAAGAATTGTTAGAACTCCTCTGTAATATGTCCCGATATCATATGCTTTTCTAACTTTATCTGAAATCGGATAATAAATATTGTCTTTTTTTAATAGAAATCGAATTTTCCCATTATTTATGAATTTATAAAGTGAAACTTCACCATCAAACATTTTTAAGAGTAGAAAAGCTTTATTACTTTTTTTGTCTATGTATTTTTCAAAATAAGTATTGCCATTAAGTTGAATTTTTTCAATGCTGTCTAATGGAATAAGTATATATTCCTCATTCAAATTTTCTTTAAAGTAAATTCCTGCAGAGAGTAAAGCCAGATCTGTGTCCAGAATATATCCTTGTTTTACTATTCCGGATTTATAGGTAACTGAGCTTTTTGCGTAGTTATAGGTTTGTGAGAATCCACAGGAAAGACCCAATAAGATCAGGATTAATGTTGCTATGCATTTAATTGAACTGTACATAGCTCAAATTAAATCATTTATTAGAAAAGCATTTAATTAACCTTTGATGGATCACCCATCGCTCCTGAATTATAATTGATAATGCATTTCTTTATTTCTTCTCTGGAATTCATCACAAATGGACCATAGGAATAAACGGGTTCATTAAGTGGTTGGCCGCCAAGTAGGATTATTTCTGAACCATTTATACTGTAAAGTTTAATATGATCACCTCCTCTTTCGAATAGAACGAGTTGATTAGCTCTGATTTCTTTTCTTTCTTCCAATTCAATATGGCCATTTAACACATAAATAAATGCATTATAATTAGATTCGACAGGAATATTTAACCTGCCATTGGCATCGAGTTCAATATGATAATAAAAGGCCGGACTGTAGGTTTCCACATTGGATTTCAATCCAAATAATTCTCCAAGTACAACTTTTCCGGAATACCCCTTTCCTTTAAATTGAGGGATCGTATTTTTTTTAAACACTTCAGTTGATGGATCTGACCATTTGTATTTCATTGGCATATTTAGCCAAATCTGAAAACCGTGATAATCTCCACCTTCATCATATAATTGCTGTCCGGTTTCCTCCATATGAATTGCACCTCTACCGGAATTGAAAATCATAAACTCACCTTTGCCCACTTGTATATCATAATTTAAACTATCCTTATGATGCCCGCTGCCTGATAAAAAATAGGTAGTTGGTGTTACTCCGGCATGAGGATGAGCATTTACACGAAGGGGTTGAGACCGGGGACTTAATGTAACAGGCCCAAATTCATCAAGTAAAACGAAAGGCGATACATAATCGGTATGATTTCCGGCAAAAGCCCTTAATATAGGCAGTGTCCCTACATTCGTTTTATTCGCATTGATTACTCTTTTAATTTTCCTGCTATTTGAAGATTCAAACATTCCCGATCTTCCAAATAATAATGTAGGTGCTGAAAGACCAAAGCCTAAGATTGCAGATCCTTTGATGAATTCTCGTCTATTCATGAATAATCAATTTGTATTTTATACAATATAATTAAAAATAAAGTTTGAGATCTTCTAAAACTGATAGCTTAAACTGGTGCGAAAGCCACCTTGAAAAGGAAGCATACTGATATTGGTCTTTTGATAAAATTTAGATTTGTGAAATTGCGGAATGAGAATACCTACGGAAGCACCCACCAAATAACCTACTATGAGGTCGCTTGGAAAATGTTTACCGGCTTTATATCGAAAATAAGCTGTATAAAAAGAAGGAAGAGAAGCCAAACCATACAACAGAAATTTTTTATTTCTCAATTCGGGGTGATAATCCAGAAATACCTTGCACATAAAAAATGAAGAACTGGTAACTACAGATACATGGCCACTGTAAAATGAATCACGGCTCTTGGGCCCTGATTTTCTTTCTTCTATTTCGTCGGGATTATATACAAAAGGACGATTTCTTTTAATATTCTGAGCGGAAGCCAAATAAATCAGGGTGTTCACAGCATGCGTTTCAAGATACATCAAAGTGAGATTCAGCGCATCATTGCGGATTTCCTTGTCAAATCCAAGAAAAAAGGGAAGGGCAGGTACAGTTCTCAAAGCGATATCGGATAATCCATGGGCCTCATTGGCAAAGGACGGGTCCTGCTTAGCAGCGGAACGGTCAAATGCATTGACATTTTGAGGGCTTAAATTTGAATATTGTTCCGGACTTAAACGTGGAGCTTGACGCAGTTTTTCCTGGCCGTAAAAATTATAGCCAAAGCCAATTACCGTCACCGGTATATCGACCCAATAGTTAAAGCGGTAAATTGAACTGTCATTTTTTTGCCCTGAGACTTCAATTCGGAGCATTAACAGTACGATCACCAATAGAAGATATTTATTCAAGCGGTTTAGAATTAAATTGCTAAGATAAGGGCATTCAAAAATAAAATTTAAAAATGTAATATTACAATTTGCAAAATTAATAGTAATACTATTATATTTGCATCGATTATATAATATGATGGAATTTTTATCTAAAGTCAACATTCAGGTAAATGAGAACATCTACCTAAAAAATCCCGACTCCAGTAATTTGGGAAAAAACATAATTTCCGGGAGTATTGACCTAATTGAGAAAATGGGTTTTGAAGCCTTTACTTTCAGAAAGTTGGGAAATGAAATTAATTCAACTGAAGCGTCAATCTACCGTTACTTTGAAAGCAAGCACAAATTGCTTCTTTACCTAATCAATTGGTATTGGGCCTGGATGGAATACAGATTGGTTTTTTCAATGGCCAACATCAATTCCCCTGAAGAACGGCTTCAAAGAGCTATAACCTTATTAACCGAAGAATACAACTCTGAAAAAAAATTCAATCATATTGATACTCAGAAGTTATTCAACATAGTTATACAGGAATCGTCCAAATCATATTTAATTAAAGAAGTTGATAAGGTCAACCAGGAAGGAGCATTTTTAGCTTATAAGCAATTGGTAGGCCGGGTTGGGGATATAATTCTGGAAATTAATCCCAAATACAAATACCCACACATGCTTATTTCAACTGTGATTGAAGGAGCGCATCATCAACGTTTTTTTGCTGAACACCTTCCGCGACTAACCGATGTTGCCGACGGAGAAGCGACCATTCCTAATTTTTATAATAACATGGTTTTGAAGACCATTAAAAATGAAAAATAAAACATTGTTTAGAGATTTATTCAATAGACAAAAAGCACTTTACCTGTCAATTAAAATGTCAGGTTTTTTTATGAATTATAAAATACAGAAAAATGACCTTTGATCTTTTACTTGAAAATCTAACAAATCCGGCTTTATTATTCTTTTTTCTTGGAATATTAGCTGTACAGCTCAAAAGTGATCTTGAGATTCCACCAACCTCATCCAAGTTTATCTCGCTTTATCTTTTGTTTTCAATTGGTTTTAAGGGAGGACAGGAACTCGCTCATAGTAACATGGATCTTGAAATTCTATGGTCTCTGGTGTTCGGAATAATTTTAGCTCTGGTGATTCCGATTTACTCATTTTTTATCCTGAAAAAGAAATTTGGTGTATTTAATGCCGGGGCAATTGCAGCAGCTTATGGTTCAGTAAGTGCTGTAACCTTTGTTACGGCAGTTTCATTTCTCGAAATTCAAAAAATTGAATTTGGTGGACATATGGTGGCAGTTATGGCCCTTATGGAAGCCCCTTCAATAATAATTGGTGTTTTGCTTATGTCGTATTTTAACAAAAAGGACAATTCTGAAATTAATATTCCTGAGGTTATACGTCATTCATTTACAAATGGAAGCGTACTTATGGTTATGGGAAGTTTGGTCATCGGATTTCTGGCCAGTGATCAGCAGGCAGAGGGAATCAGGCCTTTTACCACCGATATATTCAAGGGCTTTTTGGCAGTATTTTTATTGGATATGGGCATCATTAGTGGAAAACGGCTTTCTTCTTTTCTCGAAAACGGTTGGTTTGCCTTAATTTTTGCCATTGTGGTTCCTTTCTTTAACGGAATCCTAACTGCCTATCTTTCCTCATTTTTTACTCAATCTGAAGGCAACCAATTGTTGTTTTCGATTTTGGCAGCCAGTGCATCGTATATTGCTGTACCTGCAGCCATGCGATTGGCAGCGCCCGAAGCCAATCAAAGTTTGTACATTCCAATGGCTTTAGCTATTACCTTTCCATTTAATATCACTCTGGGAATGCCCATTTATCTTTATATTATTCAAAGTATTTAAATAATAATACTTTGATAAATGATAGTAAAACTATTATATTTGCAAATAAATTAACAATTGATATAATTCTTTTTGTAAATAATTAATGTGGTCAAATAGATTTATATATCGAGGGTAATTTATAAGGATTGAACAATTTGGTTAATTTCGACTTAATCTATTTATCAGAAAGATTTAGATAAGATTTTACAATTCATATTGTCATAAATGAGTGATTACTCAAATACATCTTTAACGCCATTAGAAAGATTTTGGAGGCTTCTGAAACCAGACAGCCCGGAAATCAGAAATGTTTATATCTATTCAATTTTTATTGGATTGATAAATCTTTCCTTGCCTCTTGGAATTCAGGCCATTATCAATTTGATCCAGGGGGGGCAGGTGAGTACCTCATGGATTGTGTTGCTGGTATTTGTTGTTGGCGGCGTCGCTGTTGCAGGGGTATTACAGATATACCAGATGCGAATTACGGAGAACTTGCAACAAAAAATATTCACCAGAGCTTCTTTTGAATTTGCATACCGAATACCCAGGGTAAGGTTGGAAGCCTTGTATCGCTATTACGCGCCCGAATTAATGAATCGCTTTTTTGATACCATGTCGGTACAAAAAGGATTGCCAAAAATTCTCATTGATTTTTCAGGAGCATCTTTACAGGTGATTTTTGGATTGATATTACTGTCATTTTATCATCCATTCTTTATCATTTTCAGTTTAATTTTAGTCTTGCTGGTTTATGCGATATTTTGGTTAACAGCCAAAAGAGGCCTGGAAACAAGTTTGGAAGAATCAAAATACAAATACCAAACAGCACACTGGTTAGAGGAAATGGCAAGAACCAGTGTCACCTTTAAGCTTGCTGGCAAAACCGATTTACCACTTCAGGTAACTGATAAATTGACAGGCGATTACCTTAAATCAAGGGAAGGGCATTTCTCTGTATTAGTTCAACAGTATTCTTTGATGGTGGTTTTCAAATCGATCGTTGCACTCGGATTGTTGGCACTTGGTGGAATTCTAGTGATGGAACAGCTCATGAATATTGGACAATTCGTAGCTGCGGAAATCATTATCCTACTTATTATGAATTCTGTTGAAAAACTCATCATGAGTTTTGAAACCATATATGATGTATTAACTGCTCTCGAAAAGATGGGGCAGGTGACGGACATGGAACTCGAACAATCGGAAGGAATAGACTTGATAGAACAATGCGATAAAAATGGTCTTACTGTCGATCTGGATAATGTATCTTTTTATTACCCCGGACAGAAAAAAGCGGCATTAAGGGATATCTCATTGCATTTGGCGTGTAGCGATAAGGTCATGATTACCGGAGAAAACGGATCGGGAAAAAGCACTCTGGTTCAGGTTTTGGCAGGACTTTATGATGTCCAGGATGGGGGGATTTCCTATAACGGTTTTCCCATAGGCAATGTAAACCTGGAGTCGCTCAGGTCAGTAATAGGCGATTACATGTCGCAGGAGCAACTTTTTGAAGGAACAATAATTCAAAACATCGCTATGGGCAGAGAAGTAGCCACTTTTGACAATGTGAAATGGGCCGTTAAAAATCTGGGATTGGAAGAATTTGTCAGAAAATTGCCTTACGGATACGACACCATGATCGCGCCAGAGGGTAAAAGACTGCCTAAAAGTATTGTGGAAAAAATTCTAATAGCAAGGGCCATTGCGGATAAACCTAAACTCCTTTTAATTGAAGATGCATTTGAACATCTGGACGAAATTGACAGAAGAAAAATTATAGATTTTCTGACAGATAAAGAGAATGAATGGACCATGGTGACAGTTTCTGCGGATCCATATGTTGCAAAGAGATCGGATAAAATATTTGAGGTAAAAGACGGGGAAATAATTCACAGAGGAACCTATAAGGAAATGGAATCATTGGCAAAACTCAAAAAGAACAGGGATGCTTAATATTTCCAGAAATAGTGTGAGCCAATTTATCAAGAAAGAAGATTTTATCTCTCTTAGATATGTTGAAAGGTTACATTCAGGTAGGGTATTACTCAAAATATTGATGTATATCTCGATAGTATCAATAATCGTGATGTTCATCCCATGGACACAGAATATAAGAGCAAGAGGAAGTGTGACAACCATACGACCGGATCAAAGGCCTCAAACTATTCATTCCATAATTGCAGGTAGAATTGAAAAGTGGTTTGTAAAAGAAGGGGACTTTGTATACAGAGGAGACACCATTTTATTTATTTCTGAAATCAAGGATGATTATTTTGATCCACAATTACTTTCGAGAACCAGGGCACAGGTTGTTGCAAAAGAAATGTCGGTGCAATCTTATATTGAAAAAGTGAATGCATTGGAAAATCAAATTGAAGCGCTGGTACAAACCCGAAAATTGAAGCTTCAGCAAGCGGAAAACAAACTAAAACAGGCCCATTTGAAAGTAACTAGTGATTCCATTGATTTTCAGGCCGCTATTATCAATTTTGAGATCGCCAGTGAGCAGTTTCAACGTTATGAAAAACTCTATAAAGATGGTTTACAATCACTTACTGATCTTGAAAACCGGAAGAATAAATTGCAGGAAGCGCAGGCCAAAATGATCTCTGCAGAAAATAAATTACTGACAAGTCAAAATGAAGTAATAAATGCCAAAGTTGAGCTCACATCGATTGATGCACAATACCGCGATGATATTGCTAAAGCCAAATCAGAAAAGTTTACGGCTTTATCGGGTAAATACGATGCTGAGGCTGCAGTGACTAAACTCGAAAACCAATTCATGAATTATTCGGTAAGAACAGGCATGTATTATATCACTGCTCCACAGGATGGATATGTGACAAAGGCGATTCAATCCGGATTGGGAGAAACAATTAAGGAAGGTGCTTCAATTGTCAGTATTATGCCTTCGCAATACGACCTCGCAGTGGAAATGTATGTAAATCCATTGGATTTACCTCTGATCGAAAAGAAACAGGAAGTGCGAATACAATTTGACGGTTGGCCTGCAATTGTATTTTCCGGTTGGCCAAATACCAGCTATGGAACCTACGGAGGTAGAGTTTTCGCTATAGATAATTTTATAAGTGACAATGGCAAATACAGATTAATGGTTGCTCCCGATCCAAACGATCATCCCTGGCCGGATGCTTTACGGGTAGGCGCAGGCACATTCAATATGCTATTGCTAAAAGATGTGCCAATTTGGTATGAATTGTGGCGACAAATCAATGGTTTTCCTCCGGATTACTATAAGAACGACTGGAATACAGAAGTCAATAATAAGTCCAAAAACTCCAAATAGACAAGATGAAGATACGCTTCATATATATCTTATCCGTTCTTTTTGGACTGAGCATTATAAATACATTCGCTCAAAATGATACCACTTTGGTCATGGATTTTGATGCGTATATGAAGATTGTAAAAGAGCATCATCCTATTGGTCAACAAGCGGAATTACAACTGGACAGGGGTAAGGCCGTGCTTCGAGAAGCAAGGGGAGGATTCGATCCAAAGATAAATCTGGAATCTTCACAGAAGGACTTTGAAGATAAAAACTATTATGATCTTCTGGATGCCGGTTTGAAGGTACCAACATGGTTTGGTCTTGAGTTTAATGGTGGTTATGAACAAACCAGGGGAGTTTTTTTAAATCCTGAGAATAATACACCAGGAGCGGGTCTTGTATATGCAGGAGTCGGCATTCCCATTGGAGAGGGTTTATTCATTGATAAACGCAGGGCAGAATTGAGAAAAGCCAAAATTTTCAGAGAAAGCACCGAAGCGATGAGAAAGTCAATTTACAATGAACTCTTGTTCGATGCTGGAAAGGCCTATTGGGAATGGTTTATGGCTTACCATGTGCTTCTGGTTTATGAAAATGCCTTAAATGTTGCCATTCAAAGATTTGAAGCTGTAAAACAGTCTGCATTATTTGGAGATAAACCCAGCATCGATACTTTGGAGTCAGGGATACAGGTGCAAAACAGACGTCTTGCACTTCAGCAATCCAGACTTGACTTTAAAAATACGTCTGCGCTACTTTCCATTTATTTGTGGAGAGACGGTGAAATCCCTTTGGAATTAGATTCCATAGTCGTTCCACAGGAAAAAGATCGCGTAGAAACAGATGCCCGTTCTGGTTTTTCAGAATTGGAAATCGATAGCTTGCTTCTCAATCATCCTGATCTGTTACAATACGATTTTAAAATTGAACAATTGGACATTGAGCGAAGATGGAAAATAGAACAGCTCAAACCCGATTTAAATTTGAAATACAATTTTTTAGCCGAACCTTTGACAAATAACATCTTTTCTGAATTTACACCAAATAATTACAAATGGGGTTTGCAATTTGAAATGCCCGTTTTATTAAGAAAAGAAAGAGGAGCCTTGCTTCAAACCAAAGTCAAAGTACAAGAAGCGCAATTTGATTATAGCCTTAAACAGGCGGAATTGGGTTTTAAATTTCAGGCGGCGAGAAACGAGTTATTTACTACCAATAGTCAGGTAAATTTATATCGTCAAACAGTACAAGATTATCGGGGACTTTTGACGGGGGAAAGAACAAAATTTAACGGCGGGGAAAGCTCGCTCTTTTTAGTGAACTCAAGGGAGTTGGGCTATATTAATGCTCAAATTAAACTGATAGAATTGCTATCCAAAAATCAAAAAGCAAAGCTCAAACGCGACTATGCTTTGGGAATTCTTTCAGAAATCAATTATTGATTGATCATTGTAATTCTCAATAATTTTTAATCATTTTCTAAGGGTTTTCCGCTAGTATATGTTCGTGGAATTCCGCCATTTTACAATTTTTTAAAACATATATCGCTGAAAATCAGTAAAATTCATTGATCTCAAATCAAATTTTACGAAAATGAAAGTTAGGCTGATTTCAAATCCAATTATAATCATTATTTCTCTTTTTGCATTCTTTTTTAATGGATGCAAAGAAGAAAGCGATGTGCCAGGTACTGCGTCAATTAAAATCTCAATGGTAGATGCGCCAGGAGATTTTGATTCGGTTATAATTGATGTGGAAGATGTGTTAATCAATTTAAGTGGATCGGGATCAGATTGGGAAAGTATGGATGGTGTTAAACCGGGAAGTTATGATCTGCTCAAATTAACCAATGGGAATGAGTGGATTTTAGGTGAAACTGAATTGCCCTCAGGTAATTTAAGTCAAATTAGACTTTTACTTGGATCGGGAAATCGATTGTATATCGAGGATTCCGCAATATATCTTCCTGTACCTTCAGCTAATCGAAGTGGATTAAAAATTAACATACAGGAGTCTTTAGAAGGTGACAAATCCTACAAACTCATACTAGATTTTGACGTTGACAAATCCATTGTAAGACTTGGAAATGGAGATTTTCAACTCAAACCTGTGATTAGAGGAAAATTGGAATCTAAAAGTGGAGCAATAAAAGGTAGAATTTTGCCTGAATCTAATTTATACAGGATCTATGCCATAAGGGGAATTGATACATTAAATACACATTCGAATGTCAATGGAGAATTTTTACTCAGGGCTCTCGATCCTGGTATTTATGACTTAATTATACCTAATGATTCAGGTATTGATCTTAGCATTGAGGAAATAAGCATCAGGGCAGGAGAGGTTAAAGATTTGGGCGATTTAAGGATGCTCTAATTTTTTATTTCAAAGTGAAATTTTATGTTATACAGTCAGTTGATGTATGTAGTCGATTAATTTAGATTCCCAATTTTCATTTTTGATAATATAGCCATCACATTTTTTATTTTTGAGTGACATGGCAATATGCGCATCCTCCTGAGAACTTATAAATATAATTTTAGTGTTTGCACGTTTTTCTTTAATTTTTTCTAACAGATTCATACTATTTCCATCAGGCAAAAAGTAGTCCATAAATACGATATCAGGGATATTCTTGTCAATCCCTTTTAAAAAAGATTTTTTACTTGAATAGGAAACAATATCATTTTCATTTATTTGATGGTTTTGAATTGTCTTTTTGAGTTTTAATTGAAACAACTCATCGTCTTCAAGAATAGCAATATTATATTTAGACTGATCTTTTAACTGATTTAGTTTAACTAAAATTCTATCTAAAAAAGAATTCTTCCCTTCAGAGAACTTATTATCATTTAAGATTTGAGTCACCGTATTATTGTCGATAGACCCTTTTTCTAGTATAAAATCTGTTTGATTTTGTATAGCGCTGGACACCTCATTCATATCAAATCGTCCGGAAAAGAGTATTATCTTCATCCCGGGATGAAACTCTTTGAACTGTTTAATAACATCATTTCCTTTTAGTTTAGGAAGAATATTATCTATAAAGAGATAGTCAGGTTTGAAAGTACTTATGTAATACAGTGCATTTTCTGCACTCCTGCTTTTATAAATTTCATTTGACAAAGGTTCTAAAATGACAGATAATTTTTGAATAAATAAATCATCATCATCTACGATAAGAACGCGTGGCTTTTTCATTTAAGATTCGAATTGTTTGATACTATTTAAATACTCCTGTAGGTACTCTTTAACCATTATGAAATACTTATTCGTACTTTTTTTATTTTTCTTTTTAGCAGCCTCCTCCAATTGTGATGCTGCTTTACTTTCATTTAACAAATCAAGACTAACTAAAGATCCATGAATCATGTGAGCTTTCTTAGATATTGTATTGTAATCTTCCTTTGCAAATGCTAAGTCAAGTTCTTCAATATCTTTTGGGAATCTTTTTTTTGCAATATTGAGCATACTCAATAAAAATTCTTTTCCATCATTCTCTTCTATTTTGTTAAAAGTTTTGAGGTGATTGTTTGTATTTTTGGAATTATTGTACTGACCATTTTTATCTTTTTTGTGAGATGGCTCCTGGCTTTTTGTAAATGTTAAAATACAATTCACAAGATCTTCCTCTCTGTATGGTTTTACGATATAATCATTCATTCCAATTTCAAGACACTTCTCTTTTTCTTTAACCACCGAATATGCGGAGCAGGCAATTATAGGCAATTTCATTTTCAATTTTTTCCTTATGTGTTCTGTCGCTTCCAAACCGTCCATTACAGGCATTTGTAAATCCATGATTATTATGTCATAGTTCCTATTTTCAAGCAATTCGATGGCTTCTTTCCCATTACTGGCCACATCGTAGCTTGCTGAATTTTTATCAAGATAATTCCCGGCAAGAAGTTGATTATGTTCGTTGTCATCTACAAGAAGTACATTTAGTCCCAAAAGTTTATCTATCTCCTCAGAAGAATTTTGGAATTTTTCCTGCATTCCTATTTCTTGAGAATCCGAGATTTCAAAAGGCATTTCTATTGAAAATGTTGCGCCTTCACCCTTTACGCTAGAAACCATTATTGTGCCGCCTAATAATTCTGTAAGCTCTTTTACTATATTTAGCCCCAGTCCGGTACCGCCATATTTTTTACTTGTGCTGGCTTCCTCTTGACTAAATCGATTAAAGATTTTGCTTATATTTTTTTGAGAAATTCCTATTCCTGTATCCTTTACTTCGAACCGAATTATGACACGCTCATCTGTAATTGATTTACTTTCCGCACTTAAGTGAATTGATCCACTATCGGTAAATTTGATAGCATTTGAAATTAAATTTCCGAATATTTGATAAAGCCTTGTTTCATCGGATTTCACATACTTTGGAATATCAAAATCATAACTTAACAAAAGCTTTAATCCTTTTTCTTTTACTTTATTATGATGAAGTTCTGTTATTTGTTTTATCACTTTTTCAAGATTAAGTGATCGAATATCCAATTCCAGCCGCCCGCTTTCTATTTTCGAGAGGTCGAGAATGTTGTTCAGGATGTGAAGAAGGTTTCTGGATGCTGTAGAAATTATTTCAACATTTTTTCTTTGTTCCGGATTAAGATCAGTTTTTCTTAAAAGGTCATTAAAACCAATTATGGCATTCATTGGCGTTCTGATTTCATGACTCATATTGGCAAGAAACTCATCTTTTACTTTAGAGAGCTTTTCAACACGCTGCTGTTCTTTTCGAAATTGAATTAACCTTATTACCGTTCTGCTGATTGCTTCTAAGGATTCTTTATCTTGTTTAGATAATTTTCGAGGCTTTCGATCTATTGCGCAAAGTGTGCCTAAATTATATCCTTCGTCATCTGTTAAAGGTGCTCCTGCGTAAAAACGAATATTTGGATTACCCAAAACCAAAGGGTTTTCGTTAAATCGATCATCTTCCATGGCATCATTCACCTCAAAAACTTTTTTATCCATTATTGCATATTGACAAAAAGATATATCTCTGCTGGTTTCATTCGCATCAATTCCAAACTTTGATTTAAACCATTGGCGATTATTGTCAATAAGACTTACTAATACAATTGGCACATCCAGAATGTTTGCTGCAAGCTTAGTGAGATCATCAAAGACATCTTCTGGAATGGTATCGAGAATATTGTAATAATTAAGTTTTTTTATTCTGTCTTGTTCATTTTCCGGAACCGGTAAGTGATGTTTCATTAATTAAAAAAATTAAAATCTTAGATTAAATACTATTAAAATAAATATTGGAGCTGTGCGTATAATTTGGTTTTAATGTAAACAATTTTCATTCATATAATTATTTCATGTAATAAAATATTGGCTTTTACAGTTTTAAGGTGATTAAATTTATTTTCTTGTTTTGATTTAAACTTTTTAATCATCTGTTCTAGATTTTGCATTTAAATGCAAAAAAACTGTAAAGCGTATAATATTGCGGTTATAGAAATTTTCGGGTATTGATTGCTGCTGATACCAATTTATATAAGCCAGTTCAAAGCCAAAATTGGTCATTGGGTAAAACTGGATGGCAAATCCAATTCTATTTTGATCAAAAATTGAAATAGTTGACTTTCCACCTGCATTAAAATGAAGTTCGTCCAAAACACGGATAATGAATAAGTCACTTAGCTGATATCTCATCTCGAGCCTATATCTGAATCGTAAGTTTCGAAAAGAATAAGAACGATCATCTTTTTCAAAAAAACGAAACTCTGTCCAATACCGATGATCAATTATTATTTTACTGGAGAGAATTTGCCGGTTTCCAAACTCGAAAATCGGACGAAGCTCTGTCTGGGTGATGTATTTTTCAATACCAGGATCCTCAGGTGAAGCTTGCAAAAAGTAGGCGAAGCCCAAGGCAGAATTCCATCCTTTGCCAATTGAGCGGTCAATAAAGGCACGGGTCATGAATTGATGTTGTCTCAAATTTTTAAAAAAGACTCGTTCTTCTATTTCATGCCGGAAAATATACCTCTTGTCAATCTGAATTTTTAGGTAATGCCTTGCCCAAAGCAAATCCTGATGCATCACTTTTTTTTGTGCTTCAGAATGTTGAGCACCAATAAAAATAAGGAGAATTGCCACGGTCAGCCCAGAGATTTTCACATCCTAAATATCGCAGAAAAATGAAAAATGCAATGTAATAAAGGTTACCAATGAATTAATCTGGATTTTTAATACTCATATATTCGAAAATGTGAAGCCTTCGTTTGCATGTATTTTCTCAAAGATTTTTGATAATGCAGTTATAATCAATTTCCGAAAGTGTCCACATTTTTTCATTGAGATGTTTTATCAACATTCTCTGGGTAATTGTATGAGAGCTCCAATCCAATCCTTTATTTCAGGCAGATATTAGCAAGAGATTTGTTCAAAAGCAGATATTATTCTGTAAATAATTTAACACAGATGGACGCATTATATAATTTATTTAAAATGAGTACCTTAAATAGCTCATCGACTTTGACGGGATTTTTATTTTCCTTGTTAATTTATCCTACAGTATAAATGATAGTGCCTCCCCTTTTTGTAATACAGATAGACTTATAATCTATCCATACTCATGCCTACAGCCTCTTCAACTTGCCCCTGAATGGTTTTCGGGAAAGGGCTAATCCGGGCTATTGCAAATGGCCTTAACGGGAAATTCCCCCGACAGATTATTAAAACAAATAGAATGATTAATAAAAGAAAGCTTATAATGATTTCACTTGGTCTTTTCTGGAAAAAAATTTACATACTCGAAATAAAATATTCTATTGAATTCAAACTTTAATCATGATCAACATCATTTTAAAAGCTTCGGTGGCTTCCAGTGCATGTGGAACATTGGCGGGCATTATGATAATCTGACCAGCGCTTAAAACATTGACCACGCCGTCGATTTTAATTTCACATTTCCCTTCGAGAATTTGGGCAATTGCGTCAAAAGGCGCTGTATGTTCGCTTAAATTCTGACTTTTGTCAAATGCGAATAGGGTACAAGATCCATTTTTATTTTTGCTAACGATTTTACTGACTGTTGCATCGCGCGAATAATCGATACTGTCTTTCAAATTATAAACTTTAGCATTTTCCATAATTGTTAATTTTATTCAATCCAAAACCAGGAATGACTTCCCGCTATTGCTCCTGCTGCTGTGATCAGACTTAATATTAATAAAAGCCAATGCAATCGATGCATTATTTTAAAAGTCTTTTCAGGATTTTTTGATGCATATTTTTTAAAGGCTTTGTGTAGAAAAAGGGGTTCAAAAACAAAAAGAATCAGTGTAAATAATAACCAAATCAAAGTCATGGCATGAATCCACCAATATTTTAATTCCAGATATCTGTGCCAGGCATTGAGTTCGTATAGCATATAAAATCCTGAAATTGCAGTCAACAAAGTGGTGATTTTGGCCTGAAAAGCAAATTTTCCCTCAATCATTTTAAACGTTTTGATTTGTTCCTCAGAAGATTTTAACTTTTTAATCGCAGGGATTAAAACAGTAGTCACCATGGATACTCCACCAATCCAAAGGATGATGGCAATCACATGAATGACCCGGGCTAAACTGTAGTATTCCATGAAAGCAGCTTTATAATTTTTCCATTATAAGACTTATGGCAAATCCGCCCCCTTCTTTCATGGTTATTTCTTTTGCGTCTTGATTGTTTACATCAAAAGAATCAATTGCAATATCCTCGGGTTTGTTTCTGTAATGGCTTTGTTCGGAATCACGATAAATGATACCCTTATAATTTTTATCATTTTCCAAAAAGCCAAAATCCAGACGATAATTTCTTTCTTTTTCGTTGGTAATTCCTCCCACAAACCAATTACCTGTTCCTTTTTCTTCTCTTGCAATAACCACAAATTCGCCGACATCACCATCCAATACTTCTGTTTGCTCCCAATCAACACCCACATCTTTGATAAATTGAAATGCAGGTCTATTGGAATAATTTTCGGGCAGATCGCAAGCCATTTGAATGGGACTGTAAATGACCACATAAATGGCCAATTGATGCGCTAAAGTGGTATTGATCTGATTATTTTCCTTTGTGGGCAATGACATATCAAATACTCCGGGTGTAAAATCGATAGGGCCCGAAAGCATTCTTGTAAAAGCCACTATAGGCAAATGCTCAGGAGGATTTCCGCCATCGCCCGACCATGCATTGAATTCCTGGCCTCTCAAACCCTCTCGTGATATGGCATTGGGATAGGTTCTTCTCAATCCTGTTGCTTTGATGGGTTCATGAGGATTTACTGCCACCTGGTATTTGGCGGCTTTCTCTAATGGTTTTTGGTAATGATTAACCATCCACTGTCCGTGATGGTATTCACCTTTGGGTATAATTTTTCCGACATAGCCCGATTTTACAACATGCATCCCCAGGGACTTCATTAATTTATAAGCGCTGTCCATTTGCTGTTCGTAGGTTTTGATTGCAGCTGATGTTTCGTGATGCATGATAATTTCTACCCCTTTTTCCTTGCCGTAGTGTACAACTTCCCTGATGTCGTAATCGGGATAAGGTGTTACAAAATCAAATACACCTTCGCGATCTTCAAACCCGATCCATCTTTCCCATCCGGTATTCCAACCTTCAATTAAAAGGCCTGTAATATTGTTTTCCGAGGCAAAATCGATATAACGTTTGGCGTTTTCCGTGGTAGCTGAATGCCTGCCATGCGCATTGCCCGAATCCACCCATTTGCCAGTGTTTTTATCCATAGTCATACCGTAATCAAAGGAACCAACAGCAATGTGCATTTCCCACCATATGCCCATGTATTTTTTTGGTTTAAACCAGCTTATATCCCCCAATTTATTGGCGTCATTTAAATTGACAATGAGTTTTGAATTAATCAAATCTTTAGCTTCGTCGGAGATCTGTATGCTTCGCCAGGGTGTTTTAAAAGGCAAGGCTCTTTTGACTTTATAAGCCAATCGATCAGAACCTACCAATTGACTTGTCATTTTTAAATTGACAGTATCTACCTTCAGTGTCATGCCTGCATAATCGAGCAAAGCGGCTTCGTGAATGCTCAAATGCAAGCCATTTTTTGCTCTGAAAGTAACAGGTGTGTTGACTGCGTTGTCCTTGATTGAGGTAAATCCCAGTCCTGCAGCATCCCTGTACTTAAAAGCATTGATCTTCGAAATTTTGGTTTTGGAATAAAGATGCTCATAGCTGTCCCAATCAGCGGGGATCCACCAGGCGATGAGGTCCTCAGTAAAATTGAATTCTGTATGTTCTTCCATGATGAATAATGAATCTGTGTCATTTTGCATTGGGAATTCATAACGCAGTGCAATACCATCATCATAGGCTCGGAGAAAAAGATTTAGTTTTCGCCCGGGGCTTTGACTTTCCTGCAATTCTATCACTATTTCATTGTAATGATTGATAACCTTCCTTTGCTCGCCCCAAGGCATTTCCCAGGTTTCGTTCAAGGTAGAAAAACTTGTTTTCAAGATTTCAAAACCGCCTTTAAGTGATGTCTGATCTTTGAAATCAAAACTCATAAATGAGCTGTCAATAATTATTTCCCCATTGTGTGATACAATATAAAAGGGTTCGCCTTTTTCTGTGAGATAGAATTCAATGCGATTGTTCTTGGTAGGCGATTCGACCATTTGTTGACTTGCCTTTTTTTGACAACTCAGCATTACTAGCAGGGAGAAAGTAAGCAGGAATAGCGTATTCTTCATGGTTTTTAAATTTTGAAACCAATTTTCAATGTATTCAATTTTCCTCAAAGCTTGTATTCCCTTAGTAATTTTACAGCAATTTCAGCTTTGGCTAATTTAGACAAAGTGTTTTGGTTTTTTGTGTTTGGCCGCATTCTCTGCGATTTCCAGAATTCGTTTTTCTCTTGTTTCTGTTCTTTTTGCCATTTTAACCCAAGCCAGCATTCCTTTTTGTATTGATTGGCTCAATGAATTATAATATTCTTTTGAACCCTTGTGTTTAGCAAATTCATTCTCCAAATCGATGGGAACTTCAAGCGCTTCGACAGAATCGAGAAAAGACCAAGTACCATTATTCTTTGCTATTTCGATTGATTTTAAACCGGCTTCAGTCATTAATTTTGAAGCGATCAGTTTTTTGACTTTATCTTTATTGACTTTAGACCAAATGCTTTTTGCTTTGCGGGGGCCGTAATAGTGTTTGTACTTCTCCTCATCTATTGGTTTTTTGATACTATCGATCCATCCAAAGCACAACGCTTCATCCACAGCCTCCGACCATGTAATATTTTGTTTTGAGGAGCCTATTTTATAAATGATCAGCCAAACGCCTTTCTTATTTTTGTGATTTTCGAATAACCAATTCCTCCAGTCGGATGAATTTTTGGGACAGAATTCGGTGGATACGGATTGTAGCATTGAGTAATCTTAAGGATCAAGAACAAGTGCAATAGCGGATTTCAAGGTAAATCCCTGACCGCCATCACAAAAGTTTATAAAATGCTGATATTTTGCCATTATTACTTCACCCTCTATTGCTTAGATACAATATTATACGGCGTTTTCATTTTATCTTCAAAAGTTCAGTTATCTCTTGTTCAGTCAGGTTTAATTTCCTTTTCAAGAGGTCAAAATATTCCACACTCTTGTACAACGGATAATCTGTTCCAAATACAATTTTTTCAAAACCAAGTTTCCTGCAATAATCACTTAACTCCCGAAATTGATTTTCTGTTAGTTTAGATACGCCATCTGCCTCCTTATCAAGTCCTACTCCAGAAATATCGAATACTATTCTATGTTTGCTAATTGGGTGGTTTTTTTCAAACAGGTCAATAAAGCTATCCAATATGATTTTTGTCTTTTTATTGAAACCACCAGAAGTTCCAAAATGAGCAATTTGCAGGTTGACATAGTTTAGTTGGCTTAAAACCGAATTTGCAAGAATTTCTACATCTGTTTTTCCGAATTTTGGATGACTATTATCAAAATGCAAGAGAATAGGAATTTGGTTGAAAGATGCATATACAAATACTTCTTTAATTTTTGCAAGATGTTCAGGTTCTGTCAGATAGACTTGAGATGCATTGAAATGAAGTTTAATTCCGTCCAATTTTAGTTTCTTGTGGCATCTTTCAATTTCCTCTATAGCACTTTCGTGCAAAGGGTCAACTCCATAGAAGGCCTTTATGCTTTCAGGGAACCTGGATTTTGCTTTAGCTAAAAAATCATTCTCCAATCGTATATTTTCGGTAATGTTATCTGTACCGCCACCAAACTCCGTAGAAGCATAAACATATGCCATTGAAATCAATGAAATGTAGTTTGCCCCATTTGTGGCAATTATTGTGTCAACATTTGAATAATAATTATCATTTTTTGAAAACGGAATCCCCATTTTCTTCCACAATGCAATAAGATTGGGGCTCATTATATGAACGTGGTGGTCATTAACAACCAAAATGCTGTCTTCCCAATCTTTGTCAATTTCTAAATTATTACCTTGCCTGTTTGCACAAGCGGTTAAAAGAAGAAAAGCGATAAATATTAATAGCAGGTTTTTCATTTCTGTCAATTCAAATGCTCTTTAACGGCCCTGGCTAAGAAATGTACGGGTTTTAGAACACATTTTTATAGCCGTTTACTCAGTACTATTGGATGTTATAATTTTCATTTTACTGTCTTAGTCCGCATGTTTTCTTAGCCTATGTTGGCGACTGGCTTTTGTTCTTTATCCTTCATATTTATGAAATTCGGTAATTGTCCAATAATAACCGTCCTTGTCACGAAGTGAAAATTCCATTTTCTTTGAATTTGAGCTTAAGTGAATTTCTTCTTCAATAGGATAATTCATATTCTCAATATTCTGACGGATTGCCTCTAAATTGTCTGTTTTATAATAAAGAATTAATCCATTCCCTGGTATTACGTTTGGATTCATCATTGTCGGATGGCCATGCTCTCCCCACTTATGAAGGCAAACTAAGATTTCTTCATTTTCATCTTCAAGCACAGCAAAGTCATTACCTCCATGTGTTCTTTTACAATTGAATACTGATTGATACCATTCCGCACTAATATTTATGTCTTTTACTGCAATTATTGGGTCAATTTTTGTCATTTTCTTAGTTCTCCATTATCAGCTTGTCGCAATCGGTCCTGGCTATGGCCCTGAGCCCCGTTGCCCAGACCAACCCGGGAATAATTTATAATCTCTAATTTAGGGAAATTTACCCAAGCTCAGGGATGCAATAGGATATAGCAGTTGTTAGGCACTTTTATTATTTGTATCTATAAACTTCATGAGCACCAAAACTCAACAAATCAATCGTTTTGTCATATCTCGCCCCAAGTCTAAGAGCTAGTTTCTTTGATACTTCATTTTCAGGATCAATATAACTTACCAAAGAAGTTAAGTTGAGCTCATTAATCGCAAAGTTCTTTACAATTGTTCCAGCTTCGACTCCATAACCTTTTCCTTGAAATTCAGGCAGAAGCCAATAACCCATTTCTGGCTCAGGCCAGGGCAAAGATTTCCAAAGTCCAATGGTGCCAATTAAATTTCCAGTAGCTTTTTCCGCCACCGCCATATACGAGAATCCTTTGAGTATGTAATGTCCAATATAAGTTGCCATCAACCTCCAGGACTCTTCCGGGCTCTTTATACCTCCAACAAATTGAGCATTCTTTTCGTCCAAAAAGAATTTAGCAAAGACAGCATAGTCTGATTGTAACCATTGCCTAAAGATTAATCTCTCCGATTCTAAACCAATCATTAATTTACTACTTTAATTTTTTACTAGTATAAACAAAAGCTGGTATTCATATATTGTGCTTAAAGATTGGCTAAAGTTATTGACTTTGTGTTTACTATAGCAAAACCCTCATAATAAAAAGTATGCGCATATTTAAACGTTTGAAACCGTTTAATGCCCTTTTAAAAACTGAACGGCTTATAAATTTCATTGATATAAATTACATTTTTATATCTTCAAAATTGTGAACACAACACGAATTGTTACACTCCTTCTGGGGCCGACGGTCTTTATCCTTTCTTTTTTTATACAAGATCCGGGTATGGAAATTCAAATGTTCCGTGTTTTATCCATGGCACTTTGGATGGTCATTTGGTGGATAGGGGAGGTAGTTCCGGTACCGGTTACGGCACTATTACCAATGGTGCTTTTGCCTTATCTGGGAGTATTTTCCATTACACAATCTACCGCACCCTATGCCAATCCGATCATTTTTCTTTTTATGGGTGGATTTATGATAGCATTAGCCCTGGAAAAGCATAAACTTCATCTTCGTATTGCTTTAAATATTCTCAAACTTACTGGTACTTCCGGGGATGGAATTATCATGGGATTTATGATCTCTACAGCACTTTTAAGTATGTGGATAAGCAATACCGCTACGGCGGTGATGATGCTTCCGGTGGCATTATCGGTCATAGAACTTTTAAGCGACAATAAAAATAGCGGAAAGGATAAAAAACGTGAACGATTTGCCCTGGCCTTGATGCTTTGTATTGCCTATGCGGCAAATATCGGTGGAACCATGACCCTAATCGGTACGCCTCCCAATATTGTTATGGCGGGTTATTTAAAAGAAATCCTTGACTATGAAATTCAATTTGTGCAATGGTTGGGTATAGGTATGTCAGTGGGCATTACGCTTTTAATCCTGACCTATTTTTTACTAATCAAAGTGCTTTTTCCAAATAAACTGGAACACATCCCCAATTCAGAAGAGCTTATAAGAAAAGAAATTGATGATTTGGGTCCAATAAGCAATGCTGAATGGAAAGTCATTTCTATCTTCTCACTAACGGCTTTGGCCTGGATATTTAAGTTACAGATAAATAGTCTTATCGGAGCGGACCTGCTTTCGGATTCTGCAACGGCCATGAGTGGCGGACTACTGATGTTTATTGTACCACAGAGTTTTAAACATTCCCGTTTTTTACTCTCATGGGAAGACATGAAAAAGCTGCCTTGGGGTATATTGATCCTTTTTGGTGGTGGCATGTGTCTGGCCAGGTCATTGGAAGAAGTTGGTCTGATACAAAAAGTAGGTCAATTGGTCATGGAAATGCAAGGCGTTCATATATTCATTATGGTCCTGTTGGTTACAGTTTTAGTATTATTTCTAACAGAAATAATGAGCAATGTAGCCCTGGTCACCATTTTTATTCCGGTTGCTATTGGAATAGCGGGTGGACTAAATATTGATCCGCTGCTTCTTGTAGTACCAGCTACATTGGCTTCTAGTTGTGCCTTTATGATGCCGATAAGCACACCTCCCAATGCGGTAGTCTTTGCTAGCGGTCATATCCGAATGCGCGACATGATGAAAACAGGCTGGCTGCTAAATCTTGCAGCATCACTGGTAATAGCGCTTATGGCTTATTTTTTGGTGGAAATTTTTAGCTGATCAGAATGCTGCCTGAAGATTAAGGAAAAGGTTAGTTTCCCCTTCCTGGCTAATGGCATATTCGGTTCTGAACACAAGATCGTAAAAAGTGGCAACATCAATACCAATTCCATAGCCACTCAAAAATGTATTAGAGAAACGGGCATTCAAATCTCTGGTATTGCGGTTATCGACATAACCCAGATCGGCAAAGACTTTTATAAAGACTTTTACAGGTAAAACCTTAAACTGGTCAAGTGGAATAAAATTGAAGGTTTTTTTGAAGGAAAAGAGCTCGTATTTTAATTCATTTTTATTGATCACATAATGATTGCCATTGATAACATAAAGGTCAAAACCCCTAAGTATATCATCGCCATAACCCAAACCCTGATACAGGAAAAAGGGTTGAGAATTTGGAGCTGAAATTTTTGTACTGGCATAATGCGAGGAATAAAATTTCTTTCCCAATTCAAAATATTTCGCACCCTGCAGACGCATTTCCCAAACATCGATATCATCGAGAAGGCCTAGTCCGGCTTTTCCTATGCCCACGCCAATGATATATCCCTTTGTGGCATAATAAGCAATATTTCTCCGATCCCAGGAATAGGCATAACTCAAATTAAAATATTCTACTTTCGATGCCGAATCCCCAAAATAATTGGGATTTAATGCACTGATGGTATCACCTACCCATTGCTGATGATAATTGAGCTCCACACTTTGTTGACCATAAAACTCACTTCTCCTCACCAAATAAAAGGTTGAATAAAAGCGCCTTCTCTGGAGCTCATCGCTATCTACAAATTCCAGTTTATGGTCATTGACCTGAAAAGCAACTGTATTGTTATCCGAATAGGAGACCTTGAATCCCATGCCGGTTTTCCTGTTTTTATTAACATAGGGTATGTCATAAAAAGCTTCAAATTTCCTGGTAAAACCCAGTTGGAATTTCAATTTGATATTTTCCCGTCTTCCTCTAAAATTCTTATCGCGAAAGGTAAGACCGTAGACCAGCCTTTCTGCTCCGGCTCCTCTTTGTAGCAACCATTCGTTAAAGTTACGATCACCAAGATCAAGGTGAAATGAAGGCCATATATACCAGCGCTCAATGACGGTATACCAAATGTCTATGTATTCACCATCAAGCACATAGTCTACCTCTACAATATTGAAAAGTTGCGTATTAAAGATTTTATTGACCTCTTTCTCTAATAAAAGCGAAAGGTTTTCCCGTGGAATGGTATCGCCACTTTCTAAGGCCAATTCCCTGTAAATAATTTGTGGTCTTGTGCGTTTGTTTCCTTCAATTCTAATGTCCCTGACGATCAAAATATCATTCGGAACAGAATCTTTTGCAAGCGTAGAACCAAACCCTTTTGCAGCCATGAAAATGCCTACACATAGAAAGAATATCTGATGTGGTTTTAACAATATCTCTGAAGTTTTGGGAAATCCTTATTCGGTCTTTCTCTTATCCTTTCTAATTACATATATGTAAAGAATTACCCCAGCTAGAACGAGTGGAATACTCAATGATTGTCCAAGATTAAGTTGCAATCCTTCTTCAAAATCAACTTGATTCTCTTTAAAAAATTCATGGACAATTCTAATTCCAAAAAGGAGTATTAAGAACATGGAAAAAATTTTCCCCTCAACCGGTTTCCCTTCTGCCGGTTTGTAAAATGCAAAGAATAGAAAGGCGGCGATCAGGAAATAAGATAAACTCTCATAAACCTGAGTAGGATGTCTTGGAATAGCTTTAACAGCAAAAACAATAGTGCGATTATTGCCGGCCAGTAGGGGAGGATTGGCATCGGAATCGAGTGCAATAAATTTGGCGAGCGCTTCGTACCTATTGAGCGCCTCTTCCATCTCGGATGTCGCAAAATAAGTGGCGTATTCCTGATTAATGGTATCCTTAAAATCCAAGCGCAATTGTAATAAGCCATTTTCTCTGGCAATTTCACTGTCGATACGATCTAATTCGGCATTGTTGATAAAATTTTCAAAATAGTTTTCAAGTTTGTATTCAGCACTATGAGAATATACCAAAGCCCATGGAACATCCGATTGTTTTCCTATAATTTCTGAATTCATAAGATTGCCCATTCGGATAAATCCACCACCAAGAGCAACAAGGATAACAACCCTGTCGAGAACGTATAAATAAGTTTGGTCGGCACGACTTTTGGCATACAGATACAATCCAATTAAAATTCCTATGGCTGCACCATGGCTGGCGAGACCACCTTTCCATACTTTAAGTATTTCCAAAGGATTGGAAAGATAAAATTCAGGTTCGTAAAAAAGACAATGCCCCAATCGTGCGCCAATCACCGTAGCCACTACCGTGTAAATGGTAATAGCCTCAACATCCTTTACATTTTTACCTTCTTTTTTATACCACTTGCTGAGTATTTGCTGACCAATCAGAAAACCTGTTGCAAAAAGAAGTCCATACCAACGCAGTTCGAATCCCCCTGCCTGAAATATTTGCGGACTGACGTCCCAAAGAATAAATTGAAGCATTAATTAAAATTTGCGCAAAGATAAGCTTAGGAATTAAGAATTTAGAATTAAGGTTTGCGAATTGTCTTTCCCGGATTGGTTTAATCGAAATTGCGATTAATTTTCAGGTTTAACTGATATTTTCCAGATCTTTCAACTCTTCTTCAAAGCCACCCGATAGAATTGGAAAACGACACCAGGTTTTGGGATCAACATTAAAGTCATCAATATGAAAAGTCGGCGCAATTCTTTCCCTTTTCCATTGATTTCTGGACCAGAGTTTAAAAAATTTAATGACCCAGTCTTTCATTTCTTTATTAGAATACGACGTTTTCCCTTGCATTTTGGTATAAACTTCTATCGGCTTAAGTCGGTCTCTGATTGCCAAAATTTCAATTTGATGTAAAATCGAATAGGGCATAAGATCGCTTTCATCGGTTTGTTCATGATGCGAAGGACGCAATTCGGCAGTTGGTTTTAATTGGTTGATTTTTGAAAGTCCGGGGAAATTCAGATTGGGCTCTGCCCAAATAAGCCATTGAAGTAAAAATGATTTGGCCACACCTGCGATTGGTGCTATACTTCCTGAAGTATCCCCATCCATTGTGGTGTAACCCACATCACCTTCGCTTCTATTAGATGTGGTCAATAAAAGTGCATTTTTTAAATTGGCCAGCATCCAAATGATGGGTGAACGCGAACGCGCCTGAATATTTTGTAAGCTCAAATCATCATCCTCCCAGTTTAAAGTTCTACCTATCGTCTTTTCAATTTTTTTGGTATATGAATCCACCTCTTCCTGAATACTCCAATGGTAAAACTTCGCTCCAAGGCTATCAGCGAGGTATTTTGCAGCTTCAAATGTTTTTTCCGATGAATTCACAGAAGACTGAAATACCACTGTCAATAAGTTATGGATAATTATTTTTTCAATTTTTTCTTTAGGCAGCTCGTAAAAATCATTGGGCAATTGCCATGATATATTTGGGAGTTGATCAATGAATTCTTTTTCACCTATATCTTGCATGGCTCTTCTCACCATGTGCGCTACCAATAATGCACAAGAAGAGGAATCGGCACCTCCACTTAAACTTAGTACAAAACCATTGGCATTGCTTTTTCGCAGATAATCGTATAGGGCGAGGGCTACTGATTTTGGGAACAAATAATTATTATCGCTTTCCGAAGGTGGAAGTTCTTCTTTTTGTCCCGTGTAGACCAGGAGATTTACATCTGAAAAAGGAAGCAATTTATTTCTCACTTTGATATCGCCTTTTTCCGCGATAATTACTTCTCCGTCAAATACAAGTCGACCCGAATCATTTCCAAGTAAATTTGCATACACGTATATGCAATTAAAATTGCTTGAGCTCGTTTGAACGAGCTTTTGCCGATCCAAGGTTTTATTCAATGCGAAATGGCTGGCACTTGGATTTAGTATTATATCCACTTTTTGTTCGGCATAGCGATGTCCGGGACGATGTTCTTCCTGCCAGGCATCTTCACAAATTTCCATGGCAATCTTTTTGCCTTTAAAATCAAATGAATATTCACCAATAGGGTATGTACGGCCCTCCCATTCAATTTGATCCAAATGACTTGCCGGCCAGGATTCAAACCATCTCGGTTCATAATAAACACCACCATTGGCGAGTAATTGTTTGGCCACAAAACCTTTGAGTTTGGCATCTTCAAGGATGGCATTGCAATTGTACAATTTGTTATTAAAACGAATCGGAAGACCAATATTAAGCAGTAGGCCTTTAGATAAGGGAATGCATATTTTTAATTTCTCAAGCGCTTCCTTTGACAACCAGTCGCTGAAAAACATATCCTCACAACTATATCCTGTCAAACATAATTCGGGAAGGCAAAGAATATCTGCGCCTTGATTTCTGGCTTCGTCGCAGGCTTTGCTTATGTTGTCGATGTTTTTAGTCCAGGCAATTGGTGTCTGGCTTAAAGATGCAGCTGCTATTTTTAGCATTGTGTTTAATTAATAAAGCCCTTCAATTTACAAACTTCCAGTGCGGCTGCTTGTTCTGCTTTCTTTTTGGTTTTTCCGCTTCCTTCACCAACTTTTTCGCCATCCAAAAATATGGCAGATGTAAATTCCTTATTATGGCTGTTGCCGGTCTCCTCAATTATTTCAAAGTTAATTTCAATATTTTCTTTTTGAGACCATTCTATCAAAGTAGATTTATAATTCTTGCCTTCTTTAACAATCTTATCTACATTGATTTGATGATTCAATAGTTTATTTTCAATGAATTTTTTACACTTTCTGTAGCCTTTGTCGAGATAATATGCACCAATAATCGCTTCCATGGCATCGCCCATTAAAGCTTTTTTACTTTTATGTCTTTTCAATCGTTTATCAACTTCAATCAGATTTTGTAAACCTATATTAAATGCGACACTTTTAAGCATTTCACGATTTACAATTCGGGCTCTGATTTCGGTGAGAAAGCCCTCGTCTTTGAAAGGATATTTTTTAAATAGAAAATCAGCAACAACTGCCCCAAGAATTGCATCACCCAGATATTCCAGCCGTTCATTACTTTCTTTAAATCCTTCACTATTGGTTGGAGCAATAGAAGAATGTCGCAATGCGAGCTCATAGAGGCTTAAATTACCGGGTTTGTCACCCGTAATGCTCTTAATACTTTGTTTGATTAATTTTTCCCTTCGACTGAGTTTTTTGAAGAGTGCCAATTTCTTTGGCAGTTAAATTTTTCTGAAAATAAGCGAGGTGTTGTGTCCGCCAAATCCAAATGTATTACTCAATGCTACATCCACTTTTCTTTTTTGAGCTTTATTAAAAGTGAAATTTAGTTTTGGATCAAGCCCCTCATCATCGGTAAAATGATTGATGGTTGGGGGGACCGTTTGGTGTTTAATTGCCAAAACACTGGCAATTGCCTCGATTGCTCCGGCTGCACCTAATAAATGGCCGGTCATGGATTTTGTTGAACTGATATTGAGATTGTAGGCATGCTCACCAAATATGGCCTGTATGGCCTTGGTCTCGCTAATATCTCCAAGAGGAGTGGATGTGCCGTGCACATTGATATAATCTACTTCTTCCGGTTTGATCTTGGCATCTTTAATGGCATTTTTCATCACATTGGTTGCACCAATGCCATCGGGATGTGGTGCTGTAATATGATAAGCATCTGCCGACATGCCACCACCGATCAATTCGGCATAAATGTTTGCACCACGTGCTTTGGCATGTTCGTATTCTTCCAAAATCAATGCACCTGCACCTTCTCCCAAAACAAAGCCATCCCTGTCCTTATCAAAAGGTCGTGATGCGGTTTCAGGCGAATCATTGCGTTCGGAAAGAGCTTTCATGGCATTAAACCCACCAACGCCGGCTTCAGTAACAGCAGCTTCTGAGCCACCGCTAACAAAGACATCGGCCATTCCGAGACGGATATAATTAAAAGCATCTACGAGAGCATTGGTTGAGGATGCGCATGCTGAAACGGTTGCAAAATTGGGACCGCGAAAGCCATATTTAATGGAAATCTGTCCTGCACCAATGTCTGCAATCATTTTTGGAATAAAGAAAGGGTTAAATCTCGGAGTACCATCTCCCTGAGAAAAGCTCATGACTTCCTCCTGGAATGTAAGTAAACCACCGATGCCCGAAGCCCAAATCACACCTACTCTGTCCTGATCAAAACTCGAACCCAGCAAGCCGGAATCCTCTACAGCCTGATCGGCACAAGTCATTGCATATTGAGCATATGGATCTAATTTTCGCGCTTCCTTTCTATCGAAATAATCAAGCGAATTATAATCTTTCAACTCACAAGCAAAACGGGTTTTGAATTTTTCGGCATCGAACCTGGTAATCGGGGCTGCTCCACTGACACCATTGGATAAACCTTTCCAATAATTGTCTACACCTATCCCAATAGGTGTCAAAGCACCAAGTCCCGTTACTACAACTCTCCTCAACTCCATAAAATGGACTATTATTTTACATGCTCCTCAAGATAGGAGATAGCCTGTCCGACAGTAGCTATATTTTCAGCCTGGTCGTCTGGGATTGAAATGTTGAATTCTTTCTCGAATTCCATGATAAGCTCTACCGTATCTAATGAGTCTGCTCCTAAATCATTTGTGAAGCTAGCTTCCGGAGTCACCTCTGACTCTTCCACTCCTAACTTATCAACAATAATGCTTTTTACCTTTTGTGCGATTTCTGACATTTTACAAAGTTTTAAAAAGTACTGTGCAAAGAAATGGATTAAAATATATTTGTCAAATAGTTATTAGAATAAAAGATTCCCATTTAAAATTTGCAATTGAAAATCAGATATGGCGAAAAAGTATAAATTGGACATCGCTTATGAATGGAATGGGGTTTTGCTCGCAATGGTATGCCCCTGGCCCGATTATAAATTAGCTTGGAAATTATCAAAAGAGCTTGGAATAGAACTAGCCAGAAAGAAAGATTGGCAAATTCTTTTTAAAGAAGATAAAAAAAACTCCTATCCGCTTTATCAATTCAATAATGAATACACTACTTTTAGGCTTTTAAAAAACAGGGCATATCAAATAGAGTACAGTGAACAAGCTTTGCTTTTGCCCGAACTAAAGGATTTTGATTATCTATTTTTAATTGAAACTGAGGCAGAAATTAATTTTGATGCCATAAATCAACGAATAAGGAATATAGACAGCATTCAATTGCTCAAATCATTCAATCCTGAAACGCTAAAATCAAAACACAATATAGCTTTTTGAAATATGGAAACTTCATATAATCGGACCAAGATTATTGCAACCGTTGGCCCAGCGAGTAGCAGTAAAGAAAAATTAGTTGAACTTGTAAAGGCCGGTGTCGATGTATTTCGATTAAACTTTTCTCATGGTTCACATAAAGATCACATGGTCGTAATTAAAAATATCAATGAAATTAACAGGGAATACGGTACACATATAAGTATTCTTCAGGACTTACAGGGGCCAAAGATCAGGATTGGGGAGGTAGAAAACGGAGAAGTCATTATAAACCCTGGTGATAAACTCACCATTTCCACTGAAAAAATAATCGGTAATGCTAAAAAAGTATTTACTACATACACCCAAATTTATAAGGATGTACAACCCGGAGAGGGTATTTTAGTAGACGATGGAAAAATTGAACTCAAAGTTTTAGAAGTTGATAAAAAGAAAAAAGAAATACACACGGAGGTGATTTACGGTGGCCCTTTGCGATCCAAAAAAGGGATTAATCTTCCAAGTACAAAGATATCTCTTCCCTCACTGACTGAAAAAGATTTGGAAGATCTAGAATTTGGACTTAAAAATAATATTGACTGGATTGCGCTTTCATTTGTACGACATGCAGATGATGTAAAAGATCTTAGAAAAAAAATAAAAGCTAAGGACAGCAATGCCAAGATCATCTCCAAAGTTGAGAAACCTGAGGCGATTGAGAACATTGATGAGATCATTGATGTATCGGATGCCATAATGGTAGCCAGGGGAGATTTGGGTGTGGAAATATATATGGAAGAAGTTCCCATCGTTCAAAAAATGATTGCCAAAAAATGCAAATACGCAGCAAAGCCGGTGATTATTGCCACTCAAATGATGGAAAGCATGATCGAGAACCCTAGACCCACGCGTGCGGAAACCAATGACGTGGCCAATGCGGTATTGGATGGTGCCGATGTTTTAATGTTAAGCGGAGAAACCTCAGTTGGAAAGTATCCTATTCAAACTGTCATTAGTATGAGCCGTACCATTCAGTCGGTTGAAGAAAATGCCGATATATATTATAAGCATTATGCCTTAAATGAGGAGTCCGACACTTTTGTTCACGATTCGGTAATCTCCATGTCGGTTCGTTTGGCTGAAATTACCGATGCCAAAGCCATTACCGGAATGACTTTTTCCGGATATACGGGATTTAGACTTTCAGGCCACAGACCCAAATCTCATATATTTATTTTCACGGCCAATAAATCAATATTGAGTACTCTTAACTTACTTTGGGGCGTTCGCGGCATCTATTACGATAAATTTGAATCAACTGATGATACCATTGAGGATCTTGAAAAGATATTGGTAGAACAAGGCTATTTGAGCAAAGGTGATGTATATATCAATACTGCAAGTATGCCGATGTACAAAAAATTGCGTACCAATATGGTAAAACTGAGTATTGTCGAGTAAAAATTAATTGAAAAAAGACTTTTTAGAAATTGGCCATAAATTATATTCGTATTTTCGGAGCTAATAATTTATAGTGGGTTTTTGAAAGAAGCATTTCTTCAATTTATATGGCAATTTCAGCTTTTTAATAAGCAGGGTTTAAGTCTCATTAGTGGAGAGGCATTAAATGTCATTAAGCCCGGCAGCATTAATTCTCATGCCGGACCTGATTTTTCACAGGCTCATATACACTTTGATGATCTCGATTTCTACGGGCATGTTGAGATACATTTAAAAAGCAGTGAATGGGATAGCCATAAGCATCAGGAAGATCCGGCCTATAACAATGTCATTTTACACGTCGTTTTGGAAAATGATAAAGAAGTTAAAAATGCAGCGGGCAAATTAATCCCTACGATAGAATTACGCGGGCGCATTCCTTTAAATTTTTATCAGAATTACGAAAAACTGATCAACAGTACTCAGGAAGTACCCTGTCAGTCTCATATAGAAAAGACTAATCGCGTAATTCTCATTTCAATGATGGATAGGGTACTGATTGAAAGACTTGAACAAAAGTCGCTTTTATTCAAACATGTTCTCGACAAATTAAAAGGGGATTGGGAGGAAGCTTGCTTCAAATTTATACTCAAAAGTTTTGGATTTAAAAGGAATAAAGAAGGTTTTAACGAGCTGGCATCAAAAATTTCATTTAAGGAAATAAAACGCTTTACCAACAATAAGAAAGAAATTGAAGCCATATTATTTGGAACATCGGGGTTTTTAAAAGGTGAACGTAAAAACGATTCTTATTTTAATGAGATTAAGGAAGTTTACAAGAGGCTAAAATTGAAATTTGAAAATCAAAGTGAATTGAATCCGGTAATCTGGAAATTTTTCAGATTGAGGCCGGGGAATTTTCCAACGCTTAGACTTGCTCAATTTGCCGCATTCATACATGAAAAAGAACATTTACTCAGCAATATTCTCAATATGGAAACACTCGCCGATGTAAAATCTTTTTTTAACGATGAGCCTAGTACTTATTGGCAAAAGCATTACAAATTTTCAAATGAAACTGAAAAAGGCATATCAAAAATTGGAGATTCAAGCATAGAAAGCCTTATTATCAATGCTATTATTCCCATCTGGGTCAGCTATTCCAGGATAAGATCAAATGATTCCTATATGGACAGGGCACTGAAAATTCTAGAGGAAATCTCACCTGAAAACAACAAAATCACGCGTTTCTGGAAAAATTATACCTTTCCCAATAATAACGCATTTGACTCTCAGGCATTGATACATTTATATAATAATTACTGTGCCGAGCGCAAATGTTTGAAATGCAATATTGGAGTTAGCATCGTAAGAGAATTTTAATGTGGGCATTTATTATTTGGATAGTTCTTATAGCATTCACCTTATTCTATATATGGAGAAATAAGAATAAACTTTCTATTAAAATTTCTATTCCTCTATACCTGATAAAAATAAGTTCAGGCCTTGCAATTGGAATGTATTATTATCATTTCAAGGAGCAATCGGGCGATAGTTTTTATTTTTTTAATACGGCATCTGAAATTCTCCAAAAGCCCATTGCGGAAATTTTTGAATTTGTTTTTTACTCTCAGATTAATCTGGATATAGATACACCCAGGTCTGCTCTTTT
The DNA here is from genome assembly GCA_014323545.1 of Hyphobacterium sp. CCMP332. Lineage (NCBI taxonomy): Bacteria > Pseudomonadati > Pseudomonadota > Alphaproteobacteria > Maricaulales > Maricaulaceae > Hyphobacterium > Hyphobacterium sp. CCMP332. Next base: position 3,061,185 of record CP058647.1, read on the forward strand.
TCTCAAATTTCTTATCCCAATATGCTGGGTATCTCTATGCAATTACTGGCTGGCGAGCATTCTAATTGGAAGTATGAGTTATTTAATCTTGCTTATCCTTTTCATTCGCTATTTTCAGTTCTTTTCTAAGGACTTTATTATACTAATATTTTCATTTTTTGTTTTTCCTTCAGTGTTGATTTGGACATCGGGAATCTTTAAAGAGAGTTTTGTTTTTATTAGCTTGCTCGTTTCTCTAATAGCATTATTGGATTATATATTTAAAAAGAAAGTAAACTTTTGGGTGCTGATAATGAGCCTGTTTGCTTTTCTTATCTTTTTTAAACTGAGGTACTTTTATTCAATATTTCTTCTATTGATTGTGGGCCTTTATCTTTATCGCACATTAAGCCCAAAATTCTCGATACCAATTTCCCTTTTACTATTGGCATCGGTAATAGGTATTCTTATTTTTCATCCTGTTTTAAATCCAATTGAATTACCTTTTTTCATTTATAATTCCCATCATAGAATTTTAAGTTTTGGTAATAATGGAATTGATCTTTATTACAGTTTTTCTCAAGCTGATTGGTTTAGTATAATTGTTAATCTTCCTTTCGCATTCGTAAATGCTTTTTTGCGGCCATTTCCATGGGAGTGGCAAAACATACAATTGTTTATTTATTCAATTGAAAATTACATCCTTTTAGCAGCCTTTTTGCTTTTTAGTTTCAAATCAAATAGAATAGCAAAACATCAATATGTTATCATCCTACTCTTACTTATTGCCCTGACCTTTGTAAGCCTGGCCACCCCAAATTTTGGTTCTTTGTATCGATACAAGTCTATTTGCCTTCCTTTTTTAATGTATTTATTAATTCATCCTTTAAAATTATCATTTGCCAAGAGCTGAGCTTTCATCGATTGCACAATGATTCTCAAAGCCTTAAATTTGCGGGCCAATGAAAAAACCTGTAATAATATTTGGTTCGGGCACAATGGCCATGCATGCTTTAGATATTTTCAAGAGCCATGATATCGTGGTTTATGGATTTCTTGATGATGATGAAGAGCGACACGGAAAATTGATCGATGATATATCTGTATTGGGGAATACCGATGATCATGGATTTCTAAAACTTATCAGTAAAAAAGCCGAAGCTTTTATTGCATTGGAAGAACTGGAAGAACGCGAGAAGGTCATCACAATGCTAACTGAAGATCGTAAAACGATGCCAATGAATGCCATTCATAATTCGGCAATTATTTCAGAATCAGCTTCTCTGGGTTATGGAAACTTTATTGCTGCCGGAGTGGTAATTCAAGCATTTGCCAAAATCGATCAGCATGTTCAGATTTTTGCCAATAGCAGTATTGGTGCAAAGACTAAAATATCAAATTTTGCACAAATTGGACAGAACGTATCGATCGGCGACGAGGTGGAAATAGGAGAGGGGGCATATATCGGAGCGAATGCAACAATAATTTCTGGTGTTAAAATTGGGAAAAATGCCAAAATAGGACCCGGATCGGTTGTTATTCATAAAGTTGAAAAAGAGGCGCGTTTATTTGGTAATCCGGCTCAGAACTGGAAAAAAAATTAGTATATAAATCTTTCACTTAGCAGAAACTAAGAAGAAAATGAAGACACATCAAATCCTACTTTACTATTGTTATTCAAATATTAAAGACCCCGCAGAATTCAGGTTAAAACATCACGAATTTTGCATTGATCTCGATTTGCGAGGTAGAATTATCGTAGCTGCGGAAGGCATTAACGGTACAGTTTCCGGAACAATTGAAAATTGCTCTAAATACATGGAGCATTTAAATGCAGATCCGAGATTTGCAGATATTGAGTTTAAAATTGACAGCAGCAATGGACACGCCTTTCAAAAATTAAATGTGAGGTTAAAAAAAGAAATCGTGCATTCCGGCTTGGAGCATATTAATCCCAAGAAACGCACAGGTAAATATGTGGAGCCTGAAGAGTTTATAAAACTCAGTAAAAATCCGGATTTTGTAGTGCTTGATGTAAGGTCAAATTACGAACATGAACTTGGACGCTTCAAAAATGCCATCACTCTGGACATTGATCATTTCAGAGAATTTCCTGATAAAATTAAGGATTTAGAAAATCTTAAGAATAAGAAAATTGTCACTTATTGTACCGGGGGTGTAAAATGTGAAAAAGCAAGTGCTTATTTACTTGAAAATGGTTTTCACGATGTTTATCAATTACACGGTGGGATTATAAAATACGGAATGGAAGCCGGCGGTGAAGATTTTGAAGGTAAATGTTATGTTTTTGACAATCGGGTTGCTGTAGATGTCAATAAGGTCAATCCTAAAATTATTTCGAAGTGTTACATTTGTGCAAAACCATCAGATCGAATGGTCAATTGTGCAAACCCTGAATGCAATATTCACGTAGCTATTTGTGATACTTGCGGGGATGAATATCAGGGGGCGTGTTCTGAAGAGTGTATGAATCATCCTGAGAAAAGGGATTACGATGGAACAGGTTATTATGCAAAAACCCTTAATGGGTATAACCCAAAAAAAGATTTGAAACGAAAAGAGGTATTCAATCCATAAATGGGAGTGTCAAACGCTTCTGATTTGATCCTGAACAAAGATGGTAGTGTCTATCATCTGAGTTTGAAACCAAAAGATATTTCTGATATAATTTTTACGGTAGGGGATCCGGGTAGAGTTCATCGTGTAAGCAGTCATTTTGATAGCATTGACTTCGAGATGAATAAGCGCGAATTCATTACACATACCGGAACGATAAATGGTAAGAAAATAACGGTAATGTCTACGGGTATGGGAACTGCCAATATTGAGATCTTAATGCTCGAACTCGATCTGCTCGCTAATTATGATTTCAGCAAGAAGAAATTTAAAGCCAAAAAGAAGAGTTTGAACATTATCCGGCTCGGAACTTCGGGATCCATGCAGTCGGGACTTTCGGTCGGCTCCATATTGCTTTCTGAATCCGCTGTAGGACTGGATAATTTGATGTCCTATTATTTTTACGAAGAAAACAAAGCTCAGAAGGAATTTTCCGAAGAAGTAAAAAATCACCTGGATGTGGATGTGACGCCGTATACAGCCGATGCAGATGAAGAATTGTTAGAGCAATTCTCCAACGATTCCTTTGTCAAAGGCGTTACCGTCACCTGCCCGGGGTTTTACGGACCTCAGGGAAGAGAAATTAATCTGGAAATCAAGGATAATAAGATTCTTGAAAAACTCAGTTACTTCCACTGCCAGGGCAAATGGCTCACCAATTTTGAGATGGAAACCTCTGCTTACTATGCTTTTGCCAAAATGTTGGGTCACAAGGCACTGTCGGTAAATGCGATTTTAGCCAACAGAATTACAGGTAGATTTTCATCCAATCCAAACAGAATTGTTGATAGAATGATCAGAAATGTAATTGAAAAGCTTTAATTGAGTATTGATTCCTTTTCTTTCGTTTCTTTTTGAGGTATAATTTCCCTTAGATTTCTCAGTATTTTTTCGGACAGTTCATCCGTTGGAAGATCATTCTGATCACGGCCAAATGGATCTTCAATTTCTTCACCAATTACTTCGATACTAATAAGAATATAAGAAACCACCATGGTGATTGGTACCGATGCATAAAGAAAATCAGACATAAAAGCGAAAGGTAAAGTCACCACATACACCAGGATAAACATTTTGATGTAAACAGAGTAGGAAAATGGGATTGGTGTATTTTTAATCCTTTCACAAGCGCCAATGATATCCGTGAAGGCTTTAATCTCTTTATCCAGTAAAAACAGCTGTTCACCACTGATTTCACCTTTTTTATAAGAGTTGTTTACTTCTTCGTAAATTCTTCCACTCAGGTAATTTGGTTTATGATCGACATCTTCAATTCTGTCGAGGTCAGATTTTGGCAGGTAGTGAAGCTCTTCATAAAGAACTCCAAAACGGAGATGTTCTTTCATTGCAAAAACATATGCCGTAATCAGATCTCTCAAATAGACTTTTTTAACCTGATCATCAAAAATTGCATTGATTTTTAAAGCGAGATTTCTTGTTTCATTTACAAGTGCGCCCCAAAGTTTCCTGCCTTCCCACCAGCGGTCATATGCAGTGTTCGTCCTGAATACTAAAAACAAACCCAAAACAATACCTAAAAGAGAGTGAGCAACGCTTGTACTTTCTATTCTGTAATGATGCAAATCGAGAAAATACCAGGTTAATAGAAAGTTAAATATTCCTATACCTAATATAATCTTAATGATCTGGCGAAAACCGCTCCATTTAATGACATAGTAGAAGACATTCAACCACTGTTTCGGATCGTAGTGTACCATAAGGCTAAATTACAAATTAAGACTTAACATTGAATAAGTAATGAGCAAATTGTCCTATTCATATGTCAAATTTAAATGATCATACCAAAGTCAATAAATTTAAGTGAATTGGGATTCACCAAAGTCTCAATAGACAATTCATAATTTTTAATTGAAGAAAATGGGCTACCGAAATTCGTTTCACTCATTCGGGACAAGCTTCTCGCCCCACCTTAAAAAATTTAAAATCGAGTGGATGTGTATAACCTTATTTTAGATTGAAACAAAGTGGGCCCTGCCCATGAAGGTCATTTCATGCCTTCAGGGCATGCTGGGCTTCTTGGCTCAATCAAAAGTTTTTTTAAATATGGAATTGAATTTAACCCTTGAAAATGATTCTGAATTGAGTGTCAACCGATTTCGGCGCAAAGAATAAAAAAATCCGCCATATCAAAGGTTATGGCGGAAGGAGGTGGGCCCTGCCCATGAAGGTCATTTCATGCCTTCAGGGCACGCTGGGCTTCTTGGCTCAATCAAAAGTTTTTTTAAATATGGAATTGAATTTAACCCTTGAAAATGATTCTGAATTGAGTGTCAACCGATTTCGGCGCAAAGAATAAAAAAATCCGCCATATCAAAGGTTATGGCGGAAGGAGGTGGGCCCTGCTGGGCTCGAACCAGCGACCACCTGATTATGAGTCAGGTGCTCTAACCAACTGAGCTAAGGGCCCCGAAACAGGCAAATTTGCCTTATTTCTAATTGGACTGCAATATTAGCTAAATCACATTTATTAACAATGCCATGTACCATAAAAAATACTTTTGCCCGGGATTAACTAAAATTAAAGTAATCGACATTTTCTTTTTTGTTAAAATCTGAAAACAGACTTTTTAATTGCATTTTGGCATCCTTACTTTCGATGGCAACTATATATTTTGAATTTGTTCTGTCTTTCAAAAGTTCATCAATCTCCTTTTTTATATCCAATTTCGATTTCTCCTTGTTTTGGCTAATTATTTCAAACTGAACTTTATGCTCTAATAAAATTTGGCCCAATATTTTGGCTTTTAGACCACTTGCAAACACTATTAGGTTTTCGTTTCGAATCTCATTTTTTAAAAAATGATGGACTTTCAAATTAAAAAAAGCTTTTTGCTGGTAATGCTTATTGTTTCGGCTTGTTCTTGCTTTATGTTCTCTCCAGAGATGAATAGTCTCTGGGCTTGAGATAACTTTTAATGCGGATTTATGCATGCGGAACACAAGATCGTAATCTTCAGGAAACAATTCTGACCGAAAGGCTCCGCAATTTTCAAAATCATTGCGATATATCATCCAGGCCGGAGAAGCAATCACACACTCCTTATATATATTTTCCCATTGAATGCCTTTTAGATTGATATCGTTGAGCCATGATTGATATTTTTTGTATCCATCGGAAATGTCATCTTCCGAAAAATATTTTACCATTCCTGTACTTACATATCCTTTTCCTTTTTTGTGCAAAAGATTTTTTAATACTTCCAACTTTCTTTTTGGCATAATGTCATCAGAATCCATTCGATGGATAAATTCTCCTTGCGAATTTGAGTAAGCTGTATTTAAGGCGTCAATGATTCCCTTTCCCGTATTTTCTAGAAGTTTTATTCGCCCGTCCCTATAAGAGTAATCCTGAACTATTGCCATCGATTTATCTTCGGAATGATCGTTTATGGCAATTAATTCCCACTGATCTTCAGATTGGTCAATTATGCTGTCAAGGCAGTCTTTAAAATAAAGTTCTGAATTTTTGAAAGGGAGAAGAATACTGATTAAGCCTTTCTTCATTGCTTACCAGTTACCAGCATAATTTAAATCGGGGTGGTAATTATTCTCTATATATTGATATTTATACCTTATGATCTGTCGAGTATGTAAGTAATCATGAGCGAGCCAGTTATTTAATACATACCAGGCACTCATATCTCCAAGTTTAGGGTGTTTATAGGTATTTGTCCATTTCGGATTTTTAATGGCTCTTAGCCAATCGATTGATTGTTTTCTTTCGGATAAAAATTCCTTTGCTTTTAATTTAAAATCCTGTTTATCATAATTTCTTTCTTTAACCCAGTTTTGAGGATCTATCGGAGTAAATGGATTGTTTGGATTCTCAAGTATGCTTTCTAATCTCGCACGAAAATCTTCTCTTTCTTCATCGCATAAATGACAGACTATTTCAACCAGGTTCCATTTTTCCGGAGATGGTCGCCAATGCACCAAATCACCGGAAATAGAAGCGAAAAGGCTTTTAAATAATCCTTGATTTTTATCCAATTGCTCAATGATATGTAATGCGTCCATTTAGAATTTTTATTTAAACTAAAATTACTTATTAATATAACATCAGAAAGTAGTTAGAACATTCCTTTTCAGCTGGACACACTTAAAATTTAATCCGGGTTCAACATTTATATTTTTAAAATCTTTAAACTAAAAGATTGATATTCGCAATTAAAAAATGCAACAATGCCTAATTAGAAAGCATTTTTAATAATTATGAATATATCAAAAAACATAAGGCTTATCTTATTTGACTTAGGTGGTGTAATTATCGATATAGATTGGAAGAAATCAGTAAAGGCTTTTGCAGAATTAACCGGCAGAAGTTTTGAGGAACTAAACCATTTGATGAGAAAGGAAGAGCTTGTACAACGTATTGAAACCGGAAAGATGGACTCCGAAGGGTTTAGGAATTGGTTTTGTCGAGTTTTTAATAATGATTTCGAAAATGCTGAAATTGACAATGCCTGGAATGCTATGTTACTTGATATTCCTTTGAAGAGAATTGAATTGATCAAAACACTAAAAGAAAATTATAGCGTTATGTGTCTTTCAAATACAAATGAAATCCACATCAATGAATTAAATTCAAAATTATCATTGATCTCCGAATTTGATAGTTTAGAAAATTTGATGGATAAAACCTATTACAGCCATCTTCTTAAAACAAGAAAACCTGAACCGAGAGCCTGGGAAATAATCCTCAACGAAAATCAATTAACAGCGGAATCTGTTCTATATTTTGACGATAATGAAAGAAACCACCAGGTGGCAAAAGAATTGGGTTTTAATTCAGTTTTAATTGACTCTGACAATACAATTGAACAGTATTTTAATGGAAGAATTTAGTCCAAAGACCATTGCAATTCATGTAGGTCTTTTTATAATATCATTTATTACAGCTACTATCGCAGGAATGGAATGGGTCAACGGTTCATTGCTACTTTTAAGTGATTCAGAGAGGGAAATAAACTGGTGGTCAAAAGAGAATATCTATCAGGGACTTAGGTATTCAGTAGTATTTTTGGGTGTTTTATCATTCCATGAATTCGGTCATTATTTTACCGCACGCTATCATAACATCCGAACGACTCTTCCATATTATATACCTCTTTGGTTGGGTTTTGGCCTTTCTTTTGGTTCCATGGGCGCGTTGATACGAATTAAGCAAACTATTTTATCTCGAAAAAAGTATTTTGATGTGGGAATCGCAGGACCACTGGCAGGTTTTGTTGTGGCACTTGTAGTGCTGGTTTACGGATTTACCCATTTACCGGAGCTTGAATACTTATTTAAATACAATCCTGAATATGCCAAGTACGGAAGGGATTATGCACAATATGTATACAAAGACATGGACTTTGGTGTTTTCAGGGTTGGTAAAAATCTAATGTTTATAATTCTTGAAAATTTGCTGGTAGATGATCCAAGCAAAATTCCAAACGGTTATGAAATGATTCATTACCCAATCATATTTGCCGGTTATTTAACATTGTTTTTTACTGCATTGAATCTTTTGCCCATTGGCCAATTGGATGGCGGGCATATCACTTTCGGATTATTTGGCACAAAAAACAGTCGAATTATTTCTGCAATCTTGTTTATCATTTTTGTCTTTTATGCAGGATTGGGTTGGACAACACCATTTTTACCAACACAGGAATTATTAATAACTATCCCATTACAGCTCGGACTATATTATTTCATCTTTGCCAAAGTGTCCCCAAAACGAATGGATGTTATACTTCTTGCCGTCGGGACTTTTTCAATCCAGTTTTTATTGAGTTTTTTGATTCCGGGTATTGAAGGTTATCAGGGCTGGTTGTTCTTTGCTTTTATATTGGGAAGATTTTTGGGTGTCTACCACCCCGGAGCATTGGATCAGAGGCCTTTGTCACCAGCGAGAAAATTATTAGGATGGATTTGCCTGATCATCTTTATTCTTTGCTTTACTCCCAAACCATTTGTGTTTGAAATACCTGTTTACTAAGAAGGATTAATCTTTACCACTTTATAAAAATTGTCAAGCCCACCGGTAAGATTGTAAACATTTACAATTCCTTGTGATCTCAAGAATTTTTGTGCCTGAACACTTCTTTTGCCTGAATTACAATGAACGATGATTTTTTTATTTTTCCATTGTTTAAATTCATTCAGACGCTTAGGGATAGAGTAGAGGGGAATATTATAAGGGGCGATATGATTTTCTTCGTACTCCCAATCTTCGCGTACATCGATAATGACAATTTCAGAATCTTTAAGATTAATTTTCTTGTTGAGTTCTTCCGGATTGATATCCATTTTACTTGAATATTTGTAATCGTTTGTTTTTCAACATTCCATCATTCACAAACTTAACAATATAGCTTCCATTTGGCAATTTTGAAAGATCGATTTTATCACCACTATTTAATCTGTTTCCATTAACAGCAATCCTGCCATTCAAATCATATATAAAATATTCATCACATTCTCCAACAATACTTATAAAACCCTGAGCCGGATTGGGAGCAATAGAAACTTCGTACTGATTTTCCACCGTTTCTTCATCTTGTTTTTTCTCTAACTGGCTGCCTTTAGCAATAGGAGCATTGACCGTATCAAATATTGGCCGAATCATTAATGCCCCCGGAAATTCAAAATCCGCTTCATTAACCCAGCCATCATCGGGATCTACTTTGGTGTAAATTTTCTCATTGAATCTATTGTTCATATCATAGCCAACATTTAAGAAAGTTTTGTCAAATTGAACCCAGCCAATATATATAGTATCACTAACGATAACAGCGCTATCAAAATTGACTCTGAAAAACGAGTACTTTCCCTGTCCGTAGCCGCCTACTATATCTTGTCCATAGATAATCGGGTCAACATCTTTTTGTAAATCCGACCATATTCTTATTCCGATTTGTGTACTGGTAATGCTACTTTCACCGGGAATAAACATTATATCCAGGCCTGTCATAGTATCTTGAGCGTAAAGGCCATATTCTATTGCGACTTTACCAAAGGGGGTTCGAATACCCGCACCTAATTCGGGAGTGGCATCATCATAGGCGTAGTATTCTGCCAAATGTCCTACAAACTCTGTTGAATCATTCACTCTTCTGTCTATGCCTTCATAAATAGTATCGCTGTGATCAATAAGAATATAGGATTTTTTGAAAATATATTTTTGACTTTTATCAATAGGGAATGCATCAATCTCAGCCTTATCTGTGAAGCTTATTCCGGTTTTGATTTCACCCTGATTTATTAAACCACCGATAATTGTATCGTCTTGAATTAGGGCATTTGTATTTTCTTCAGTAATGAATCCTTGTACAGCAAAAACACTTTGAGCATTCAACAATGTTCGAACATAAAATTCACTGCTATCCATAAAATAATCAGATAACGAATCCGTATTTATTTGTTCAACAGGAATGGAAGTATAGTCTTTAAACACCCTTTGTTCATCGGTTTGAATGGTTCGATCTTGTGGAAATCTAGGCCCATTGACTCCATTTCTATTTAAAACAACATAATCAATAATCCAATTGTCATAATTACCTGAAAGTGTACCTCTGTTGCGAATTCTGAATTGAAATGAATTGTAAAAATATGCAACATCTTCCAGGTTAATTTGAGCAAAGAGTAATGTATCATTTGGCAAGGAATCCGAAGCTTCTACACCCCAAACCACTTTCCATTTGAAAGTACTGTCTGTGTCTGCAATTTTAAATTCAACGATTAAGGAATCACCCTGTCTCTGGTCCGGAGCTTCTCCCAATCCGGTCTGCTGCCAAAAAAAACTTAAAGAAATATCTTCATTGGGACCCCAAGGGGAAAGGTCTATGGGCGCTGAGTTTAATACATCAGCTGTACCTTTTGGAAAGTTGGATCTGAAATCATACGGGTTTCCAAATTCATTCAAACCATCAAAACTCAATACGCCCTTACTTGGCGGAAATATTCCCAAACCAATGCTTACAAAAGCCCCACTTCCGGGTTCCCAACGTAATGTATCGGGATTGCCGGTATATTGTGAAAAATCATCAAAAAAAGGAATAGCCAGTGTATCCGCGCTTTGATTGATTCTTTTGGCATTCTGAACTTCACTTAATCTTTGTTGATGAAGGCCTGAAATTTCTAATTGGGCAAAGAGAAGTGTTGAGCAAAAAAGGAATATGAGGCTTATATGGTATTTCATTCTATCTCCGGATCCATCAACAAGCTATCTCCTTCAAACGTTTCATTATCTACGTTATTACCCGAAACCCACAAATTTATCTCATCACCTAATCGCACAATTTGTCTGTTTTCATGACTTGGCCTACTTCTAATGACATAGCCCAAATCTACAGTGTCTGTTTCAACGTACTCAATTATTCCAAGTTTCAAACCGGAACCCAGAATGGTATATTCTGCTTCTTCAAGACTTAAACCGGCCAATTTTGGTACAATAAAACGATCGGTTCCTTTTCCATCTCCAACAATTATATCAATTGTGCTTCCTTTGTATATGGAATCTCCGGCTTCTACTTTAACACCATTTAGTTGTGCTTCCAAAACTGCATTGGCGGCCAAATCGGGCCGATATCTGATCTTACCCAAATTTAATCCATTGTTTTTCAATATTTTTTCCACCATTTCGGCGGAAACGTCAATAACATCTGGAAACTTAATTTTTGGGGCGTATTTTGGGGTGACTGTTATATATATTTTACGATTTTCTTTAACATTCACCATAGGCGCGGGATTTTGAGAAATAATTGTTCCTGGTTCAATATCTACTATAAAAGTGGAATCAAATATTTCCAATCTCAAATTGCGCTTCTCCAGAAACTCTTCTGCATCCGAATATTGCATTCCCTGAAGATCGGGGACAGTAATACTTTCACCGTGCTTTGTAGTTACAGGCAGGTATATGTAAAAAAAACCAACTAAAAATACAGCACATATCAACAGGACAATTCCCAAGTGAATTAAAATACGTATCAAAGGATTATTACTTGTCATGCTATTAAGATAAATTTTTATTCCTGTTCTTACCGTATTTTAAAATTTCACTTATAAACGCAAGCGGAGTGTATTTACTTATTGCACTTTGATGGAAAATACAAGTGGCAGGGGTCATTCCGGGCAATGAATTAATTTCAATGATATATACTTTGACTTTATCTGGTTTGTAAATTTTCACAAAAGCATCTATTCTGGCATAGCCCTGGATGTCAAGAGTTTCAGCCACTTGCTTTAAAACTTCTTTTACTTTATCTGAAATACTTTTATTTAATTTAGGATTTCTATCGAAACGCGCAGGAGTAATGTTTTGTCCTTCCCCTGCCAGAAATTTTTCTTCCAGACTTAAAACATCCCCGGTGGCCAATGCTTCTGATGGTTCAAACATCTCGATGATGGTATTGCCATTTTGATCATGATGAGTAAGAAGTCCTCCTGTAATTTCGAGAAAATGGTCAGCATCTCCCATTGTAATCAGCGTTTCAATCACAAATCCCTGTTTTGCAGGAAATTCTTCTTTTACACTTATCCCCAAAACCTCACATGCCTTATGATCCAGGATATCAGAATCCCTAAAGATCAATAAGGAATAAGCATTCAGCATTGATCGGTTCTTTATTTTAGTAACTGCCGAGCTACAACCGTCATCTGCAGGCTTGGCAATAAATGGGTATTCAAATTCTTTTTCAACGGATAATATGAAATCCTCCTGATTTTTTTGCCAATCATTTTTTAATACAAATCGATGTTCCGCAACGTAAAAACCTTTATCCTTTAAAATTTCATTGGTTTGAAATTTATTAATAGTTATTTCTGAACTATCAGGTTGTGAACCATTATAAGGGACATTTCTTTTTGCAAGTTCTCTTTGAACTGTGCCGTCTTCACCCGGGCGTCCGTGCAAGGCTATGAAAACGGAATTAAATTTTAAAGCCAATTCATCGTAATTAATTTTTATTGGCTCGCTAATTAAGTTACCGGTGTATTTATCCGTAATGGCTTTGCATTCTTTTTTTATTTCATCAAGTATGGGGTGAATCTTGAAATTCAATATTTTATCCCTGATATCATCAGCATTATCCTTGAGCATAATGTTAATCGGGATTTCATAAAGTTCGTGATTGTCCAAATTACCTGTCAGGAATAGAGGAGAAGGCAAATGCTCCTTTGACGATGATAGCTTTTCGTAAATATTCCTTCCACTTTCCACAGAAATATGTCGTTCAGATGAAAAACCACCCATTATAACTGCAACCTTTTCCTTTTTTTGTTCTTCGCGATTGAATTTGGCAATTTTATCATCCAGGTTTTGCAAAAGATTATAATAGTGGATGGGAAGTTTTCCTGTTTTTAATCTGGATCTAAGGGAAGTTCGTATAATAAATGTAAGGAATTGAGATGGGTTAAGTCCTATTTCTGCCGCCTGATGAAAAAAGAATGAGGAAGGAAGCATTCCCGAAGTAGTATTGGGGTCATTCAGATAAATACCTTTCTCGGAGATGAAGCCATCCAATCGTGCATAGACATCACAATTTAAGTTGGTGTACAACTTTTCACAGGCTTTCCTAATAGCTTGAATTTGATTGACAGGAAGATCAATTGGGGTAATCTTCCGACTTATTCCCGGTAGATATTTTGCCCGATAATCATATATATCGCTCGGTTTTAAAATCTGAGTAGGAGGTAAGGCAATTGCCCTACTGTTTTCATCTTCAATTACAATGCAACTGAACTCCTCTCCGTCGATAAAGGATTCAACAAGAATGCTATCTTCAGAAATTAGACTTTCAAGAAGAAGTTCAGTTTCAGGACTCGAATTCAGATATTCAAATAACTCTTCCGGGTGAATAATTATTTTATCAACTATTTTTAATGGAAATCCTATTCCCGTTCGGATGTCAGCTATCGCATTGATAGTTCTTACTTTTTCCTCTTCGCTAAGGCTTTTATATTTCCCGAGAATAAATTTTTCTCTGAATAAGGCTTTTTCAACTGCAATTTCAAATTGAGAAAATTCTGCATTTTTTAATATTGAAACTCCAATGCTAGATCCCTGATGTGGTGCCTTTACCACAATGTCCTTTCCTATTTCCCGGGTAATTTTTTTAAATAGTTCTTTTCGTTTTGTCTTATCCCAATTCGCTTTATCAATTATGGCATGTCTTGGATGTAATTCCTGAGAATCCTGAAAAATTCGTTTCTGAACAATTTTATTGATGCCAATGGATGAGGGCAGAAGCCCTGAACCCGAATATGGTATTTGATACCATTCAAGCAATCCCTGGATCGCACCGGTCCTCCCCTGAGGCCCATGCAATGCTAGAAAAGCAAATTCGAATAATGATTTAAAATCCTCAGGTTGTATTTTCTTTCCAACTGATCCTATGACTTCTTCAATTGAGGATTCATTAAAATCAAGAGACTCTATATAAATCTGAAAAGGATGCTTGCTTTTATAATCAAATTGTGATGGCGGGTAAAAATCCCGAATGGTGCCTTTATAAATGTGTTGCCAATCAAGCAATATAAAATTACCAAGGCTGTCCACAAATATCGGAACGACCTCAAATAAATTCTTATCGAGATTATCGAATACCGTTCTCCCGCCAGCAAAAGATACTTCTCTCTCACGGGATTGTCCTCCGAAGAAAATTCCAATTTTCATTGCGGCAAAGATAGTAAAGCCAAGATACTGTAAATAAAAAAACCGGCACAATGACCGGTTTTTATTAATGCCTTATTTTTTAAAGAGCTTGAGTCTTTTTTGCCCCCCATTTGAATGGACATTGACAAAGTAGACGCCAGACTCCTCATTGGTCAAGTCCAGAATTATATCACGTTCAAAACTGACTAAATTCCTCCTAAGAATAGCTTTACCTCGGACATCGTAAACTACAACTTCAGTAATAATATTTTGATCTGATATAAGATGAAAAACACCCTCCGTAGGGTTAGGAAAAATACTGATACTTTCGGCTGTTAATTCCCTCAATGACACAGGGCTAGTAGTGGTGTCTTCGCAATATTTACTTGTATCTACTTCATAAACATCATCGTAGATTCCAGGTGCACATGGAAAAGTACTGTCATAACTCAAAACATATAGCCCCTTCTTTTGATCGGAAGCAATAATATTTCCCGATGGCAAATATGGATATACTCCCCAACATCCGTCAAATCCACCGCTGGTAGTCGTGTCGGTATCAAAATAGGCAACTTGAGTTGGACTCGCCGGAACAGAAATATCATAAACCTGGACACCAAGGTGATAATACGAAACAAAAGCAATGCAATTTTTCACAAATGGATTATGAGGAATGAGATTGCTTGGCGGGTTGGCCGGGAAAGTGCTTACGGTTTGAATATTGCTGAGATCACTGATATCAATAATTTTCAAAGGACTGCCTCCGGTTTCGTCGGCCATTACCATGTGCATGCCGTCCGTACTCATCCATGATGAATGATTATATCCTTTTCCCGGATAATTTTCTATAGAACCTATAAATACTGGGTTTTCAGCATCTGCAAAATCAAAGACCTGCAAACCATCGCCTGCTGCTGATAAATAAACTGTATCGCCTCTTACAAAAGCATCGTGAGAACTCAAAGGAGAAGGCACATTGACGCCGTTTCTAATTCCTCCAATTAAATAGGGATTTTCAGGGTCTTCAATACACAGAATGTCCAATGGAAAAGAAGAACCACCTCTATTATTGCTTACTAAATACAAGCGATCATCATTTACGAAAATATTGTGCACATTTGAGGAAAATGCTGTGGAATTGTAAACCTCAACTATTGAATCGGGAAGATATTGAAGATCCCAAATTTGAAGAGAGCCCCCTCCAAAACCATCGGAAACTCCAAAGGCATAATGTTTATAGGTTTTGTAATCTCTCCAAATGGTAGAGTTACCGCCTGGAAAATAATCAATTTCCACCGGATTGGCTGGATCTGTAATATCTGCGAAATAAGTTCCTGCAGCATGGCCCAAAATTCCATATTCGCGACCATCAGGTGCTGCGTATCCCCAACAATCATTAAACTGACTGTTTCCGGGTGTTAAATTTGATGGAAAGAACACGGATAACTCCGTCATGTTCATACCCTGTTGAGCAAAACTACTCACTGAGAATCCTACTAGAAATATTAAGCTTATTAATCTTGTCATGTTAATTTTATTGAATTAATTCTGCGTGTCATTTAATTATTGTATTGAAATTTTGACGAAAATAGAAAAACCGGAGCAATTCCGGTTTATCCTTTTTATTCCTTAAATATTTTCATCCTTTTTTCACCTTCGTTAAAAAATAAGTGAACAAAATAAATACCACTTTCCTCAGAACTGAGATCCAGTTGTATGTCTCTTCTGTAGATATTTGATTTTACCCTTGCAATTTCCAGTCCACGAATATCGTATACAACAATTTCATTAATGACATTTTGATCGCTTATTACATGAAAAATACCTTTGGACGGGTTAGGATAAATTTCAATATTATTTGCGCTGAAATTATTTAGGGCAACTGTAGTCACGGTATCCTCACAATATTTAGATGTATCCACTTCAACAACTTTGTCGAAATCTCCGCTACAGTTAGGGTAAGTACCATCATAGGTTAAAACAAACAATCCGTTTTTTCTGTCAGCCGCAATTATATTTCCAGATGGTAGATAAGGATATACGCCCCAGCAACCGCGATAATTGGGACTGTAATTTCCATTGCCTATAGTTGTATCTGTGTCAAAATAGCCAACCCTCGTGGGAGATGAAGGATTGGACACATCGTAAATCTGTACACCTTCATGATAGTATGAAATAATGGCAAGGCAATCTTTGATAAATGGATTATGTGCAATTGCACCGGGGTTTGGAGCAAAAGTACTTATGGCCTGCATATTGGTTAAATCAGTAATATCGACCATTTTTATAGGACTTGTCAGAGTTTCATCTGCCATAATGAGATGCGTTCCGTCTGAACTCATCCATGATGCATGATTAATTCCCGCAACAGGGTAATTCTGAATTGAACCGATTAAATCAGGATTTTCCGGATCGGTCATGTCAAATACATGTAGGCCATCATTACCTGTATTATTGAAATAAACAGAAAGATAAACAGTATCGTCATGAACAAATGCATCATGAGAAGTCGAATAATTTCCACTTACATTTATTCCATTTCGAATCCCTCCAATAAGGTATGGGTTCTCCGGGTCCTCAATACATAAAACATCCAAAGGATAATACGAACCACCTCTTGTGTTGCTTATAAGATATAAGCGATCATTGTTCACGTGAATATTATGACAATTTGAACTAAAAGTATTGTCATCATAGACTTTCACCACAGAATCGGGCAGGTATTGCAGGTCAAAAATTTGCAAAGTATTACCCGATGTCACATCGGCCACACCGAATGCATAATGCTTATAGGTTTTAAAATCCCTCCATATTCCGGTGCCTCCACCTGGAAAATAATCAATTTCCATTGGACTTGCCGCATTAGTAACATCAATAAAATAAGTACCGGAAACGCTACCGAAAATGGCATATTCTCTACCATCTGGTGCCACATAGCCCCAAATATCATTGAATTGTTCAGGATTGCCGGGTGTGACATTACTCGGATAAAAATTAGAGACCTCCGTCATATTCATACTCTGCTGGGCAATTGAAGTAAGTACGATTAGCGAAAGGATTATTGTAAGTATATTTTTGATCATAGTTTTAATTATATAATTATTCTAAATAAGGAGAAAAAGGGTAATTTGTATAAGTATTTTATTTAACGGGTAAATTAAGGGCTTTGACGTACTTAATTTCAGGTACAGCCTTTATAACAGATTCTTCTATTCCCGCTTTGAGAGTCATATTGGACATTGTACAGGAACTGCAATTTCCCTCAAATTCGATTACAAGCACGTTGTGTTTGATTTCTACTACTTTAACATCTCCACCGTCTTTGTTTAAATAGGGTCGTACCGTATCAAGTGCCTTTTCAATTCTTTCAAGCATATCCACCATTCTTCATCACATTTTCATTTCTACTATTTTTGTTTTTTCGTGATTTGCATTTCGTATGGCCACCTGTCGAGCCAAGTTACTGGATATTTCTAAAAATGAATCTTTAGTTGCACCATCTACTTGCTCCATCACAGGTTTTCCACTATCACCACTTTCACGAATGCTTTGCACAAGTGGAATTTGACCCAGGAAAGGAACATTATTTTTTTCAGATAAATTCACTCCTCCGTTTTTACCAAATATAAAATACTTATTTTCAGGCAATTCCTCAGGAGTAAAATAAGCCATATTCTCAACGATCCCTAGTACAGGCACATTAATTTGTTCCTGCTGAAACATAGCGAGACCTTTTTGTGCATCAGCTAAGGCAACCTTTTGCGGGGTAGTCACTATAAGAGCGCCTGTAACAGGTATACTTTGCACTAATGTGAGATGAATATCACTTGTTCCAGGAGGCAGGTCAATTATTAAATAATCCAAAGGACCCCAGTCGCAATCACTAAAAAATTGTTTTAAGGCTGAGCTCGCCATAGGTCCTCTCCAGACGATGGCAGAATCAGCAGGTGTAAGAAAACCAATTGAAATGAGTTTAACCCCGTATCTGGAAATAGGGATAATTTTATTTTTTCCATCTTCTTCAACAATGCCCGGTTTTTGATCTTCACATCCAAACATGGTGGGTTGAGAGGGCCCGAAGATATCAGCATCGATCAATCCTACTTTTGCACCTTGCTGAGCAAGCGCAACTGCCAGATTTGCACTTACCGTAGACTTGCCAACCCCCCCCTTACCACTGGCAACAGCGATTATATTTTTTACATTGGGAAGTAATGGAGCATCGTTTAATCGCGTACTTGTTACATTAGAACTCATAGTAATATTGAGTTCTATCTCGCTTCCAAAATCTTTTTGAAGTTCCTCAACGCAGCTTTTTCGGATCATTTCCTTTAATGGACAGGCCGGAGTTGTAAGCATAACGGTAAAGGAAATTTCATTAGTACTGAAATTAACATCCTGAATCATATTTAAGGAAACCAGATCTTTCTTTAAGTCCGGATCAATTACTCTTGAGAGGGCTTTGAGAATTTTTTCTTTTGATACGTTCATATGCTTCTAAGCAATTAAGCATTCAATTGGTTTCAAAAATATTGATT